>JAJCXO010000275.1 GCA_029263395.1 Acidobacteriota bacterium | reverse complement strand
CACCGCAATTTTGGGCAGTGGCCAGTACTGCAGCAACTGCAGCGAGTAGAAAAGGCCCGCCAGCATGGCGACGCCAAGCGCCGACATGCCGGCGATGAGATGCCACTTCACAAGCTCCTTGGCGACCAGGGGCGTGGTCGGAGGAGTGATGGTAGAGGGATCGTCTCGGCGGATTGCGGAATTCGAATCGGTCATCGGCCCTTGGCTCCTCTAGCTGTCATTGCCGAGAACCGCTGCAGCGGTCGTCGTCGGGCGCCGCAGCGACATGATGTAAGCGACGAGGTCCCAGCTGTTGCGCTCAGCGAGTTCAGAACGCTCGCCATCACTCATCTCGGAGAACACACTGTTGCCGTCGGCGGGGAAGTCTCCTGCCACTGCCGCCAAACGATTGGCTTCCTGTGGATCGAGGGTAGCTCTCAGGGTTTCGAAGGCGTCGGCGGTGACTGCCGCCAACGTGTCGCCGTCGAACGATGGCATGATGCTCCGCAGCCCGGTGTGGAAGGTGCGGTAGATGTCTTCGGGAGTGTTGCCGCCCTTGAGTGAACCGCGGGTGAAATCGAAGGGCCGCTGTGGATTGCCCCAGGCATCGGTGTATTCGGTCTGGGTGGCTCCGGTGCCGCGGCCATCGGTGCCGTGACACTTGCCGCAGCCCATCTGCAAGTAGATGATGCGACCGCGAGCCAGGCGGAAGTCTTCGGCGAGGTCGTCGGGTGGCCGCGGTACCGGGATCAGTTGGCGTTGATCCTTCTCCTCCTCCCATCGCGGGTAGAAGGTTTTGATGTACTCGATGACCGCCATTTTTTCGCCTTCGGGCATGACCGGGAAGCCCGGCATACTGACCCGGGCGAGACCACGGGTGATCGTTCGATGGATGTCCTGTTCCAACGGCAAGCTGCCCGAGTCGGTAGACCGAAACTTGTAGATGCCACTGGTGAAATCCCGCGGCTTGGTAATCAACCGCTTGGTCGCTGGTCCCTCACCGTCGCCGTATTCACCATGGCAGCCAAGGCAGTATTTGCCGTAGACCAGATGACCGCGTTGAATCAGGCTGGCGCGTTGGTTGTAATCAGCGTTTGCCCCCGGCGGGACGGTTTCCCACTTGGGGTACTCGAGGTCGTCAGCTGTCTTCGATGCATCATTATCGGCGATAGATTCGTCGCCGTTCGCAGCCGCAGGCCCGTCGCTGGCAGGAGGCTCTGAGGGCATGGTGTCAGTAGCGCAGCCCAAGGGTGCGGTCGCCAGCAGCAGCGTCAAGCCGAAGGCGAGGGCCGAAAATCGTTGTTGGGGATCGTGTTCGGTCACAGTCGTCATCCTGTGGTGGTCTTAGAAGATGAAGCTCGGCCATTGGGTTCGAACCGTCCCCACCCTTCGGCCGCCGCAACCGTCCAGGCAAAGGTGAGGTGAGTCAGGGCGCCGACCCAGGGCGGCACCAAGCGGACAATCCAGTTACCACCCAGCAAGAGGGGTTGCAGCCAGCTAAGCACCAAGTAGAAATTGACCACCCACAAACCGAGTCCGATGGCGGTCGCGACGGCAAACCGCTTGCCGAGGGGAGCGTCCGCGAATCGAGTCGATAGCACTAAGTGGATGAGGGTGCC
Source organism: Acidobacteriota bacterium (assembly GCA_029263395.1). GTDB lineage: Bacteria > Acidobacteriota > Thermoanaerobaculia > Multivoradales > J023 > JAAELT01. The sequence goes on along the minus strand of JAJCXO010000275.1, from coordinate 8,358 downwards.
GTAGAGGGCGCCGGTCACCAGGTAGAGGACGCAGCCGACAAATAGCACCGAGCCGTCGTCGAGCTCGAGGGCCCGGGCACCCATTGGAAAGGTCAGATAAACACGGATCAACTCCAAGGCTCGTTTGCCGAACAGGGGTGCGGCTAGCCCATTGGCGAGCAGGCTGACGCTTGCTCCCAGCGCCCCGAGTGTCATGCCGACGACAACGTGCCATAACAGGTAGTAGTTGTGCGGAGGCCAGGCGGTGGCATGTTTTTCCGCGACCTCCTGTGCTTCGAGTGTACGAATGGCCTCGCGGTGCTGCCGGATCTGATGTGTGCGTGTTTTCGCGTCCATCGACTTCTCGATTCATTCAGCCTGGTTGCATCAGTCGAACACTTTTGATCGGCTAAAACACTCTTGAGCGGTCAAGAACGGTGATTCGGTGATCAGAGTGATTCGGTGATCGGAGTGATCTTTGGGTGAATTATTTGGTGGCAAATTTTTACCATCGCCGCGGAGCGATACCGCCGCCCTTCGGGGTGGGTCGGGGGCCGCCGTTGGGTAGGCATGAGCCAACCCGGGGTGGTGGCTTGTCAGGCGAGCCTGCTTGTTACCCTGCACCGATGGCTAATCCGCGTTATCGGCTGAAGATCTTGCGTGCGTTACGCCGTTCGTCCCATCGGTACGACTATCGGCGTAGCCTCGGTATGACCGTTTCGTTGGGGATACTCATGGCGGTACCTTTGTCCGGTCTGGCCCGCGTAGACCTGTGGGGCGGCCGCCACGCGTTGCTGTTTCAGGCCGCACCTTTCAAGCACGGGCTTGCAGGGGTGATCGTTGGGATCGGTGCGATGTATGTTGCGACCTTCTTGGTCAACGTCTTCGGCGGTCGCTTGTTCTGCGGGTGGGGGTGTCCTGTCGGCCAAGTGAGTCGGTTTGGCGAGGCGGTAGATACTCCAGGCCTTACCCGTGGTCGACGCTACTTGGCCGTGTTGCGAGGTGCCCTCTTCTCCGGCGCCTTGGTGTTGTCGGTGATGGCTTGGTGGGTCGATCTGCAAGTTTTATGGCGAGGCTCGGGCAGTGCCTTGGCCATCGCCTGGGGCGTTTTGATGGTCGGGGTTGCGTTGACTTATGCCCACGGCAGATGGTGGCGGTGGGAGTTCTGCAAGAGCGTCTGTCCGATCGGGCTCTACTATTCCTTCGTGTCACCGGCAAAGTGGTTTGGTGTGCACTTTCGCAACCAGGCGAGTGCCTGCATCGAATGTGATGCTTGTGATCATGTGTGTCCGGTGGACTTGGCACCGCGCGATTTGATGGCACCGTCAGGCCCACGTCCCGGGCTATCGATTGCCGACGCCCCGGGTCGCAACCACTGCTTGGAGTGTGGCGATTGTGTCCGTGCCTGCGAGTGGATGATCGAAAGTCGAGGCAACGGCCCGGTACCGTTGCTACTAGGGTTCTTCTCTGGGCCGCAGCGGGTCGAGGCAGATAACGTCCCTGAAGGCAGCGGCTCCGACGAGCTGAGATGAGTCTTCGGTGAACTGGGAACTATTCGATCGACCGGCTGCCGCTTGGAGCAGATTCTTGGTAATAGATTTGTGCCGAAGAGTGCTCGCAAGACTGAATTTCGACAGTCGTCCTTAGCCGTTTGAATACTTAGCGAACTTCAAACGTTATTTATATTAAGTATAAATATTGTTTGAGTTGATAAAGCAAGGTGAAAAGCCTTGTCTCAAGCTGGCAGGCGAAAGACTTAGTGAGCATAGGTGCGCGCAGGTATTGCCTGAGTCGGAGTCCTACTCTTGATTTTTGGGGATTGGATACCGCTAAGAGATTAGGAGCGCCTGAGGCTGGGTGGGTAGCAATCTCTCTGTGCATCGGTGCGAAGGGTCGTTGGCAGTGAGATGGTTGAGTCGTTGAGCAACGGGCTCCGAGAAAGGGCCGAAGTTCATTGCGGCTGCGACGGTAGCCTGGTTGCTTTTGACGAGCGGAGGCCAGAGACTACATATCTAATTTATGTAGATTTATCTTTGATTTGATGTGTTCGATTCTTGGTTAAGTACGGGCAAAGAACTTAAATTTGTTCGTGATGACCTCTGGGAAATCTGCCCAGAGGCTGCGCCGCTGACTGTTTGGGGGTACCTATTGAAGCGTCACTAGGGACTCGATTGGTGAACTCAAGGGATCCACCACTGGGGGCCAGTGACCCAGGTACTGTGACGAGTGACCTCAGATCAGGGCTGACAAGCGACTCGTCGGTTATGCAGAGTTATGCTTTGTCGAAGGTTTGTCGACTGGGGAAGTCCTCTTCCGGTGGTAGTTGAATTGCAAATTCACATTGCCCTGTTTGTTTGACAAGTATCTATGCCGCTTGAGATAATACTAGCGGGGTTGTTAGTCGCACACCGAGGCAGCGGTGGGAGTGACCTCTTTGGAGATGTGGCAAGGGGGACGGCGCGCCGTCAGAAAAATTTGTTCATCCCGCTTTGATGGGATGGGCGAGTTGATGTGTATTTCCACAAATTGGAAGTAGTGCGTTATGGAGTTGATTTGTGTTCAGAAGTACGGTGGGTCCTCTTTGGTCAACCCTGACGCATTGCGACAGGTTGCGGGCAAAGTAGCAGCCACGCGGCGGCAGGGCTGGAACGTGGTAGTTGTTGTATCGGCCATGGGAGGTTCAACGGATTCCTTGGTGAGCCAGGCTCGTGCGGTTGTGGCCAATCCTGATCCCCGAGAGTTGGATGTTCTTCTGACAACGGGTGAGCAGACGACGACCGCGTTGTTGACGATGGCGCTCAAGGAGATGGATGAGGAAGCGGTCTCTTTGACAGGATCTCAATGCGGCATTCGGACGAACGCAGTCTATGGCAACGCGAGGATTGTCGAGATCCTCCCGGGTCGTGTCCTCAAGGAACTCGAGGGCGGCAGAATTGTTGTTGTCGCGGGTTTTCAAGGAGCGACCGATAGCGGCGAAGTCACTACCCTAGGGCGCGGTGGGTCGGACACGACTGCAGTCGCGTTGGCAGCAGCTCTCAAGGCCGAGAAGTGTGACATCTACACTGATGTAGAGGGTATTTGGAGCGCTGATCCGCGGGTAGTTGAAGCAGCGCGCCCGATCGAAGTCCTCCATCACGACGACATGGAGGCTATGGGCTGGCACGGCGCCAGAGTGCTCAAAGCTGAGGCTGCAGAGTTCGCGCGCGATCACGGGATCCGAATACGGATCCTGTCTTCGTTTGGCGGCGAACATGAGACCCGAATCGACTCGAGTTCGGAAGCTATCGAAGCGCGTTCTTGGAGACCTGGCAAAGCGACCGCAGCCAGCGTGACAGGGCGCAAGGACTTGATCCGCTTGACGATTGCCGGTGATCTGGACCAGGAAAGTCGCAAGCGGGTGGTCGAGGCGATTGCACGATACGACCTCATCTTTGGTTATCTCAAACCCGCTAGCCGAGGCAGGAATGAGCTTTATCTATCCACTGAAGAGATGCCTGGTGTTGATCATTCACGGGCCGAGATGGCACAGCGATTCGGTGATCGGGTTCATGTGTCTGAGCAACTTGGTGCGGTATCACTACTCGGTTTTGGGATCGGCTCGCGTCCGTCTGATTTCTTTGAGGCATTGCAGTCGATTCAGGAACACGACATTCATGTCGTGGAAGCCTTTACCGATCGCGAGGCTTTGAGTTTCGTCGTGCCGGTCGAACAGGTTGATCGAGGCATGCGAGTGTTGCACGAAGCTTTTGTGGAGAGGCCGGTCGCTTCGCTTGAGGATCTCGGGGTTCAATTGCTGTTGAATGAACCTGCAGGCCCTACCTAGTGGAGAAAATCGGTTGTTTCCACGGGAAGAATGCGGTTGAGCCTTGGTGTGTTGGTCACACCGCTCTTCAGCGACCGCCCTCGAACTTCGCAGCACCATTCGTCACGAAAGAGGCAAGGAACATGGAGACTATTTTTACGCGGTTAGAGTCTGAAGTACGCAGTTATTGCCGGAGTTTTCCTGCTGTCTTTACCACCGCCTCCGGTGCTTATCTTTACGATGAGGACGAGCGTGCATACCTTGATTTTTTTTGTGGCGCTGGTGCCCTCAACTATGGGCATAACAATCCGCGATTCAAACGCAGTCTAGTCGACTATCTCGAGATGGGTGGAGTGGTTCACTCGCTCGACCTGTTCACCGTAGCCAAACGGTCGTTTCTGGAGCGCTTGGAGTCTGTGATTTTGCTCCCCAGAAAGTTCGACTATAAAGTCCAGTTTCCCGGGCCTACCGGTACCAATGCGGTTGAGGCTGCGCTCAAGCTAGCCCGTAAAGTGACCGGGCGTACGACGATTCTTGCTTTTTCCCAGGGGTATCACGGTATGACTTTGGGTGCCCTGGCGACGACAGGAAGTCGATATCACCGTAGCGCTGCCGGTGTACCTCTCAATCACGTTGTGAGGATGCCATACGACGGATTCTTCGGGCCCGAGCGGGATACGTTGGCCGATTTAGAAGTTTGGCTGGACAGCACATCGAGTGGTGTGGACCTTCCAGCAGCCATTCTCCTCGAGACGGTGCAGGCAGAGGGTGGAGTCAATCCAGCGCGTTTTCCCTGGCTGCGTCGGTTGGCGGACATGGCCCGCGACCGAGGCATCTTACTCATTGTCGACGACATTCAAGTCGGTTGTGGGCGGACGGGACCCTTTTTCAGCTTCGAGCCAGCTCAAATTCAACCCGACATCGTCTGTCTCTCAAAATCACTGTCGGGCTACGGGTTGCCACTTTCCCTAGTGCTCCTGCGTCGCGATATTGACGTTTGGAATCCAGGTGAGCACAACGGTACGTTTCGAGGTCACAACCTGGCGTTCGTCACCGCTACGGCCGCGCTCGATTATTGGCTCGACGACACCCTTGAATTGTCGGTTCGGCACCATGGAGAGCGCGTCCGCTCCCGTCTTGAGGCAATTGCTGCGCGACATCCCGAAACGATCGATGCGGTGCGCGGTCGCGGGCTTATTTGGGGGTTACCGTTCCGGGATCCTGAGCATGCCGCTTCTGTGTCGCGAAGGGCCTTCGAACTAGGGCTTCTAATCGAAGTGGTTGGCCCGTCGGATGAGGTCGTAAAGCTCTTGCCTCCCTTGACCGTGACCGCGGAAGAGTTGGATGTGGGGCTCGATCTCATTGATGAAAGCGTCGAGGCTGTGTTGGAACGTTCGCGCGTTGCGTGCGCCTGAGGCAGGTTGGCGAGTTGTTCCGGTGGGTGGAGTTGCGAGGACTTGAAACGATTCGATGCATTCAAAAGGGACATCCATGGCAGCAAGGCACATCATTACGCTTTCTCGGCTAGACCAAGACACGATCTCCCGCTTGATTCGACGATCGGTTGAATTTGCCTCTGGGGAGGGTGAGCAGGAGCAACCGTTGAAAAGTAAGGTTGTTGGGATTCTGTTTCCCCGGCCCTCTACCCGGACTCGGACCGCCTTTTCAGTAGCTGCGTTGAAACTCGGTGCTGAGATCGTGACCTACGGCCGCGACGACCTTCAATTGTCTACCGGCGAAACACTTGAGGACACCGGACGTGTTTTTTCGGGCTACCTCGACGCTTTGGTCGTTCGGACCAACGAGCCTGAAGAGCAGATGGAGATCTTGGCCAGCCAAGGCACGATGCCGGTGATCAATGCGATGAGTGCTGAAGAACATCCCACACAGGCTTTGGCGGATTTGTCGACAATGCTGGCGCAGTTTGGTCGAGTCGAAGGCCTTCGTGTGCTTTATCTTGGAGAGGGCAACAACAGCGCATCTGCTCTTGGGTATGCTCTTGGTCATTTTCCCGACAATGAGCTTACCTTGATGACGCCTGAAGGGTATGGTCTGTCAGACGAGATGCTCCAGAGCATCCGTTCTCTGGCGTCCCGCAATGGAACAAGAGTTGAGCAAATCCATGATCTGAAGGCTTTGCCCGTTGACGTTGATGTTGTCTATACGACGCGCTGGAACACGATGGGAGCGCCGAAAGCAACTCCTAATTGGGAACAGCTCTTCGAACCTTTCTCGGTGACCAGGGAGTTGATGGCACGGGTATCAAAGGCGCAGGGAACGATGTTCATGCATGACCTCCCTGCGGTTCGGGGCGGCGACGTGACGTCTGAAGTGCTGGACGGTCCCCAGAGCCTTGCCTGGCGGCAAGCTCGTCACAAATTGTGGAGTGCGATGGCTATTCTCGAATGGGTGATGGAGAGAGACGCAATCCTATGAAGACATTTCCCGAGGTCGAACGGCGTCGAGACTTATCTCCCGACGAGTTCTTTGAGAGCTATGTCGACCAGAAGTCCGTCGTCATGGAGGACATGGTGGTGGACTGGGCTGCCTCGGGCAGGTGGAATACCGACTACTTCTGCGATGTCATCGGTGACATGAGGATCAAGGTCAAACCTGGATACTTGCCAACCGGAGCGGTCGATTTTTTGCCCTTCAAGAACTATGCCCAGCTAGTGATCGCCTATGAGGAACAATTGAGTCAGGGTGAGGCGGGGCCAGAAGATCGGCCACCCTATCTGCACGATATCCCAATGCTCTCGATGTGCCCTCGGCTGGTTGATGACGCGATCCCTTTCCCGGTCGCTTATCTTCCCAAGTGGTACCGCAGTCAATGGTGGGAATTCAGTCAGTTTTTCTTTGGTCCGACCCACAGTCTGACCCCAATGCACTTCGACAGCCTTGAGACGCACAACACCTTCTTTCAGGTTGCGGGCCGGAAGCGCTTTGTTCTCGTGGCTCCACAGGAGCGCCAGCATTGTTACCTTTACAAGTGGCGCTGGTCACATGTGGATCCGGACAACCCAGACTTCGAGAAACATCCTGACTTTCTCAAAGTGAGCCCTACCGAGACAACGTTGAATCCCGGAGACGTGCTCTATATGCCTCCTCGCACGCTACACCACGTCCAAAGTCTCGACCTGACGATTTCGTTCAACATCGATTGGCAGACTGCGAAGACGGCTCTTCGTGGAGCGGCCGCGATCTTCCGCGGTATGCCTCTCGAGAATGTTTACTACAACTCTGTGGCAGCAGCCGGCCTGTTGACGGGTTTGCCTTCGCGAGTCCTCTTTCCGCTGTACAAGCCATATCTCGACTATGTCTCCTAGGGAAAACGACCGGCCACCATCGAAGGGTGAAGAAGATGCCTAGAAAAGTAACACTTGTCGAACTTTCGCTGTATGAGCGGATCATCCCATTGGTTTCCGGATACCTGGAAGCGTATGCTCGCAAGGATCAGGTTGTCGATGAAAGCCATCGGTTCGACAAACTTTCGTTCACAGTCAGAAGCTCGAGCGATGAGATCGTGCGTCAGCTTGTCAAGAATGACAGTGATATCTACGCGTTTAGTTGTTACCTATGGAATACCCGGCTTGTCAGATCTTTGATTCCACTCTTGCTTGAGGCCAAGCCAGACACACAGATTATTCTGGGTGGTCCTCAAGTCATGCATCATGGACACGAATATCTCGTTCCACAGCACGAAAATATTGTGCTGTGCAATGGTGAGGGAGAGAGAACGTTCACGGCGTACTTGAAGGAACTGACAGAAGAACGCCCTGATTTGTTGAAAGTTCCAGGCCTCAGCCTGTATCGAGATGCAGAACTGATAACCACAGATAATGTTGAACGGATTCTGGACTTAGAAGAGATCCCTTCGCCATTCCTGACCAACCTTTTCCCCGGAACCTATTCGATGACAATTCTCGAAACCAATCGTGGTTGCCCGTTCCGGTGCGGTTTTTGTTTTTGGGGAGCTGCCACCAACGACAAAGTTGTTAAGTTCAGCTCGGAGAGAATCCTGGATGAGGTGACGTATCTGAGCAAGAAGGGTGTGATGTTCTTCTACATTGCAGATGCCAACTGGGGCATGCTCAAGAGAGATTTAGACCTCACCAAGCATATGGCTGAGTGCACTAAGCAGCGACGGGCGCCTTCGATGATTTATTTCTCGGCGTCAAAGAACAAGCCAGAGAGGGTTACGGAGATCGTCAAGGTCCTCGACCGGTCTGGCGTGGCTATTTCGCAGCCGATTTCTTTGCAGACGTTGAGTGAAGACAGTATGCGCAGCATCGATCGAGAGAACATCAAACAGACGGCCTATGCTGCTCTTCAAAAGAACTTGAATGCGGACAACATAAGTTCCTTTACCGAGCTGATCTGGCCTTTGCCCGGAGAGACCCTCTTCTCATTCAAGAAGGGTATCGAGACGTTGTGTCGGACTGGCGTGAGTACGATCATCGCCTATCCACACTTACTTCTTCATAACACACCGATTTATAGAAAACGCCAGGAATTGGGGATCGCCACGATACCAGTCAATAGTGCTGCTGGCGAAGACGAAGTCATCATCCGTACCG
>JAJCXO010000274.1 GCA_029263395.1 Acidobacteriota bacterium | reverse complement strand
GGAGGGCGGAATCCGGTAGCCCAGGGTGTCAACCCTGGGGGGGAGGGGCTTCACTCCCCAGCCCAACCACCACCGAGCGCTTTGATCAAAACCACCAGATCCACCGACGCCTGGATGCGGGTGTCCTCGAGCTCGACGGAGGACTCGTCGAGGCGACGCTCAGTGTTGAGCAGCGCCAACAACGAGGCTTCACCGGCCTCGTAACGCAGCCGTTCGAGGTCGCGAGCGCGACCTGCTGAGTCGACGGCGGCGCGGCGGTGCTCGAGGGCGTCGAGGCCACCGCGATAACGGGCGAGGGCGCGCTCGGCATCGGTGAGGGCAGTGAGGACGGCGGCTTCGAAAGCATACCCGGCGCTAGCGGCACGGGCTTCGGCGATGCGAATCTCGGCGCGCACCCGGCCGCCGTCGAAGAGCCGCCACGAGATCGCCGGTAACAACGACCAGGTGGCGCTCGACGCTTCGAGCAGGTTGCTGCCGTCGAGCGCTTGGAAACCACCGCGGGCGCCGATCGACAGGCGGGGATATAGCTCGGCGGTGGCGAGACCAATTTCAGCGGTGGCGGCAGCGAGACGACGCTCGGCAGCACGGACATCGGGCCGACGAGCCAATAGTTCACTGCGCTCACCGAGGGGAAAAGGGCTCAACACGGGCGCTGGTGGCGTCTCTTCGAGCAGGGTCAGCTGCACCTCCGGCAAGGTGCCGACAAGGGGGCCGAGAGCCAGGGCGAGGGCCCGCAACTCGGCGCGTTGACTCGGTAGCCGTGCCTCCAGGGCGTGCAGATCCGCTTCGATCCGGTGACGTTCGACCTCTGCCAACTCCCCCGCTGTCACTTGCCGCGCAACCAACTCGGCGGTCTGCCGTACCGACGAGGTCGCGGCCTCGAACGCCGCCAGTCGCCGCTGCCCGCCGCGCAACGCCAGGTAGGTTCGGGTGACCTCCGCCGCGACTGCAAACTGCACCGCACGGTGTTCTTCTTGGACACCACCGAGGCTCGCCTCGGCAGCTTCGACAGCTCGGCGGGTGCGACCGAAAAGATCGAGCTCCCAGGAGGCGTCGACGCCAAGGTCGACAATCCGCTGGTCGCGGTCGAACCCCGGGATACGTTCGATCGGCAGACTGCCGTTCTTGCTCAGCCGGGTGGTATTGACGCTGGCGCCGGCAGCACCTCGCGGTCGCTCGCGACCGGTGACACGATCGAGCACCGCCCGCGACTCGGCGATTCGCGCTGCCGCCTGGTAGATATCGAGGTTGCCGGCCAACGCGGCCTCGACCAACCGATTGAGGGTCGGGTCTTCGAAACGTTGCCACCAGCGCCCGAGCTCGTCGGGGGAGACCGCGGCCGGGGCGGCGTCTGCCCAGCCGTCGCCTTGGACCATCGGTGGCGAAACATAGTCGGGACCGACGGCGGCACAGCCACCCAAAAGCACGGCGAATAGAAGCGCGACGTGGGGAAACATCGTGAATAGGGCCGCACGAGCGAGACGAGGCGGGCGTCGAGTGCTGATCATTGCAGTCTCCGCTGGACAAAAATCACCGCCATCGACAACGTGACGGCGGCGATCACCGCCATCGGCCAGGCATTGGCAAACACTTCGGACGGCGGAAGCGCCTTCAGGAAGCTGCCCTGGACGATGACGAGGTAGTGTTTCAAAGGACTCAGCTCGGCAAGAGCTTGCAACACCGACGGCATATTCTCGACCGGTGTCGCAAAGCCAGAAATCAAGATCAGCGGGATGCCGATCGAAAACGTGCCGAGGATTGCCTGCTGTTGGGTCTGGCAGACCGCCGACAACATCAAGCCGAGGCCGACGATCGACAAAATGAACAGCAGCAGACTCGCCACCAGCAGCCCAAGCGAGCCGGTGAAGGGGATGCCGAAGACGAACACGCCAGCGGCCACCATCAGCAGGGCGAGCAGCGAACCGACCATCAACGCCGGCACGGTTTTGGCCACGATGATTTCGAACGAGGTTGCGGGGGACACCAGCAGCTGGTCGAAAGTGCCAAGCTCCCGTTCGCGGGCAATCGACAGCGCGGTGACCAACAACGAGATGAACATCGCCAAAATGCCGCTCAAGCTCGGCACAATGAACCAGCTGTAGGTCAAATTGGGATTGAACCAATGCCGGACGACCGTCTGAGGCATAACCGTCTGAGGCATGACCGTCTGGGGCGCCCCATCATCCATGATCTCGACTGACAACTGACGGGCGATACCAGCGAGGTACGAGGCGGCGATTTGGGCGGTGTTGGCGCGGCGACCGTCGAGCAGCATCTGCACCTTGGCGGGTCGGCCGGCGACAGCATCCCGTGAGAAGCCACTGGCGATGTGCAGCCCCACCAAGGCCTGCTGACGGTCGATCCGGTCACCGAGCTGCGCCAGGCTCGACACCCGTTCCAACCGGTCGACGAAGTCGGCGTTCTCGACTTGCTGCACCAACTCCAGGGCAGCTGCCCCGCGGTCGAGGTCGAGCACCGCAATGTCGACATTGCGCACATCGAGGGTGGCGGCGTAAGAGAACACAAACAGCTGCAGCATCGGCGGCCCGATCAGGATGAAACGCGACCGTGGATCGCGCAGCGTCGATAGCAGCTCCTTGACGATCTGGGCACGCAGTTGGCTGCTCATCGGTCTAGGCTCTTGCGGGTCGTGGCCGCGGTCAGGCCAAAGAAGACGGCGCCAACAGCGAGCATGGCGAGGATGTCGCGAACGAAAATGGGCCAGACGTCACCCGCCAGGAACACCGTCTGCAAGCTCGAGACAAAATAACGTGCTGGGATCACCCGGGTGATCAACTGGATCCACCCCGGCATCGACTCGATGTTGAACAGAAAGCCCGACAGCAAGAAGGCAGGCAAAAAACCCGACAACAGCGCCAGCTGCGACGCCACAAATTGATTCCGGGCCAGCGCCGAGATCAGCAACCCTTGGCCAAGGGCGGGGATCAGAAACGTACTCGTCAGCAACAGCAACGCCACCAGAGAGCCCCGCAGAGGTACTTCGAACACGGTGCTGGCCAGCGCCGTGCAGCCGAGGGTGGCGAGCAATCCCAACGCAAAATATGGCAAGAGCTTGCCGATCAGAATTTCGACGATACCCGACGGCGTCGAAAACAACGCCTCCATCGTGCCGCGCTCCCACTCGCGCGCCATCACCAACGCGGTCAAGAGCGTACCGATCATCGTCATGACGATAGCGATGGCGCCGGGCACCAGGAAACGTCGGCTTTCGATCTCGGGATTGAACCAATACCGCGGCTCCAGTTGGACGCCGCCGCTAGACGTGGACGTCTGACGCGAGGCCAACCAGGTGGCGAGTACCCCCTCGGCATAACCGGACACAAAATTTGCCGTATTCGGCTGAGCACCATCGGTGATCACCTGCAGCCGGGGCGTACCGCCAGCCAGGGCACGATCGAAGTCCTGCGGAATCACCACGATGCCACGCAACGTGCCGGCAACCAACATGTCTTCGACTTGGCGACGATCGTGGACCGTCAGGACGTCGAAAAACGGTGTTGCGGCAAAGCCGGCGGCAAGCTCACGGGCGGCAACACCACCGTCTTCCAGCACCAGGCCAAGACGCACTCCCTCGACGTCCAGGGAGACGGCGTAGGCGAACAGGAACAGCATCACCACCGGCAGCACAAAGGCGATAACCAGCGCCGACGGATCGCGCACGATCTGCAAGCTCTCCTTGCGCACCAACGCCGCCAAACGCCGCGGCTGGAACACACTGGGTGGCGCAACCCGATCGCTCGCATCCGCGGCGACGGTCGGCGAGCCGGACGGCGAGCCGGCCGATGACAGCGCGGGGCTCATGCCGCAACCCCCGGCGGCGTGGCTTGGGTTGCCGCAAGTTGGACTTCCGCTAGTTGCGCCTCGACCAGTTGCGCCTCGACCAGTGTGATGAACGCCTGCTCCATCGTCGGTTCGGGATGTTCTGTGCTGGCGGCGCTGGCCTTGAGGGCATCCGGTGAATCGAGGGCAATCAACCGCGCTTGGTACATCAGGGCAACGCGATCACAGTATTCGGCTTCGTCCATGAAGTGGGTGGTGACCAACACCGTCACACCACGACGCACCAGGCCATTGATGTGGGTCCAGAACTCGCGGCGAGTGATCGGATCCACCCCGGAGGTCGGCTCATCGAGGAACAACACCGGCGGCCGGTGCATGAGGGCACAGGCCAGGGCCAGACGCTGCTTGAAGCCCAACGGCAGTAGGTCCGGTGAGGCGTCGAGGAACCGTTCGAGACCAAACGTCTCGATCATCTCCTGGATACGTTGGCGACGGTTGGCGCCGCTCAGGCCGTAAACCCCGGAGAAGAACTCGAGGTTTTGACGCACCGACAGCAGACCGTAAAGCGAGAACTTCTGCGCCATATAACCCAGCCGCAGCTTGGCGGTGTTGGCGGCGGTGCGCAGATCGACCCCAACCACCTGGGCGTCGCCGGAGGTTGGCTTGAGTAGGCCGCAGAGCATCTTGAAAGTGGTCGACTTGCCGGCGCCGTTGGGGCCGAGGAGACCGAAGATTTCGCCGCGCTGGACGTCGAAGCTCACCTTGTCGGTGGCCACAAAGGTGCCGAAGTGTTTGCTCAAATCACGACAAGACACCGCAACGTCGCCGTCCAACGCGACGTCGCCGAAACGTTCGGCGATCGCCGAACGCCCCTCCGGACCGCCACCCAACAAGTCGATGAAGGCGTCTTCAAACCGCGGCTCGACCGTGACCAACTGGGCGCCGTGGGCGGCACACAGCTTTTCGACAGCAACCCGATTGGTCTCGCCGGCCGAGACATCTGCCGAGGTGCCACCCTCCTCGGCCAAAACCGCCGAGGTGCCACCCTCCTCGGCCAAAACCAACCGCACCCCAGAACCTTGAATCACCCCATCACACACCGCGGCGTGATCGAGCGCGGTGGCCAGGAACTCGCGACGGTTGTCGCCCAGCCCAGAGACCCGCAGGCTGCGACCGACGAGGCGGCCGGTCAGGTCCCGCGGTGGACCGTCGAAGAGCAGCTGCCCGCCGTCCAGCAACAGCACACTGTCGCAGCGCTCGGCCTCGTCGAGATAGGCGGTGGACCACACCACCGCCATCCCCTCCTCGGTCAACTCGCCGACCATCCGCCAAAGATCCTGTCGACTCACCGGGTCGACGCCAACACTCGGCTCGTCGAGCAACAAGACCCGGGGCCGCGCCATCAGCGCACAGGCCAAACCGAGCTTCTGCTTCATGCCGCCGGAAAGCTGACCCGCCAACCGACGGGTAAACGGCCCGAGGCGCGTAAACGCGAGCAAACGATCAAACGTCGCGGAGCGCTCGCCCCCGCGCAAACCCCGCAAGCTCGCGTACAACTCCAAGTTCTCCAGCACCGACAAGTCTTCGTACAGTCCAAACCGTTGCGGCATGTAGCCGGTCACGACGTGGATGTGGTCGGCGTCGCGCACCACATCAAAACCGGCGAGCTGCACCGTGCCTTCGGTGGGTGCCATCAATGCCGCCATGATGCGCATCAAGGTCGTTTTGCCGGCGCCATCGGGGCCAACCAGGCCGGTCAGGGTGCCGACGAGGACGTCGGCGTTGATGCTGGCTAAGGCTTCGAGATCGTCGAAGCGTTTGACCAGGCCCCGAATCTCGACCGCGGTGTCCATCTCAACTCGCCTCGCCAGCCGGGTTTGCAGCCTTGGTCTCTGTTGTCGGCGACGCCTCTGCTACCGGCACCGTCTCTGCTGCCAGCAATGTGACCGTCACCGGCATGCCTTGGAGCAACGCCGCGTCAGGGTTCTCCACCACAATCCGCAGCCGGTAAACCAAGTCGGTGCGCAATTCGGGGGTCTCGACCGTCTTGGGGGTAAACTCGGCCCGCGGCGAAACGAACCCAACCCGGCCACGATAGGTCGTCGTTGACGAATCGGTTGTGATCTCGACCGCGGTGCCCGGCGGCACTCGACCGAGACGGGTCTCCGGCACATAAGCCCGCACCACCACCGGTGTGGTCAGCGACAGCACCGCTACCGGCGTGCCAGCGTTCACCATTGAGCCAGGCTCACGCACCCGGGTCAGCACCGTGCCGGGGCTCGGCACCAGCAGGCGGGTATCGGCGAGGGCGGTGCGGGCCCGCGCCAGTTCCGCAGCGGCGAGACGCAACTCGGCGCGACCGGCGGCAACGTCCTCTGCACGAAAACCTTCCACGGTCAGATCGAGTACTTCACCGGCGGCGGCGAGGCGGGCGGCGGCAGCGTCGTACCGTTCCCGCGCCGCTTCGACGTCGCGTTCGCTGCTTGCCCCCGAGTCGCGCAGCCCGGTCTTGCGCTCGAGCTCCTGCTTCGCTGCCAACAACCGAGCCTCAGCCTCGGTGACGCCGGCCCGTGCCTGCTCGATCTCCTGCGGTCGGCTGCCCCGTTCGAGGCGAGCGAGGCCGGCGCCGGCGCGCTCCAACTGAGCTTCGGCAACCTCCACCGCCTGGCGGAAAGGTTCGTCGTCGAGGGTCGCGACGGCGGCGCCGGCTTCGACCGCGTCCCCCTCTTCGACCGTCACCGAGGCGATCCGCCCGGACTGGCGAAAAGCGAGGGCGACCTCGCGGATGTCGACATTACCGTAGAGCGTCGAGTCGTCTTCGGTGGCGCTGTCAGAGGGGCTCCCGAAGATGAAGGCGGCGGCGGTCAACGCCACCAAAACGAGAAGGAGCAAGATCTTTTTCATGGCAGGCCTTTCTCGGGCCAAGCTTCTAGATTCATCACGGTGTCTCTTCGGCCAGGATCGCACGCACGTTGTGGTGGATTCGACGCTTGATCCCGGCCACCTCGTCAGCGCCAATCGCGTCCCAGCCGAGTAGACGCAAAACGGTCTCGCGGGCAACGCGAAACATCAGCGCCTGGCTCATGATCGTCAACACCGTCAGCCGCACCTGGGGTGCATCCGCCGGCTCGCCGCGCAAGATGCCGATCCAACGGGCCAGTCGGCCAGTGAGGGGCGCCATGAAGCGCTGCCAAACAATGTCGAACGCTTCGGTCGGATTCTGCTGCTCGCGGATGATCAGCATCGCCCACGGGGCGGTTGCCGGACCGGTGAACAGATCCACCGCACGATCCAACATCTGCAAAATTCCGTCGACGATCGCGTCACGATCCGGCGGCGATTCAGCCGACTCGTCAGCCTGTTGAGCCATCGCTACCGCCGGCCCGAGGCGTGCCACTACCGATTCGCCGATACGCTCGAAAACGGCCAGGTAGAGACCGCGCTTGCCGCCGAAGTGATAACCGATCAGCGCCTGATTGACACCCGCAGCCTCCGCCAGAGCGCGGCTACTAGCGGCGTGGTAGCCAAGTTTCGAGAACAACTCGAGACCGGCGTCGACCAACGCCTCGCGGGTCGCATCGCCTCGGGAGTCGACATCGTCGCGCCGTCGGTCGTGCCGTCGAGTCGTGGGTGGTTTGAGGGTTTGGTCACGTTCCATGGCTCCAGTTTACTTAAACGATCGATTAAGTCAAGTGTTCAACCTTTGCAGACGCCATATGCGGCTTCGTGACCCAACTGTCGACACTCAATTCAACGATCCCCAACCCCCAGACACCACGATTTACGCTCGATTGCACGATCCCCGACGTCCAGACACCACGATTTACGCTCGATCGCACGATCCTCACCGTCCAGACACCACGATTCACGCTCGATTGCACGATCCCAAGCGTCCAGACACCACAATCGACGCTGGATCGTGGTCTCTACACGTCGAGGACCGTACATTCGACGCTCGAGCGGGGTTCATGGACGTTGAATAAGTGTTGAATGCGTGACGGTGTGACGGTGTGACGGTGTTTTGTACCGCTCAAACTTTTAGTGTTTTCTTCTTGAGCGAAAAGAGGGATTTCATATGGGTAGGAATCTGCGTCACACCGTCACACCGTCACAGTCGCGGGTCGACCCAATTGCCCAGGTTAAACCTTGGCGGGTCTTCTCGCCGGTGTGCAGACGGCGACTACCCAACTGACGGCCGCGCAATGAGCGCAGGATGCTGCCGAATTTGACCGGTGTCGGCAGATCACCTCGACGCAACCGCGGGACGAGGTCTTCCAAGGCGGACCGCAGAGTTTCGTACAACAACGCGTTGTCCTCTAGGGCTCGCAAGATCTGGCGGACGGTGGCAGCGCCGCCGAGGGTGGGGAGGACTTCTTCGAGGCCGGCGAGTAGGCGGGCTTCAGCGGCACCGCGGGGATGGACGACGGCAATGTCTTGGTTGATCGACGCCGGGTCGGGTAGGTCGAGCCATACCAAGGTGCTGCGGACGAGATCGGACCAGCCTTCGAACGAACCCCAGGGCATCAACCCCTGGTCGGGGCGTCCAGCGTGTTGGTACCCGGCCAACAAGGTCAAGGCGGCGGGCAACAACCGTGGACGCTCGGCCACCAGCCACTCGGCGAGGCGTGGATGCCGGAAGCCGCCGCGATGTTCGGGCTTCTCCTCCGGCGACTCGAGCCGAATGTGCAGGCAACGGCGCGGCATGTCGCCCGCCAGCTCGATGTTGTTGCCGGTGACATACCAAGTGATGGCGAGTGGCAGCTCGAGGTCGACATTCTGGCCGAGCAGACGATCCGCCCAGCTGGTAGCGGTCACTGCCAGATCCAAAGTCGGCGAGCCGAAGGCGCCGGTAACGTTGTCGATCACCACGATCTGCCGCGCCTTGAGTGCGATCGAGGTGATCTCTTTGCGCAGCTCGTTCTCGTCACGGGCGTAGGGCATGCGAGGTGCGGGTCGACCCGTGACGATCAGATGGCAGACGTCGGCGAGCAGGCTTTTGCCGGCGCCGCGGACGTTGGCGTCGATCAGGTTGACCGGCGACGGTCCAGCAAAGGCGAAGCGTGCCAGCGGTGTCAACAACGCCGCCAGCCAGCCCGAGAGATGGGCCGGGCTGGCGAACGGAAAGTCCGCCACCACATGGGTGAGCTCGAGCAGTGCGCTTTCACACTGTTCCTCGGTGGGCGCCTCCGGCACCGGCTGGAACTCCACCTGCGGCGCCAGGAACAGGCCGCTCGCAAGATCGTAACCCGGGGTCTGAAGGACGCTGCCGTCCGACCGCAGGACCGGCCCCTCCACCACCCCCTCGAGACGCGGCAACGTCGGCCAATCGAACCGCCCGAGGATCGCCTTGGGGACCCAAGCGGGAGGATGGACCGGTCGCCAATGTCTGCCTTGTTTGGTGCGCTGGGCGGCCTGAAACTCACAGTGGGTGGCGAGCAGCTCACGCATCCGAGCGTCCTGGACCTGGCGGGCGGCGGGCGCTTCGAGACCACGATGGATAGGTGTTGCCGAGTCGGCTGGCACCGTGTCAGAAGACAGCACCGTGTCAGAAGACACCGTGTCAGAAGACACCGTGTTGGACGACACCTCATTGGACGCATCAGACGGCCCCGACCATCCTCTCGAGCCCGGAGGGCGGCATCCGGTAGCCCAGGGTGGAAACCCTGGGTGACTTGTATCCGACGAGCCTGGGACCGCCGACACACCCTCGTCCCATTGCACCACCTGCACCAGGGTGCCGCCGCGCCGGAAGAGGTTCGATTCGCGCTCGGCAACGGCCGCCAGAGCTTGGTCGGCCACTTCGTTTTCGAGATGGCTGAGTTGGATCGGCTGACGTCCACCCGTCGGCTGGCGTCCACCCACCCCGGCCTCACCACCTCCCGGGACACCACCGTCCTGGCCACCACCGCCCTGGCCACCGCCGGGTGGTGGACTGCCTGGCGAGGAGGTGACTGGCGGCGAGCCGATCCCCCGCCGTCGACCGAGGACAATGGGGCTCTTGATGTCGCCACGATGTGGGCAAGGTTCACAGTGCTGCTGGTGCGCGCCGAACTCGCGGGCGATTTTGCCGCAGGTGAACGGCTGCGAGCGCGGGCCGAGGGCGTGCTGCATCTTGCGGTCGGTCTCGGCCGGGTCGTAACGCGGATAGTCGGAGCTCAGGGTGTGCACCAAGGTTCGGCTATCCATCTCCTGGCTCGCGCAGCGGGCAACAATCGTCAACTGCGCAAACCATTCCGGCTCGGTCAGGGTCCAGCTGCGTTCCTGGCAGCTGCGCAGCCACGAACACCCCTCGTGGATCGGTTCAAAGTCCGCCGGCACGCCGGCCTCACCGCCGGTGCTGGACGCTATCGGTCCAGCCCGGGCCGCCTGGCTGGGGTCCGTCTGGGCGGGGTCCGTGTTGCTGGGGTCCCTGCTGGGGAGACCGTCCAGCAGATCAAAGTCTGCAGCGTGGTAACGCTGGGTGGGATCCAGGTGTTCGATCACTGTTTCCCGGGGGAAGCTTGCTTTGTGATTCAGGGTGCCGGGTAGCCGCAACACCCGCGCCAGCTCGGCGGTGGAATCCACCATCCAACCCCGGGTCTGGGCTTCGCGCTGGACCGCCCACTGCACTCGCTGCAACAGGTCATGCGCCGCCGTGCGGGCAGCTGAAGAGTTGAGCCTGCGGACCTCGCGCAGCAGCCAATAGACGTGGAAGCCGCCACCGCTCCACACCACCGCCGACGGTGGCTGCGGTACCGCCGCCAACAGTCCGAGCGCCGCATCACGAGTTGGTGGCAAGGTGTCGCTGCTGTGCCCCGGGCCGGCGACGTCGAGGTCTACCCACACCGCCGGCAGGCCAACCGCGGTCTCCTGGCGACCGCGTACCGATCGGGCTGTGGCCTTCGGCCTCGTCTCGCGGGCGGCGTCGAGGGCGGCCATACGGTCTTGTAGGGCGACGCCAAAAAAGACGTTGCGATCCGCCCTCAGCGTCTCGGCCTGGCGAGCCGCGGCGTCGACCGACGGCAGCCAATAGCTGCGCGACCTCGAACGATCCGTCGACGGGTTGCGCTGTTTCGGCAGGGTCCACAACACCAACTCGGGAGCGGGCCGCCCAGCCTCGGAAGCCCAGTGATGCAACGGCTCAGGGTAGAGGGCAGAAAGAAACTCGTGGGCGGTTTGCAACATGATCGTCTTGGTTTGAATGGGTGGACGGTTGGAGCTGGCGATGAAAAGGGCCGGTGCCCGCCGCGGGCACCGGCCGAGACGGTCAGGAAAGGAGGACTGACCGTCTCTTTCGCCTCAGTGGTTGTCGGCTGGAGGGCGCAACGCGGGATCGTCCGCGGACGGCTCATCCGGTGCCGGATCGTCAGGCGACGAATCGTCCCCCGACGTCGACTCATCCGACGGCGTCGAATCATCAGGTGGCGGCTCGGTCTGCGAGTCACCCTCCGTAGACGTCCGACCATCGTTCGACGGGTCACCCTCACCCGACGAGCCACCCTGGTTCGATGACCCACCGCTCGACGAATCATCATCCGACGGCTTCCCCTTCGAGTGACTCGACGGCCGCAAGCGTAGAGCCAAGTAGTCGCGACCGGCAACGTCGTAGAGCGCTTCGAGGAACCGCGAGCAGCGTCCATAGATGCGCTCGAACTCCTCAACCGCCTGATTCTTCGCCTCCTGCGTCCGCACCACCTGGCGTTTCGCCCGCGCGATACCCCCCAGGGACGACTTCAGCAGCTCGAGATCCGGTGATAGCGCCGCCACCCAGGCCGCAATGTCGACGGCAATGCCATCGTCGCGCCGAGGTGGTGGTTCGAAGTCGACGGCGGTGAGCCGCGCCACCACCCGCGCCGTCATCCGACGCACCGTCAACGGATCTTTGGGGATCCGCACGCCGATCCCCAAGATGCGCTGGCAGGTGCCGACGCCGTAAGCCGCGTCGAAGGTATCGCGGATCTCCGCCAGTTTGGGGTACAGCCGATCGTGGGTGTCGTCACGCACCAACCGCAGGCGATTGAGTTCGCTGTTGGAGGTGAAATGGGCATCGTCCGCCGACTCCATCGCGTCCTCATAAAGCGTCACGAGGTTGCCGACGGAGAGTTGCAGGACTTCGGTATCGGGCATGGTGGCACCCTCGGGCAGCCCTTGAGCCAGCAGCGGCTCGAGTGACAGCGCCACATCCGCGGCATAGGTGAGTGCCGAGGTAGTGACGTCGATCGATGGCCGTTGACGTCGGATGACCTCGCGGGAGACCAGCGTGGCGGGTTGTTTTTGACTAGACATGGTCAGACTCCTTTTGATTTGGGTTGTTGATCGCTGGCGTGTTGCTCCTCGCCGCGGGCGTCCTCGGGTGACTCGGGCCACAGCTGGGTACGCTCCGCTTTCATCTCGGGAAAGTCCGGCTTGGTGCTGGACCGGGTGGAATAGGACGAGGTGGTTCCACCCTGTGTGGTGCTGGATCGCTGGAGGCCGATGAGGCTCAGAAGCCAGTCGAGCCATCGTTTGAGAAAATGCATACCGTTTATCTCCATCGCCCGCGCAGGCGGGCGTTGATCGTTGTCAAAGTGGTTCGGGCTCGCTCGGGCGTGTGATGCCGTCGCAGACCGGTCCACCGGTTAGGTCCATTGGGCACGGCCCAACGGGCCGGCGAGAACACGGTTTTCGAACAAGGGTTCGAACCGTCCACTACGGGCGTTGCCGGGATCCACGGCATGGGCACGTAGCTGGTAAAGACTGAGCGTCGGTCCGTGAGACGTATCTCACTCGGGACCTATCTCACTGGAGACGTATCTCACTGGAGACGTTACTCTTGACTCGTGACCCTCAGGGGTCGCCGCGTCCTCATGGGGAGAAATCTACGCCTACCAGTAATCTTTGTCAAGCCTTATTCTAAAGAATTTCAGATATTTCTCACCCATCAGTAGAGCACACGGGCCACTGTGTTTTTTTGATCTATTCTTTAAACACAAAAAACCTTACTAACCGGCCGGGATCGGCGGTTAATAAGGCTTCAGGCTGGGCATCGCCTGGCGAGAGAGGCAGGATCTAGCGGGAGGCGGCAGTGTCTCGGTAGGCGCGGTAGGAACCTCCAACCCGATCGATCAAATGTGAGATCTGGGTGACCAGCGTCACCACAATATTGCGTAACTCGTGAAACTCTTGTTGGGCATTGGGCGGCAGCTCCTCAGCGTTGAAGCGATACAGCTGCTCGACATGGCGCGCCAGCGCCGACGTCTCATACCCCGGCTTGGACTCGCCAACCTCCGCCGCGTATTTGCGGTAGTAGTCGCGCTCCACCCGCATCTTCTCTTCCCACAACTCGAGCTTGGTGCACTGCAAGCCAGTGAGCAGCAGCGCCTCTTCCGCTGGCCCGAAAATCTTGTGGGTGCCAGCTTCGATCCGGCTCCACTTCTTCTCCAGGCTCTTCTTATGCTCTTCCGAGCTGGTCGGCGTCCGCGCAGCGCACTGGATCTGCGTGAGGCCCTTGCGCTTGCGGATGTTCGCGATGGCCTCTCGTAGGCCGTCGTACAGCATCGGCTCTCGGGTGCCTCTGCCTGCCTTGCGTTGCAAAGCTGTGGACGAAGCGCTGGTCGTCTTGTCCTTCATAAAAAGGAGGATACAGAGCAGCTTTTTCTACCGTCAAACCGAGTTTTCGGAGGATATGTGGTCTCAAATACCTAGACGATGGTTTGGCGGCCTCGAGTGGCAGCATCCCTTCATGAGATACGAGATCCGAGAGATAAATCGCATGTCTTCTGATAGATACTGAGAACAGAACTCGAGCCTAGAACCTTAATTTTGATGGACGGATTCCGTTGAATCTTACGATTACAAGGGATATCAGTCGACTCTAGCCGTCGAAATAGGGGTTCTCATTGTGGTCATAAAAATTGGATTCTAGGGTGTCTACCGTCGAGATCGTCAACGATTTGGCCGGTTCTCGGTTGGGGTTGGAAGGCAACCACTGCGTCCCAGCGTGCCAAACCCACGGTGATATTCTTGTCGTCCAAACCGTCACGAGTCTTGGTGTTGGAGGCAGCCCGAACCGGGCGAACACAAGGCTCGCCCCTACATCAGAGGGGAGGCAACCCAGCTTGCCAATCCGCGAGCGTTCTCGTACAACGATGTCGATTGTCGGGCGCCTTTATCGATCAGCTGGTCGGGGAAGCCCACCATGGACCGATGACCTCCAAGCCACCAGGTCCTAGACTGATTTGCGACTATTGAGATTTGGACGTCCGCGACATGTAGGGAGAGTCGACTGAGGTATTCCAAAGGCTGAATGCTCTCTTTTAATCAAGATCAACATACGGCCAGTCGCATTACATCTCTGAAAATAACGCATATACTCCGCTAATCTCCTTCAGAAAGAGATCACTACGGTAGTTCCATCATCTGCTGACAGGGAGTACCGTGGGGTGACTAAGAGTGGGCGTCAGCTGACGATGTGGTCCGACGGCGACCCGCTTGCAGGAGGTTCGCATGACGAGTTGCAACTTTCAGCGGATAGCGGTGGACGCTTCAGGTGGCGAATTGGGGGTCGGGCCGTTGATCGAGCCCAGTGGTTGGAAGGGAATCGGATCCCCAATCAATCCAGAGGGCGCTCCAGGCGTCGGACCACTGATCGAGCCTAACGGATAACGGCGCTAGTTCAGACGCTTTCGCCTGACGACGGCGGAGGCGTTTGCCGCTTCGAGCCGAGCTTTGACCTCGCTGACGATCTGCTGGCTCAACTTGCCGGCAACGGTGGCGCGAACGAGCTCAACAAGAGCTGCCTCAGCCAACCGGTTGTTGCGTACTCTCGCCACGAGCTGCGCCATACCCGAAGCCAGCTCGGCGGCTTCTTCATGTTTACCTTGGGCCAACAAGGCAGCAAGTAGATCGAGAGTCACCACTGCGATCTGCAAAGTACCTTCGCGACCGGCAAAAACACCCTGCGCAGACCGCAGCAACTGTTCGGCGCGCGGATAACTGGCCCGCTGGAAAGCCACCATGCCCTGCGACCATTGCAGCCTGGCTCGATCCACCTCGTGCTTTGAACCGAACTGCTTGGCACCATTCGCCAAACAATGCTCGGCTGCCTCCAGATCGCCAAGTTGCTCGTAGGCGTAGGCAAGATTTTGGTAAGCCGCGAGATGATTTCTGCGCAACGTTTCACCGGTTCCTGCGAGGTAACTCAAAGCCTGCTCGAGATCGAGAATCGCCCCTTCATAGTCGCCCGCATAACAGTGCATCATGCCGTGATCCACCAACGCCCGTCCCATATCTTGGCGGGAGCCGAGCCGTGTGAAGGTCACTAGTGCTTCACTGAGTAACACCAAGGCGCGCTCGGGCTGTCCAAAATCCTTGAGTAAATACGAGGCGCGCAACAACAGATTCGCCGTCTCCTCACGCATCTTGGCTCGCCGCGTCAACATCAACGCCTTGCGGAAGGCTTGCGCGGCGCTGGTGAACTCCCCTTTGTGACGCCGGGCCGACCCAAAAATCCCCAAAGCATGGCAATGCAGGGTCAGCCGTTCTTTTGCGGACCCTGGGAGAGCTGGGATGAGATCGGTGAGCACCACGGTGACGCGCTTGGCGGCGACCAGAGCATGATCGTAGCGCAAAGAGTCGAGATGTTCGAGGTAGGCTCGGGCGAAAGGCAGGCTGCGGTACTTCTGCGTGTGACGCAGACGGCGGTCTTGCTCGCGGTACGGCAGCTCGGCGAACTCCTCTACCTCAGCGGCGTCCGCCATGATGCGATTGGGGGCGGGCCTTGGGTCGGCTCCGAGATCGGTTGTGAACGGTGCCAGCGATCCCAGATCCAAGGACTCCAAGTCCACTGCTGGGAAGTCTTCCGCCACCAGATTGGCGGTGGCACGCTCGATCTTCAGCCATGCCGAATCACGGTCCCCCAGCAGTTCGAGTTGGGCCAGGAAATCATCGCTCTGTGGACAAATGTCCAAGGCCTGCGTGAAGAAGGTGCGTGAGTCCAACCCCAACAGGTCAATGGCTTGCAGGAAGATATCGAGCCGAAACCCGCGCTGCCCGGAGAGCATCTTGTTGAGGTAACCGTCACTGAGGCCAAGCGCAGCCTCGATTTCGGCAATACGCCCCCACCGGCTTCGCAACTCCCGCTGCAAGCGCTCTACCAGCTGCCGCTGCGTCTCTTTCCAAACCATTTGCGCAGCACTTTAGCATAACTATTGGCGTATTGAGTTGGCCGAGGCATGGGCCCATCTGCGCTCACCTGCGCCCATCCGTCGCGCTCTTGCAGTTTTGAACCAGGGGTTCGATCTGAAAAGCAGAGAGGCTTTCTCCTGTCTACCCCAACTCTGATGAGAGTCTCTACTTCAGTCTGTGTATTTATCTCGAATACAGGACCTATCGTCCTAAAACGCTTTTCTTTCATACCAGAGCTTTCCCAGCCTGCCGTCTTGCCGCATAGTGCCACCCAATTGGCACAAGACAGCCAATAACACTGCCGCCCAGATGAAGAGACGAGCCATACCGACACCCCACACTCGCGTGTCTACGTCTCGAAACCGGACTCGAGGAGAGATGCATATGCCGACCTACCGCAAGTCGTCCCCACCAGACAACAGGCGCTGACCACACCCGCTGAGATTCGTGGGCTGATCATGGCCGATTCACACGTGCCAACAGAGGTTCAATTGCTCAGTCTGTTGGTTGGTGCTGGCGGCTCAAGGATTTTCGAGTCGCGGCGGCCCCAACGCATCAGCGCTTTTGCCTTGGCCTCAGAGCTGTTGGCGATCGTTGGCGGACAGTTCAGCCAGCTGGTGCTCCATCACCAGTTGGGCCTCAACAGGGTCTTGTCTCCCAGCTGATTTTGCAACAAGTCGAGATTTGGGATGCTCGGGTCCCATAGGACAGCTCGACCAAGTTGCCTCGCTGGCTTGTCGATCTCTCATAGGTGAGATCCCTATGACATTGACGCCAGCTTATCTCTGGATGAAACGCAGCAGTTCAAGCAAGCTCTCTCAGCGAGAGATTACTAGGGTGATTCCATCTTCTGCGGGTGGAGGGTACCGTGGGACCCTACCGAGTAGGCGTCGACTGACAATGCGGTCCGCTGGCGACCTACTCGCAGGAGGTTGGGATGGCGAACTGCAACTTACAGCGACTAGCAGCGGGGTGTTCGAGTGGTGAATTAGGTCTTGGACCCTTGATTGAGCCTCACGGCTAAACCCATGCCGAGCAAGATCCGTGGTCTCTAGACTTGACTCTGTTGCTTCTAGCGTATGAATTCTTTTAGGAGGGGATATCTTCAACCGCTCAGCGGTGCACCCGGAGAGAATCCCCGTGTTCTTCATGCGGCAGCACCCACTCGCCGTGGCGGCGAATAGTCGACGGCAAATGCGAACTATTGTCTGCGCTGGCGGGCCGCGTGGCGGGACGCGCCGTCTTCCAACCGCGACTTGGCCTGACTCACGAGCTGTTGGCTCAGCTTGCCGGAAACAGTCGCTCGGAGGAGCTCGACAAGCGCGGCTTCGGCCCAGGGATTGTTCCGAAACTTGGCTACCAACTGAGCCATACCCGATCCCAGCTCGGTGGCTTCTTGGTGTTTGCCTTGCGCTAACAGGGCAGCCAGCAGGTCGAGGGTGATCAGCGCAACCTGTATGGTGCTCTCGCGACTGGCTAGAACACTCTGAGCGGTCCGCAACAGATCCTCGGCACGCAGGTAGCTCGCCTGCTGGAAGGCCACCAAACCCTGCGACCAGAACAGTCTGGCCTGGTCCACTTTGTGTTTCGACCCGCAGGCCTTGGCGCCGCGGGCCAACCACAGCTCAGCGGCTTCCAGATCGCCGAGCTGTTCGTGGGCATACGCTAGATGTTGGTAGGCCGCCAGGTGGGTTCGGCGTAACGTTTCATTGGTCCCCGCAAGGTAACCCAGAGCCTGTTCGAGATCGAGAATGGCTCCGTCATAGTCACCCGCATAACAATGCATCATGCCGTGATCGACCAGCACCCGCCCCATATCTTGGCGGGAGCCGAGCCGCGTGAAGGTCACCAGTGCCTCGCTGAGCAACACCAAGGCGCGCTCGAACTGCCCAAAATCCTTGAGCAGGTACGAGGCTCGAATCAACAGATTTGCGGTCTCTTCCCGCATCTTGGCACGCCGCACCAACACCAGCGCCTTGCGGAACGCGTGGGCAGCGCTGGTGAACTCAGCCTTGTGGCGCCGAGCCGAGCCGAAAATCCCGAGCGCCAGGCAGTGCAGGGCCAGCCGATCTTTCGCGGAACCCGGAAGCGCCGGGATGAGGTCGGTCAAAACCACCGTGACACGCTTGGCGGCAACCGAGGCATGGTCGTAACGCAAGGCGTCGAGATGCTCGAGGTAGGCGCGGGCGAACGCTAAGCTGCGGTACTTACCGGTTTTACGCAGGCGCCGGTCCTGCTCGCGACAAGGCAGCGCGGCAAACTCGGCAACCTCTCCAGCGTCGGCCAAAGCGCGACAGGATGCGGGCTTGGGCTCGGCGTTGAGCTCGGTGGTGAAGGGCGCCAGGGATGCGAGCCCCAAGGACTCCAGGTCTACGGCTGGAAAGTCCGCCGCTACCAGCTTGGCGGTGGCACGTTCGATCTTGAGCCATGCCGTGTCGCGATCACCCAACATCTCGAGCTGAGCCAGGAAATCGTCACTCTGTGGACAGATGTCCAGAGCTTGGGCGAAAAACGTCCGAGAGTCCAACCCCAACAAGTCGATGGCTTGCAGGAATATATCGAGCCGAAAGACCCGATGGCCGGAGAGCATCTTGTTGAGATAACCCTCACTGAGCCCAAGCGCCGCCTCGGTTTCGGCAATACGCCCCCACCGGCTCCGCAGCTCCCGCTGCAAGCGCTCTACCAACCGCCGCTCAGTCTCCTTCCACGCCATGAAGCCTTCACTTTAGCATAACTATTGGCGTATTGAGTTGGTCGAGGGTTTGATCGGCTTCGCACAGATAAGCGAACGGCGTCTCGAACACCACGCTAAACCACCACTATTCATTGTGCGTATAGGAACCATGCATCCATTGAGGTATTTAGCTATTTGGATGCCTGTCCAGGTCTGATCCGGCTCTCCAGTCCGCCTGGAACGCAGTTGACAGTTGATCCAGGTGATGCACACCAGTATCGCCGACTCTCGGGGAGGATGGGTGAACAACGATGTGACGGAACACCTGCGGTGTTGGAGCGATGGGGATCGGCAGGCGTTGGACGCGCTGCTGCCGATCGTTTATGCCGAGCTCGGCCGGATCGCGGCCGGCTATCTGCGCAAGGAGCATCGAGAGCACACCCTCCAAACCTCCGCATTGGTGCACGAGGCCTATCTCAAGCTGATCGATCAGGATCGAGCGCACTGGCGCAACCGGTCACATTTTTTTGCCATCGCGTCGCAGATCATGCGCCGCCTACTGGTCGACCATGCGCGCACTCGAGGCCGCACCAAGCGCGGCGGCGGGATGATCTTGTTGGCACTCGACGAAGCGGTGGCGACCCGCGAGCCCGGCTTCGATCGAGGGCGGGAGGATCCGTCCGTAATCGCTCTCGACGACGCTCTGAACGAGCTGGAGACGATGGACCCGGAACTGGCAGAGGTGGTCGAGCTCCGATTCTTCGGAGGTCTCGACAACACGCAGATCGCGGAAGTCAAAAGTGTCTCCGAGCGCACCGTGATCCGCCGCTGGCGGACGGCACAGGCATGGCTGTTTCGCCACCTGAGCAACACCGGCGATGCGGCCTGAGCGCTGGCAACAAGTCAGACGACGGTTCGAGACGGCGTCGGAGATGCCGCCGGCCGAGCGCACGAGGTATCTCGATCACACCTGTGGCGAAGACGACGAGCTGAGACAGGAGGTCGACGCCCTGCTGGCCGCCGAAGGGGCTGCTGACGGCTTGCTGGACGCGGAGCACTTGCTGGCAGCGGATCGCCCGCTGGTGGACGGGCCGTGGCGTGCGAAGCTGGATGCCCTCGATGTTGCCAACGTCGGCCAACAGATCGGCGTCTACCGACTGCAGGAGATGATCGGCGAGGGTGGC
The DNA here is from genome assembly GCA_029263395.1 of Acidobacteriota bacterium. GTDB lineage: Bacteria > Acidobacteriota > Thermoanaerobaculia > Multivoradales > J023 > JAAELT01. Next base: position 54,474 of record JAJCXO010000274.1, on the reverse strand, counting down.
ATGAGTGTGGTGTACCGAGCGTCCCGGGCCGACGACGAGTTTCGCCAGCAGGTGGCGATCAAGGTCCAGCGGCGCGGGTTGGATAGTGAATCTTTGCGCCAACGATTTCGCAGCGAGCGCCAGATCCTGGCTCGACTCGAGCATACCCACATCGCCCGCTTGCTCGATGGCGGCACCATCACCGACCTCACGACCGGAACGGAAGATTCCAGACCCTACGTGGTAATGGAATACGTCGAAGGGATTCCCATCGACAGCTACTGCGATCACCACCAGGCCTCGATCGAACAGCGGATCAACTTGTTCCGCAAAGTCTGCGACGCGGTGCAATACGCTCACCAGAATCTGATTGTCCATCGCGACCTCAAGCCGAGCAATATCTTGGTGACCGCGGACGGCAACCCCAAGTTGTTGGACTTCGGGATCGCCAAGCTACTCGGTCCGGACCACGGTGCCGACGGTCTGGAGACGACCGTGGCGTGGCTGCGGCTGATGACCCCCAGTTACGCTAGCCCGGAACAGGCTCGGGGTGGCTCGATCACCACCGCTAGTGACGTCTACTCCTTGGGGGTATTGCTCTACAGGCTGTTGAGCGGCCGGCCACCGTATCGCCTAGACCGCTGTTCGGTTGCTGAGGTTGAACGTTTCCTGCAAGAGGTCGAACCGCCGCCACCGAGCGACGCCGCAGGTCTGAGCGCGGACGATCTGCGTCCAGATGGCCTGCGCCCAGACAGCCTACGTCGTCGGTTGCGGGGTGATCTCGACACCATCGTCGCCAAGTCTATGCACAAAGACGCAGCGCGGCGTTATGCGTCGGCAGCGGGGTTGAGTGACGATCTCCGCCGCCACCTCGCTGGCTTGCCGGTGATGGCTCAGAGCGACAGCTTCGCCTACCGTAGTGGCAAATTCCTGCGTCGCCATTGGTTGGCGGTGACGGTGGCTATCGTGTTCGTTGGCGTGATCGCCGCGTTCGCGATCACCACCCGCATTCAATCACAAGCGGTTGCCACGGAGCGTGATCAGGTACGGGCCGAGCGCGACAAGAATGCCGAAGTGCTGGAGTTCCTGACAACCATCTTCGAGACCTCGTCGCCAGAGAACTCCCGCGGTGAAACGATCACCGCACGCGAGATCCTGGACCAAGGCGCTCAGCGGATCGACGAGCAACTCGGTGAGCGGCCGGAAACCCGCGCTGCCCTGCTAGTGACGATGGGCAACGTCAACTACAACTTGGGTCGTTATGAGGTCGCTCGGGACCTTCTGCGCCGTGCCGTCGAGACGCGTCGTCAGCTGGCGGCGGAGCCCATGATGCTGGCCGAAAGCCTGCACCACCTGGGTCGGACACAGCTCGACACCGCCGAACCACAGGCCGCGGAGGCGGCCTTCCAAGAAGCCCTGGAACTCGCCCAAACGGTTCCCACCGGCGGCGACCATGCGGTGATGGAAAACCTTTGGGGCTTGGCGGTCGCAGCCCGCGCCGTAGGCGAGCTCGATAAGTCCGAGGCTCTATTTCGCCAGGCACTGCTGCTCGAGGAGGCACTGCTTCTCGAAGAAGACCTTGATCATGATGGAGCGAGCGGTCGACCGCTCGAGCGCGCCGAGATTATGGCGGGCCTGGCCAGAACCCAACTCGAACGCGGTGAGCTCGACGACGCCCAGGCGCTCAGCGAGCAAGCCCTGGCCATCGAGCGTAGCCGGCTCGCCGAAGACCATCCCCGGATCGGGCTCAGTCTCCAACGGCTGGCGGAGATTCTGCACCATCAAGACGACTTGGAGCGTGCCGATGCGGTGGGTCGCGAAGCGCTGGCGCTGCAAGAAAAGGTGTTGGGAGCGAATCACTCGGACCTCTGCCTCACCCTAGACACCTTGGCGAATATCGCCCTGACTCGCAACAATTTCGAACGTGCCGAGCAACTCTTTCGCCGTGCGCTGGCGATCGCCCGCCAGTCTTTCGACAACGACGATCCGCGATTGGCTGTGGCGCTGAACAATCACGGCAACGTATTGTGGCGGAACGGAGCGATGGACGAGGCCGAACGGATGGTGCGCGAAGGGTTGGCCATCTATCGTCGTATCTGGGGCGGCGAGCACCCTGATCTGGCGTCGTCGGTGTTCAATCTCGGCGTGTTACTCGAAAAGCGCGACAAGGTTGACGAGGCGATAGCGCTCTACCGTGAAACCCTCGCCATCATGCGTCGCACCAAGGCCCCAGATCAACATACTCTGGCTTTTCCCTTGATCCGCTTGGGCAATCTTCTGCATGCCCGCGGCGCTACCAGCGAAGCGGAACCGCTGCTGCGCGAGGCGGTAGGGGTGCGGCGTAATGTGTTGCCGGAAGGGCATCGGCTCATCGCCGCCGCCGCTGGCTACCACGGCATCGTCTTGACCGCCCTGCGGCAATACGACGCGGCCGAACCGCTGTTGCTCGAGGCCTACGCCGCCTTTCAGCAAAACCCTGGCAGCACCCGCGTCGAAACCTGGCGCCAAGGGTTGGTTGAGCTCTACCTCGCCTGGGGCCGAACAGACGACGCCGTCCGCTATGCGGACGGCGTGTCGGACACAACATGATGGGATGCGAACGATCGTGTCTCAGGTACGCGGCGGAACGACAATGATCTCGCAGGGCGGATTCGGGCAAGTTTCGAGCCCACCGCCAAGCTTCACGACGCTGTAGGTGTGACCGAGGGAATTTGTGACCGAGTTTGGACAACCGTTGGTGCCCTCGACCCAGTCTGCGGTGATGTTCGAATCGCCTATCGTTGCCCATGGGCCGGTCGGCGTGTTGTTATTCCAATAGACCTGATCGCCGTCTACCACGCTGCCATGCTTGATGAACGGGCCAAGTAAGGGGTTCAGACAGCCACCGGCAGTGCAGGTCAGCTTCCAATCTCCGGCACAGGTGGTGGTCGACTTGCGAAACCCATAGTCCGCTCGCGCAGCCGGTACGGCACGCTCGACGGGTACGTCGAGGCGTTGGTCGTCGGTCGCGTTCAGGAGCTCGACCGAAAAGGCGCCGTTACCGGCAAAGGACAGTTGTGAGAACTGTTCCGCACCTTCCAGGCTGAGAGTCGAGCTGCCGCCCGGCTCGAGGTTCAGCATCGCCCAACGGCTCTGCCCGGTCTCGTCGCTCCAGGCGACGATCCGAACCAGCGCGAAGCTCTTGCGGCTCGGGTTGGTCACGTTGATCATCGGCACCCCTGAGCCCGCCACATCAGCGGACGCTTGGTAAGGCATCTCACCCCACCCCAGGCCGAGGGATGGGAAGGACGACTCGAGCAACACCGGTTCGGCCACGGCGACACTGGCGAAGGTCAACAAGGCGAGGGTCGAGATGGCTACAAGGACTGTCTGGGTACGGTTCATGATGGGTATCTCCTGGATTGAAGTTTGAATCGGTCGGGTTGTTGCCTAGTGATGTCTCGTTGTTTGATGGTTTCGAATGTGATGACTCCCCCTTGCTCGTCGGTGTGTGTGGAGACGGCCGGGTCCGTTTCCGACCTCACACTCCTACGCGACGATTGGGCTCCGAAACTGACAACAAAAGTTTTCGGCGCTCGACTCGGCATTCGCTGTCGGGCGTATGGCCGTGCTCTCCGACACTGGAGGGCTGCAGACAGGTCTGCCTGAGACAGGTCTGCCTGAGACAGCGACCGGGCGCACAGCCGTGCGCCCCTGCACCGGAGAGCTGCTTGCCCAGTCTGATCAAACAGGCGCTAGGCGCTCATGCCAAGACGCGCAACGCTCCGGGCAACACTCGCACCTCGGCTGGACCGGCGGGCAGGCTCTCGCCATCAACATCGAAGGGTGGGAAACCCTCAGCCGGTGTCAGGCGCACCTGCCGGGCTCGGGTTGATCGCACGATGGGCAAGTTGATGTGACGACCGGTGAGGAATTGCGGCATGCGATACGGCAGCTGCCAGAGCGGTACCGGTGGGATGACCACAACGTGGATCCAACCGTCGTCGAGGCGTGCCTGGGGGGCGACGCGCATGCCTTTGCCGAAGTATTGGCCCTTGGCGAAGGCGGCCAAGAAGAAACCACCGTCGGTGAACGGCTCACCATCCACCTCGATGCGGCAAGCCACCGGTCGATAACGCCACAAGGCGACCAGGGTGGTGGACAAGTAGGTCAGCTGGCCGCGGTTGGGATTGGCATTGACCGCCGGCACCACGGTGCCGGATAACCCGACCGAGGCGATGTTGACGACGTAACAGCCGGGACCGGTATCAGGGATGACGTGCAGCGCGTCGATCGATCGCGGCGTCGCCGTCAACACCTGACGCAGCGCGGTGAAAGGGTGCGACGCCAGGCCGAGGCTGCGCGCGAGGTCGGAACCGGTGCCGGCTGGCACCAAGCCGAACGCTACGGTATCGCCACAACCTGCTTCGAGCAAGCTGTTGATCACCAGATGAGCGGTGCCATCGCCGCCCACTGCCAACACCCGTTCGGGGTTACGGCGTAATGCAGCGGCCAGCCGATCTCGACTGGTGGCGGCGTCGGTTGCCTCCACCGTCTCGGCGGCGGCTAGCTCTGGGTTGGTGTTGCGCAGACTCTGCCAAACTCGACCGGCGCGGCCACCACCGGCCGCCGAGTTGACGACGACGACCGTCTGGGAAGATACCGGGTGGGGAGTTACCGGGTGGGAAAATACCGGGTGGGAAAATACCGGGTGGGTCACCCAGCAACCTCCGGATCGTCCACCATGCCGCGTGGTGCCCAAGCCTCGGCTTCGCGTCGGTACCGCTCACACTCACGATCCCAGCGCTGTGGGGACCAACTCATCTCTTGACAGATCGATGTTTCGAGGTGGGGCAACAGCTCGTCGACCTGATCGGGGTGCCACATGCCGAGGCGTACCCGACGCAGGAAGAGGTCCGGTAGATGGATCACGGCGCCGAAGCGCAGATGGGCACGCACTTCGGCGAGACAGAGGTCCGAGCCGTCAACGATCGGTTGCAGCTGGCGGCCGTCCACGTCGGCGAGCGCGCAGGCCGTCCAAGCTTGGGATCCGAGTCGACGGGCCATCGCTTCCGCAACCGCTGGCTCGAGCTCACCCTGGCCGCGGGCCGGCGTGGCACGGCACAGACGCTGGGCTAGATCCATCGGGGCCAGGCCCGCCAACGGTGTGCCGGCGGTAGCGCAAGGCGCCGCCCGCCTGGAACGTGCCGCGGGCAACAAGGTCAACGCCCGGTCGACCACTTGCTCGGCGATCGCTCGCCAGGTGGTGAGCTTGCCACCTGCTACTGACAACAGGCCTTGCTCGTGCCAGATCGCCTCTTCCCGGCTCGCCTTGGACGGATCGTCGTGGCCATGGCTCAGCACCGGTCGCAAGCCGGCGAACGTGCCCAGGATATCGACATGGCTAAGAGCGTGGTCAGGAAAAGCAGCGGCGGCGGTGCGCAGCAGGTAGCGAATCTCGGTGGTGGTGGGACGGGGGTCGTCGAGCTCGCCGTGGTGAAACACGTCGGTGGTGCCGACCAGCACCCCCTCGGGGTGGGGGATGAAAAACACCGGCCGTTGATCGTCTGGCGAACGCACCGTCACCGCCGCCGCGAGCGGCAGCTTGGCGGTTGGCAACACCAGGTGTGAACCGCGGGAAGGCTGGACGTGGGTGCCATCGAGCCCAAGCTGATGGCGTACCCGGTCGACCCACACACCCGCGGCGTTGACCACCAACGCCGCGTCCACACGGTAGGTCCTGCTACCGCCGTCGGATCCCGTTGAGTCGGATTCGAGATCGCGCACTACCACACCGCTCAGGCGTCCGTCGGCGTCGCGGATTGCCTCCTCAGGAGTAGCCCGGGTCAGCACAACCCCACCGTAAGCGGCAGCGGTGGCCGCAACCGCCAGGGTGAGGCGGGCATCGTCGACGCGGGCGTCAACATATGACAGCGCACGGTTGAGGTTTCGGCGATCGAGCCCGGGAGCTAATGCGTCGAGTTGTGCCGGGTCGAGACGAGCGTGTTTGTCCGGCAGCTGCGTGAGGCGATCGTAGATTTTGAGCCCCAATTCAACCGTCCACGCCGGAGTCTTGTCCCCTTGGTAGGCCGGATAGATCCATCGTTGCGGCGTCACCAGGTGCGGATTGAGGACAATCTGTCGATCGCGCTCGCGGCAGGCGGTGCGGGTGACACCGAATTGCATCTCTTTCAAGTACCGTAAGCCGCCATGGATCAACTTTGACGATCGCGACGAGGTACCGCAGGCGATATCGCCACGTTCGATCAGCAGCACCCGCAGTCCACGCTGGGCGGCGTCGAGTAGGATGCCACAACCGGTGATGCCACCCCCCAACACCACCAGATCAAACGGCGTCTCCAGATCGGCCAACGCCTGTTGTCGCCAGGCAGGGTGGAACATCCGCTAGGCCTCGAGTCGGTCGGTGCGGTCGAGTAGGACGTGGGGATTGAGCGTGTTGTGGGGATCGAGCGTGTCGGCGACCCGGCGCAGCACTTGCCAACCGTCTGCATTGGCCTCGTGTGGAAACCACGGTGCGTGCCAGGCACCGATGCCGTGATGGTGGCTGAGAGTGCCGCCAGCAGCCTGGATCGCCTCGGTGGCGCGGCGTTTCATCACCGCCCAGCGTTCCACCGCAACGTCGGGATTCTGCGGGCAACGAAAGAAGACCGTGAAGTAGAGCGACACGCCGTCGCGATAGGGATGGGAGAGGTGACAGAGCACCGGCGTTGGACGCTCGCCGTCGCCACCGGGCTCGGCGAGCGCCTGGCTGACCGCTTGATAGAGCCGGTCGACGCCGGACCACGGCACGGCGGTCTCCAGGGTTTCGGTGCCGAAGCCGACATCGAACAGGCTGTCACGCAAATAGGGATGGCGAAACCTGTCCGCCAGCCAGTGGCGTCCAGGGCCGGCTCCCAGCCACACCGAGCCGTGGGGGCGGGTGACGGTGCGGGCGGCTTCCAAGGTCGCGTCGGCGTGGCGGTGGCTGCCGCTGGCGCCGAGTAACATCAAACAGGCTTGGTCACCGATGCCGCGCAGCTTCAGCCAGCCACGAACCAGGGTTGCAAAGCGGCTACGACCCAGCCCCACCGTCATAGCCACTTGGGTTTCGAAGGCGTCGGATAGCCGCAGCAACTGTAGCGGCACACCACCTTGCACCAGTGCCCGGGCGGCGGCGACCCCACTTGCCCAATCCGGCACCAGCGCCGCCTCCACCCGCTGGCTGGCCGGCAGTCGACGCACTCGCATGGTGGCGCGGGTGATGATGCCGAAACGTCCTTCGCTGCCCAGCACCAGCTGACGCAGGTCGGGGCCGGCAGCGGAAGCCGGCAAGGCAGGCAAGGACATTCGGCCGGCGGGAGCGGTGAGATCGAGCCCGGCAACCAGATCTTCGATCCGTCCCATACCCAACGACTCTTGCCCGGCCGAGCGGGTGGCGATCCAGCCCCCGAGAGTCGACAGCTCCCAAGATTGTGGGAAGTGGCCAAGGGTCCAGCCCTGGGTTTGGAGCGCGGCCTCCAATGCCGGGCCGGTGGTGCCAGCACCGAGGGTCGCCAAACCGGAGATTTCGTCGAGTTGGTGAAGTCCGGAGAAACCCGCCAAATCGACGGTCACCACCGGGGCGGCATCTGCTGGCGGGTTGACACCCCCCGTCACCGACGTGCCGCCGCCCCAGGGGATGAGACACAGGCCCTCACGGTCGCCCGTCGCCAACAACGCTTCGAGCTCGCCGTCGTCCACCGGTCGCGCCACCGCGTCGGGCAAGCGAGGCACGGTGCCAGAGCGCAGCCGCACCAGATCCGGGAAGCCACGACCCCGGGCATGGGCCAGACGATCGAGGGGCGCGTTGCTGGTAGCACAGCCCAGTTCGGGCAGCGCGGCGGGACCTTGACCGTCGGCAGTCGCCGCCGGATCAAATGCAGAATCATCGAACGACGGAAAAGGCTCGGGTTGCCCCAGTCGTTCCGTCAACCAAGCGAGCAACTCGGGCGAGGCTGCGAAGTGTTCATCGACGAAGCCCCAACCGTCGAGCCGGAGCTGGCGGTTTTTAGATGCTGATGGAATAACTTTGGAGGAGTGCATTGGTAAAGTCTGAAACAATCGATCGGTTCAAGCGCCGAACACACTTCGGCAATCGCTCGTATTCATAGAAGCCGCTGTACTGTCCCATTCAGCAATAGAGTCCCGTTCAGTAACAGAGTCCATTTCAGCAGTTGAGCTAATATCAACAGTTGAGTCGGCATCAGCTGTAGCGTCAACATCAGGGAGCCTCGCATGCAACAACAGACTGTTTCACGCCTGAGACGACAGGCCTTCATACCGTTCCTATTGGCTGTAGCACTGATCATACCGCTGACCCCGTCAGCGTACGCCGACTCCACCCCGGACGCGGTGCAATGGCTGGAGAAACTGCTCTCGATCTACGATCGGGGCCCGTTCAAGGTTGACTACACTGCAACCTTGGATCTGAGCGCCATGGGCCAGCCGCTCGCCGGCAACATGAAGGGCAGCATCACCCAAGGTGATCGCACCCACTCCCGGATGTCTCTCGAGCTGACGATGAATGGCATTCCGGGCCTGTCGGCTGAGCCGATCACCATGCGCGTCCTCAATGTCATCGACGGTACCACGGTCTGGAGCGAGATGGAGAATCCCGCCCTCGGCGGCGTCCAGATCACCAAAGTTGCCCTAGACCAAGCTCAGGCCCTCAACAAATCGACTGGCGGCATGAGCCCCGCGAGCCTCGACCCCGTCGCCCAACTGCGGGCCCTCACCGAAACCATGGACTTCGAAGTTGTCGGCAAGGGCGACGGTGAAGTCACTCTACGCGGCAAGATCACCGGCGAGACCCGTGAGAAGCTCAGCACCCTCACCTCATCCGACGCCGATGCCTTTATCTTCCTCCTCGATCAACGCACCGGCTTCCCGAAAGAAGTCCGGGCCGAAGGCGAGAAGCCTTTCATCTCTATGAGTTTCAGCGATTTCGAATTCATCGCCAAAGACAAACTACCGGCCGGTGTTTTCGAGTACACCCCGGCTGAAGGGCAACAAGTGATGGATCTCGGCGCAATGATGTCGTCGTCTCAATAGCTAGAGCGGGTCAAAACCTAGAGCAAACGCAAGCCGAACGCTGTGCCGACATCTAGGCTTAGGCTTTTCTATCTGGACACAGAGCCTTTGCAGGTGTAGATTGTTCGTATTGATGCCGCGAGAGGGGGATATCGACAGCCCAAGGACACCTCGCTCTTCCCCGGAAGGGACACCGGGAGGAGATCAGGCACTCTGGACGCATTCGATTTCTCCACTCGCTGAGAGTCGGGCTTGCTTCCCGGCAAGCGAAGCAGGCTCACCACAACAGAGAGGAAAGTCATGCGTAAAACAACTCTATTGGTCGGACTCGTCGCCCTTCTCACTTTGGGCGCTTCGGCCCAAACTGAAGACACTCTGCAGGCCGAGCCGCAACAGGCAACACCACAACAGACGACACCGCAGCAAGCTGAATCACAAGATCAGGCTGCTTCGGAAGCTACGGTCGACACCCCTCAGTCAATTACTGCGAGCTGCCTCGAGTCATCGACGAGCGAGCTAGGTGAAAGCCTGGTGTTCTCACCCGAGATTTTCGCAGCCGGGGGCCAGCTCTGTGGTGGGGCTATCTGCGGCAGGGGTGAATACTGTTGCAATCCTTCGTGCAGCAACTGTGTCCCCTTCGGCTGGAGCTGCACCCAAGAGTCTTGTAACTGAGCTACCGCAGACCGGAGCGGTATTCGTGATCGACGTCCCAAACGGTTTGGCTACCGTCTGGTAGCCGAACCCCTGCTATTTCGGAACTCGGCTATTTCGGAAGCTCGGCTATTTCGGAAGCTCATTGCCGATCACCGACAGAGCGAGACGCAGACCGTTCTCATAAGTGGCGTCAAAAAAGCGTGCATCGAAGGTGCGAAGGCGACGCATGTCGAAGAGGAAGAAGGGCTGTGTCGGCAGGTCCAAGGCGCTGGAGAACGCGGCGAGCAGCGGTGCTGTCAACACGGGTCGCTTGAACGACGAGACAGTTTTGGCCACCCGTAGCTGGCGCCGCAGCACATCGGGCAGACGCGACTCGGCCGACGTCCATTCGCTAGCCTGCGGCGCCCGCGGCCACCAATCATCAGCAGTGCGGCTGAATAAACTCTGGCGCTCGGCCTCCAAAATCCCTTCGAGGACGAAGGCGGGAGCACCCAGCTCCGACGGGTCTTCGACGCCGAGCAGCCTGAGCTGTAACCAAGCAGCCACGGTCTTGAGGTAAGGCCGGTGAGCCCCCATCCTCTCGAGCAAGGATTGCAGCTGCTCACCCGCCGACTCGCCTGAATCCGAATCTTTGGCCGCTGCTTGCCGCGTCCGATGCAGCCCTTCGACCGCCTGAAGCCAAGCGCGGAGCGGCACCAGCCGCCAGACGAACGGCATTTGCTCCAGCACCGACCAGGCATGACCAAAACTGTCTTGGTCGGATGCTCGGGCGAGCGCGCCAACCGCCGCCGCGGGATGCTGGATCAACTCGCGCAACAGCTCGAAGGGCGCCGCGGGCAGCAGGTACTGCCGCTCGATACTACCGGCAACCTGAGCCCACCCAGGATCGCCAGGACTTTCTGCCAGACGCGCCACCTCGGTCGCCAACGCCTGGTGACGCAGCTCTTTGTCGTCGAGGCGGATGGCTTGCTGGAGCGGGCTCAAACTGCCCTCTTCAACTGCTTTGCCTTCGGCACCCACGGTCCACAGCGTGGGGCGAAAGCGACAGATATCGCCGTCCCAACCGAGCAACATCCAGGGACCGGCTTCGCGCTGTGCCGGATCGAAGCGGAACGCGTTGCCTGCTTCGGTGGCTTCGAGGACCAACGGGGGTGCCTCGGGCTGCCAGCGCGGCAGCGCCTCGACACACAGCTCCGAGCCTGGGTTGGAGTCGGTGACCGTGGCTTCTCCGCTCGTCTTGTCGAGCTCCAGCGGGGCCTCGAACCGAGCGACCTGGATGCGCCGCGGCGGCAACGGCCCGCGATCCGATTCCATCCACAGCCGGACCTCCGCGTCGAGCTCCTGGCTGGCGGACAACATCCGCCGGAGGGACCCTTGAAACAAACCGAGATCCACTTCGAAATACCCGGTCCCGAGACGCGGAATCGGCTCATAAAGCTCAACGTCGTAGAGCACATCCTCGGCCAACAAACGCGCCGTCAAGGCGAAACTTTCGCCGTCGTCGAGGCTGGTAGCAAACGCCCTTATCCCTGACAGACGATCGACTGGAATCTGGGCTTCGGGCTCAAGCGGAACGCCCGCAGGGCCGATGAAGGCGGCTCCACGAATCGCATAGGGCACCGGCAGGGTCAGTCGACGTTGGGCGTCCCAAGTAAGACCGATTTCGAACGTTGGCGGTGATTTGCGATCAACCTCGACAGTGATGAAGACCGACGAGTTATCGCGCACCTCACACTCTAATCCAGGGGCTTCTTCGACATCCGCATTAGCTAACCCCGACAGCAAGATGCGTCCCTGCCGGTCGAGTCCAACCTCGAACTCGGTCGGCACGATATCGAGTCGTTCGAGAAACCGTAACGAGCCGCTGTCTATGACCCGCAGCTCGACTTGTCCAAGACAGTCGGAGGACATCGGGCGCCACACTTCCTCCGAGGGCTCGCCGATCGCCACGCTCACCGCCACCGGCCGCCATTCGACATCCACCGGAGCCTGCAGTTCGCCGTTGGCTTCGAAGGCCAACACTTCCGGCACACCGCAAAAACAATCACTGGTACCGAACGTCTCACCGGATAGCCGATACTCGGTAAGACTTTCGGTCGCCTGCCCGGTGCGGATCGTTACCTTGCGCGACTCTGGTCCTTGGAGTTGCGCCTCACCGGTGACTTCGTAGACGGCACCGTCAACCTCGTCGATCTCACCCAGGGCTGTGGCCTGCCCGTCGTCAACCTCGAGTTGCCAGCCGATCGGCACAAAAATCGCGACACTCGGTTGCGAGCTGGCGCACGAGCCTTGGGCTACGAAACGCCAACACTCGTCGGCATCCTGGGCTGACGCAGAGTCTGGCGCAGGGACGAACGTCCAAGGCAGCTCGGTACCGAGACGACCACCAGCAAGCTCTAGGGGACCATGGCTGTCGGTCCCTTCTCCGATCCACAGGCGAAACGTGCCCAGCCCTTCGGCCCCACGGAACCGCCAACCGCGCTTCGATGGATAAGACTCCACCATCAACTCAGCGCCGCCTCCCGGCGCCTCGACCCCACTGGTGACGGCGACCAAGGAACGCCCACCGTCCGGTCGCTGTAGCTGGATCTCAGCACGTAACGGCACTTCGTCAACGGGCATGCTGACAAGATCAGCCAGCGCCTGTAGCGCCATGTATGGCGACATCTCGAGCTGAGCCTCGAGTTCGAAGCGCTTACCGAAACGTCGTAGTCGACGATTCAAGCGCAGAGTCAACGGACGATTCTTGGTCAGCTCGAAAGTCTCCGGCTAGATGGGTTCACGCAAGACGATTCCATTGGCCGTAAGCCACCTGAACAGGTTGTCTAACCAGCCTGCTCGAACAGTCCGTTGCCCTCGGTCTCTCTTGCTTCGTAATACTGAGTCTAGGACGGTGATGTTAATACCAAAACGGTTGCACTTGGAGACCACAAAGCAGCGAACCTCGATTCGATCTACCGACGACCCTTCTAAAGGATGATGCAATGAGCTTTATTGGCGGACTCGATTTGGTCGATATCGCAACAAAAGCTCGTCAATTTCGTTGTTGTATAGAGAGAGTGTCGAATGTGACCCCAACATTCGTCGATCAACTGACAGCTGCCATGAGCAGACCTCCACCGGGGGCGAGTCGCGTTTCAACGAGGCCTCCTGGGTTATAGGCTCATGCGCATGTGATAGGCACCGACATCTACTTTCGACTGTCGTTCGAGGGTTAGCCGTCTGCCATGAAAGAATGTCTGAGCTGCAAACGTAGTCTGGACGATGGACACCGGATCTGCCCTGATGACGGGGCACCGCTCGAAATCGTCTTCGTGGGCTCGTCAATCCTCGATGAGAAGTATCACTTGCTGCGCCGAATCGGCGGTGGCGGTATGGGGCGGGTTTACAAGGCGCGCCACCTAGGTCTAAAACGCCTGGTGTCGGTCAAGATCCTGCGCCCACGTTTTCAGACAGACAGTGGTTTCATCGAGCGCTTCGAACGCGAGGCTGAGACTCTCGGACGCCTGCGACATCCGAATGTGGTCGAGGTGACGGACTTTGGCGTCGAGGCCAAACGGCACATCCCCTACTTGGTAATGGAGTATCTCGAGGGCTGCTCGCTCGCCGAGCGATTGCGCTCGGGAGCTCTATCGTTGTCTGCTGCCTTGCCGATCTTCGATCAGGTCGCTGATGCTCTGGAGCACGCTCACAAGGCTGGGATCCTGCACCGCGACCTCAAACCGTCCAACGTTTTTCTGAGTCCACAGCCCGACTCGGACTCCCAAACCACATCGTTGGACAGGGTTACCGTTCTGGACTTTGGCCTGGCACAGTTCTTCAGCGATCCAGACCAAACGCCAGACGTGGTCGGGACGGCCACTGGGATAGAAAACCATGCCAGATTGGAATACCGTGCCTCGTTGGAAGACGACGTGACGCTGGACCGTTTCCCGAATCTTGCCTCGGACCGCTCGACAGCGCTGCTCGGGACCCCGGGCTACATGTCTCCAGAGGTCCTGAGCAATCAGCCGCCGACGCCAGCCTCCGACGTCTACGCTTTCGGTGTCTTGATCTATCGCTGTCTAGCCGGTTGTCCGCCTTTTCAAGGCTCGGCGGCGGAGCTGATCGCTCTCCACCGCGACCAGGAAGTTTTGGCTCCGTCGGTGCTGGCACCGACGTTGCCCAGTGAGCTGGATCGTCCGATTCTGGCTGCGCTGACCAAGGACCCTCGGCGGCGTCCAACCTCGGCTCGGCAGGTCGTGGCAGACTTACGCCAAGCCGTGCGTCAGACCCGGCACAACCGGTGGTGGCAGCAGGAATCGACTCGGCGACTGACTCTGGCTGCCGCTCTCGGGATCGCCGCAATCTTGCTGACTACAGCTTTCGAGGGACCGCTGGGTCGACTCGAAGATCGCTTGGTAGACGTGCGATTCTACCTCGCCGAGCCAAGATCGCCGACCCAGCCGCTGTTGCTGGTCCTGCTCGACGAGGCCACGCTGAACGACGATCCCACACCGTTGGCCGATCGCGGGCAAGAAGCTGGCGAGTTGTTGAAACAAACCATGGCAGCGGGCGCTGCGGGCATTGCCATCGATCTGTTGCTGCCCGAGCAATGGAGCCGCACGTCAGCCTTCTCGGATTTTGTCCTGCGCCATGCTGACAAGATCGCGCTGGCGGCGTTTTCTCCAGATGAGGGCTCGGTCACCGGCCCCGAAGCGATACAGGGTCTCACCACTGCCGCCCTCGGGCCGCAACGGACCAACGAGCTGTTCGGCTTTGTCAATCTCGATCAGGACGCCGATGGTGTCGTGCGCCGAGCACGGGTCAGCTATCGAGACATCGAGGGGCAGCGCCGTTTGTCATTCGCTGCCCGCGCCGCCAACATCTTACGCACCGAAGTGCCTGCAGAGAACGCCTTCCGCATCGACTACAGCCTCGATTGGCGGCAGCTGGATCAGATCTCTTGGCACGATCTGGCGGCGACGCTGCAACAGCAGCCGGAACGTTTTGCCGGACGGCTGGTCCTGGTCGGCGCGGTCTACCCAGGCGCGGATGGGCCTTATCGGGTGCCTCACCCGAAGTCCCTGGATGGCGAAGTTCCCGGTCCGATTCTGCAGGCTTTGACGCTCCATACGCTGCTCGACAAGACACTGCTCGACAAGACGTTGCTCGACAAGACGCTGCTCGATCAAGAGTTCTACCCGACCCTCGCCAGTGCTCCCTTGAGACCTACAGCAACCGGCGGCACGCTGGCGGCGGCGGGCATGCTGGCGACCCTGGGCACGGCGGTTCTGCTGCTGGGTCGACGACTCATGCTCGCCGGCTCAGTTGGCATCGCGGTTGCCGCAGCTTGGCTAGCGGGTGCGATCGCCCTATTCTCCCGCGATTACCTCCTACTGCCGGCAGCACCTTTTCTCGCCGCGCTGCTGACCACGCTCTCTCTGGCCTTCGTCCTCCGCCTGCGATTGTCTCGATTCCCAGAATAATTCCGCCCACAAAGATCGAATCCATGACAATACTTCACAGATTATCCTTCGCCCCCTTGCTCTTGGGCTTGCTGCTGATGGCGAGCCATGCGGCCGAGGCTGAGACGGCCTCGACAACCTTCGTCGCCTCCGACCTCGTGACAGCCAAATTTGTCGTCGACACGGACACCGTCGGCGACGGATCGAACCCGGTAGCGATCGTCTGTTGGATCTCAGGCAATGCCAAATTCCTCAAGACTGCATCGTCACGTGCCAAGACCCTCAGTGTGCTCGATCGACTGCCTTCGGGGGCGATCGTTCGTACCGATGAGGGCGCCCAGGTGATGCTGGTTTTCCTCGACGGCGAACGCTACGTGCTGGGTTCCGGCAGCAAAATCCGAGTCGGGCGCCGCGGCGTCAAAATCGACGCTGGCTCGGTCCAACGATTGGAGTCGGTGCCGGCGGTGGCCCAGCTGCCTCGCCTCGCCAAAGACCAAAAGCCCGGCAAGCGACCCGCCGCTGGTCGTATCCGCCAGGCGCGCTTCGCCCCTCGCCCCACATTCGAGCTGTACCCGCATGATCAAGCCACTTTGTTGCACGACGCACCCGTGCTCCACTTTCGGGCCTTGTCACGGGTGGAGCGCTACGAAGTCGAGGTGCGCGACATCCGCGGTCGAGACATCTATTCGGTCGAGATGGACGTCCGGGCGACCGCAGCGAACCGTGGTTCGAAACCGTCTCGACGCCGCACCCACCGCAACTTCTTGGACACGGTGCGAGTCGAGATCCCGGAGGGGGTTCTGGTACCGGAAACCGTTTACCACCTGAGAGTAAGCTCAGGTTCCATGGGCCGCCAGATCTTGCACGGCGACACCCTGTTCACCACTGCCAGTCGCCGGGATGCCCGCGCGCGACACCACTTGGCGCGCCAGGCAGCAGCGACCGATGACCCAGGGCTGCTGATGCTGCTGGCTGACGTCGACTATCGGCTTGGCCTATGGCGCGAGGCTTGCGACAGCTTGGCGCGGTTAGCAATCCACGAACCGAATCAATCCGCTTGGACCGAAGTGAAGGAACGGTTCGAGTGTGATGAACGAAGCTAATCACCGACCCTGGTTTTTGATCACACTGGCTGCGCTGCTCTTGGTTGGCGCGGCATCCCCCGTCCGCACCACCACAGTCCCGCAGCCACCCCCCGTCGGGGTGTGGGTGTCGGCCGTCGAACCGGAGTCGGCGCTGGCTCACGCCGGACTGCACCCGAAAGACTTGCTCGTTGCCTGGCAACATCCTGCAACACCCTTGACCGCAGCAGCTGAGGGCAAAATCTCGTCCATCTTCGATTGGCTCTGGCTGCTCACGGAGCAGGCTCCCCGTGGTCAGTTGTCGTTGATCGGCCAACGCGACGGGCACCCAGCAGGCTTTACCATTCAAGTGCCGGTCGGCAGCTGGAGCGTGGACGTCCGTCCACAATTCGCCGCCGAATTGGTGAGGCTCTACGAGCGCGGCGCCAACACGTTGGCCGACGGCAAGGTCGAATCGGGTATCGCCGTCTGGCAAAATCTGCTGAGCCAGATACCGGGCGACCAACATCAGCTCTTGCGTTGCTGGATGCTGCTGAAAATCGGCCAGGCCTGGGCGCAATCTCAACACTGGGAGAGATCCCAAGCCGCGTTGGAATCAGCGCTGGCAGAAGCCAGCGAGCCGACGTCGACGGTGGCGATCTGGAACGCTATTGCTGGCACGTTTGCGCGTCAGAACCAGTTCGAGCAAGCAGCAGTTGCACTGCGCTCGGCGCTGCAAGTGCGTCAGCAAACCTGGCCAGGAGGCCTCGGGATCGCCAGTAGCCGTTACCAACTGGGACGTTTGGCCCTTCGCCAGGGTAAGCTTGACTTGGCTACAGATCACTTCGAAGCCAGTCGCAACCTCCAACTGGCTCTTGCTCCCGGTAGCCTCGAGCTTGCTGACAGCATCAACAACCTGGGAACGGTGGCCTGGTATCGCGGCGAGCTCGGCGACGCATCCAAGCTCTATCACTGTGCTCTCGATATCCGTCGCCAGCTCGCCCCAGGCAGCGTCCACGTCGCTGCCAGCTTCAACAACCTGGGGCTCGTGGCCTGGCAACGCGGTGATCTCGACTTGGCCGAAGATTTCCAACAGAAGGCCATCGAGATACGCCAAGAGCTTGCCCCCGATAGCCTCGAGATCGCTGCCAGCTGGATGAACATGGGCAACCTGGCTTGGACCCGAGGCGACTTGGTCCTCGCCGAAGAGCGTTACCTCCTGACTCTCGCGCTGCGAGAGAAGCTTGCTCCCGGCAGCCTCGATGTTGCTCTCAGTCTCAACAACCTGGGGGTGACGGCGTGGCATCGCGGTGAGCTGGCGCTGTCCGAAGCTTATCTCCAACAAGCTTTCGAGATACGGCGTCGCCTCGCCCCTAACAGTCTCGACGCTGCTGCCAGCCTCAACAACCTGGGGGTGGTGGCCCGCATCCGTGGCGACCTCGAGCTAGCGCGGGACTACTACCAACAATCCCTTGAGCTGCGTCAACAACTGGCTCCCGACAGCCTCGATATCGCCGCAACGCTGATAAATCTGGGAATTGTCGCCCGCCTTCGAGGACAGTTCCATCAGGCCCAGACCCATTTCGAAGATGCTCTCCAGCTGCAGATACAACTGGCGCCCAACAGCCTCGATGTTGCAGCCTGCCTCACTAGTCTAGGCGGGGTGCTCGCAGATCGCGGCGACCTCATCCAGGCAGAACGTTACCATCGCCTAGCCCTCGAGATCCGCCAACGCCGAGCGCCCGACAGCCTGCTAGAAGCTGACAGCTTGCGTTACATGGGTGATATCGCCTGGCAGCGCAATCACCCGGAGGCAAGGGACTATTACGAACGTGCCTTGAACATCGCTCAACAGATCGCTCCCCGCGGGCTCGAGGCTGTCGACACTCTCAATAGCCTGGGAGTACTGGCCAGAGAGCGCGGCGACTTGGACTCCGCTCGGCGCTACTTCGAGCAGTCGCTGGCGACTCTCGATATCCAGATGGGCAATCTCGGGGGTTCGCCAGAAATCAAGGGTGACTTCCGAGCGACCCACGGCAGCTCGTATCGACACCTGATCGAGCTCCACCTGTCGCAAGGCCGGGCAGCGGAGGCCTTCGGCGTCCTGGAGCGCTCGCGGGCACGGAGCTTCCTGGAGATGCTCGCTGAGCGTGACTTGGTGTTTTCGATGGATGTCCCGGCAGACCTGGAATCTAGACGGCGAAGCAACGCCGTGCTCTACGACCGGACCCAACAGAAACTCTCATCGCTATCGCCGACAGATGATGGCGAAGCGATCGACAAACTGCTCAGCAAGCTGCGCCAGCTGCGTCAGGAACGTGACGACATCGCCCGCGAAGTTGTCGGTACGTCGCCGCAGCTGGCGGCGCTGCGCTACCCCCAGCCGCTGGATCTCGAGGGTGTTCAACAAGCTCTCGATCCGGGCACTATCATGCTGTCTTACAGCGTCGGGAAATCTCAGACCGACCTGTTTGTGGTGACCACGGAGACCTTCAAGGGAATAGTTCTACCTCTCGGAGTGGACGAGTTACGCCGCGAGATCGAGTTGTTCAGGCGCCTCATCCAGTCGACTGATCTTTCGACAGAAATCGCCACTGTCGGCAAACGGCTGTATCGACACCTGATTCAGCCGGCTGAGGCGTTGATCGACGCCAACCGACGAATTCTGATCGTCGCGGATGGGCCTCTCCACCTGCTACCCTTCGCCGCCCTCGTCCGTGAAAAGCGCCGACTCGACGTACCAACTCGACCGGGAAAAACAGTCATCGAAGACCTGTTCCTGGCCCAGTGGCGCCCCATCCATTTGGCGCTCTCTGCCACCGTTTACGCTCAGCTGGAACGCCGCCGGCCTTCACCTCCAGCCAGCGCCGGCCTGCTGCTCGCGGCTTTTGGTGACCCGATCTACACCCCCGACCCAGACCCCGAGGTACCCACTCGCCAGCGCTCTTTGGTCAATCGTGAGCTCGAGCCTCTGCCGTCGTCACGGTTGGAAATCGAACGCATCGCCGAAATGTTCCCGAGCGATCGGGCTCGCATCTTTCTCGGCGCACAGGCCACCGAAGAACACGTCAAGGCTTTCAGTCACCAAGCCCGCATACTCCATTTTGCTACCCACGGTCTGCTCGATCAGCGTTTCCCGCTCGACTCCGGTCTTGTCCTCACCGCCCCCAGGAAGCTGGGCCCGACACGAGGCAACGGTCTCCTCCAGGCCTGGGAGATCTTCGAAGGCATGCGCCTGAATGCTGACTTGGTTGTACTTTCCACATGCGAATCCGGCCTCGGCAATGAGCAGGGTGGTGAGGGTCTCATCGGCCTGACCCGAGCCTTTCAATATGCCGGTGCACGCTCCGTCGTCTCGACTCTGTGGCCGGTCGAGGACGAGATGACCGCCGAATTGATGGTACGGTTTTACCGTCATCTGCAAGCCGGACTCTCCAAGGTTGACGCCTTGCAGGCAGCCCAAGTCGAGCTGATCGAACATCCGATCCAAGTGCCGAACGCAGACGGTGAGTCGGTCTTCATCGACGCTTCCCCGCCGAACCACTGGGCCGCGTTTCAGATCACCGGCAGTTGGCGGTAACAGGGTGTCTCGACACGCTCTATTCGACAAACTGGGCTCGTAGGAGCTCGTTGCATTCGTTGAGATGATAAGCCTCGTGCCAGGCGAGAGAGTCGAGATGCTCTCGGTAGGTCATACCGGTGGCCTGGCGCTCGGGCGGGACGGCGGCAAGCAACTCGTCGTCCCAGTTGCGGGCCAACGTCAGAAGACCTGCTCGCGAAGTCTCTAGGGCTTGTCGAATCCCAATCAGGGGAGGCGTCGCAACGCTCCGTGACTGCCCATGTTGATACCGCAACCAAGCAGTGTCTCGATCGGTCAACCCAAACGAGGCATCTTCATTGGCGGCAATGTGCATGAGGTGCCAGCCGATGTGGCCACGGTAGTTTCCCCCCCGGTCAAGCGGTTGAGCATGCAGGATTCTGGCCTCGGCAACGGCGTATGTTTTGGCAGCCACCGCAGCGTCATGACGGGCGAGAGCCTCCAGGTAAATAATAAAGTTCAAGGTGCACTGACGGTTGGCCGCCAGGCGTTGGAACAAAATCGACACCGTGATCATATTGTCACCGCGTTCATATCGACACCGTAGTCATTATCCGTCTCCGATCGAAAGGCTGGTGTCAGCAACCTCGGCCAGCAACCGGCGGATGCGGTCGAGATCGACGCCGGGGTGGGCTTCGAGTAAGCGGGCGACGAAGGCCGTGACCTGCGGAGCGGCAAAGCTGGAACCGGTGCGAGTCCGCATGACACCGTCCAGGCAACGCGCACGACAGCGACCGCGGACGACACACTCGACAGCATGCCCTTGCCGCACCGCAAACTCCTGATCCCACGGTCCGGCCTCTACTCCGATGACATGGTCGAATACCGCGGGATAACTAGCACCACGTGCGGTACCGCCCCAATGACGAAACGCCGAGACCACGATCACACCTTCCTGATGTGCAAACTCACAGGCCTCATACAGCGGACGCAGCGCCCGCGCCTGATGCGTCCCAAGGCTGAGATTGATGAGGTGCAGGCCCTGAGCTACCGCCCATCGAATGGCCTCCACCAGAACTTCGATCGAGGTCTCGAGGCGACGGTGGAACACTTTGATCGGATAGATCCTCGCCCCTGGCGCCAGCCTCAGAATCAGGTCAGCACAGGAGGTACCGTGACCGATACGGTCCCCGTCGTCGAGCGAGCGCGAGAGGGCAAAACCACGCGGCGCCACCAGTCCGATCCCAGGACGAATCCGAGGTTCTTCCCACCGCGGATCGCGCCCGCTGTCGATAACGCCGATTCGCACGCCATCGCCGGTGGCAGCCTCAAACCGAGCAGCCAGAGAGACGCTACCAGGGTTGAACGTGATGCTCCTTGCTTCGCCGACGAAGGGTAACCCGCTCATCCCAACCTCCCACTGCTACGAAATAGGTGGCGCGTCAGCAGGTCGATCGCCCGCGCCGAGCGCGTCACGACACGGGCTTCCACCGACATACCACGCTTGAAACGTTCGAGATGTCGCGGACTGACGCCCGCTGGGTCGAGGTCGGCAAACACTCGGTAGAAACATCGGGCCTCCGGTCGATCCCGGATCGGATCCGAGCCGATAAAGGTAACCCGGCCAGGAAAGATCAAATTCTGCCAAGTCTCGAGGGACGCGACAGCGGGCACCACCACCTTCACCGGATCCCCGTTGCGGAGGAGATGAATATCACGCTCGATCACCAACAGCTCCGCCTGCCAACGATCTGGAGAGGCGACCTCGAACAACAACTCGCCAGCACTGACCCGCGAACCCACAAGCTCGTCGAGCTCTTCAGTGACCACAACCCCGCCACCCGCACCGACCAGAAGATGTCGATCGAGCTCAGCCTCAGTCGCACGAATCTGTTGATCGAGCATCTCGAGATCGCTGCGACTACCGTCGCGGCTATGGCGCTTGATCGACGCTTCGAGCTGTAGCCGTTCCAAACCCGTCGCGAGCTCGAAGCTGTCGAGGCGCGCCAATACTTGGCCGCGAACCACGCGTTCACCGCTCGCCACCCGCATCTCCTCCAAGACGCCTGCGACCGGACTGCGCACCGGCCACACAGTCTGCATCTCGAGCACGCCGCGAGCATCCACCCCGACATCGAGCGTAATGCCAAAGAGGGCGGCAACGGTGGAGCCGGCCAACATTACCAAGCAAATCAAAGTAACGCTCACCGCCCAACCCGCCAACCGGCTGCCTAGACTCGGTTGATCATGTATCTCAGGCAACCGCAGGACCGAGCTCATACGCCGCTCCTTGGCACGACACGCAGCGACGAACCAATAACGCTGGTGTTGGACGCCCGATACATCCGCTGGTACGTCGCACAAGATTCGATCAGGTCGCGATGAGGTCCGAAACCGGCCAGGCGCCCGCTCTCCATCACCACAATCCGATCAGCCAACGCCGCCGCCGCTAGACGGTGGGTGACATAAATGATGGTCTGCCGCTGGCGATGCGCAAAAATATCCCGCAGGATACGCGTCTCGGTCTCGACATCAACGTTGGCTGTCGCTTCGTCGAGCAACAGAATCGGGTTGCCACATAGCAGGGCGCGAGCCATTGCCAGACGCTGCTGCTGACCAGCGGACAAGCTGGCACCACCTTCCGCGACCCGAGTCTGATAATGCTCGGGAAACTCGGCGACGATGTCATCCAAGCCACACAGACGTACCGTGGCATCAACCCGCTCGGCGGATGGCGACGAGGCACCTAGAGTGAGATTGTCCCACAAAGTACCCTCGATCAGACCAACCTCCTGCCAGACAACAGCAATCTGTCGCCTGAGCTCCGACAGGGGGAACTCGCGCAGCGGGACGCCGTCAACCCGGACCGTCCCGACATCAGGCTCGTCCAGGGCTGAAAACAGGCGCAGCAAGGTGGTCTTACCGGAGCCGCTCGGTCCGACCACAGCAATCACAGAGCCGGCTTCGATCTCGAGCTCCACTTGCTGCAGCACCGGTTGATCGTCGCGGTACGCGAACGACACGTTGCGGAGAGAGAAGGCGCCAGCCAACGGCCGAGTGATCGGCGGCGGCGGCTCGTAGGCCTGATTGGGATCCTGCTCTACCGGACAATCGAGATACTCGAACATACGACTGAGGTGGACGGCAGATTGCTGCAGCTCAGAAAACAACTTCACCAGCGCAAACATCGGCTGGTACAACAGATTGATATAGAAGGTAAACGCAATAAAGTCGCCGAGGGTCATCTGATTGCCGAGGATCAGCGTCCAACCGAGCCAGGACAGCGCGCCGGTGTTGACAGCCTTGATCCCCTCGGTGAGGCCACCCAGACAATGGGCCAGACCGCCGGCCTTCAACCGCGTTTCGGTAGCCCGCACCACCCGCCCGCGAGCCTCACCGTAAACCTTGTGCTCGAGCCCCATCCCCTTATAGGTCCGAATGTGGCTCAGGACCTCGACCTGGTAAGCATCCAGATCTGCAGACGCTTCCGAGCTGCGGCGCCAATACTGGCGTTGAAACCGCGCCGCCATGACCGTGATCACCACTACAACCGGCGACGAGCCTAGGGCCAAAAACGCCAAGCGCCAATCCAACAGAAACAGTAGAGGCGGCACCAGGACCAGATAAATGCCGTGAATGAACACTGCCTCGAAGACCCGCGAGATGGCACCGATACCGTTGGTGACATCTTGGAATCGGCTCTGGATCTCACCAACCTGATGGCCTTCGAAGAAACGCATCTTCAGATGCTGGAGATGATTAAAGAACATCAAACGGGTGATGTTGCTGAGGCGGGCGTGGACATAAAGGCTGTAAAAACCACGCACCGCCCCTAGGCCGGTGGAGACCAAATGCAGCACCATCAAACCGCCCACCAGCAAGTGCATCAAGGTCACATTTTGTGACGGGTACACTTCGTCGATCAGCAGCTTAGTGACATAGGGGATCGCCACCCCCACCAAGCCAGTGGCCAAGCCGAGCACCATACTTTTGATCAGCGGCACCCAATAGGGACGGATCAACTGCACCAAACGCGCAAAGAACGTCACCGACTGGCGTAAACTAGGGGTACGGTTGCCGCTCATCGTGTGGCACAGTTTGGTGTGGCAAGGTTTAGGGTGAAAAACTGGTCTTCAGAGAACAGGTCTTCAAGGAACTTCTTTAGAAAACTGGTCTTCAAGGAAACTCAATAGAAACGACAATTCGAGGAGAGACACGCCGATCGCGAAGCTAGTTGCTCAAATGTGAGTGAGAATCAGGGCGAGCAGGTGCCGCCCAACGTTTCTACACATTCGCGGACCGGGCAGCTGCAAGTCGTGAAGGGCTGACCGCACGACTCGGCACAGGTGGCGTCACAGGTGTAGGCGCCACAGGTCGGACAGGACGGACACGAACCGTATCCGAACACCGTTCCGGCTTCTTCGTTGTCGCCGGCTGGCGTCGTCTCGAACGATTCGACCTCGAGGGCATCGAGGTCTAATGTGATCTTCTTCATGAGGATCTCCTATTTGGTACAAGGCGTTTGGGTAACCGGCGTGTCTTCTCCTCGAAACTTGATGTTGTGGTTTGGGATCTGCAGTTTGCTGGGGTCTGCAATTGCTGGGGTCTGCAGTTTGGCGGGACATACGGTCAACCGACCGCCCGCTTCTCACGAGAGTCAACCCAATCGATGAAGCCGCCACGGTAAAGCTCACGGGCCTGCTGTTCGACCATCGCGACGAGCCGAGCCGGATGCTGATCGGCGCCGTCGATCTGCTGACCAACACGCTGCGCCAACTGTGCCAATGTGCACGGGTCGTCGAGAGCGCTCAGCAACAGCGCGGCGAAGGGACTCAGTTCGCGCATCACCGGACGGCCGCGATGACGTTGAATTACAGTAGTAACCTCCGCCGCCTCAGGCAGGTCTGAGGGACGACTCGACTGCCCATCGCTGGTCGCCAGCCAGCTTTGCCAATCCCATTGCTGTGTCACAACGTTGTCGTTGTCACAGCGACCAAGCAGAGCCTGTGACCAGGGTACGTCATCAACAGCAGGGCGCCGCAGGCGGCTGAGATACTCGACACTGAAGTCGCTTGCTTCACAAGCCAATTCGTAACCAGTGCGCTCCCGCCGAAAGGCATCGACGAGCAGCTCCCGACGCGGACTCCAAGTGGATTCCACAACCCGACGAAGTTCACGATAGGTCATCTCGGCGGGCGAACGGCGCAACGGAGACTCGCTATTGGCACACCAATCGAACGATTCCACGGGATGTCCCAGGACAGCGAAGAGATCCAAGGTCTGACCGAAGTATTCCCTTGCCGCCTCCCGGGCCATATCACCAAAACCATCGTTCCCGACAGCAGGATTTTCGGCCAGACAAGCATTCTCCATGAGCGGTGGACGACGCAACAATGGAGATGGCGTCTGCGGCGAAGACAGGCGCAGGTAAAAGAAGCCGATGCCAGCCTCACCCAACATCAGACTCGGATCGGGGCCACGATCAGCGGTGCCGCAAGGCCACGGCACGGGGGCCTGCTGGTGACGCTGCCAGCCGATCTCGGCACGTGCGAGGCACGCCTCCCGTAGCGATCTGTTGGCCAGAACCTCAGCGGCGTGCAAAGGAAGCTCGGCGTTGCCGGCATGGCCATGACACAGGGAATAATTGTCGTCGTCGCGATGGTTCAACGAACGCAAAGTAGAAACCAGAGCGTCTTCGGCTTCCCGTCGATAGAGGTCATGACCGGTGAGCTCATAGGCACGTAGCCGGCTCAAACCGATACCTGGCGAACCGTGACACCAGGCGGTCATACAGAGCGTCTGATAGGGCGGGATCGTGCCAGCTTCATTAGCCTCGCGCACGGCGTTGGGCGCCCCGAAGAAGATCAGATCACTGAGATCTTTGTGTCGCAGATCCGGCCAGTTCGAGATCTGTTTTTGAAAATGTTGGCGCTCGTAGAGAAAGGCCATCTCGGCGGCAAAACGATACTCGTCACGGCCGGTTGCGCAGGCGAGTTCGAGTAGGGCCAAAGCGAAACCCGCGGCGCCATGGCCGAGCCCCGTCAGGTGGCGAACCGCCACCGGGCCAACAGTGTCCCAGGACCAGCCTGCGGGTTCACGATGGGCCCGAATCAACAGTCGATCCCCAAGCTCGCAAGCGATCGTCAACAAACGCTCGTCACCGAGATCGTGCCGCAGTTCGAGCAACGCGGGGATGATGCCAGCGGCACCGGCAATGACGTCGAGACCACCGTCGAGGCCAGCTTTGAGCTGCTGCGGATCTTCTAGGGTCAGCAGCAGCTCGAGGGCTTGTTCACGCAGATCTGGCCGGTACAACAATCGACCGAGACGCGCCGCCACGTAGGCGATGCCGACCCGGCCGCTGTAGAACGCATCTTGGCCTACGGGTAGATCGGCAGCGGCCGCGATCGCCTGGCGGATTCCACCCTCGGCGGCACGTGCCGACGACCCATCCTCTGTCACGTGATGGAGCTCACCGAGAAACCAGGCGATACCGGCAGAGCCCTGGTAAAGGCTGGGGCCAGCTGCCTCCAGGCGAGTTCCCCCGCCGCTATCAGCACCGGTATCCAACGCCCTCACTTGCCAGGTACAGTGCGCACCGTCCCACAGGGCTTGTCGGGTGATGCGGTCACCGAGACTGGCTGCAACCTCGAGACACCTGTTCTTGTTCATCGCCAAAGCTCCTAGAACTCGAGAGTGCGCTCTGGATTAAGCGCTGACACGATCAGGCCCCGTGGTCAGTGCCGACCTGATCAAGACCGAGAGATAACATTCGTCCTGTATCCGCACACCAAGGCGGTTATTCATCATGTGGAGGTAACTCGGCACCAGGGCGACAACACTCTGTGCCCAGCTATCGTGCGGTAGCAGCCGACCCGCGGTAGCCAAGGACCGCAACCGTCGACGCAGCTCTTGCAATCGGCCTCGATAGCGATCCATGACGGGCGTCAGTGACGCCTGGTCGACAAGCGCCTCCCAAGCCGCCTCGACATGTGCTGACAAGTGATTGGCTTGCCGCTGGAACCCTTGCTCGAAGGCATGGGACCGCCGCTGCTGCGACGTTGGATCGGGCATCACCTGCTGCAGGTAGCTACTGCCATAGTGCTGAGCCATGCGGGCAACGCTGCCGCGAGTCTCGAGAAAAGTGTGAAGCAACACCAACTGAGCCAACAACGCTTTGCCTAGAAGGCCTCGTCGATCGACCGACCTGTCAGCACCCAGTAGTTCCAGGGCAACGTTGCTCGAGTCCTCGAAATGCCGTTCAGCCAACACCACTCCGTGGGGCCCGCCATACCGTTCGACTTCGGGGTGGTAGGCGGCCCAAGCGATGTCGGAGATCGGTAACCCTCGAGCTTGCGCCGCACTCACCGTCTCACGGATCAACGGCTCGACACGCTCGCGGCGCAGACGCGGGCGGCACAAGAACCGAAACCTAATATGCGATCCCCGCTCATCGATGTATCGCATGAAGAAAAACCCGCGGATCCAACGCCGCCGCCGACACTCTGTAATCACAGGCTCAACCACCGCGAGGATCACCCGGTCGGCGTCGGCGGAGTAAATATCGAAGTCGCCCAACACATAGGCTCCGAGCCAGCCATAGCCGCGTTCCTCAAGCCGCATGGCGCCCCCTCTCGCGGCGCTGTGCGCGGCCAGCCTTCGGCCCCCGAAAATCCAACTGCAGCACCATCTCGGTGACGTAGCACTCATCGCCGCTGCGCGCCAAATGTTCACGGTCGGGCAGGCGCTCATACAGCCTGACCTCGAAGTGCTCCAGGTTCTCGGCCGACCGACCGAACACGTCGACCAGAAAGGGATTTGCAAAGTCGATGTACTGAGGCTTGTGCAGATGACCACGCCGGGGAGGGACCGGGCCCTTCGTTGTCGAGGCAGGTTCAACGTCGGACCCGCCCCTCTCAGGCGCTGGACGCGGCGGATTGTTGCCGGAACGGGAGTCATCGCTTCGGGACGTACCGGGCGTCCTGGGTCTAGAGTTTTGCTTGGATACCGTCTCCTCAATCAAGGACTGCTGCCGATTTGCCGCGGGCGGTGGCAGCGACTTGACGGTGAGGAACATCTCCATTGGCAAGCCGTGCTCGCGTCGCCAACCGTCGGCACGTTGAAAGTAAGCGAAGTCTTGCTCGCCACTCTGACGTCGCGGAAACGCTTCGCCGCGGACCCTCCAACGGCGCCGGGCCAGGACCAACCCGCCCTCATAGGTCACTCGCGGTCGATACTGGATCGAAGCCTCACCTGGTTGCGGCGTAGATTCCGCCAGAGTGTCCAGTGCCGCTCCAGCGACCGTTTCAACACCCGCGGTATACGGCTGATCGGGGACCGAAAGGGAATAGTTACAGGCTGGCCCGAATCCAGAGAGCAGCTGATAAAGCGGCGGGCGCATGCGCGGATTCTGGAAACCCAAATCGAGCGGAACAACCCGTTGGCCACTCGACAAATGTCGCAGACATAAAGCGTAGTTGTCACCGGCATCCACCTCGACCACCAATTCGGAGCTCAACAACTGGCCTTCGGCGGAGCCACTCTCCCCTGTCGGATAGCTCACCTCCCAACGCAACAACGGCGGATGGAGGTTGCCGTTAAAAGCACCATCACCACAGATCTCGGCAAGATATTCGTCGCTGAGGTCGAGGTTGTTGTCGAAAAGATCCTGCTGCACCTGCTCCGGAAGAAGATCCAAGAACCGTGAGAAGTACTTGCCAAAACCATTGAGAAACGTGCTCGTAACGAAGCCGGGCCCCCCGTCGCGACCAGCTCCGGGTAGAGCCTGCACAAAAACTGACACCGACCGGCAGGGATCCCGGGTTGGCGGAACCGGCTCGACGATAGCCGCCAGATCGTGACGGTCGAAGTCGATCGTGAGTGCGTCGGGATCAGCCTGCCAACGCTCCTGAATCAACCGGGTCAGCGCGCCGTTGGCCACCTTCATCTGTCGGATCAGATCCAAACCGAACGGGTTCAGCGCATCAAAGTTTTCCGCCGAGATTCCCGGTTCGGCATCCGAGGCTGCTGCAACCTCGGATGAGCTTCCAATGTCGGTATCCGCAGTCTCGACCTCCTGGCGGATCGGCGGTGGCACTTGTTGCCGGTGCAGGTGTTCTTTGAGATGTTCACGATAGTAGTCCTCGTAGAACTGCAACAACGGCACTTCTGTAGTATCCGTCGGGTAATACGTGTCAAAGAAGTGCCGCATCGAGGCGCGCTCGTGTCGTGGCCAAGCGATAGGCGCGGTGAGCCGTACGAACGAAGTCAGGGACTCCGTGAGCTGCTCATAGTGGCATTTCGACATCGCGATCGAAGCAGCAACCCCAGCATCTTCGTAGAACGGGATGTTGACTTGGAAAGTCGCACGTCGCAGCAGGTCTTCATCACTCTTGCGCATCAACTCGGCGGCCTCTTGTAGCAGCTCGCCGCGGCGGACGACCGGTGCCATAGCAAACGCATCACAGCCCTTTCGCAAGCCTGTGATCAGTTGACGAATCCTGATCGCCTCTGGATCCTCGATCGTTCCGAGCAGACTCACCAGCGGACGATCCCAGTCGACCTCCTGTTCGGGAATACCCAGTCGCAAGCGCAGAAACCCGATCTCCAACAGTCGATCGGTAAAGGCCTCGATCTGGGCACGAGAGGCGTCGAGGCGAGGGCTTTTACGCACTTTGCCACGCAACTCTCCCAAGGAAAGGTGCGAGTGGCTGGCCAGCACCTCTTTGAAAAGGTCGAGTACCGGGCTGCGTGGCACCCGTTGGAAAACTTCGCGCCTGCTGACTACCGATAGAAAGAGCCACTGCTCGCCTTCGCGCCGAAGTGTCGGATTGAGCTCCACGCCGAGTTGCCGTCGAATAGCCGGTGAACGCAGGAGATCCGGCACCAGAGCTTCATAGATACCTTTATTGAGACGGACCAGGCTCTGCTTGCGGCGCGGATCGCCGGTGAACATCAGCTCCTGCGATTCAACAACAGACGGATCGGTCGAGAGTTCGCCAGCGGCGATCGCGCAGAAAGTACCGAAAGGGGACGTTTTCATCGCCATTCTCGACAGATAACGCATGAGACCGCGCTCGATCTGCTTGTTCTTGGTACCGTGACGGCCAGCCTGATACCGGCGAGCCGCTCTCAGTAGAGCTTCACTGGATAAACACAAACCTTTCTGAAAATCTGTGTCGTCGACCAGGCCGCGGAGCTTCTTACGACTTGCCAGAATTTCGCCTTCAAAGATTTCTTCGACGCTAGACCGTCGCTTGATCAGCTCGTCGTATTGATCACAATATCGCTGCAGGTCAATTGCAATGGCTGGCGGCAGCTTTGATTCGACACGCTTTTGGGCTGCCAGTTTGGGGCGCCGAACATTGTGAACGTCGCGTCGCACTTGGAGCAACGATCCGCGAACCCGACGATCTTTCAACTCACCAACAATGGCGTAAAGGCGGTCTGCCAGAGCAGACCCTTCTACACTCAATCTTTTCTCTAGATCAAAGACGTCGTGCTGCGCATCGACAGTTTGCACCAACCGCAAATTTTCCATGCTACTGACCGGCAACCCTGCAACTCGGCAAACAAAGTACTTGAATATCTCACCACCCGACGTTGGCTTCACCATGATCTCCGCTCCATCTTCTCCAGCTAACAGGTGCGCCAGCGGAGATTCGTTACAGACAGATTACTTGCCAAAAATACTCAAGTCATTCAACCGAAGTTCATAAAAGGTTCCCAGTTTCAACCCATCTGCATGGCCAACAGCCCCTCGATCCGAACACTTGACCCCAACAGCCGGAATTACTCGGAAGTTGTTTACAATTCATTACCACTCTCCAACCCATGACGGAACACTACTTCGCTACAGGCACGATTTCGTAACAGACCTGTCCCACGGCTCAGCCCCGACAACGAACAATCTGTCGCGACAAAAGCAACAAATCCATGGATGTATCCAAAGCAGCTGCCATCAAGGCGTCAAGCTCTGCAGCCAGACGCTCAGAATGTTCACTAAAAAGCGGCTCCACTGCTTCGTCACCCGGACTGTGCAACAACCGCAGACGATCCAGCCACGACGGAGCGTGGCGATGTAATAGTGGCATGAGTGCCTCGCCGAACTCTCGACGACAGAGCTGATCAAGGGTCTCTAGTACTTGCTGACAGGGTAAGTCCACCGGCCCCGGGTCCGCCGACGGCCCACGGTTAGGCAACTTCGCATCAACAACTGCAATCGGACCGATGAAGCGGTAACCGCGGCGGTAGAGGGTCTCTATGAACCGCGGATCACGCGGTTGGTCTTCGAAGGCTCTTCGCAGCTCGCGAATGCTGACTTTGAGCACAATGTCGCTGACGTGGCTCTCTGCCCACACCACATCCAAGAGCTCAGCCTTGGTCACCAGTTGGCCACGTCGTTTGACTAAGTGGCATAGGACGCCGAATGTCTTTGGGCGCACTGCCAACTCTTCACCACAACGCAGCAGGCACTGGTTGTCAAAGTCCAATTGAAAGACAGGGGCGTCTACTGACAGGTTGGCGATCATTGTCTCCTCCGAAGGTTCGCGTGATGAGCGACCGGATGGATCACACAACCCAAGAGGCAATTCTCGTGCCGCCGTAAGAATGCGCCTGCCGCATGGAAAGTCCAGGTTTATGCCCGGACGGCCACGTCCACTGGCGCTATATCGGAGCCGGTGGCTTCATGACTGAGCCAGCGGAGAGCCTCGAGAGTGCTCTCACCTCAAGCCCCAATTCTGCGTCGACACCTCGCCGAAGAGCGATAGCACGAGACAACACCAGCAGCGGTTAATACACTGCCAGCCGAATGAATCAGAGTCGTATGTCGAGCTGACGTATCTTGCGAGCCAAAGTATTGCGCGATATATCCAACAAGCGCGCCGCCTGGCGCTGGCTGCCGCCACTCTGTGCGAGAGCCTCGACAATCGCTTGGCGTTCCGCTGCCTGCACGTGATCTTCCAGGCGTGACGAGCCCAGCTTGTTCGCAACTGCTTCTGTGTGCTTGAAGAGCTCTGGCAACATCTTCGAGTCGATCGACTGCCCATCACCACAACTGTGAGCGAGTCCCTTCGCCAAATGTTCGAGCTCACGGACATTGCCTGGCCACGGGTAGATCTGCAATACCTGCAGCGCCTTGACAGTCATGCCTCGGATCATCTTGCCGGCTTCTGTTGCGGCTCGCCGAAGGAAGTGTTCGAGCAATAGTGGGATATCGTCGACGCGCTCACGAAGAGCCGGCACGCGCAGCACGGAGCCCGCAACCCGATAATAGAGATCCCGACGAAACCGGTTCTCCTCGATACCCTGCCGAAGGTTGTTGTTGGTGGCAGAGATCACCCAAACATCGACCGGAACGGCGGCCGAACCCACGGGTTGTATTTCCTTCTCTTGCAGGGCCCGCAACAGCTTGGCCTGAAGCTCGAGGGGCATTTCTCCGATCTCGTCGAGAAACAAGGTACCGCCCTGCGCCGCAACGAACTTCCCGACTCGCTTGCGCACGCCAGTCGCAACCCCCTCACCGATACCAAACATCTCGGCCTCCAGCATCTCCGCTGGAATCGCTGCGCAGTTGACGGCGATGAACGGCCCGCCCTGACGGATCGAGGATCGGTGGAGAGTGTGAGCAACAACCTCCTTGCCGACCCCGGTTTCGCCCTCGATCAACACCGGCAAGTCTGCCGCCCGCAGCGCCTCGAGAGCCCGATAGAGCTCTAGCATCGCTGGTGAATGGCTAGGTATGTACCCCGCCGGGAAGTCCAGGGTAGACAAACTCACCGGTTTCGACGCGGCCGGCTTGGCGGTAAAGCCAACGGTACTCTGATCGGCGGGCAAAGGCGACGGATCACCGGTGCCAGGGGGCATCAGAACCATCCCCAGCTCAGCATCGCCAGCGTCGATCTCTTCGAGTTGGAGTTCGACTGTTCCAAAACGCAACACATCGCCGGCACTCGCCGAGCCACGCCGAATCTTCTGGCCGTTGATAAAGGTGCCGTTGCGACTACCTAGATCTTGGAGTTCGAATCGCCCTGGCTCGCGATGCATCCGGGCGTGCTCCCGAGACACTCCGAGTACCGGGATGACTAAGTCGTTGACGTCGGCGCTACCGATTGATGCGTCGTCGGATGAAACGAGAAAGCTCAGGTGACGATGGTCACCTATGCCGGACAGCCGAAAGTGACACATTCGGTCGTCTGCGTTTCGCGTCGTCATCCCAGACCCGACGTATTACCTTCGATTGCGATACAACGAGTTGTCCACCACTCCAGCCATTTTTGCAACATCGAGATCCAGATCCAGAAAATCTCGGATCCGTTGAGCCTGACTGGCCGGGTCCGCCAGCGCTTGCTTGTAGGGGATATCGAGCGCCTCGATGTGGGGCTCGCGCTGCATCAGGCGATTGACCTTCCACAGGTGGTCTTCGTAGATTTCGATCATCCGCTCGTCACTCGACTCGGAGGTTTCGCCGCGCCGCTCGAGCATCTTGGTCTGAGAAGCAAGCACTTCCTGTAGATTGCGACGCATGAACAAGACCTTGTAGTTGCGATCCTCAGGGAGCTCTTTGAGCAAATACGAGATGATCTTGATGGCCTTCCCCTGCGAGTCCGCCAGCCAACTTTTGTCGTCCACCTGGGCTAGGTCTTTGACTCGCTCATCCTCGTAATAACCCTTGGGATTGTCTTCATCGGCAGTCCGAATACCGTCGATGACAAGCGGTAAGCCACCAGCCTCGAGCATCTTCATAGCCATCGATGTCCCAGAGCGGGGCAACCCCGAAACGACGACGAGAGGCTCGCCGAAGCGCAGACGTCGATAGGTTCGTTGCAAGAATGAAGGCATGCCGAGGGTCTCCTAAAGTATCCGATCGTTGGTGGCGCAGTGGCAGCCGCCAGACGTACGATCGAGCCGATGTGATCGAGCCGATATGATCCAGATTGCGAGTGCGGTTCAGCGAGGATGGTGGGTCGGATGAACCCTGCGCACAGGGTAGCCCAAGACTTGCACCCGAAGCCGTGCGGCTCTATTATAACGGCGGTTCACACCATACTGCCTGTTTTTCCGGCAGCGCGCCTCCCCCCTCCAATACGCCATCTAAACGCCGAAGAGACTCGTGCCTTGATTCGTTTGCTGCATCGCCTTGCCAGGCGTCCCGTGCGCCCGTATGCGTGGCTCGCTGCTGGAGCCATCCTAGCCGCCCTGTCCCTCCCCGCTGAAGCCTACATTGGCCCGGGAGCTGGCGTTGCGGTGTTGTCGTCGTTCATGGTGATCTTCGTCACCATTTTGATCGCGATCTTGGCGGTGCTGATCTGGCCTTTCCGCATGGTCTACCGTCTCATCCGACACGGCAGACGGCCAAAGTCGATGGTCAAACGGTTGATCATTGTTGGCCTCGACGGCCAAGAGCCCAAGTTAACGGACCGTTACATGGCTGAGGGCAAGTTGCCCAACTTCAAGAAGTTGGCCGATAGCGGGTGTTACCACCGGCTGCGCTCGACGTTCCCGTCGGTGTCACCGGTCGCTTGGTCGTCGTTTTCCACCGGCACACATCCCGCTAAACACAACATCTTCGACTTCCTCGATCGCGACCTGAAGAGTTATCTGCCGCTGCTGTCGTCCACCCGCATCGGCCGCGTCGAACGTTTTCTGAAACTCGGCAAGTACCGCATCCCGCTGCACAAGCCCGAGATGCGGTTGATGCGTAAGTCGAAACCGTTCTGGACAATTCTCGGCGAACGCTACATCTGGAGCACGGTGTTGCGGGTGCCGATCACCTTTCCGCCTGACAACTTCTACGGTGCCGAGCTTTCGGCGATGTGCGTCCCTGATCTGCTCGGTACTCAGGGTACATTCCTGCTCTACACCACTCGACCGACGAGCGAAAAATTCAAGGAAGGCGGCGTCCGCATTCCCCTTGCTGGCGGTGGAGATCGCTTCGAGTCCAAGCTTGAAGGCCCACCAAACTCGTTCCTCGACGGCGAACCGCTGATGGCGATACCGCTGACCCTCGAGGTCGATCGAGCCTCGGGCCGGGCTACGGTGGTCGTCGGCGAGGAGACCGTCGAACTCGAGTTGATGAAGCTGAGCGACTGGGTGCCGCTATCGTTTCGCGCCGCGCCAGGAATCACCGTTTCCGGCATCTGTCGCATGATGGTGACTGAGTTGGATGAGCACACCTCGCTCTACATCACGCCGATCAGCCTCGACCCCGAAAATCCGGCGATGCCAGTTTCTCACCCGTCCTATTACTCGACTTACCTCGCCAAAAAAATCGGTCCATACAGCACCCTCGGTTTGGCTGAAGACACCTGGGCGTTGAACGAAGGTGTGATCGATGACGCGACCTTCCTGAAGCAGACTTACGACATCGACGATGAACGCGAGTCGATGTTCTTCGCCGCCCTCGACCGCTTAGACAGCGGCACCCTGACCTGCGTCTTCGACGCTACCGATCGCGTCCAGCACATGTTCTGGCGCTACATCGAAGAGGGCCATCCGGCAGCTCGCGGACACGAAGATTCGGAGCATAAAGACGCGATCGAAAAGCTCTACCTGCGCAATGACGCTTTGGTCGGTCGGGTGATGGCCAAAATGCGCGATGGCGACATGCTGATGGTGATCTCGGATCACGGGTTTGCCTCGTTCCGGCGCGGCATCAATCTCAACAGCTGGCTCCACGCCGAGGGTTACCTCACGCTCAAAGACGGCTGCGACGGTGCCAGCGAGTGGCTACGAGATGTGGACTGGTCAAAAACTCGGGCTTATGCCCTCGGACTGACCGGCATGTACCTGAACATTGAAGGCCGCGAGAGCGAAGGGATCGTCAAGCCAGGCGAAGAAGCCGAGTCACTCAAGGCCGAGATCATGGCCAAACTCGAGCAGCTGATGGATGACGAGAAGGGCGAAGTCGGCATCAACGAAGCGTTCGACACCGCCAGCCTCTACACCGGCCCCTATCTCGGCAACGCCCCCGACCTCCTGATCGGCTACAACGATGGCTATCGCACATCGTGGGACTGTGCCACCGGCGTGGTGTCAGGGCCGGTGTTCGAAGACAACGTCAAGGCTTGGAGCGGCGACCACTGTATCGACCCACGGTTGGTACCAGGCGTCTTTTTCTGTAACCAGGTGATCGACGATGACGACCCCGCGTTGATCGATATCGCTCCGACCGCGCTGCGTCTCTTCGGCCTCAAACCGCCGGCCTACATGGACGGCAAACCGCTGTTCGAGAAGACCAAGAGCTTCAGTGGCGCCAAAGGCGGCTCGCCGGTCGCAGCGCCTGCGAAGGGAGAGTAGAAACGGCCATGCGTGGTTTGCGAACTTTGCACTCGAGCTCCTCTCGGCTCCTCGCCGGGCTGCCATTGGCCTCCGGCCTTACCACACGAGCGCTCAGGGGCCTCGGTGCGACCAGCCTGGGGTTACTTTTGCTGGGTGCAGCGGGCTGTGGTGGTTCAAGCGACTCGACAGGTGGCTCATCGAATGGTGCCGGTGAACAGAAAGTGATTGTGCTCGGTATCGACGGCATGGACCACGGCCTTACCCGACAATACATGGACCAGGGTGTGATGCCGAACTTCTCACGCTTGGAGAAGGAGGGCAGTTTCAGTCCCCTCGGAACCTCGGCACCACCACTGAGCCCGGTAGCTTGGTCGAACTTCATCACCGGCATGGATTCAGGTGGCCACGGTATCTTCGATTTCATCCATCGCGATCCCGAAACCATGATTCCCTACCTCTCGACCACCCGTACTTCTCCTGCTGGCCGTACGCTGACATTCGGCGACTACCAGCTCCCGTTGTCGGGCGGCGACATCGAGCTGATGCGACGTGGCGAGGCGTTCTGGGAAGTGTTGGAGCGGCATGGTGTCGAGTCCTCGATCATCCGCATGCCGGCCAACTTTCCTCCAACCGGCACCGCTTCGCGTGAGCTGAGCGGAATGGGAACACCGGATATCCTCGGCAACTACGGTACCTTCTCTTTCTACACCTCGGTGCTGTTCGCGTTCTCTGGCCAGAGCGTGTCGGGCGGTGAGGTTTACGAGGCGTGGGCCGAGGACAACGTTGTCGAGTCGAAACTTTATGGACCGACCAATTCATTCCTGGTCGAGAGTGAGAAAGTCACCACGGACTTCACGGTTTACCTGGATCCCGACAAACCGATCGCCAAATTGGTGATTGGAGACCGCAACGACGATGACACCATTGATGTCCAGGAAGAACGCGTGCTGGCGGTCGGCGAGTGGAGTGATTGGGTACCGATCGAGTTCGAGATGATCCCCACCCAATCATTGCGCGGCATTGCCAAGTTCTATCTGCGCTCGATTCGGCCCGAATTTGAGCTCTATGTGTCGCCGATCAACTTCGATCCGCTGTCCCCTGACCTGCCGATCTCTCACCCCCCCGAATATGCCGGAGAACTGGCGAGAGAAACCGGGTTGTTCTACACCCAAGGCATGCCGGAAGATACCCAAGCATTGCGCGAAGAAGTATTCACTCGCGACGAGTTCATGGCTCAGGCAAAACTCGCGGGGGAAGACGTCCGTCGACAGTACGATTACGTGCTCGATCAATTCCAGCAGAGCAGCTCCCCCAAACGGCTGCTGTTCTACTATTTCGGAAACTTGGACCAGACATCACACATGATGTATCGGGTGCTCGATCCAGAGCATCCGACTTACGATCCAGTGATCGACACCAAATACGCCAGCGCAATCGAAGATCTCTACCGCGAGGCCGATGAAGTTGTCGGATACACCCTCGACCAGATGGATGACAATACGACGTTGGTCATCATGTCGGACCACGGCTTCGCCAGCTTACGGCGAACCTTCAGCCTCAATACCTGGTTGAAGGAAGCGGGTTATATTACCCTCCGCAACCCCAACATGAGTAATGACCCCGGCATGTTCGTCAACATTGACTGGTCGCGGACGCGCGCCTACAACGTCGGCTTGAACGGAATCTACATCAACCTGAAGGGACGCGAACCCAACGGCATCGTAACCGCTGAAGAGCGTGTGGCTTTGATGCAGGAGATCGCAGACAAGATCGTACAAGTGATCGACCCGGCCACGGACCAACCGGCGGTCGGCAAGGCCTATCAGCGCGAGAAGTTCTTCAAGGATCGGGGCGAGGAACAAATTGGCCCCGATCTTGTAATCGGCTTTGCCAAAGGCACCGGTGGCTCGGGTAAATCATCGCTGGGGGCGGTTCCCGCCAAGATGTTCGAAGACAACACCGAACAGTGGACTGGCGACCATGGGATGGACCATGAGGCGGTGCCGGGTATTCTACTGACCAGTCGCCCATTGAAGCAGTCTGCACCAAGATTGCAGGATCTGGCGGGCGCAATTCTCAACGAATTTGGTATCGAAGGCTTCCCGGCACGAGCGAAGGCCCCTGGCACAGGCGACTGACGAGCCGATCGAACGCCACCTCAACATCGGAGCGACGCATATGTTCGGAAACAAGATCAAACTCGAAAAGGACCTGTTGGACAAGGTCAAGCGTTATGCTGAGATTGCTGGCTACTCCTCGCCGGCGGAATTCATTACCCACGCATTGGAGAAGGAGCTCTCCAAGCTCGAGGGAGCCGACTCCGAAGAGGAGATCAAAAAACGGCTCCAGGGTCTCGGTTACATTTCATAGGTCCTTGCGAGCCGCTCCGTCATGTCGATCTTGAACGCCTTTCTCCGTCGTCTCTTCGACGCAGTTTTGTTTCCGTTCCGAGAGCTTCATCCTCTCGTCGGACTCGCCGTGGTCTCTCTTGTCTTCGGAGTCGCCGTGTTGTTGGTGTACAAGGCGACCTCCAACCAAGAGAAGCTGGCTGCGGTCAAGCGTCGGATCCATGCTGGAATCTTCGAGATCCGCTTGTTCAATGACAATCTGCGGGCGATCGTGCGGGCGATGGGTGACATCCTGCGTCACAACCTGACCTATCTGAGGCTGTCCGCTGTCCCCTTGTTGTGGATGATCGCACCGCTCACGCTGGTGATTGCACAACTGCAATTTCACTATGGGTACCAAGGATTGGTACCCGGCGAACAGGTGCTGGTCAAGGTAGAGCTGGCTGAGGATTGGGATGAAGGTGCCCGCCCTCAAATCGAGCTCGAAGCACCGTCAGGCCTGGCGATCGAAGCCGGCCCGCTCTGGATTCCGTCGCTGCGCGAGGTCAACTGGCGCGTCTCAGCGGTCGAACTGGGCGCCCACGAACTGACGTTGACCACGCCGGATGGGCCGCTCACCAAGAGCGTCCAGGTCTCGGACAAGGTGGTCCGCCGCTCAACGCACCGTCTGGCACCTGGTTTCGTCAACCAACTGCTCTATCCGGCTGAGGATCCCTTGCCAGCATCGTCCCCAGTGCAGTCGATTATCGTCAGCTATCCTGCCGGCAATGCAGGCTTCGAGGGCTGGGAAAGCGAATGGACATGGATGCTCGTGTTCTTTATCCTTTCTGTAGTCTTCGCATTCGCCTTGCGTAAGCCTCTGAACGTCACCATTTGACGCACTAGTCTGGACTCGGGCTCGCAGCGAGCCCATCGAGGTGATCATGGATCTCTTGGAGCGCATACCTCTTCGGCGCTGTGTTCTTCGCTCGGCCGCTTGCCTTCTCTTGTCTTCGGCGCTGGCCTCGGCAGTGATGGCACAGCAAGAAGGCTCTTCCATTTTTGTCGA
Source organism: Acidobacteriota bacterium (assembly GCA_029263395.1). Taxonomy (GTDB): domain Bacteria; phylum Acidobacteriota; class Thermoanaerobaculia; order Multivoradales; family J023; genus JAAELT01. Next base: position 15,070 of record JAJCXO010000274.1, on the reverse strand, counting down.
CCGAGTTGACGTCAACATCGTCAACGTCGAGGTTTTTGTGACGGACCGGAGTGGCCGGCACATTGATGGTTTGAGCGTTGAAGATTTCGAAGTCTACGAGGACGGCAAGCCCGTCGAGGTAACAAACTTCTTCGCTGTCGCTCGACCGCCTGCCCCCGAACCCCGAGGCACCCCAGCGGGGCCGGTAAGCAGTGGCACAACTGAGTCGGCCGCGCCGGCGACGACGGCAGCGACATTAACCCCTGAAATCCCGCCTGAACAACGACTCCATCTCCTGGTCTACATCGACAACTTCAACATCCGTCCTGGCAATCGCGAGCGGGTGATGGCCAGTCTCGATGGCTTTCTAGAGGGACGCACCCAGGTTGGTGATCGGATCATGCTGGTGACCTACGATCGTGGGATTGAAGCGGTCCAACCCTTCACCAACAACTCGGCAGACATCACCGCTGCGCTCGAGCGGATTCGCAAGACCAGAGCCAACGGCCTGACCGAAGATTTCCGACGCAGGGTTGCCTCACAGCAGATCGCAGCTGCCTTGCGTGATCCGATCACAGCAGCTTACGCACGCACCTACTTGGAACAGTACATCGACGAGACTCGAGCATATCTTCAACAGTCGACCCGAGCGGTTGACTCAGTGATTCGGTCGATGGCCGGGCTACCCGGTCGCAAGGCGATGCTCTACGTCTCGGACGGATTGCCCCAACGCCCTGGCGAACAGCTCATCGCTCAATACTTCGGTGATTCGAGCTTGAGTCTGCGCAACAATGACACCTCGTACTTCCAAGCGATTGTGCGCCAGGCGAATGCCCAACAGGTCACCTTTTACTCCCTCGATGCCCGAGGCTCTGTGGGCTCTTTTTCGACCGCCGAGTACTCTGACGACACCGCGGGCGGGGTCGAGAGGACTCGCCTCGACGCATTGCGCACTCTAAACTATCAAGGTGCGCTGATCGACATGTCGGAGCCCACAGGTGGCACTGCCTTCATCAACACCTACAACTTCGACACCGTCATGGACAACATGGCGAAGGACTTTGACAACTTCTACTCACTTGGGTATGCCTCGCCTCATGCTGGCGATGGTGAATACCACTCGATCGATGTCAAGATCAAACGGCCTGGCATGAGTGTACGCCATCGATCCGGCTTCAACGACAAGTCTGAGGTTGAGCGCGTTCAAGATAAAACACTGGCATCGCTGATCGCCGGCCTGGACAAGAATCCACTTGGTATCCGGCTCGAGTTTGAAGAGGCCAAAAAGAAGGGGCAGAAGTACTTGCTCCCCACCCTGATCCGTATTCCGATTCGTGATGTGACTCTGTTGCCGAACGGCAAGGTCGAAGAAGGGCGCCTACGCATCTTCTTGGTGGTCCAGGATGCGAAGGGTGGCGTATCACCGATGCAGGATTTACCCTATCCGGTGACTATTCCGAGCGATAAGTTGGAGGCGGCTCGTCAGAGCGCAATCGGCTCGTTACACCAGCTAGAGATCCGCCAAGGACGGCAAAAGATTGCCGTCGGGGTTTGGGATGAGCTGTCGGGAACCGAGTCTTTCACCCACCAGTTCGTCGAAATCGGCAACAAGGGCAAGAAGAGTAAAAAAGGCAAACGCTCCGGTCGCTGATCGAAGTTGGATCGCATCCAATAACACGCCGAGAGCTCGGTCGGCCTTGTAGGCTGCGCCGCAGCTCCAGAACTCGCCGGGTCTGTTACGCGAAGCCTAAGCCCCTTTGGTGCTAGCGGATACGAAATGCGAACAGGTGCGAAGCTCAAACATGCTCGCTGCTTGCTCGCTCCACAAGACCTCCCTCGCTGAACCGAAAATGGCAAGATGAGACGGGATCTAGTTGGTCGGGGCTTCGGTCCAAATACATATCGCAGTCTGGCACTAGGGCGCACAGCCGTGCGCCACTACCCAGAGCCTCCCCCTGGATCCGACTCCTTGGCGATGAAGCGCCAAGCGAGGGTGTTTGAGCTTCGCACCCTCTAGTCTCTCGTATCCGTTCGCACTCAAAGAAAACGGCCAACGATTTCTCGTTGGCCGTTTCGCAATCCGATCGAAGGGACGGTGTTAGGCCGATCCGGTGCCAGTGTTGGTTACGTTCTGCGGCATCGAGCGAATCTCACCGTCGTCGAACTGGAAGTAGACTTCATCGTCGCCTTCCGGCACGGCGCCGTAGGTTTCACGCTCCATGTGGAAATCATGGTAATGCTGCAGACCGGTTCCAGCCGGGATCAAGCGACCAACAATGACGTTCTCCTTGAGCCCCCGCAACGGATCGACTTTTCCGCTGATCGAAGCCTCAGTGAGCACCCGCGTCGTCTCCTGAAAGGAGGCGGCGGAGATGAAACTCTCGGTGGAGAGAGACGCCTTGGTGATACCAAGCAGCAACGGTCGACCGATCGCTGGACGACCGCTGGCCTTGACCACCCGATCGTTCTCTTCCTGAAAACGGAAGCGATCGACCTGCTCGTCGATCAGGAAGTTGGTGTCACCAACCTCCTTGATCTTCACTGAACGCATCATCTGACGGACGATCACCTCACAGTGCTTGTCATTGATCGCCACTGATTGCGAACGATAGACCTCCTGGATCTTGTCGACCAGGTAGCGCTGCAACTCCTTTTCACCCAACACGTTCAACACGTCGTGAGGGTTGATCGGTCCATCGATCAACGGCTCACCGGCTCGCACTCGCTCGCCGTCTTGGACATTGACGTGGATATACCGTGGCACCAGGTACTCGCGCACCTCGTTGTAGTCGCTCTCGACCAGCACCTTACGCATACCCTTGTGGATGTCGCCCAATCTCACAGTACCGTCGACCTCACTGATGATCGCCGGCTCCTTAGGCGTCCTGGCTTCGAACAACTCAACAACCCGCGGCAGACCACCGGTAATGTCCTTGGTTTTGGTCGTTTCACGCGGGATCTTGACCAACGTGTCGCCAGGATGAACCTCGGCGCCATCAAAGACCACCAAGTGGGAGCCCGACGGCAGCAGATAACGCCGCTCAACATCCTTACCCTTGACAAAAATCGCCGGTGCTCGCTTTTCATTGGCCGAAGCCTCGACGATGATGCGCTGCGACAGGCCAGTGACCTTGTCAGTTTCCTCACGCACATTCTCGCCGTCGACAATGTCTTGGAACTCGACCGTACCAGCAATCTCGGTCAGGATGGCGGAGGTGAAGGGATCCCACACCACCAGTTCCTGCCCAGGCTCGGCGGTATCACCTTCCTTGACCTGGAGATGTGAACCGTAGGTCAGTGCATAACGCTCGAGCTCACGCCCCTTGGCGTCAACTAGCACGATCTTACCGTTACGATTCACCACCACCAGATCTCCCTGTTTGGAGTCGACGGTGGAGACGTTGATGAACTTCACTTCGCCAGGATTGCGGGCGATGTGTTTCGATTCCTCGGACACACGGCTGGCGGTACCACCATAGTGGAAGGTACGCATCGTCAGCTGGGTACCCGGCTCACCGATCGACTGCGCCGCGATGACGCCGACCGCTTCGCCGATATCCACCATGTTGCCCGTGGCGAGATTACGCCCGTAACACTTAATGCAGACGCCGCGTCGTGACTCACAGGTCAGCACCGAACGGATCTTGACCCGCTCGATACCGGCACCCTGAATCTTGGCAGCGAGCGTCACCGTGATCGCCTGACCGATATCGAGCAGCAGCTCGCCGCTCATCGGATCGTAGATTTCTTCCTGACTCACACGACCAACGACACGGTCACGCAACGGCTCGAGGATGTCGCCACCTTCCATGATGGCGGAAACGTAGATGCCATCGATGGTGTCGCAGTCAGGCTCGGACACAATGACGTCCTGCGCCACATCGACCAGACGACGGGTGAGGTACCCTGAATCCGCGGTCTTCAGAGCCGTATCCGCCAGCCCCTTTCGGGCTCCATGAGTCGAGATGAAGTACTGCAGTACGGTGAGACCTTCGCGGAAGTTGGCTTCGATCGGCGTCTCGATGACCTCACCCGAGGGTTTCGACATCAATCCGCGCATGCCGGCTAGCTGCCGAACCTGCTCGCGCGAACCACGAGCACCAGAGTCGGCCATCATCTTGATCGGGTTGAGCACACCGGTCGTCTCTTCCTCGCGTTCCATCTCGTCGAACATCTCCTCCGAGACGCTCTCCGTGACACGATGCCAGATATCGATGATCTTGTTGTGACGCTCACCCGCGGTGATGACACCGGCGGTGCGCTGTTTCTCGATCTGGAGCACTTCTTTGCGGGCTTCTTCGATCAACCTTGTCTTGGCATGCGGTACGACCATGTCGTCGATGCCGATGGAGATCCCCGCCTTGGTGGCATAAAAGAAGCTGACTTCTTTCAGCTCATCGAGCATCTTCACCGTCAAATCGTTACCGTTACGAATGAAGCAATAACTGACCAGCTCCTGCAACCCCTTCTTCTTCAAGAGGCCGTTGATGAAGGGCATCTCTTCCGGCAAGTTGGTGTTGAGGATCACACGGCCGACCGTGGTATCGATCAGCATTCTTTCCTTGATCTCGATCTCAGCATGCACAATGTCCTGATTGTTGTACTGTTTGGTGAGATCAATGAATTCGCCGGTATACCGGACCTTGATGTTGGTCTGCGTCTCCACTTCGCCAAGCTCAAGTGCAATCAGCACTGAGTCGAAGGTGGAGAACACACGCCCTTCGCCCTTGGCACCGGACTTCGGCATGGTCAGGTAGTAGCCGCCCAGCACCAAATCTTGACTCGGAACGGTCAGCGGTCGACCGTGTGCCGGGCTCAACAGGTTGTGGGCCGCCAACATAAGTACGCGGCACTCGATTTGCGCTTTGGGCGAAAGCGGTACATGAACCGCCATTTGATCACCATCAAAGTCAGCGTTGAAGGCAGCGCAGACCAGAGGATGAATCTGGATCGCCTTACCTTCGATCAAGGTCGGCTGGAAAGCCTGGATTCCCAGACGATGCAGGGTCGGAGCACGGTTGAGCATTACCGGGTGATCCTGGATGACCTCTTCGAGAGCATCCCACACAGCATTTTCTTCGCGCTCCACCATCTCTTTGGCTGCCTTGATCGTGCCGACCAAGCCCTTCTCCTCGAGACGGTTGTAGATGAAGGGCTTGAACAGTTCGAGCGCCATCTTCTTGGGTAGACCACATTGATCCAAGGTCAGATCAGGTCCAACAACAATCACCGAACGACCGGAGTAGTCGACACGTTTGCCCAGCAGATTCTGGCGAAAACGTCCTTGTTTACCCTTCAGCGTATCGGAGAGTGATTTCAGCGGGCGGTTGTTGGAGCCCTTGAGCACGCGACCGCGACGTCCATTGTCGAACAGTGCATCCACCGCCTCTTGCAGCATGCGCTTCTCGTTGCGCACGATCACTTCCGGTGCGCGCAGCTCGAGCAGCTTCTTGAGACGGTTGTTACGGTTGATCACGCGCCGATAAAGGTCGTTGAGATCACTGGTCGCAAACCGACCACCATCGAGCGGCACCAGCGGGCGTAGTTCCGGCGGAATCACCGGGATGACATCCAAGATCATCCATTCCGGCCGGTGGCCGCTACGACGGAAGGCATCGATCACCTTCAGTCGTTTGGCTGCTTTCAGGCGACGGATTTGGCTGCTATCGGTCTTCATCACGATCCGCAGCTCTTCCGCTAGCTCATCGAGATCGATGCGGGACAACAGCTCTTTGATCGCCTCCGCACCCATCCGAGCTTCGAATGCGTCGTCACCGACCTCGTCGCGCAACTCACGGAAGCGCTCCTCGGACAACAACTCACTCTCTTTGAGCTCTGTGTCGCCCGGATCGATGACCACGTAACTTTCGAAATAGAGAATGCGCTCCAGATCCCGCAGAGAGAGATCCAGTAGATGACCGATACGACTCGGCAAACCTTTGAAGAACCAAACGTGGGAAACCGGGCTGGCGAGATCGATGTGTCCCATGCGCTCACGCCGTACCCGCGACCGGGTCACCTCGACGCCACACTTGTCGCACACCACGCCCCGGTGCTTCATGCGCTTGTACTTACCGCAGAGGCACTCCCAGTCGGTGATCGGTCCGAAGATCTTGGCGCAAAACAAACCATCACGTTCCGGTTTGAACGTTCGATAGTTAATCGTCTCCGCCTTGGTAACTTCACCGAAGCTCCAAGAATTGATCTTCTCGGGCGAAGCCACGGAGATCCGGATGGAGTTGAATTCTTTGACCGATTGCGGCTTCTCGAAAAAGTGAGATCCCTGCAACGTATGCCTCCTTCGATCCTACATTCCGCCCCGTAGGGCAGCAAATCCTTAAGTCTTGAGCAACTCGACGTCTAGGCAGAGACTCTGCAACTCGCGAACCAGCACGTTGAATGACTCCGGCAGGCCCGGATCTTCTGGGACGTCGCCTTTGACGATCGCCTCATAGATCCGGCTGCGGCCTTCGACGTCATCGGACTTGACCGTCAAAAGCTCCTGCAGCGTGTAAGCCGCGCCGTAGGCTTCGAGTGCCCAGACTTCCATTTCTCCAAATCGCTGACCGCCGAACTGCGCTTTACCACCCAACGGCTGCTGCGTGATGAGCGAGTAAGGTCCAATCGACCGAGCATGAATCTTGTCGTCTACCAAGTGAGACAGCTTCAGCATGTAGATGTAACCAACGGTGACTTTCTGCTCGAGAACCTCGCCGGTAACTCCATCACTGAGCTGAGTTTTACCGGAGAGTGGCAGGCCGGCTTCGGCCATGTACTCCTTCATCAACTTCTCGCTCGCACCGTCGAACACCGGCGTAGCGAACTTCATGCCGAGTGCCCGGCCAGCCCACCCGAGATGGGTCTCGAGGATCTGGCCAACGTTCATCCGACTCGGCACGCCGAGAGGGTTGAGCACGATCTCGACCGGGGTACCGTCCGGCAAATAAGGCATGTCTTCTTCGGCCAAAATCCGTGAGATGACACCCTTGTTACCGTGACGACCCGCCATCTTGTCGCCGACCTGAAGCTTGCGCTTCATGGCGACATAAACCTTCACCAACTTGATCACGCCGGGCGGTAGTTCATCACCCTTCTGAAGCAAGGCGACCCGTTCTTCGTTGACGCGGTGAATGACATCGATGTGCGACTCGGTCTTACGGTAGATCTTCTCAACCAAGTCGTGGGTTTTGGAATCACTGAGCGGCAACCGCAAGATTTCTTGACGGTTGAGCTGCAACAACACCTGGTCGGAGATCTTCTCGCCCTTCTGCAGCAGAAGCTCACCCGTACGCGACGAGACATCGGCCAACACTTGCTGACCTGCAAGAAGATCGAGGATCTTCTTGTTGCGTTCCTCGGTGAGAATCCGCACCTCGTCTTTGATGTTCTTCTGCAAGCGAGCGATCTCACCCTCTTCGATCTCCTGCGCACGATGGTCTTTCTCAACCCCCTTACGAGAGAAGATCTTGACGTCGACCACCGTGCCTTCGATACCGGGCGGTACCTTGAGGCTAGCATCGCGCACATCACCAGCTTTCTCGCCGAAGATGGCCCGCAGCAACTTCTCTTCAGGCGTCAGCTGGGTCTCGCCCTTCGGCGTGACTTTACCGACCAAGATGTTGCCGGCTGTCGCCTTGGCACCGATGCGAATGATGCCGCTCTCGTCGAGATCTTTCAGGGCTGACTCCGCAACATTCGGAATGTCTCGGGTGATCTCTTCCGGTCCCAGCTTGGTATCCCGTGCTTCGATCTCGAACTCTTCGATGTGGATCGAGGTGTAAGCATCTTCTTTGACTAGGCTCTCCGAGACCAGAATGGCATCCTCGAAGTTGTAGCCACGCCACGGCATGAAGGCAACCAAGATGTTGCGCCCCAGGGCCAACTCACCTTGGTCGGTGCAAGGTCCATCGGCCAACACGTGACCCTTCGTCACCCGCGTGCCTTCGGTTACTACCGGTTTCTGATTGATGCAGGTGTTCTGATTCGAGCGCCGGAACTTCGTCAACTGGTAGATATCAGCGCCGAAGTCTTTTGATTCACCGGTCTCGAGATCCTCCGCCTCAACACGGACGATGATGCGCTCCGCGTCAACGGAATCGACGATGCCGACGCGACGCGCCACCACCACCGCACCAGAATCGTGGGCCACTGTACCCTCGAGGCCGGTCCCGACGATCGGCGAGTCGCTGCGCAGCAGCGGCACTGCTTGCCGTTGCATATTCGAGCCCATGAGAGCCCGGTTGGCATCGTCGTGTTCGAGAAAGGGAATCAACGCGGCAGCCACTGACACCAACTGTTTGGGGTTGATGTCCATGTACTCGACGCGCTCGCGCTCGACGGTAATGAAGTCACCGCCAGCACGTGCGATGACGCGCTCATCTTGAAAGTAACCCCTGGCATCAACCAGCGCGTTGGCCTGCGAGATGACATATTTTTCTTCTTCCCACGCCGTGAGATAGAAGGCAAAGGGCTCAACCTCGATCGTACGTCCGCTGCCCTTCTTTGCGATCTTGGCAGTGGCCTCTTCGAGGTCGTCGCTGGTGATGATTTGGCCCAACTTGAAGCCCGAGTCACCAACTTGGACAACTCGCAAGTGATCTAGAACCCGGCCATCGACGCACTTCTTGTAAGGACTCTCGATGAAGCCATAGTCGTTGATCCGAGCATAGGTCGCCAACGAAGAGATGAGTCCAATATTGGGACCTTCAGGGGTCTCAATCGGACAGATCCGGCCATAGTGAGAGGCATGCACATCGCGTACCTCGAAACCAGCTCTCTCACGCGACAAACCACCCGGTCCTAGAGCAGACAGGCGCCGCTTGTGGGTGACCTCGGAAAGCGGATTGGTCTGATCCATGAACTGTGACAGCTGCGAAGAGCCAAAGAACTCTTTGATCGCCGCGATCACTGGTTTGGAGTTGATCAGATCGTGTGGCATCGCCGAGTCGATGTCCTGATGGACCGACATCTTCTCCTTGATCGCACGCTCCATCCGCACCAGACCGATGCGGAACTGATTCTCCAACAGCTCACCCACCGCACGGACTCTGCGATTGCCGAGGTTGTCGATATCGTCGACTCGCCCGATGTCCTTGTGCAGGCGCAACAGGTAAGCGATCACGCGATAGAAGTCGTCAGCGGACAGTGTTTTCTGCTCCACTGGCACTTCGGTGTCGAGCTTGATGTTGAACTTGAATCGACCGACGCGCGAAAAATCGTAACGCTTGGCGTCGAAGAACATGCCGTAGAACAGCGAGCGCGCACTCTCCAGCGTCGGCGGATCACCAGGACGCATCCGCCGGTAGATCTCCATCAGAGCATCCTTGGAGTTCCGCGTCTGGTCCTTCGTCAAGGTGTTGGTCAGGACGTTGCCGCACAGCTCCCACTCAGGGAAAAACACCTCGAGATCGGTGGTGGCACGATCTTCGAGTCGCTCAGCGAGATCCTCGGGAACCAGATCATTGGCCTCGAACAATACCTCGCCAGTCTCGAGATCCACTACGTCGGCGATGAACAGAGCCCGCTCGAGGTCTGCCATCGTGACTTCGCGATCGATCGTCTCGTCATTCTCGAGCTGCTTGATCTCGCTGTTCTTGAGCGTGATCCCAGCAAAAATATTGTAGTGCGGTCGCGTGCCCCGGCTCTGCCGATCCCGCAGCCGCTCCTGTTGCATGACTTCCGGCGGTAACGTCAGGGTGAACTTGCCGTCCGCAGCAGGCTTGAGCCCAATCGGCTTATAGAACTGACGCAGAATCGCCTCGTTGGTCTCGAGTCCCAAGGCCCGCAAGAAGACCGTGCCGTGGAACTTACGCTTGCGATCGATGCGAACGGAGAGGATCTCTTTCTGGTCGTATTCAAATTCGACCCAGGAACCGCGATACGGAATGATCTTCGCGAGGTGAGCCCGTTTACCGTCCTTGGTGAAAAAGACACCCGGGCTACGGTGAAGTTGGCTGACAATGACACGCTCGGTGCCATTGATGACGAAGGTACCGTAGTCGGTCATCAGCGGAATTTCGCCGAAGTAGACCTCCTCTTCCTTCGCGTCTCGCATCATCCGGGTGCCGGTCTCTGGATCTTTGTCATAAACAAAGAGCCGGAACGTCACCTTGAGGGGTGCAGCGTAGGTCATCCCTCGCTCACCACACTCTGCGATCGAGTATTTGTGTTGAAGCTCGACCGGGCCACCACAAATATCGCAACGGATCACACGATTCTTGTTGACGAACCCACAATCACCGCAAGTCACTGCCTCCTCGAGGGGATGGTCAGTCATGATCTTGCTGCTGCAATTGGAGCAGGTCATCCGCAGGTACTCGAGCCCCTTGAGGGCACTGCACTTACATTGCCAATCACCAATGGTGTACTTGACGAAATCGAGAGAACACGTCTCACGGAAGTCCGAAAATGGAAAGATTCCCGTAAACACGGCTTGCAGACCGTGCCCGCTCCGCTCTTCCGGGAGAAGGTTCATCTGCAAGAACCGTTCATAAGACCTGCGTTGTACGTCGATAAGATTCGGGATCGGCAACGACGTACCGATCTTCGAGAAATCTTTTCGCATTAGAGCTGGCCTCTGGACTTTTTGTTTCATTAGCGTCCCACGCTCCTTCCGACAAGAAAGCCACCACCCTGGCTCCGCGTTGGCGGCTCCGAGGAAGTCTTATTTACCGGGCTGCGGTTAGGCAGCCGAATGCTTGGCACCTGTCTGTCTCTGGCTCCCCAAAGCTACAATTGCAGACTACGCCGCAACGAGATCCCGCTAGACAAGAGAAACCGCGCCCCACCCGTCGCTGAAAGCCACGATAATGGGGCGCGCCTCGAACCCGAGTGAGTAACATCGGGTATTGCCGTCCTCGGGATGGCCGCCATCGTGACGACCATCATCTAAAGACTTCCGCACTACTACTTCAGCTCGACTTGAGCACCGGCCTCTTCGAGCTTGGCCTTGATCTCGTCTGCTTCTTCCTTGGTTGCGCCTTCTTTGACCGCAACCGGCGCCGACTCAACGAGATCCTTGGCCTCTTTGAGACCGAGGCTAGTGACGGAACGAACCACTTTGATGACGTTGATCTTCTTGTCGCCGAAAGAACTGAGCATCACGTCGAACTCAGTTTTTTCTTCTTCGGCGCCACCACCTTCGGCAGCACCGCCGGCCGCTACAGCTACCGTCGCAGCAGCAGCTGAGACACCGTAGTGGTCCTCCAACGACTTGACGAGATTGTTGAGGTCCAAAACCGTCATCTCGTCGATTTGCTTGATGAAATCTTCGGTCGCAATTGCCATGTCTATCTCCTTCGACTTCCTAACTGAGTCGGCTTTCCGGTTGAAACCTATGCTTTCTTCTTTTCAATTTGGTCCAGTACCACAACCAACTGCCTCGGAATCGCTGCCAGGCCGCGCGCCAGGCGAGTGATCGGAGACTGCAGAAGGAAGAGTAGCTTAGCGAGTAGCTCTTCACGGCCGGGCATACTAGCGATCGATTCGACTTCGTCCGCTCCGATCGCCTGACCATCAACCAGGCCACCCTTGAACTGAATGGCTGGCACATCTTTGCTAAAGTCGGTCAAAGCCTTAGCTAAAGACACCGGGTCTTGGCTGTAGGCTACTGCCGTGGGGCCGTTGAAGTGCTCCTTGAGTTCACCGAGATCTTGCCCATCGATCGCTCTCAAGGCAAGTCTATTCTTGACAACTTCATAGGAGCCACCTTGCTCGCGAACACGAGCTCGCAAGTCGGTCGCTTGAGACACTGTCAGCCCTTCGAAGCTCATCAAGAAGGCGTGCTTCGATTGCGCCAAGGCGCTTTCATAGTGGCCTATCAGCTCCTCTTTGCGTTCACGGGTCTGTGCCATTACAAAATCTCCTAGGCTTCCACCGTCTGCAAGACGGTTTCGTCGATCTTGAGCCCCGGACCCATCGTCGATGACAGGCTGATCCCCAAGACATATTTTCCTTTGGCAGCACTAGGCTTTGCACGGAGTACCGCCAACGCCAGACTTTCGACGTTTTCCTGAAGCTGATCGGCTTCGAACGACAGCTTGCCCAGCGGGGCGTGAATGACACCGGCCTTGTCGACGCGGAATTCGACTTTACCCGCCTTGATGTCCTGAATCGCCTTGGCGACGTCGAACGTCACGGTGCCGGACTTGGGATTGGGCATTAAACCGCGAGGGCCAAGGACCCGCCCCAGACGACCAACTTCTCGCATCATGTCGGGAGTCGCCACCACAGCATCAAAGTCCATCCAACCATCCTGGATCTTTTTGCCGAGTTCCTCACCACCGACGTGATCGGCTCCGGCATCTTCCGCTTCTTTGATCTTCTCGCCACTGGCAAAGACCAAAATACGCACCTTCTTACCGGTACCGTGCGGTAAAACGACGGTGCCGCGAACCATCTGGTCGGCATGCTTGGGGTCGACCCCAAGCCGCACCGCAATCTCGAGCGTCTCGTCGAACTTTGTGTAAGTCGAGTCTTTGAGAAAGCTGATCGCCTCGGCGAGTTGATAGTCCCGTTGCTCGACCTTCTCTTTTGCAGCCTGATGTTTCTTGCCTAATTTCGCCACGTTACCTATCTCCTAAGCGGGCTGCTCAAGGGCCAGCGAACCAGCGCGGTTCGGACCACCGTTTCACCCGATGTCTCAACCAGTCTCAGCCTTCCACCTCGATGCCCATCGAGCGTGCAGTGCCCTCGATGGAGCGCATCGCTGCCTCGACATCTGCTGCGGTCAAATCGGGTTGCTTGACCTTGGCGATCTCTTCAACTTGCGTTCGAGTCACGGTTGCGACCTTGTTGCGATTCGGCTCACCAGAGCCTTTTGCAACTCCAGCCGCTTTCTTCAAGAGTACGGCTGCCGGAGGCGTTTTGGTGATGAACGAATACGTCCGATCCGCATACACAGTGATGACCACTGGAATGATCGTCCCCTGGCTCGCTTGCGTCCGGGCGTTGAACGCCTTGCAGAAATCCATGATGTTAACGCCGGCCTGGCCCAAAGCTGGCCCCACCGGTGGTGCAGGCGTCGCCTGACCTCCCGGAATCTGCAATTTGATCTGTCCAGTGACTTTCTTCGCCATCTCCTGATCCTCTTGACGGTATCTTTCTTAACGGTCTAACTGCGTCCGGTAGCTAAAGCTTCTCGACTTGCAGGAAGTTGAGCTCCACGGGAGTCTGGCGACCGAAGATCGTCACCATCACTTTGAGTGTGTCGCGGTCGAGATTCACTTCGTCAACCACGCCAGAGAAATTATTAAAGGGGCCATCGATGATCTTGACTGGCTCACCCTTCTCGAAGAGATACTTCGGCTTGGGCTTCTCTTGGGCCGAGGTCACCTGCTCAACAATCCGCTCAACATCTTCTTGAGTCAGCGGCGTGGGCTTTTTGCCAGTGCCGACAAAACCCGTCACTTTCGGTGTGTTCTTGACCACATGCCACGCAGCGTCTGACATATCCATCTCGACGAGCATGTAGCCAGGAAAGAACTTTCGTTGAGTTTCCCGCTTCTTGCCGCCTTTTAGTTCGACGATGGTTTCAGTGGGGATACGTATCTCCCCGAAGCTCTCTGCCATTTCCAGAGCATCAGCCCGCTGCCGCAACGTCTCTGCGACGCGTTCTTCAAATCCCGAGTAGGTGTGTACGATGTACCACTGCATTTACAGCCCCAGAATCTTGAACATACCTTCGTAGGCCCAGCGGATGACGAAGTCAGCCAACCAAAGGTAAACAGCAAAGATGAAACTGGTCACCACGACGACAGCAGTGGTCTGAACGACTTCCCGACGATTAGGCCGGGTCACCTTCTTCCACTCCCCTTTGACCTCGGGCAAGAATTCCTTGAAGAAGTACTTCAGCTTTTCTAACATTCAACAGGTCTCTAGGTTGGGATCTCTGATCAACAAGCCGCTCGCCCGACTACCGTTCGATTCGAAAAATTTTGTGCGAGAGCTTGTTGTGAAGAGCGTGTGTGATGAGCGACGTCTGTAACCGAATCTGGCAGGGCAGAAGGGACTTGAACCCCCAACCGCCGGTTTTGGAGACCGGTGCTCTACCAATTGAGCTACTGCCCTCTGGAATCGCTAGCCCGGCGGTGCCGGGGCATTTCTGAACGAGCTTGCCTCCCCTTCACTCGACGATGTCGGCAACCGTGCCAGCACCGATAGTGCGTCCACCTTCGCGAATCGCGAAGCGGACACCCTTCTCCATGGCAACAGGAGCAATCAGCTCCACTGCCAAGCTCACATTGTCACCGGGCATCACCATCTCCACCCCTTCGGGCAAAGAGGAAGAACCCGTCACGTCCGTCGTCCGAAAATAGAACTGCGGACGATAGCCATTGAAAAACGGCGTGTGACGACCACCCTCGTCCTTGTTCAACACGTACACTTCGCCGTTGAACTTCCGGTGAGGAGTGATTGAACCTGGCTTGGCCAGACACTGACCGCGCTCAACGTCGTCCTTCTTCGTGCCACGAAGTAGAACTCCGACATTGTCGCCGGCCTGACCCTGGTCCAACAACTTCCGGAACATCTCAACACCCGTCACAATCGTCTTCGTTGTGTCGCGAATGCCGACAATCTCAATTTCTTCACCAACCTTCACGATCCCACGCTCGATTCGGCCGGTAACCACCGTGCCGCGACCCGTGATCGTGAAGATGTCCTCGATCGGCATCAGGAAGTCTTTGTCCACGTCGCGCTTTGGCTCAGGAATGTACTCATCCACTGCAGCCATCAACTCCGTGATCTTCATCGCCCAGTCGTCGGTCGGATCCTCGGCCTCCAGCGCCTTCAGCGCTGAACCCCGAATAATCGGAATATCGTCGCCGGGGAACTCGTACGACGACAACAGCTCGCGAAGCTCCAACTCGACCAACTCGAGCAACTCTTCGTCGTCCACCATGTCGCACTTGTTCAGGAACACAACCATTGCTGGCACACCCACCTGACGGGCGAGCAGGATGTGCTCACGCGTTTGAGGCATCGGACCGTCCGCAGCGGACACCACCAAGATCGCGCCGTCCATCTGCGCCGCACCCGTGATCATGTTCTTCACATAATCAGCGTGACCCGGACAGTCCACATGCGCGTAGTG
>JAJCXO010000273.1 GCA_029263395.1 Acidobacteriota bacterium | reverse complement strand
AGTACCAGCAAGGTCAGGATGGTAGAGGTCAACAACCCGCCGACAACGACTGACGCCAGCGGCCGCTGCACCTCGCTGCCGGTTCCGGTGGCGAACAACAGCGGAGTTAATCCCAAGGCAGTGGTCACGGCAGTCATCAATACCGGACGCACGCGCAGGCATGCACCTTTGACCGAGGCCTCGTCCACAGGTTCACCTTCTTGGATGAGCTGATTGAGGTAAGTCACAAGCACCATGCCATTCTCCAAGGCAATACCAAACAGCGCGATGAAGCCGACAGACGCTGGCACCGAGAGATTCTGCCCTGTCAGCCAAAGCGCAGCCACGCCGCCGACCAAGGCCAGTGGGATGTTAAGCAGAATGAGAAAGGTATTCTTAATAGACCCGAAGCTCGCGTACAGTAACAGACAGATCAGCACGAGTGTCAACGGAATGACCAGAGCGAGCCGGGCGTTGGCGGCTTGCTGCAACTCATACTGACCTCCCCAGTCGAGGAAGTAGCCCACGGGTAGGATCACTTGCTCGGCGATTTCGGCTTGGGCATCTTCCACGAAGCCACCGATGTCGCGACCAACCACATTGCACTGAACTGTGATGAGTCGCTGTGTATTCTCGCGCGTCACCTGACGAGGCCCAACGATCTGTTGGATCGTGGCAAGTTGAGCGAGCGGAACGTTTTGGCCGTCGGGGGCTTTAATCAGTAGGTTGCCGATCGATTCGGCATCGTTGCGGGCTTGCGCCTCATACCTCACATAGATATCGAAGCGACGCACTCCCTCGAATACCTGCCCGGCCTCGGTGCCACCGATGGCGGATGCGATCGTCTCCTGTACGGTCGCCAAGTCGATGCCGTAACGGGCGATGGCCTGACGATCCGGGCGGATCAGGAGTTGCGGCGCGCCGGTCACCTGTTCAGCCTGCACATCGGCGGCTCCGGGCAATTGACGCAGCACTGCGGCGATCTCGTCGCCTTTGGCCTTGAGCACGTCCAGGTCTTGGCCGAAGAGCTTGATCGCGACTTGGGCCTTGACACCCCCCACCAATTCATCGACGGTGAGTTGAATTGGTTGGGTGAGGTTCGCCATCACACCCGGCATACCTTCGAGCTTCTGTCGTAAATCCCGCTCGATCTCGATCTGATTCGCGTAACCGAGTTCAGACCACTGATCGCGTGGGGCCAGCACAACCAGTCCGTGGACACTGTTGATCGGGTCCGCGTGGGCACCGACTTCGCCCCGGCCGATCCGGCTGACGACCTGGTCCACCGCCGACACCTCAAGGATACGCTTCTCAGCCAAAAACGTCAGCCTCTTGGTTTCTTCCAGCGAGATCGAAGGAGCCATCGTGAGGTTGACGATCAGATCCCCCTCGTTGAGCCGGGGCGTGAACTCTGAACCCAGCCGCGGGAAGATCGCCGCCCCCGCGATCAGTAGCGCCGCCGCCAACGCGATCGCTGCCCAACGCTGCCGGACGAAGAATCGCACGATCGGGCGGTAAGGTACGAGCATCACTCGCACGATCCACGCTTCGCGATGATCATCTTCATCGCTTGTCTCTAGCTCCTGTGGCCTTGATTGGCCCTGTTCTTTTATCCGCTTACCAAGTACGGGGATGCGACCTAGTGCCCCGCGTTGCCACCACGGTGGTCCCTGTGCCTTGCTGCTTCGCGAGCGCGGTCGGCGCATCAGCAGGTCGCTGAAGACCGGAGCCTGGAACAGCGCGTAGATTAATGAGCCCAACATCGCCAGAGCAACGGTGTAAGCCAGTGGGCGGAAGGTCTTGCCTGCCACGCCTTGGAGGGTGAAAAGAGGGAGAAACACAATAATGATGATCGCAATCGCGAACATAACAGGCTGACCCACCTCTCGGCAGGCCCGACCAACCACGTGGAGGCGAGTCTCGCCCTCATCAGCTTTCCGCAGGTGGCGATCGACGTTTTCGACCATCACGATCGTACCATCGACCATCATGCCGATAGCGATCGCCAGTCCACCCAAGCTCATCAGGTTGGCGGATATGCCGAACTGGTGCATCGCGATCACAGTGAAGAGCACAGAGAACGGTATCGCTAGCGCCACGACTACACTCGCCCGAAAACCGCCCATGAACAGCAGCAGCACCACCACCACGAATAGGATGCCCTGGATCAGCGCGTTGGTGACGGTGGCCACGCTGTTTGCAACCAGGGTCTTCTGCTCGTAGTAGGGCACGATTTTCACGCCCTCGGGCAGGCCTTGCCGAATCTGATTGAGTTTTTCCTCGACCTGCTCGATCACCTGGCTGGTATTCGCCCCGTAGAGCTGAACGACCATGCCTGAGACGACCTCGCGCTCGCCGTTGAGTGTCTGCAGTCCCTGCCGGATCGCGCCGCCGATCTCCACGGTCGCCACATCGCTGAGGTATACCGGCGAGCCGTCGACGGTCTTGATGGTGATCGACTTGAGGTCGTCGATTCCCACGGCCAAGCCTTCCGAGCGGATGACGAACTGCTCGCCCCCTTGTTCAAGGAACTGGGCACCAACGTTGAGGTTGTTGGCCTCGACCCGCTCGATGACTTCATGCAATGTCAGGTCGTAACGCTGGAGCGCATCGGGATCGATGTTGACATGGTACTGCTTTTCGTGGCCACCGATGCCCAGCACCTCGGTGACGCCGCGCACGGTCTCAAGCTGCGGTTTGATCAGCCAGTCCTGTATTGTGCGCAGCTCGGTGAGGGTGTACTGGTCCTTGGGCGCATCGAGATAGTAGTAAAGGATCAGGCCCATGCCGGTGGAGATCGGGCCCATCTCGGGGTTGCCGAAGCCGTCAGGGATCTGCTCGCGCGCCTCCTGCAGTCGTTCGCCCACGACCTGGCGGGCGAAGTAGATGTCGGTGCCGTCCTCGAAGTAGACGTTCACAACCGAAAGGCCGAAGTTGGAGATGCTGCGCACCTCCTGGACCTTTGGCAGGCCCGTCATCGCCTGCTCGACGGGATAGGTAACGTAGGTTTCCACCTCGGCGGGGGCCAGGCCCTCGGTGACCGTGAACACCTGCACGAGACTGGGCGAGACGTCCGGTACGGCATCCACCGCCAGCCGCTGCCAAGTCCATGCGCCACCAGCGGTCACCAGCAGCGCCAGCACCACCATCAACAGGCGGTTCTGCAGAGAATAGTCAATCAAGCGATTGATCATGATAAAACACCTCGGTTGGTTGCGATGGTTAGTGGGCGTGGCCTGCGTGTTCGAGAGCACCCCGGTTCATTTCCGCCTTGAGAACCAGTAGATTGGCGGCGACGTATCGCTCACCGGGCTTAAGCCCAGCGAGGATTACTACGAACCTTGTCGTGGTCCGCCCGGTCTGTACTTCGCGGGGTTCAAATCCCTCCGTGGTCTGGACGAAGACGACCTGTCGGCCGTCCATTTCAGTGACGGCATCACGGGGCACGACGACTGTCGTCTCATCATCACCCGCAAAAACGTCGGCCGTGACAAACAGTCCGGGCCGCCACTGACCCTCTTGATTCTCAATCACGACACGAGCTATTGCAGTTCGGGTTGATTCTGCGAGCGCAGGACTGACAAACGCGACCTCGCCGTGGGCGTCGGGGACGCCGTAACCAAACTCGATCTCGACGGGCATCCCCGCCTTGATCTTGACCAAGTCTCGCTGGTACACCGTCAGGTTTACCCATACGCTTGACAGATCCGCGACAATGAACGGCGCATCCTTGGGTTGTTCAGTGACGACCTCGCCGCGGGTAATCTCGCGTGCGATGATAGTCCCACTCAATGGCGCTTTCAGCTCGTAGCGACTCAACGTGGTATCGGGGGATTCGTCAAGGGCCTCAACTTCCGCTTGGCTTTGGCCAAGCGCGTGTAAGTTCTGCTCCGCGAGATTCAGCGCGATCTCTTGTTCCCGAACCGCCTTCCGCACTTCGAGGACGGCGGTCTCGGTGCCTATCCGATCTGCCAAGAGTCGATCCTGGCGTTCAAGCGTCTCCCGTTCCAGCTCCAGCCGAGCTTGTGCAATAAGGTAATCACTGCGTGCCGCGGCGAGTTCACGGCTGCTTAGCACCGCCATAACGTCGCCGGCCTCAACCCGATCGCCAACGCTCAGGTTCACTTCCTGAACAATCCCGGACACACTCGGTGTGACATGCGCGATGCGATCGGCGTTGAAAACAACCTCGCCGGGCAGCCGCAGGGTCTGCTCCAAGGGCCGCGTTTCGGCCTCCTCCACCACAATACCGAATTCTTTCATGACGGCTGGTTCAAGGCGGACCACGCCTTCTTCCTCACCTTCTCCTTCGTGATCGTCGTGCCCTTCATCGACCTGGCCGGCGTCTTTCTCCGCCGCGTGGTTATGACCGGCGTGGTCGTCAACCTGTGCCCACGCAGGCGGCACGGGCAACCACGTTGCGACAGCCAGCATGGTAACCACAGCCAAGCCATTGCAAACCTTCAAAAAAAGGCTGGAGGTGGAGCTATTCATCAAAAGTATCCTTTGCATGGGGTTTATTCCGCTTCGGTAGGTTGCGTTTCTTGAAGTTCAGGTTTAGCTTGATCTACCGAGTCCAAAGACTGGCCAATCAGCCCCTCCATTTCGGCGGCCGCACCGTGGTACTCGGCCAGGGCGTCGAGGTATTGCCGTCGCAGGTCAATCAGCGTTCGCTCGGCATCGAGCACGTCCAGGAAACCGATGTTACCTTGGTCGAACGCTCGGCGGATATCGCGGTACGCGGCTTCAGACGGGGGAAGGGCGTGGTCACGAAGCGCCACCGCTTCGTCGTGTGCATTAGCAAGACGTGCGTAGGCCGATGCAAGCGCTGCGGTGACATGCAACTCAATCGCTCGTTGCTGGTTGTGGGCCGAGGCCACACCGAAACGGGCTGCAAGGATGTCCCCTTGACGGCGATCGAATACCGGCAATGGAATGGACAATCCCGCAACCAGAGCATTGTCGTCTGTCTCGTTGAACCAGCGGTAGCCCAGGCCTGCAGTCAGATCGGGCTTCGCCTCGGCGCGGGCCAGCTCCACTTCGGCCTGACGGCTTGCGATTTCAACCGCCCAGCGGGCCACCTCAGGATTTTGGCCGATCAAAGCCGCGAGCTCTGAAGCGGCTGGTACAGGCGTGATTTGCTTTAGGTCACCACTTGCTTCCTCGAACCGAGGTGTAGAGCTGCCCCACGTCAACGCAAGGCGTACATGTGTCGTCTCCAGGTCCCGCACGGCACGATCGAGTTCGATCCGTGCCGTAGCCACCGGCACCGCAGCCCTCGAACGCTCAACGGCTGAGGCGTCACCAGCCTCGACCCTGCGGTTGATCGAATTAGCGATCTGTTCCGCCAAGGCCATGGACTCACGGGCAAGGTCCACCCGTTGCTGCGCAGCCAATACATCTACGTATCGCTGCGTCACCTCGGTGAGTAATGCCATCCGTGCCGCCTCGTAATCCCAGCCGGCCAGCTGGCCATGAAGGCGGGCCAGTGCTTGACGACGCTCGATATCGCCGCCAAGCGGAAAAGTCTGACTCAACATGAGGGTGACTTCGGCGGCGTCGGTACCATTGAATCCGCCCGAGCCCGCGAAGTTCTCGATCTCAAAATCAAGCTCCGGGTTGTCCCAAATCCCCGCTTGGACTACCCGGGCTTCGGCAGCACGCACGTCGTAACCGAAACGGGCCAATTCTGGATTACCCAAAAGCGCCGAGGCGATCGCATCTCGAAGCGTCAAGAGCCCTGACGGTTCGGGGGGAGAGTGGCTGGGCAAGTCCACGTCCGATGGCGGCTGCGCCTCGGGCCGGTATGCTACCAGATGCCGGCCTAAAGGACGAGCTTCGGGCCAAGACGAGTCCGCGAACGGCTTGGTCTCGCAGCCCGTTATTCCGATCGTGATGGCAATTACGGCCGAGCCGCACCTATGGCGCATGGCGGTACTCCTGTTTGAGGTATACAAAGCAACCACACCACCGATTCAGACCGGGAGTGTGACACAAGAAATGTTAGTGAGAGTTAAACTAGCAGGACAACGACGCGGAGTGCAATGGGAAATGCTTGAGATATCAGCCTATTCTCGTTGCCTCCATCGAATCGTTGATGTAAGTTTGATTGGCTGGCATCTGTAAGAACGAACAGCAGTGGGCTCGGGATGGTCGTAAAGATATCCAAAGCCGAATTATTACCTTGGCGTAATGTGACTTCGGTGATCCACGCAAGTCGTGTGTCAGAACAGTTGGGTACGACAGCCTGAACCTCTGAATTGCTTGCTGTCATACTGCCCACGGCTTCGGTGCCACAATTCTCGAAGGGGTGGGCGAACTCGACTTCACTGTGGCCATTGTCCGCATTACACATCACCATACCGCCGCTCGGAATGAGCGCGGTTACCATCACCGCGACGATGGCTAGCAGGTGTGCAAGATGGTGGACAGTTCGCGACATACTTAATCTTTTATTCTCTTAACTACGCCGACGCAAGTTTGTCGGTTCATATTTATTTTGGTCACAGCGCGTGGATGGACCGTTACGCTAAGGCGCAACTATTATAAATACATATTAGTCTTCAATTGTAAGCCTCGTCGAAAAATCGATTTAGACTGAATACCCCACAC
Source organism: Acidobacteriota bacterium (assembly GCA_029263395.1). Lineage (GTDB taxonomy): Bacteria > Acidobacteriota > Thermoanaerobaculia > Multivoradales > J023 > JAAELT01. Next base: position 774 of record JAJCXO010000273.1, on the reverse strand, counting down.
GTGATATTGAGCTATGCAATGACGCTTTGCCCCCTTGCGCAAGTCAAGGACGACGTCGCAGACTTCAACCTCAAACCACTCGAGAAAGACCTTCAACGTCTGCTGATGCGGCCAGACATCCAGATCGCGCATCCAATTGTTGAGTTCTTCTTCGAAGATTGCCTGCCAGCAACGACGCATGACTTTCTAGATATCACGTGTATCTGCCGCTTCATCAATCCGGAAGACCTTCGCCTGATGATGATCCGGGTCGTACTTCGGGCCCCCATCGTCAAAGGAATCGGCCCAATCGACGTAGGGCTGCTTCGGTCGGACCACCGATGCTGTCCGATTCACGAACTCCGTGGTCATGCCGCTGAGCTCCTGCGGTGAAAGTACTTCAACAGGCCGCCCAATCGTACATGACAATCAATCGGGCCGGACGATCGGCTGGCCAGATCAGAATCGAGCAGCTGGTTTCCCATCCCCTGGTGATTGCGATCGCGGTGATAGTGGGCGACATATTCATCAACGGCGTGCCGCAGATGGGCCTTGCCAATAGGAATAAGCTGATCCAGGCACTCTTCCTTGATCGAACGTATGAATCTTTCGCAGAAGGCGTTCAGATTGGGGCTCCTGGGCGGGAGTCGGACAGGGTTCACGCTCGAACCCTTTAATATTTCTCGGAACTCGCTCGTGAAGACCGGATCCCGATCGTGGATCAGGTAGCGCTTGTGCCGGAGGAATCCGTCGATCCCATCCGTGAGGTTACGGGCAACCTGCATCATCCAAGAG
>JAJCXO010000272.1 GCA_029263395.1 Acidobacteriota bacterium | reverse complement strand
GTTCGTCGGCTACGAAGCAACCTCTGTACCCCTCGGCACAACCTGGCATCGCAACGTGATCTTCCGCAACGCGACGGTGGTTGAACGGCCGGTGACCGCCATCGACATGGCGCGAAAAGACAACCCGGATCCCAAAACGACGCCGCCGCAGTGGCTTGGACCACAGGACCCCGAGAAGCTTTGGGATCGTCTCGATGCGCAGTGCCAGCCGCCGTGCGAGGCGCTCACGATACCGCACAATTCGAATCTCGGCGGTGGCGTCTACAGCCCGGACGGCACAACCCTCGTGCCACCAGCCTTCTTCGATCCACCGACACAGGAATACGCCGCCAAGCGCCAGAAATGGGAGCCCCTGGTCGAGATCTACCAGACCAAGGGAAGTAGCGAATGCCGCTGGGATCCGCGACTGGGTGAGGGTGTCGAGACCACCGACGAACATTGTGCGTTCGAGTTGCTCGACGCGGCGGCCGGCTCAGCGGTGAGCAACGACGTGGACGTCAGCTTGGCGCCATATCCCCCGCGAAGCTGGGTGCGCAACATTCTCAAAGACGGACTGAAATTCCAGCAGGATCCGAGATACGGCGTGAATCCGTTCAAGCTCGGCATTGTCGCCTCGAACGACAGCCACAACGGCACGATGGGTTGGCATCCAGAGAACGAGACATTCCGCGGCCATGCGGGTATCAAGGACGCTGTGCCCACCCGTACCGCGACGCTCCAGAATAGCTCGGGCGGTCATTCCGTGGTGTGGGCCGAGGAGAATACGCGCGATTCCATCTTCACGGCGCTGCGGAATCGCGAGACTTACGGCACCAGCGGTACCCGCATCCAAGTGCGCTTCTTCGGCGGCTGGGACTTCCCTGACAATGCTTGCAAAACCGACTATGTAGCGATGGGATATGGCAGCGGCGTACCGATGGGCGGTGATCTCCCGCCACGGCAGCAGCCTGGGGTGCCGAGTTTCGTCACCGCGGCTTCGAAAGACGAAACGATTGGCACTCCGCTGCAGCAGATCCAGATCGTCAAAGGCTGGGTTGACAGCTCCGGCGAAACCCACGAGAAGGTCCACACTGTTGTCGGGGACGACCGCCAGGCCGGTGTCGATGACCAATGCCAGCTCACCGGCGCAGGTTATGACCAGCTCTGTGGAGTTTGGCAAGATCGGGACTTCGATCCCTCGATTCCAGCCTTCTACTACGTCCGCGTGCTCGAGAACCCGGTGTGTCGCTACACCACGCACACCTGTCAGAAGGACTACGGCATCAATCCCCTCAGAAAGGATTGCAAGTCGAAACTCGAAGTACTGAAGGTAAAGGATCCGGCGAAAGCTGCGGACGCGGCGTTTTGCTGCAGCAATGAGCAGACCTTGCCGATTGTCCAGCCGGTGATCCAAGAGCGCGCCTGGACCTCACCGATCTGGTACACACCTCCGAGCTCGACTCCGGCAACCACAGTGGGAGAGGGCTGACGTCGTGAGCAGCGATTCAATCCTGAGACGTCTCAGCCGTCTGCCAGCGGCGCGCTCACCGGTGGTGCACTTTGCCGTCCTCGGTACCCTCCTCTTCGTTGCCTCGCTCGGGCGGGAGCCCACTTCGGCCGACGCCACATCGCTTACCGCTCAGCCCCGACTCGAGATCCCAGCCTCACGGGTGGCCGGGGCGGAGCGGACCTTCCGGGCCGAGCACCGGCGACCGCCGACGGCGGCGGAGAAAACGGAACTGATCAACAAGCTGATCGACGAGGAGATCCTCTTCCGCCACGCGTTGAGCCTGGGCCTGCATCGGTCCGAGGTACCGCAACGCCGCCTGGCGCAAATCGCCTCCTTCGTCGAGCCGGACGGGTCGCACGCAGGCTCGGGCACAGCATCGGGAACAGCATCCGCCGAGCTCGCCCGGCGAGCGGTGGAGCTGGGACTGCACGAGGGTGACTTCGTGACGCGGCGCGTACTGATCGACGCGGCGCGGCGCTTGATCCGCGGCGCCGCACGGCTCGTCGAACCGGGGGATGAAGCCGTCGTCGAGTACTTACGGGCTCACAGCGAACGCTTTCGACGCGAAGACCGTTTTCGCGTCTCCCATGTGCTGCAAAGTCAGGCGGTCCGGGAGCATCCCTCCGAAGATGCCGCCTCGCTGCTCGCCAAGCTGCAGCGCGAGGGTGTCTCCCCGGACGAAGCGGACCGCCTCGCTGATCCGGGGATCGTGCCGCCGCGCCTACCACTGCTCGGCACGCGGGCCCTCGAGCGTCGTCTCGGTGTGGGCTTCGTTGCCAGCCTTGCCGACCTGCCGGTGGGTGAATGGGCTGGGCCGGTACCTTCGCGCTATGGTGCTCACCTCGTCTTTGTCCATGAATATCGCCCCGGAGCAATCCCACAACTGGCAGAAGTCAGCGACAAAATCCACGCTTCCCTGCGCGAGCAAGCCGCTGACCGCTGGCTGGCGGTGCGCCTAGGCCAGCTCCGCGAGGGTTATGACCTGTCCATCGCAGACCTGGTGATCGCAATTGGCGAGAGGACGTCATGAAGGCCTACTTTTCGATCGTGTTGGTGCGGATCATCGTATCCCTCTCCGTCTTGTTTTCGGTCTTGCTCTTCGCGGTCTCGCCGCTGGCCGCCCATACCTTCGCTCCGTCCCTGCTCGAATTGCGCGTGCAGCAAGATGGCGTCGCTGTAAAGTTCAAACAGCCGCAAGTGCGGGTCCTTGGCAGCAGCCTACGGCCCCTCTTGCCACCGAGCTGTCGTGAGATCGACAGGCCGGAGACTCGGGCTGAGGGCACCGGCATCCTCACCACCTGGCGTGTTGCCTGTGACGAGCTGGTGGGTGAAGAGATTGCGGTCGAAGGCATCGCCGGCAGCGGCGCCGACGTCCTCTTGCGCCTCGAACTCGGCGATGGCGGTTCGTCCCACCACGTGTTGACGGCGGATCAGCCGTCGATCGTGATTCCCCGTGCCGCCGATGCGCTCGACGTCGCGGGACTCTACGGTGGGCTCGGTGTGGAGCACATTCTCTCAGGCTTCGACCATCTTCTTTTTGTGCTCGGCCTGGTACTCCTGGTGGAGGGGCGTCGCCGCCTGGTGGGGACCGTGACCGCCTTTACCGTCGGCCATAGCTTGACTCTGGCGTTGGCTGCGCTCGGGGTGGTGCACGTGCCCTCGGGACCGACGGAGGCGGCGATTGCGCTGTCGATTTTTGTTCTGGCGGTTGAGCTGACCCGGCCGCGGGAGAAAGAATCTCGCCTACGGCGCTCGCCGTGGTTGATGGCAGCGCTCTTTGGCTTGTTACACGGCCTCGGCTTTGCCGGCGCTCTCACGGAGGTCGGACTGCCCGAGCGCGAGATCCCGGCGGCACTTTTCTCGTTCAATCTCGGCATCGAGCTTGGTCAGCTGGTCTTCGTCGCCGCCGTACTCGCCGCCGCATTCTTGGCCGACCGGAGCCTCGCATGGCTGTCCCGACCCTGGAGCGTAGCGCTCGCCCGCCTTCCTGCCTACGGGATCGGCAGCCTGGCGATGTTCTGGTTGCTCGAACGCCTGACCGGCATACTCTGAACTACGAGCTTTCGTAAAATCGACCTTCGCCGCGCAAGAAAATCGACCGGGAGGATCTTCGGTGCTCATTCCGGGGTCCGTTCTAGGCGAACAAAAAACCCGCCGCTGGCGAAGTTTCCGTTGCGAACTCGGAGGATCAGTTGGTTGGCTCCCGGCCGGAGCTCGATGGGTAGGCTCCGACCGGCATGCTCCGGATTCTTCCAAAAGTCGAACCAGGCGTTCCAATCGTTCTCCCTCGAGATGTATCCGTCGCGGTAGATGAAACCCTGGAATCGGCCGTTGACCCAATGCGCGATCTCGTCGGTGGTGCTGAAATGAAGGACGGCTGTCTCCTCGTCTTCGGCGTGGATCACGGTGCGGAAATAGGCCACCGGACGGCCGTGGTACTCGGTGACTCGTCCGCTGATAACGGCACCTCGTCGATCGGTAGCGAACGGTCGCCAGGCGTATCCGTCGACCGTGGAGACGGCGGCGTCGTCCGAGCGCTCGATGGTGAGGGACGGCTCCGCCAAAGGTCCGATTACTTGCCAGTCGGTGACGAGCTCCTGCGGCTCGTAGACCGTTCCGGGGAGGTCGGGTCCGTCATAGGTCAGGCTTTCGATCGAGGTCACCTTGATATTGTCGATCCACACCGGTCCGCCGACGATTCGGGGCTGGAAGCCGACCAGGCCCGAGTCGAGCTCGAAGAGGTCGAGGGTAAGCTTGGGCACGGACATGTCACCGATATAGACATGAAAGACGTTGCCGGAAACCTCGGTCTTAAAACGTTTCCACTCGCCGATACGGATCGCGTCGTCCAAGGTGAGCGGCGTCTTGTACTCCTCGTAGAGGAGCCGCGAGGCGTTGCCGTCGCGCCAGGGGTTGACCCGCAGGTAGCTGCCGTTACCTTTGACGTAGACCTCACCGAAGTCGGCCCGTGTGGCGCTTGCCTGATAGTTGTAGATCAAGCCGAGATAACTGTGGTCGTCGGTGGGGAAGAGCATCTCCCCTTCGACGCGGACCGGCCCCCAGTTCCCTGAGTCCTCGACCAGGGCATGGACGTTGCCCGTGGCCTGAAGCTCCATCACTCGGCCGTGCGCCGGGTCTCCGGAGTCGCGAAGGACGATCGCAGGTTCGCCTACCAGTCGCCATCCGGTAAGGTCGCCTCCAAAATCGTCTTCAAAACGAACGGCAGCGTTTCCCTCCGTGTTTCCTCCCCTTGATCCCGCAACGGGGACCATGTCCTGAGCGCCGGCCAGTGAGGCGAGGCAGAACAGAGTCAGATAACAGACGGTACGCATATCTCTCCTTTCATCGGTTCTCCCTCCCATACGCCGGTAATGACCGAAAGTTCCTCGCCTAGATCGAGCCGGGGGCACGCCCATAGTCATCATGATGCAACTGGCGGAATGAGTGGGTGAAACTGGCTTGCCGTGAGAGAGAGTAAGTCGTTTCGACGGTGAAAATTGCTTGCCGTGAGAGAAAGTAGGTCTTTGCGGCGATGAAAATTGCTTGCCGTGAGAGAAAGTAGATCTTTGCGGCGGTGAAAACGGTTCGCCGTGAGAGAAAGTATGGCGCTGCAACGTGAAGATTGCTTGCCGTGAGAGAAAGTAAGCCATTGCGACGTGAAACTGGCTTGCCGTGAGAGAAAGTATGCCGTTGCGGCAGCGAAACTGTCATACCGTGTCAGAAAGTAAGTCGTTGCGGCAGCGAAACTGGCTTGCCGTGAGAGAAAGTAAGCCATTGCGGCGGTGAAGATTGCTTACCGTGAAAGAAAGTAAGCCGTTGTGACGGTGAAACTGGCTTGCCGTGGGAGAAAGTAAGTCGTTTTGACGGTGAAAATAGCTTGCCGTGGGAGAGAGTAAGGCGTTTCGCTGACCGCGATTTTTGCCATGCAACCGGCATTGGATGTGTGCCCCCCATCGCGACATTTACCCCTGGGCTGGGTGTGTGGGGCTGGATGTGTGGCCGAGTGCGCCCTCGTCGCTTTGCATCACAACGGTCGGCAGTCGCATTGATCGCGACCTATGATGAAGTTGTCCGTCGCCCAAAGTTTCGTGGTGCGGGGCTACGGTCTGGCGATCCGGTGCCGTTGCCTAGACTCGACTGAGCTCGAATAGCGCGAGGTCACAGCGCGTAACCTCGGTAAGACGGCCTGAACGCCACAGATGCCGTCGACGGTTCTGGCTCTGGAGGAGACCTGATGTTCGAGAGTCTACGGTGTCCGGTTTGTGGCTTTAGATTTGGCAAGGATCACCAACAGGTACTCCTTGCGGGGCAGGCTCGGGTCCAGGGGGCGAATTGCTTGCGCTGCAACTCGCTCCTAAGAGTGCGGTCCTTGACCTACAGGTTGGCGATGACTGTCCTGATCGGATGCGTTGCGGTCCGCTGGGGATTCAGCTACACGAGCGCCACCATACCTGGAATGGTATTCATCTACTTTGTGCTCGCCGGTTTTCTGGTGATGGTTGCCACAATGAATGGGGTCGAAGTGATCGAGAGAGCTGATCCCAAGTTGACGGGATACAAGGCGGTCGGGAGGTAGCTGCTGGAGGAGGCGTCATTTGCACCACGACACTTAGAGGGGCGGCTTGGGTGGAATGCTTAGATTGTGGGCTCGCCAACTCGTCCGTACGACGGCGTGGGTGTCGCCGATTTCGTCGAGAAACAGCGTACCGCCATCAGCGGCGGCGAAGAAGCCGGGTTTGGCTCGGTCGGCGCCGGTGAAGGCCCCCTTGCGGGCACCGAACAGCTCGGCGGCAGCAAGGGTCGGCGGGATGGCAGACATGTTGACCGTCACCAGCGGCCGGTCGCGACGGATGCTGGCGTCGTGGAGGGCCCTGGCCACCAGCTCTTTGCCAGTGCCCGAAGCCCCGCGCAGCAAGACCGATGTGGTGAGGCGGGCGCCGAGTTGGATCTCTTGGCGTAACCGAATCATCGCCCCCGAGTCACCGATCAGGCCGTGACGCGGTAGGTTCGGTGTCAGCGGTGGCTGGAGGTGGAGCAACAACACGACCGGGCGGTAGCCGACCATCGAGTATCGGTGGCGAGCCGCCGCTGGGTCTCGCTCTGCTGACGACGCATAGTGCCTGCATCTTAGTACGATCTGTCTTGTTTCTTGCACGGCCTCGAATGTCCAGCCGTGAGGGCGAGGCGTCCCGCGACGGCGACGTCCCACCCCGTAGAACATCGATTTCGCCCCGATACGTAGGTGTTCGTCATGCCGGGGACCTTGGCATTCATCTTGCTGTATAACCTTGATGGAGGTTACGACAATGCGAAACACATCCCGACAGAACTTCACCCATCAGTACTTCAAGACCTGGGCGACACCGCTAGTCTTTCTCGGATTTGCACTGCTGCTAACCGGTTGTGGCAGCTCAGAGGCATCAACCACGCCAGAAGAGATCGCCGCTATGCAGCAGCTGGCAGATCGCGAGGCTGATCTGGTCGAGCGCGAGCGGGCGGCAGCTCAGCGCGAGGCGGCGATCACTGAACATGCATTGGAGATCACCGAACGGCTGGAGAGTCTCGAGCAGCGCCAGCAAGAGCTCGAAGGGCTCAACTCGGATCTAACGTCGCGATCTTCTGGGCTGTCGCAGCGTGAGGCTGAGGTGGCGCGTCACGAGGCGTCGCTCAATGACCATCGCTCGCGGCTAGCAGCGGAACAGCAGGCGCTGGCCGAGGCGCGCACGGCAGCGGCAAAGCAGGCAGAGGAGCATGAGGCGGCCCGGCGAGCCGAGGCAGCTCGACGCGACCCGCCGCCGGTCTACACCGAAGTCAGCTTGGCCGCAGACACTCTGCTCGATATCGAATTCTTGACCACGGTGTCGAGCGCCAGCAACCGGGTGGGCGATACGTTTCGTACCCGGTTGACCAACGACTTGATCGGCGAAGGTGGCCGGATGGTGGTGCCCGCCGGCACCGAGTTGGTGGGGCAGGTGACCCAAGCGGTGCCGCTCAAGCGGGTTGGCGGCCAGGCCGAGCTCGGGCTGCAATTTGGTGAACTGCAACTGCCCTGGGGACGGACGGTGGAGGTGAATGCATCGTTTCACGATGCCGGACGCAACCAGTCACGGCGCAGCAAGAAAGTGATCGGCGGCGCCGCAGCCGGTGGCGCGATCCTCGGACGGATCCTCGACGACGATGATCGTGGTCGCGGTACCGTGTTGGGGGCGATCCTCGGTGCGGCGATCGGCACCGCCGCCGCGTCGAACAGGCCGGGAGACGAAATCGAGATTCCCGGTGGCACCATCGTGACTCTGGAACTCGATGAGCCGGTGACCGTCACCGTGCCTTGGAAGTCGAAATTCAGCGCACCGTAAGACAGCGTGCCTTTAGACAGTGCGGGACTCGAGTCCCGCGCTTCTTTCGAGTACCAAGGTCACGCGGGGATAAATTCCACGCTACTTGATGGCGTCCCTAACCCGCCTCTAGATCCCGTCCAAGGTGTGCCAGTAGCCCGGTCGCCCCCCTGTGGACTGCTGTGGCCTAGGCGGCCCCTTGGCTGCGTAACTCGCCTCGGCGTGACCTCTTTTGTCTTCGTCCCGCCAGGGACGTCATCACTGAGAGAGGGGTTTCACCCTCTCGTGCGGGGCCCGGTTTCGGGACCTCGGGCGCACGGCCGGGCACCCCTACCCTGAGTTTTGCCGATTCGGCGGTATGCGATTCGGATGTTTCTGGGTGAAATCCACTCGGTCCTGGTCGACGAAGTGTTCGTCAGAGGGCATGATCGCGAGCCTGAGAATCGAGGGGGGATTCTTGACCCCCTTCAGGCCGGTTGCTAGAGTTTGCGAGCCTTCGCTGGTACCCCTTTGCGACAGATCCGTCGCGCTTCATCTCAAAAGGGTTGGGCTCAGTTCTGCTGAAGCTCGACCAGAATCACCGAGACTCAGGTCGCCAGCATTCCATGACGAGCTTTCCGCCGGGCTGCCCCGTGCGATCTAGGAGTCCCGATGCATTACGAGCTGAACGATGAGCAGAAGCTGCTGCGCGACGAAGTTCGCCGCTTTGCCGAAGAGGTGGTGCGTCCCATCGCCAAGGAGATCGACGTCAAGGGCGAGTTCCCGGTCGATTCGATTCGCCAAGCCGGGGAGCTTGGTCTGACTGGAGTCTCGGTGCCGGAGGAATACGGCGGTGCGGGTATGGATGCGCTGTCGTACTGTCTGGTGATCGAGGAGATCAGCCGAGTTTGTGCCTCGACCGGGGTTATCCTGTCGGTCAACAACTCGCTGGTCTGTGACCCGCTGCTCAAATGGGCCAACGAAGAGCAGAAACTGAAATTTCTGAAGCCGTTGGCATCGGGCGAGAAGTTGGGGTGTTTCGGATTGACCGAGCCCGGCGCCGGCTCTGACGCTGCCAGCTTGCGCACCTCGGCGCACCGCGACGGCGACGACTATGTGATCAACGGCAACAAGGTGTTCATAACCAACGGCACCAACGCTGATCTGGCGTTGATTTTTGCCACTGTCGATCTCGAACTCGGGCATAAGGGCATCACAGCCTTCATCGTATCGGCGGACACGCCGGGTTACAGTCATGGGGTCCACGAGTACAAGCTCGGAGTCAACGCCTCGGGCACCACCGAACTAGCTTTTGCGGACATGCGGGTGCCGGTAAGCCAACGAATCGGCGAGGAGGGTGATGGCTTCAAAATTGCGATGTCGACCCTCGATGGTGGCCGTATCGGTATCGCCGCGCAGGCGGTTGGTATCGCTCAAGGGGCGTTCGAAGAGGCGTTAGCGTATGCGCAGGAGCGTGAGCAGTTTGGTACGGCGATCTCTAACTTCCAGGCGATCCAGCACTACCTGGCCGATATGTCGACTGAGCTCGACGCCGGCCGTCTGCTGACCTGGAAGGCGGCGTGGACCAAGGAAAATCGTAAACGTTTTACCCTGGAGGCGGCGCAGGCCAAGCTGTTCGCCTCAGAGATGGCGCAGATGGTGACCAACAAGGCGTTGCAGATCCATGGTGGGTATGGCTACATCCGTGAGTACAACGTCGAGCGTTATTTCCGCGATGCTCGCATCACGGAGATTTACGAGGGCACTAGCGAAATTCAGAAGTTGGTGATTTCCGACTGGGTTCTCAACAAGAGCTAGCTCGTTATGACCGAACCAACGCAGATGTCGTTTGCCCTCACCGAGGAGCAGCAGCTGTTGTGCGACGAAGTGCGGCGCTTTGCCGTCGAGCGTATTCGTCCAGGTACGGCGGAACGTGACCGCAACCACGAGTTTCCAGCTGAGATTCTGGGCGAAATGGGGGAGCTCGGACTGCTCGGTATGCTGGTTGACGAAGCCTATGACGGTGGTGGATTCGACGCCCTGACCTATGTTCTGGCAATGGAAGAGATCGCCACGGTCTGTCCGGCAACGGCGGTGACGATGAGTGTCACCAACTCGGTGTGCTGCTGGCCGATCGCCCGTTTCGGTAGCGAAGAGCTCAAGCGTCGAGTGTTGCCGGCCCTCGCCCGTGGCGAGGTCATCGGTGGTTTCGGACTGACCGAGCCGGGCTCTGGATCGGATGCGAGCGCGATGCGGTGCACCGCGGTCCGCGATGGTGACAGCTGGGTGCTCAACGGCGAGAAGGCCTGGATCACCAATGCTGGCTACGGCAAATTTTTTGTCGTGCTGGCGCGGACCGATCCAGCGGCGGGCAACAAAGGCATCAGTGCCCTGGTGGTGCCGGCGGACGCGCCCGGTTTCTCGGTCGGTACACCGGAAGACAAGATGGGGCTCAAAGCGTCGAAAACCGCGCCGCTTTATTTCACCGATTGTCGGATTCCTGCCGGCAATCTACTGGCCGAGGAAGGGCACGGCTTTCGGATCGCCATGGCCACCCTCGATCATTCGCGGCTCGGTATTGCTGCCCAGGCGGTAGGGATCCATCGTCGAGCGCTGGAGCTGGCGGTTGAGTATGCCCGCGAGCGGGTCCAGTTCGGAGTGCCGATTGCCCAACATCAAGCGATCCAATTCAAGATTGCCCAGATGGCAACCGAGCTCGAGGCGGCGCGTGCTCTCACCTATGGTGCGGCAGTCGCCGAGCACTCGCCAGCCGCCGGTCGGTTGGCTTGCCAGGCCAAACTCTACGCTTCCGAAGCCGCCAATCGCGCCTGTTGGGAAGCGTTACAAATCCACGGCGGCAACGGTTTCTGCGAAGACTATGAGATCGCTCGGCTCTACCGCGATGTGCGGGTGACGACAATTTACGAGGGCACCAGCGAGATGCAGCGGATGGTGATTGCTCGCCACCTGCTGCGGTCGTAGCGGGTTGCACGCGAGATCCCTAACCGTGCCCTTCCTAACCGTGCCCTCCCTAGCCGTGCTCTAGAACTACAGACCTGCTGCCGTCGAGTTCGTCGCCATCCAATCGGTGCGATAGAACGGAAGTGGCTCTACTGGCCAACCCTCGGTACCGGGTCCGCACGCTCCGGTGAGGGCATTGTGATCGATCAAAAACCAGCGGCGGCGGTGACGTTCACCGAGGTCGAGGCCAGCTTCCGACGAGAAACACGGTGCGAGCCAGCGGTCGGAGAGCAGGAGCCAGCGGTCCTCCGAGGGAGCGTCGAGCCAAGCGGCAGCCGTGTGCTGCAAGGGGGGCATCTCGAACTCGGCGAGGTGGTCTTCGACGAAGCCCCAGTGGGTTATCGGTCGGTCGGCGAATAGAACGAGTTGTTCCTTCCAGCCGAGCAGGCCGAGCTCGGCTTTAGGACCGATGTGCTCGCTAGCATGTGCCATGAGGTCTGCGGGGACGCGTTGAGGATTGATCAGCGGGTAGACCCACCAACCGTAAAGCAGCCACAGACCAAAAAAGAGAACGGCGAGCCCATTGACGCCGGTTCGGGTTTTGCATTTGACCATGGCAGCGAGACCCACCAGAGCGAGGGCGGTGAGCACACCCCAAGGTCGAATACCTTGGCGAGTTTCCAGCTTGATGGCCCACTCGAGACCAAGCCAGCCGCCCACCGCACCGAGCAGAACGACACTGGTGATCAAGGCCAAGAGGCCAAAGGCGGTACGCTGGATGCCGCGCAATCGTTCGAGGCCGGCAGCCAGCGGACCGACCGCAAGGGCGAAGGCGGGGGCTGCGGGCAGGATGTAGACGCCTCGTTTGCCGGAGCTGAAGGTGAAAAACAGCACCACTAAGCCGATCCAGCACAGCAGCAACAGGTAGCGTGGGTCACCACGACGGATCCGTCGCCACCATGCGGGCACCAGCCACGGCAGGAAAAGTGCCAACGGCAGCCAAAGTGTCGGGATCACTTGGCCAGGGTAGTACCACAACGGCTTTTGATGGCCCTTGAGACTGGTGTACCGTTCCGCGGTCTGACCGATCAGAATCTCATCGCGATAGGCGGCGAGCTCCGGATCATCACTGGTTTCGACCTGCACCAACATCGGCACTAACCACAGGCCGATCGCACCGACCAGGAAGATCGGCCCCAGGAGCCAGCGCCAATCCACCCGCAAGGCAGGTAGACGTGGCCAGCGAAGGCTTCGAATCACCGCCCAGGGTAGGAGCATGAGCAACGGCAGGAAGCCGATACCTTTGGTGATGATCCCCAAGCCCATGGCAAAACATCCCAGAGCATAGGCGCGCCAGTCCGGCCCCTTCAGCAGGTGACGGCACAGCCCATAAAGCCCAAGGGTTGTCCACATGGTTGCCAAGGCGTCGATTTGGCCCGTTTTTGCCTGCAACGGAAATTGCGCGATGAGCAATAAAGCCAAGCCGGCACCCAAGCCTGCCCGTCGATGCCAGAGGCGTCGACCGAGATCGTAAACCAGCGCCAAGGTCACGAGGCTGGCCAACAGCGATGGCAGTTGATGGGCGAGCCGAATCGATCCCGTTGCGGCGTAGACCACCGCCACCGCCCACATGAAGATCGGTGGTTTGTGATCGTAGAGTTGGGAAGCCCGATGCGGGAAGAGCCACTCTCCGGTCTCAACCATCTCTTTGGCAACCAGGGCAAATCGTGGCTCGTCAGCAGGCCACGGGTCTTTGAGGCCAAGGCCGGATCCGAAGATCAGGATCCCGAGGGTCATCAACAGAAGTAGGTCAGCTCGCTGTCCAGCGTCGGGCGCGACAAATCGCCAGCGCTGCTTCAGATGGGCGAAAGGGTTCAGAGTTGCCTTCATTCGGACGGGCGCTCGCTTGCGGACGGGCGCTCGCTTGCGGACAGTAATTCGTTGGCAGACGCCGGCTCGCCATCGATGGGCGGCTCATGCTTCGATGTCAGTTCTTCGAGCCGCGGAGTAATATGGCGTCGTTGCAGCCACATGACCCCGAGCATGTCGACGATGCCAACCCACAGGCGATTGCCGACACCGTACTTCGACTTGCCATGCTGGCGCGGCCGATGGTTGACCTCGACCGTTCGCATTTCGCCACCACACAGCATCAAGGCTGGAATGAACCGGTGCATGTGATCAAAGTAGGGGAGCGCGAGAAAGGCGTCGCGCGAGAACAACTTGAGGCCGCTGCCGGTGTCGGTGGTGCGGTCGCGCAGCAGGCGCTGACGCACCCCATTGGCAATCCGCGATGATAGTCGCCGGATCCAGGAGTCGCGGCGTTTTCGTCGGATGCTCGAAACCAGATTGAGGTTGAGGGGGGCGTCCTCAGCGTCTCGAAGTGCCAGCAGTTTAGGAATATCTGCTGGATCATTCTGGCCATCGCCGTCGAGGGTTGCGATCCACGGTGCACGGGCGGCTTTGACGCCACTACGCAAGGCGGTGCTTTGGCCATACGTCCGTTGATGCAGCAAAACTCGGAGTCGGCCCTGAGGAAGGTGGTCCTTTAGCCTGGCCAAGGCGGCGATCGTGCCATCCGTCGAGGCGTCATCGACGTAGAGAATCTCGTAGACCAACATGCCTCCTAGCGCCGCCTGGATCTCATGGACCAGGGGCTCGATGTTCTCGACCTCGTTGAGCACAGGAACGACCACGGACAGGTCCATGTCGACTCTCCTTCAAATGAGACCTAGGGGCGCAGCGATCATACCCAACGTAAGGGGCACTGTGGGTCGTTGGTGGCAATTTTGGCGGTTCGTCCGTCACCCCAGGTTTGCTATCCATCCCGTGTCAGGTCTGTTAAGTTTCGGCTTCGCATGAGAATGTCTCTTCGGCCGCACTGAGCTGTGCACGTACCAGGCGCTCGTGAAATGGGTATGAATGATCTGTTGATGGTAGCTGGGGAGGCTTCCGGGGACCTACACGGTGCGCGCTTGCTGAGCGAGCTACTCCAGCTGAATCCGGAGGTCCAAGCCTTTGGCCTGGGTGGTGATGAGCTGTTGGCGGCGGGCTTGGAAAGTTCAGCTCACAGCTCTGAGATCTCGGTGGTGGGTATCACTGAGGTGATCAAGATCTACGCCCGAGCCAAGGAGATCTTCAACGATCTCTTGCAGGAGGCGGATCGACGGCAGGCAAAAACGGCGGTCCTGATCGACTTCCCTGATTTCAACCTGCGGCTGGCGAAGGCACTCGCACAGCGCGGTATCAGAGTGGTCTACTACATCAGCCCCCAGGTTTGGGCTTGGCGTCAAGGCCGCGTGAAGTTGATCGAACAGGTTGTCGACAAGATGTTGGTGGTGTTGCCGTTCGAGGTCGATTTCTATCGCGAGCACGCAGTGGATGCGGTTTTTGTCGGGCATCCGTTGGTGGATGAGGTGCCGCGGCTACCCCATATCTGGGAACGACATCTGCCTGCCTCCGGTCCGTTCGAAATTGCTCTGTTGCCGGGCTCCCGCAACAGCGAGGTGGATCGCCTGTTGCCGATCCTGTTGGCCACTGCCCGGCTTCTGGCCGCGGCACTACCGGTTCGGTTCACGTTGATCCGGGCGCCTACGATCCGCCACGACGACATGGTGGCTCGATTGGCGACCGCCGGTGTCGAAATCCATATCTCTGCAGAAGACCGTTACCAAACAATTGCCGACTCACATCTTGCGCTGTGTGCGTCGGGAACTGCATCGCTCGAAGTTGGGCTCGTCGGCACGCCACAAATTGTGGTCTACCGGGTGACCGGATTGACCTACATGATTGGCAAGATGCTGGCCGACTTCCGCTTCGCCAGCTTGGTCAACTTGCTGTTGGATCGCGAAGTGGTTCCCGAGTTGATCCAGAAACGCGCTGAGCCTGGGCTCATCTGTCAGACGGCTGTAGAATTGCTCACCGATCGTGAGCGTATCCGCGAGATGCGGGAGTCGTTGGCGCAGCTTGTGGGCCGACTGGGGAAGTCTGGCGCCAGTCGTCGAGCCGCAGAGGAAGTCGAACGCATGATGGCGAGCGCAGGTTGCTGACTTGGCCTTGCTCGGTGAATGAGCCTCGCTTGCTGATTGGGCCTCGGTTGCTGATTGGACCTCGGTTGCTGATTGGGCCTCGGTTGCAAACCAGATAGACTCTCGACTGCGGCGACTTCATCGTCACCCCAGCCCGCAATCTCTTCCCGATCCGGAGGATCGACATGCCCGCTGCCGACACCTACCGTCCGACTCATCCGATCCGTATCGTGACTGCCACGTCGTTGTTCGACGGTCACGACGCTTCGATCAATATCATGCGCCGTATTTTGCAAGCCACCGGTGCCGAGGTCATCCATCTCGGGCACAATCGGAGTGTCGACGAAATCGTTGATGCGGCGCTGCAGGAGGACGCCCAGGGCGTCGCGATCACCAGTTATCAAGGTGGTCATATGGAGTTCTTTACGTATCTGCGCAGCCAACTCGACGAGAAGGGGCTCCATCACGTCAAAATTTACGGCGGTGGTGGTGGCACGATTGTGCCCCGGGAGATCGAGCAGCTGCACGCCGCCAGAATCGATCGTATTTTCTCGCCTGAAGATGGGCGCAACTTGGGCTTACAGGGGATGATCAACGAGGTCATCCGTGGCTGCGACTTCCCAGTGACTCCGATCGAGGTCACCGCCAACGGCTTCAACCAGCCGTTGGCGCGCCGTATCTCACAAGTTGAGTTGATGCCGGCGTCGGCCAATGGCCGGTCGGCAGCCGAACCTTCGGCATCGCCAGTTGTTGAGCAGGGTCTAGTGGAGCAAGGCCTAGCAGAGCAAAGTCTAGTGGAGCAGAGTCGAGGTGCCGCCGTGGTCGGTATCACCGGCACGGGCGGAGCAGGCAAATCAAGCCTGACCGACGAGTTGGTGAGGCGCTTTCTGCACGACTTTGATGACAAACAAGTTGCGGTGGTCTGTGCTGACCCGACGCGTCGACGCACCGGCGGTGCGCTGTTGGGAGACCGGATCCGATTCAACAGCCTCAAAGATCCCCGCGTCTTCATGCGCTCGGTGGCGACTCGAGGGGCCAAGGGTGAGCTCTCGGAATCGGTTGGTGAGGTCCTTGGGGTCCTCCGGAACAGTTTCGACCTAGTCTTCGTTGAAACGGCTGGTATTGGCCAGGGTGACAGCGCGATCAGCGAGATTTGCGATTTGGCGATCTACGTCATGACCAGCGAATACGGCGCGCCAAGTCAGCTCGAAAAGATCGACATGCTCGACTACGCCGACTTGGTCGTCATCAACAAATTCACTCGTCGCGGCTCTGAGGATGCACTGCGTGATGTGCGCAAGCAGTATCAGCGAAATCATGAGCTGTTCAGCACCGACGTCGAAACCTTGCCGGTCTTCGGTACCAGTGCCGCGCAGTTCAACGACGAAGGCGTCAATGCCCTGTACGCCCATCTCATCGCCAAGCTCGATCAGCGGCTCGAGTTAGGCTGGGAGAGTCACTATCCAGCCGATGAGCGCCGTGTCACTACCACCGCTCGCACCATTATCCCGCCGGGCCGAGAGCGCTACCTGGCCGATGTTGCGACGGTCTGTCGCGAGTACCGTTCGTGGGCACGGCAGCAGTCCGAGATTGCCCACGAGATCGAAGCCTTGCGGATCGCGTTGCGTCGCCTCGGAGCGAGTGTTTCGGGGCATTGGGAGGCGATTCCGGAGGGTGACGAGCACGGCGCGCCTCACGTTCTGGCTGTGGAGCACAATCGGCTGCTGGAGCAACTCGCCCCAGAGTGCCGGACGATGGTCGAGAGTTGGGATGCTTGGGATGCGAGTTATCGCACCGAGCACTTCACCTACCAAGTCCGGAACCGCGAGATTTCAGTGGCCAACTACCGTGAGACCCTGTCTGGGACGTTGGTACCCAAGGTTGTGCGGCCTCGTTTCCGGGCGTCAGGGGATCGCCTTTATTGGCGGTTGACCGAAAATGTTCCTGGAGAGTTTCCTTACACCTCTGGCGTCTTCCCGTTCAAGCGCCAAGCGGAAGATCCAACCCGGATGTTTGCCGGCGAGGGTACCTCCGAACGCACCAACAAGCGATTTCACTATCTTGCGGCGGGCCAGGAAGCGAAACGACTCTCAACGGCTTTCGACTCTTTGACACTTTATGGCGAAGACCCGGACTCGCGGCCGGACATCTACGGCAAGATCGGTGAAAGTGGAGTCTCGATTTTCACCGTCGAGGAAGCCGAGCAGCTCTACGCTGGTTTTGACCTCTGCGACCCGAGAACCTCGGTCTCGATGACGATCAATGGTCCAGCGCCGGCTATTCTCGCCTTCTTTTTCAATGCGGCGATCCGACAACAGTGTCGACGTTTCCTGCGTCTCGAAGGACGACTCGAGATCAGTGAAGAGCAGGAACTGCAGCCCGATCGTCTACGCGGTGCCCGCTGGCAAGATGTGCGGGATCTATTGACCGAGGAAGAATACACAAGGGTCCGTGCTGAGGCCCTGACCAAGGTCCGTGGCACGGTGCAGGCAGATATTTTGAAAGAGGATCAGGGGCAGAACACCTGCATCTTCTCGACGGAGTTTGCCCTACGCATGATGGGTGATGTGCAGGAGTACTTCAGCAACCATGGCGTGCGTAACTTCTACAGCGTGTCGATCTCGGGGTACCACATCGCCGAGGCTGGGGCTAATCCGATCCATCAGTTGGCGTTCACCCTGGCGAATGGTTTGACCTATGTCGAGTACTACCTGTCGCGGGGCATGAAGATCGACGACTTTGCTCCGAACCTGAGCTACTTCTTCTCAAATGGCATGGACTCGGAGTACAGCGTCATCGGCCGCGTAGCTCGCCGCATCTGGTCGATCGCATTACGCGATCGTTACGGTGCCAAGGCACGTTCCCAGATGTTGAAATATCACATTCAAACAAGCGGCCGCAGTCTCCACTCCATGGAGATCCAATTCAACGACATCCGTACCACCTTGCAAGCCTTGCTCGCGACCTATGACAATGCCCAAAGCCTTCACACCAACGCTTACGACGAGGCGATCACAACGCCCACCGAAGAATCGGTGCGTCGGGCGATGGCGATCCAGCTGATCATCAACAAGGAGTTCGGCTTGACCTTCTGCGAGAACTCGACCCAGGGGAGCTTCCTGATCGAGGAGCTCACCGATTTGGTGGAGGAGGCCGTGTTACAGGAGTTCGATCGTATCAGCGAGCGCGGCGGAGTCCTCGGGGCTATGGAGTTGCAGTATCAGCGGGGCGAGATCCAGAACGACTCGCTCAAGTACGAGCACCTCAAACATTCTGGTGAGCTGCCGGTGATCGGTGTCAATACCTTCAGACCACGGGATGCGGGCGCTGATCAAACACCCCGTGATGTTGAGTTGACCCGCGCAACATCGGACGAAAAGGAGACCTCGATCCAGCGCTTGGCTGACTTCCATACGCAACATGTCGACGAGGCTCCGGGGGCCTTGGAGGAGTTACGCCGAGTCGCGCTAGCCGGAGAGAACCTCTTTGCAGAGTTACTGTCTGCCGCACGCTATTGCTCTCTCGGCCAGATCACCCGGGCGCTCTACGCTGTGGGTGGTGAATATCGGCGTAATCTTTGAGTCGTTAAATCCTGAGAAATAAAGAGTTTTGGTTGGTTTGGCTGAGTTGACTCAACCGAGCTGGGGTGCTACTTTTAAATCTCCGATAGAGTGCATCATCAATACGGTTGGATCGGCTGGTTCGACACCCGAGGAACGCAAGCAGATCACGCCGCCGGACGGTAGCAGCAAACCCCAGACGCTACGGATCTTTGCTGAGGAATGTAGCCGCTAGAGTTGGAGGGCCGATGGCCAAGAAAATCTTACTTGCCGACGACAGCGTGACGATCCAAAAAGTCGTCGAGCTCACGTTCATGGATGAAGACTACGAAGTGGTAGCGACCAGTGATGGTAGCTCGGCGCTCGAGAAGCTTCCGGAGGTTGGGCCGGATCTAGTGATCGCCGATGTCCACATGCCACAGACCGATGGTTATGAGGTATGTCGGCAAACGAAGCAAAATCATCCTGGGATTCCGGTTCTGCTGCTGGTCGGGACGTTTGAGCAATTTGATGAAGACAAAGCTTCGGCAGTTGGTGCTGATGGACATCTGAAGAAACCCTTCGACTCTCAGGATTTACTGAATCAGGTCGAGGCCTTGATCGCCAAAACGGAGGCTGTGCCGGCAGTGGCCGAAGCATCCTTCGAGCCGTCGACCTTCGGTGAGGCTGCGGGTTCTTCCGAGCTCGAACCTCCCACGTTGATGGACGAAGAACTGAGTCCGGTGAGCGCCGGGGTGGTGGAGACACGCCCGACGGCAGCTCGTTCGTGGGGTGACCCGATAGAGTCTGTTCCGGAGGTTGAGGCGGCCGAAGAGTCGGTGTTCGAGATGGAAGGCATCGTACCGGAAACGGTCATGCCGGTAGCTGAGGTTGCCGCCGCGGCGGCCGAAACCGTTGCGACCGAAACCGTTGCGACCGAAACCGTGGCGACCGAAACCGTGGTGGCCGATACCGTGGCCGAGCCAGAGGCGCCGGTCAGCCTTTTCGAGACCAGCGCGGATGGTTTCAAGGTGCCGCCTGATGTTCTCGAAGAAGTTGCGGAGGCCCGAGCGAGCGAAGTGCCAGCGGTAGACGAGGTCGTCGAGCCGTCGGTGGTGGATTCCCGATTCGGGATCGACGCAGCTCCTGCTGCAGACGTTGATGCGCCGGACGGTAGTCTTGAAGACACGAAACGTATTGAAACGCCATCGGTTGATGATCTTGAGGCGCCGGCACTCGAAAGCTCAGCGGTTATGGAAAGCGTGGATCCGGTTGCCGCACCGCTGGCGGCTGATACGGTCTTCGACATCGACGCCGCAGCAGATACATCACATGTCGCACCGTCCGATGAAGTCGAGAGTGCAGATGCAGCCGAACTGCAGGCAGTTGATACGGCGGCAGTTGACACGGCGGCAGTCGAAACTGGGGCGGCTGATACTGCAGCGGCCGATACTGCAGCAGCCAGTGCAGTGGCAGTCGATGTCGCTTCGGAAAACGGCTCGAGGTCTCTCAGTGACGAGGATGTCGAACGGATCGCGAAACGAGTGGCAGAGATCATGGGAGAGAAAGCCTTGCGTGAGGTCGCTTGGGAAGTTATTCCTGATCTGGCCGAGGTGCTCATCAAGGAGCGTATTCGCGAGTTGGAGAGCCAGGTCGAATAGATGTCAGTTTCGCCGCCTCCAAGGGGGGCGTCGTCGCCATGAATTTTCCCGAATATGTGCGGGCAGTTAGGCAAACGTGGCCTGGCGGCGGCTCAAGGCTGATTGTGCTCAATCGCCCAGCATCTACCCACCAGTTGGCACGGCGTATCGTCCTGGAATACTCTGAAGAGGGCGCTGTGGCTCCGGCAGCTGACTTCCTGGCTTGGCAGCAGAGCGCAGGTCAGGGTCGGGAAGAGCGCCAGTGGTCGAGCCCGCCTGGAGCTGGAGTTTATGCAACGATGATCCGTCCGTTGGACGAGACGGCTCGATCGGTGGCGCTGCAAACGTTGCCGATGGTGGTGGCCTGTGCCCTCGCGGACTCGATCAACGAGCGGCTAGCGGGTCGGTGTCAGCTAAAGTGGCCCAATGATCTCATGGTACAAGACCGGAAGCTCGGCGGTATCCTGATTGATGTGTCGAGCCGAGCCGAGAGTTCTGCGGTTGCGGTGATTAGTTTTGGTGTGAATCAAACCGGGGATCACGCTGAGCCAAGAGCGACCTCGATGGAAGAGCAGGGGGCAAAACCTCTTGCTTTAGCCGAATTTGCAGGGCAACTCGTGGCGGCTGTCGACCGGGCATTGTGCGGTACCGACAAGCCTGAAGACACTGTAGCCAAGTATCGAACCATGTCGGTTCATCAAGTCGGAGAGACTTTGCGGTGGTGGTCCGGCGGCGAAGAACTGACGGGTATTTTCCGTGGCTTTGATCGCCATGGATTCGTGCGTTTGGATGTCCAAGGCGAAGAGCGACTCTTAACAGCGGGAGAGGTGAACCCAAGTGGTTGAAGCGGGCAGCGAGCAGATCGTCTTGATTGATGCCGGTAACACCAACACGGTTTTTGGTGTCTACCGTGGAGATGAGTTGGTGGAGCACTTGCGATTGTCGACAGATCGTGAGCGAACCGCCGATGAATATGGTGCTTTGTTGTTGCCTCTCTTTGCACGCCTGGGGTTGGATCTAGCTGCGACCGACGCCATGATGATTTCGTCGGTTGTACCGCCCCTCAATTCGACAATGGAGACGCTGGCACGAGACTATCTTCATACCTCTGCTGTGTTTATCGAACCTGGGCTTCCGACCGGTTTGCCGATCCGTTACGACAATCCCGCCGAGGTAGGCGCCGACCGTATTGTCAACTCGGTTGCTGCCCTCGAGCTTTATGGCGCGCCGGTTGTGGTGGTGGACTTTGGAACCGCAACCACGTTCGATGTGATCAACGCAAACGGGGAGTACATCGGTGGTGTCATCGCTCCAGGGATCGGTATTTCAGCGGAGGCTCTGTTTTCTCGCGCCTCACGTCTTTATCGAGTGGATGTCCGCAAGCCCACGACTCTGGTAGGCAGCAACACGTCGAACGCCATGCAGTCGGGAATCTATTACGGCTATATTGGCCTGGTAGACGGAATTCTCGCACGATTACTCAAAGAGTTTACTGATTTGCAAAGTGTGGTTGCGACCGGCGGTCTAGCAACATTGATCGCCGAAGGTTCCAAGTACATCCGCGAGGTCAACCCGATGTTGACTCTGGTCGGGCTCAAATTGATCTATGACCGACACCGAGCTAGCTGATCCTGAGTCGGGGCCCCACCCGTACTTCTTGGCGATTGAAGACGTTTTCCTCGAGTTGCGTGGCTCGCCGCTCCAGTTGTCGCCGAAGGATTGGCAAATTGCCAGAGCCTGGCACGATGCTGGCGTGCCACTAGAGCTGGTGGAGCGAGTCGTCCGAGAGATCTTCGAGCGCCGTCGTTCGAGCGAGAAACAAGGCAAGGTTTGGAGCCTGCGTCATTGCAAACGGGCAGTTGATGCAGCCTGGCGGCGCCAGCAAGAATTAGTTTCTCCCGGCTCGGCAGAAGCCACTGAGGTACTCGATCTTGCTGGCCGCCTGGACCGGTTGGCAACAGTCTTGCCAAAGAACCTGGTAGGTGGGGAGCGCGTAGCTGCCAAAATTCGCAGCCTGACCGGCGAAGCCGAGTCGATCGAAGCCCAGCTGACGGAAATTGATGCTGAGGTCTTGGCTGCGGTCGAGGCTGGGTTGATGGCAGAGGATCGTCAGGATGTCGAGAACGAACTGTCAGATTCGCGGCGCGCCTTGGCCAAGCGTTTGCCTAGTGATGAGCTTGAACGAGCCGCTGAGCGTTTGCGAGAAGAGATCTTGAGGCGCCGTCTCAACCTGCCGGTGTTGTCTCTGTTTGCCCCAGAAGCATTAGCTCCGGAGGGCTAGGGAGGGAGTCGGTATGGACTTTGATGAGCTTCAGCAGCGCTTACCTGAAACCCTAGAGGACGGGCGCCTGTCGCGCTCGGAGCGCCGTGCTCTGAGAGCCGTCTTGGAAGACCTCGATCTGACTGTAGACCAGCGACTGCAGATTACTGACCGCGCCTTTGAGATCGCTCGTAGCGCGCCGGGATCGATATCAGAAGAGCAGACAATCGATTGGCTCGAGGGAGTGATCAAGCTGTTGCTCCCACGGTCAGCCAAATCTGGTGATCGTAGCGAGGCATTTTTTGCACCACGCCAAGATTGTGCCCGACACATTTGCCAGCTGCTCGACGAGGCATCGTCGACTGTCGACGTTTGCGTCTTCACCATCACAAACGATTCGATCACTCGTGCTGTTATGAGGGCCCATCGGCGGGGGCTCGCCGTGCGCATCATCACCGATGACGAGAAGAGTTGGGATCGCGGCTCCGATATTTGGGAAATGGCTTCCGACGGAGTTGCTGTGCGTCTCGACAACAGCAAAGAGCACATGCATCACAAGTTTGCGATCTTCGACCGGCTGCTGTTGGTGACCGGTAGTTACAACTGGACCCGGAGTGCCTCGCTGCGCAACCAGGAAAATATTGTCGTGACTGATGAGCGACGGTTAGTGCCTTCGTTTCTCAGTGAGTTTGAACGTCTGTGGCGCAGCTTTTCTCCGGCTCGCCAGTCAGGGGTTGAGAGATGAGCATCCTGATCTGCCTGTCGATCGCGATCAGGGTGCTGAACTTCTTTTGGTCGATTGCTTTGGTTCGTCGGGTCCGCGACTGGCGGTTGTCCTTCTTACCGCTGATGATGATCTTGACGGTCCTGCGACAGACGATCGATCTGTTCGAAGATGGCGTCGCGTGGCATGTTTCGTGGTCGATGCCATTGTCGGAAGTGCCGGGTGTGCTTTTGAGTGGCATTACCTTCCTGTTGATTTTCGTGTTGGAGCGGATCTTCAAGGAGCGTGACGAGGCTAAAGAGGCTCTCGAGGCTTCACGAGCCAAGTACTACACCGTGTTCAGCTCGAGCCCTGATGCCATTGTGATTACCTCCAAAGCAGACAGTGGACTACTCGAAGTCAACGAGGGTTTCAGCCGTTTCTTCGGGATCGACCGTGAAGCGGCGGTCGGAAGGACGAGCGCCGAACTCGGTTTATGGACGAACCGTGACGATCGGCTGCGTGTGCGCGCGGCCTTGGAGCGTGACGGTAAGGTTCACGACTTCGAAACTTGCTTCGAGGTTCGAGTCGGCGGCTCTCCGGAAACGATGAAATCTGTACCTTGCTCGATTTCGGTCGAAGCCATCGAGATCGATGGACGCCCCCACACCCTGACCTTGATTCGAGATATCAGCGAAACCAAGCGGGTCGAGGCAGAGCGTGAGGCCTTCGTCGAGCAACTCGAAACCAAGAATGCCGAACTCGAACGATTCACCTATACCGTATCTCACGACCTCAAGAGCCCTTTGGTGACGATCCGTGGTTTTGTCGGGCTTTTGGAGCGCGATGTCGCTTCCGGTAGGAGCGAGCGCGTGCAGCGTGATATCGAGCGTATTGACGGCGCGGCGGCCACCATGGGCCGATTACTCGACGAATTACTCGAGCTCAGTCGGATTGGCCGTGTCACGCTGCCTCCCACGGAGGTTCCGCTCAAATCGCTGGCTGTCGAGGCAGCAGAGCTGGTTGCAGGACGGATTTCCGAACGTCATGTTCAGCTGCGAATCATGGATGATCTTCCGACCGTGTCTGGCGATCATCCTCGATTGGTTGAGGTGTTCCAAAATTTGCTCGAGAACGCGATTAAATTCTTGGGAGAGCAGACAGATCCCAAGGTCGAAATCGGAGTCGGCGAGTCCCGGGGCAAGCCCGCTTGTTATGTCCGGGACAATGGTGTCGGGATCGATTCGCACTATCACGAGCAGATTTTCGGCCTGTTCAATCGCCTCGATCAGTCGATCGAAGGCACGGGGATTGGTCTAGCGTTGGTGAAGCGGATCGTAGAGGTGCATGGTGGTGAAATCTGGGTCGAATCCGAGGGCGTTGGTCACGGCTCGACGTTTTGGTTGACGCTTCCTGGGCTCGGCAATCTCGCCACTGTCTTGGCGTCAGATGCCTGACCGGGCCGTGAGCAGACTTGCTGGCGCGATGTCGCCGCCTACAGCACATTAATTGACCACAATCCGAAAGATCGGAGACGGTTTTTACGTCTTTAGTTCTATGTGGATTGTGAGCAGACTATCGATCCGTGGGCGGTGCTACGATATGGCGCTGCGCCCGCCGTAGAACCAGCAGCCGGAGTGCTGGTGGGTGCCAGCGTTGGTTTGCTGGCAAGCTCCCTGCCGTTGCCCTGGGTCGCGTTGCTGTTGGCTTGCAGTTTGGCTCTGGCCAATCGAGCCGGCCGAATACTTGCTGCGGTGGCTGTCGGTTTGTTCGCCGTAGGGTTGCAGCCGGTGGTGGAACCTCAACTGGATCATCAACGGCCGGTAGAAGTTGTGGCGGTGGTCAGCAGCCATCCGGTAGCACAGCGCGACGAGACATTCTTTCGAGTCGATGTTCGGCGGTGGCGTCAGCGCCACCGGGTGGCGGCTGATGTTTTTGCGCTTCAAGTTACGATGCCGTTGGACAAATCGCCGCCGCCGATCGGGGCGACCGTGCGCCTTCGAGGTTATTTGAAACGTCCGGTCGGTTTCGCCAATCAGCCGACGATTGATCCTGGTCCGTGGCGGATGCGCCTCAAGAGTCAGCGCTTCCTAGAGTTGGAGTCTTCCCCGGGGTTGCTGATGTTGATCGCAGATCGGCTACGGCATCAGGTTGAAGGTGCGATCGACGAGATTGCACGGCAGGATTCGCCAGGAACTGCCCTAATGCGTTCTCTGCTTTTGGGAGACAGATCAAAGTTGCCCAAGGCCTGGCAGCAAGCATTGAAGCATAGCGGTTTGGCGCATCTGTTGGCTGTATCGGGCTTGCACGTAGGTCTTCTGGCGTTGTTACTGTTGTTTTCAGGACGCTTGCTGCCAGCCCGGTTCAGAATGGTACCTGCCATCCTGGGAATTGTGATGTATCTGTTGGTCGTCGGACCGAGGCCATCAATGTCGCGAGCCGCTGTGATGGGGCTGGTCGCCCTGGCGGCACTCGCTATCCAGCGTCCGCCGCAAGGGCTCAACGCCTTGGCCTGCTGCGTTGCTGTCTGGACCGTCCACGATCCGAGAATCCTTGGCCAACTTGGATTTCAACTCAGCTTTGCGGCGTCTGCTGGCATCTTGATCCTGTTGCCAGCCTTCAACCTCCGATGGTCCCTGGTACCGCGTGGACTCAGAGGGGCCTTGGCCGTGTCCGTGGCGGCACAGCTGGCGACCATGCCGTGGATTGCGCCGCTGTCCGGCGGGGTCCACCTGCTGTCACCATGGTTGAATCTGGTGGCGATTCCGTGGTTGGCTTGTTGTCTGGTGCTAGCGTTTGTTGTCCTGGCGTTCACACTGTTGATTGGCTCGGGCGACTGGATGATGGCACTCTTGGATTTTGCCGCGTCTCCAGTCCAGGCTCTGGCAGACTTGGGACCCTTCGCAAGTCTGCTGTTACCTTTCGGGGTCTCGCCGACATCGAGCTGCTTGTTGGCTCTTGCTGGGGTAGCGGTGGGACTGTGGCCAAGAAGAGCCGTGCGGTTTGTGGTTTTGGCCTGGTGTCTTGCTCAGTCTGGCGCCGTCAAGTGTGCTGATCCCGAGCTCATCGTGCTCGATGTCGGGCAGGGGGATGCGACCTTGCTACGGGATGGTCGTCAGGCGGTGTTGATTGATGGGGGAGGTTGGCCAAATGGCGACTTGGGGGGACGTGTCCTGGTTCCTGCCTTGGCAGCGATGGGCATTCGGCGCCTCGACGCGGTTCTGTTGACTCATCCGGACATGGACCACTGCGCTGGTTTGGTCGACGTCGTGCGTTATCTGCCGGTAAGCGAGCTCTGGATGGGCCCTGGATGGCTCGACAGTCGGTGTGTGGCCGAACTGTTGGCAGCCAACATTCGTCGGTGGCGAGTCTTATGGCAAGGTGAGGTGGAGGCCGTTGGTCGTTGGCGGTTGCGGGTCCTGCATCCGTCAGCGGGCGCACGGCGAGGGCGAAACGGTCGTTCGCTGGTGATAGATGCCGCGGTCGATCAACGTCGTGTGTTGCTGACCGGTGATATTGAGCAGGCGGCCGAGCGTCAACTGACGGATCACTACCTGTCACAAAACAAACGCGGCGGTGCCGCTGAATGGCGCCGCTTCGATGTGCTCAAGGTTGCACATCACGGCAGTAAAACCTCGACATCGGATGTGCTGTTGCGGGCGGTGGCGCCTCGACTTGCCGTCATCTCCTGTGGTGTAGGCAACCATTATGGCCATCCTCACCCAACGGTTATCGAACGGCTACAAACGGTAGGCGCTACGGTGCTGCGCACCGACCAGCAAGGCATGATTCGGCTCCGTTTCAGACCAGAAGGTCCAATCGCGATCGAGCTACCAGGGCAACCGAGAGTATCTTCAGGGAAGTGAGCCTCTACAAGTCTCCGAAATATCTCTGGGTGAGAATGTGGCCTGCAAAGAGTACGCGAAGCCCGTCATGGACAATGTAACGTTGGTAGCGCAGAATGAGGCTGTCGATGTGGAGCAGCTTAATGGTTACCTGATGTGGCTTCGACCTGATATGGCTTCGACCTGACGATTTGCGGTGAGCCAGCTAGATGAGACCTTTGATCGCTATTTTGGGGCCTACGGCAACCGGCAAGACGAGTCTTGGTTTGCGTATTGGCGAGGAGCTTGATGGTGAGATCATCAACGCTGATGCGTTGCAGGTTTACCGGGGGCTGGAAATCGGTACCGACAAACCATCTCTGGAGATGCGCGCCACGCTGCCACATCATCTTGTCGATATCCTTGATCCAGAAGAGGTCTATTCTGCTGGAGAGTTTGTACGACGCGCCCGGCCGTTGATCGACGAGATTCGTCAGCGCGACCGTGCTCCCATCCTGGTCGGAGGCAGCGGGCTTTATCTGCGGGCTCTATTGGAGGGTTTGAGCCCGATACCCCCCAGCAATCCGGATACCCGGCGATTGCTCGAAGAACGATGTGCTGACGAAGGTATTGCGGCTCTCTACGAAGAACTGGTCACAGTTGATCCAGATACCGCTCGTCGACTAGCTCCCCGAGACAGACAGAGGATCTTGCGTGCACTCGAAGTTGCATCCTCCAGCGGTCGCCCCTTGTCTAGCTGGATTCGTCAGCGACCCCTCGGAGCTGAGCCTCTGAAGGCGATCAAGATCGGTTTGACGGTGCCTCGAACCATCCTATACGATCGCATTTCGAGCCGGGTCGAGGATATGGTCAGGCGGGGCTGGGTCGACGAGGTTGCAGCGATTCTTCATCAAGGAGTCGATCCGTTGGTCCCTGCTTTCCAGGCTATCGGTTATCGGCAGATCGTTCGGCATGTCCAAGGGGGCTGGAGCTTGCAGGCGGCCATGGAAGATACGATCCGGGCTACCCGTCGCTACGCCAAGCGACAAATGACCTGGTTTCGCAAAGAAAAAGACGTGCGGTGGATTCCAGCTTCCGATCTCGAAGCGGAATTACCGGATTTGTTCGAACAGCTCAACAGTGGAGGTTCAGTGGCTCGATGAGCAGGCATAACATCAATATTCAGGATGGATTTCTCTTCCAAAGCCTCAAGGAAGCCCGACAGATGGCCTTTGAGCTGGTCAACGGGAAGCGGTTACAAGGGCGACTCAAGCGGTTCGACCGCTTTGCTGTTGTTGTCGATACCGGGGCGCAAGAGATCCTGGTCTACAAGCACGCGATTTCGACCATTACCGAGGCGGGCGTTCAAAACGGCTGATCTCGCCCGATTCCACAGTGTACCCTGCATGTCGAAGGCGCCTGATCCGCGCCCTCCCTATCCTCTTGTTCGCGGCCTGCGCCAGTCCGGCGCCCGAGGCTCCGGTTACTCGGCCGGTTACTCGGGAAGATCCCTATGTCATCCAGCCGCTGAGCGGCTATCCGTTGACAGCGGCCGACGAACTGACAGCAGTAATCGATGACGCCTACGACGATCTGCGTCACGGCGCTGAGCTGCCAGTCGTCGAAGCGATCGCCCGCCAGTTGTTAAATGGAAATGCGGGCTTTCATCCGGCCAAGGTTTTGCTGGCTCAAACGCAGTACCTTGGACGCCGCGATTCGGAGGTGATCGAAGTGCTGCGGGCGGTGGTTGATGAATTGCCCGCCTATACGGCTGCACAGTGGTTGTTGGGCGGCGCTGCTGAACGTGCCGGCGATCTTCCAATCGCTCTCGAGGCTTTTAGTCACCTCGCTGAGCAAGGCGATCTTTCGGCAGCGAAGCGGAGTGACACCTTGCGTCCACGAGCCTTGCAGATTGTCTTCAATGAGCTCGAGAGTGAGCTCGATCGCGGGCGCGTCGAGGTTGCCGAGGAACATCTCGGATGGCTCGAGCATTGGGCTGCGGAGTCCTGGGAATTGGTCGAGGGCACCCGTCGGGTGGCGATCGAGACTGGTGATCTGCAGCGTGAGCTGTCCGCGGTCCGGCTACTCGGACAGCAGACCGGCGCGCTCGAACACCTACAACGGGAAGGCCAGCTCGAGCTCGAGGTTGGCGACGTCCGGGTTGGACTCGACAAGCTCGAAGCATTAATTCGGGACTTTCCCGACGACGCGAGCACACGGGAACTTCTGGACGAAGCCAAGTTTCTTTGGCGCCTTCAGTTGCTGCCGGCAGAAGTTCAGGAGACCAGTCGCAAGGCGGAGCTCGATCGTGCCGATGTCGCCACATTGCTCTATTGGCTGGTGCCCGAAGTGCGCCGTTCGCAGGTGACCAATCCGCCAATCGCTGCAGATATCCTGGATCATCCAACTCGAGATGTCATTCTCAAGGTGCTCAATCTGGGACTGATGGAGGTTGACGAGACCCGACACCGATTCGAACCGGACGCCGCGGCGACCCAAGTCGAAGTGTTGGCAGCGTTAGTGCGTCTACTCGACTCGGATCGGCGGTCATTTTCGTGCCTACCGGACGCTAGCGTGTTGAACGTCGATCGCTCCTGGCGTTCGATCTGCCAACTCGCGACGGACTGTCGCTTGGTGAAGGGTGATACGCCTTGCGCACCGACGGCGATCGCTGGGCGTGAAGCCCTGGACCTCTTTCGGCGCACGTTGAACATGTTGGGCTCCGGCGGATGACTTGGCCGAACCTACTGTCGGCCCTCCGGATCGTGATGGTGCCGATGTTCATCGTCGCGGTGATCGAAGGACACCCTGGTTGGGCATTCGCCATTTTTGGCCTGGCTGGCATTACCGATTTACTCGATGGCTATATCGCACGTTTCTACCAGCAACAGTCCGTTCTCGGGGCCTACCTCGATCCGGCGGCCGACAAATTGCTCGTCACCTCGGCTTTTGTTCTGTTGGCCTGGCCTGGAGTTCCGACCGGTTTGCAGATTCCGATCTGGGTGACGGTGTTGGTGATTACTCGTGACATCATCATCGTCGGCGTGGCGCTGATCGTCCGGCTAACGATCGGCCTCAAGAAATTTCCGCCGAGCCGGGTGAGTAAGTGGAACACCGGCTTTCAGTTGGCCGCGGTTTTCATCTACCTGCTCACGGGTTTGACCGATCAGGTCAATTTGCTGGCCAAGGGTGTGCTGACGGTGATGGTTCTGTTGACGAGTTGGTCGGGACTCGAATACGCCAACCGTTTCATCTTTCACGCCAATGATCTGCCCGCACAAGCTCAGGCAGAGGACGCTGTGGCGGCTGAAGAGAGCGGAGCCTCATCGCCAGGGGATGATTGAGCGGGCTGTCCCCACGCCTGCGATAGCGTCACGACGGCTTCGCTCTAAGCCAGCTTGAAGCGTTGCAGTGTAGACTCTGGGCGTGATGTGGAATTGCGCTGTACCGTCTGCCCGTGGAGTACAGTCTGTCTGTAGAGTACAGTCTGCCGGTGGAGTACCGTCTGGTCATGGGGTACTGCCTCGCAGCGGTGTGATGGTTGGCGCCTTGGTGGTCTGTGGGCTGCTGGTTGGCGATCTTGCGATAAACCGCCTGCTCGGGCCGAACTTGTTGTCAGGCGTGGCTTGGGCGGATGATCGCAGCACTGAGGTCTTCCGGTACACGTGTTCCAATCATCTCGGCCGACGCGATGTGACGCTATTCGCCAACGGCACCGTTCGA
Source organism: Acidobacteriota bacterium (assembly GCA_029263395.1). GTDB lineage: Bacteria > Acidobacteriota > Thermoanaerobaculia > Multivoradales > J023 > JAAELT01. The sequence goes on along the minus strand of JAJCXO010000272.1, from coordinate 20,161 downwards.
TTGCGGCAGGGGCTGTGGGACGATCAGGAGTTGCAGCTCGACGAACTGTTGCCGGAAGAGCTGCAAACGACCCTCGGAACGTTACGTCGGTTACATGCCTCTGGGGATCCGTTGGCAGCCGGCTCTCTCCACAGTGGGCCCCAAGGAGATTGGGTGGATGCCTGCGAGCTTGTCCTAGCACTACCTGGTGAGCCAACGGAGCAGTGGGAATTTACCCCACTCGAAATACCGGCGTTGATCGTGTCGCAACTGATCCAGGTTGCCGAAGACTTGGCCGATTTCACACGCCCGCTGGCTGTCGCCGATCGTGTTCCGACCGACTACCGACCGAGTCGAGGTGATGTACTGGTGACCACCGAGGGCAAACGATATCGAGTCGTGGCATTAACCATTGATGGGCGTGGTGTCGAGCTTGAGGGGATCGACACACCGTTGCGGATTTTTGTGTCCCTCGACGAACTGTCCAATGCGTTCGCTTCAGTAGGTGAGCAGGGTCGCCGGTGACCGGCACTCGTCCTGCACGTTCGGTTGGAGGTCGCGGGCCGCGGATTCAAGGCGGCAACTTGCGCGGACGTAGGCTTGTTGTTGCGCCGGGGGTCCGTCCAACCGAATCCCGTTCGCGGGAGGCGCTGTTTTCGATTTGGTGCGATCGCGTGCCGGACTGTCGCTTTTTGGACCTGTTTGCCGGATCGGGGGCGATTGGCCTGGAAGCTGCGAGTCGCGGCGCTCGCGAGGTTGTTTTTGTCGAGCAAGCGTCGCGGGTCTTGGGAACTCTGCGTCGCAATCTGGAGGATTTGGCTCCCGCAGCGTCGAAGGTGTGGCGCTGGCGACTCCCCAAGGACCTGGCGCGAAACCCTCCCGAGACGATAGGGGAAACACCGTTCGATTTGATTTTTGCTGATCCCCCCTATGATTTTGAGGAGTATGAGGCCTTGTTGACTGCACTACCACCTTGGTTGGCGCCTACCGGCGAGCTCGCGGTTGAGCACTCCCGTCGGGTCGAGCTTCCCGAAACCTACGCATCCTGGCGCCGAACCGACACCCGCAAGTACGGCGACGCTTGCTTCAGTTTCTACCAACCCGATAGCCTCAGCTGATTCGAACAAGCAACCAAGCCATGGCGATTCTGCGCATTGAACGGGGAGAGAAATCCCCTTACGAGATCGAACTCGGAGCCGAGGATTTCGATATAGGGCGTGGTCCGGGTAATGCCCTCCATTTTCGGGATCCGTGGCTGTCGCGGACCCACGCTCGAATCACCTGGGAAGACGGCAGGCACTGTCTCGAAGATTTGAACAGCCGCAACGGGACTTATCTTGGAGGCTCGATGCTGAAGCGGCGCCAGATTCTCGCGCATGGTGACACCATCGTGCTCGGGGATATTGAGCTGCGCTATTACGAGGCTGCACCAGCGCGTCACGGCTTTGCCGGATCACGGCGCTTCGGTGGCGACAGCACGGTGGTGCTGTCGACGGATGACCTGGTGTTTGAGCGTTATCAGGAAGCGCCGACACTGTTGGTCTCCAGCGAGCAAGAAGCGAGCCTGTTGCCGGCGCTGAACGCCGCTGCCGCCGCCTTGATCTCTCATTATCCCCTCGCCGAGCTTGTCGAGCGCATTCTACGATTGGTTCTCGAGGCGGTGAATGCTGAGCGAGCCGCTCTGTTGTTGCGATCGAGGCGTGACGAGCCCAAACTCGAGGTCCGAGCGTTCCATGGCTTTGCCAGTGTTGAAGAGGTTCGGCTCAGTCACACCATTCTCGATGAAGTGGTGGACTACAAGAAGGCGATCTTGACCCTGGACGCACAGACGGACGAACGTTTCGACGAGGCGGTCAGCATCCAGCTCGAGGGTGTTCGTTCGTTGATCTGCGTGCCGCTCTGGAACAACCACGATGTGATCGGTCTGGTCTACCTCGATCACCGGATTATGGGACGGACGTTTTCCGCGCGGGATTTACGGTTGGTCGGGCTGATCGCCAACATGGCGGCGGTGAAGCTGGAGAACGTCTATCTGCTCGAAGAACAAATCGAGAAGCGGCGGATGGAGGAGCAACTGGCTGTCGGAACCAAGATCCAGCGCAGTCTGTTGCCGTCCGAGAGCCCAGAACTCGATGGTTATGACATCTACGGCGCGACCCGGCCGTGTTTCGAAATTGGTGGCGACTATTACGACTTCATCCCACTGGCGAGTGGCAAGCTGGCCCTCGCGATAGCCGACGTCGCCGGCAAAGGGGTCGGTGCCGCGTTGTTGATGGCCTCACTCCAGGCCTCGTTACGGGCTCTGATCCAAACTGTCCCGCAACCCGAAGTGATGTTCTCCCAGCTCAACCAGGCTTTACTCGCGATCTCGCCAGCCAATCGGTTTGCTACCCTGTTTTATGCCGAACTCGATCCAGCCAATCATACGCTGGAATACGTCAGCGGTGGTCACAACCCAGGTATCTTGGCAACTTCTGACGGTATGGAAGAGTTGATGCCGACCGGGCCGATCGTTGGGTTGGTGCCGGACGTCCAATACACCAGTCGACAGATCGAGCTACCACCGGGTAGCACTCTGCTGCTCTACACCGATGGCGTGACCGAGCTGATGTCGGAATCGAACGAGGAGTTCGGTACCGAGCGTTTACAGACGATTCTGAGCAAGAACCTCTCGGGCCGATCGATCGATCTGTTGCGAGCGATCGGCCAAGAGATGACGGCCTTCAACGATGGTGCTGGCTTTGACGACGATTCGACCGCGGTCGCAATTCGCCGGCTGCCTGCTGCCTGAGCTGAGGTTGGGGTAATCCGGGGTGACCCGCGAGACTGTCAGCTGTTTGTCACCGACAGTTCTTGCGCCGCGTCGATGAAGGCGCGGGCATTGTCGACCGGTGTCATCGGCAAAATACCGTGACCGAGATTGATGATGTGGCCTCCGCCCCGGCCCTGTTCGATCAGACGCGCCACCCGTTGGCGGATATCCGCTGGGGTACTGAGTAAGGCGGTGGGATCGAGATTGCCTTGCAGCGTCAGACGGTTGCCGACCAGCTGTCGCACCTCGTCGAGGGGTAGGCGCCAGTCGACCGACAACACGTTGACCGGGAGTTCTTTCAGCTCGGCGAGCAAGTGACCGCCGCCGTTGGCATAGTAGATCAAAGGTACCGTATTCTGGAGACTGTCGAGGATACGGCGCAACGACGGCAAGGCAACCTCACGGAATCGTTGACGGTCGAGCAATCCCGCCCAGGTGTCGAAGACCTGGATGGCTTGGGCACCGGCAGCGATTTGCCGCTGTAGATAGGTGATGGAGACATCGGCAATTTTGTCCAACAGCTGTCTCAGTCCCTTGGGGTCGCGGTAACTCCAGCCCAGCAGGTGGGCAAAAGACTTGGACTTCCCACCCTCGACCAGGTAGGCAGCGAGGGTCCAGGGGGTGCCGCCGAAGCCGATCAGGGGTACACGACCGTTGAGCTCGCGACGCACCAAGCGCAAGGCGTCGAAAACGTAACCCAAGGTTTCGTCGACATCTGGCACGATCAATCGTGTGATGTCTTCGGCACGGCGAACAGGTTGTGGGAAACACGGGCCGTCGCCTTTTACGAACTTCAGCTCGGCACCCATCGCCTCCAGGGGTAACAGGATGTCTGCAAAAACGATTGCGGCGTCGACACCCACCAGGTCCACCGGTTGGAGCGTGACTTCGGCGACCAACTCGGGAGTGCGACAGAGGGTCAAGAAGTCGACTTTTTCGCGAACTTTCAGGTATTCGGGGAGGTAACGTCCAGCCTGCCGCATCATCCAAACCGGTGAGCGTTCGACCGTTTCGCCACGACAGGTTCTCAAGAAAAGATCGTTCATGATGCGGAGACTACCAGACCTCGTGCTCGATACGGCAGCTTCGGGAGCGCTTGCGATAGGATCCCGCTCATGCATCGATTGGTTGCTTATGCCCAGAACGGTGTGCAGCGTTTCGCCGTTGATCGGAGTGAACTGTTGATCGGCAGCGGTGAAGACTGCGACATTCAATTGCCCTATGCTGGCGTTGGTCGTCAGCATGCTCGGCTGCGTGCCATTGGAGATGAAGTAGAGATCGAAGATCTCGGCAGCCGTAAGGGTGTTGTGGTCAACGGCCAGCGAGTGCGCCAAGCACGATTACAAGTGCTGGATGAGATTCGACTGGGATCGATCGCCTTGCTGCTCGAAGATGTGGTGGCGGAGGACAATCCCGACGATGTCCAGGTGGTTGTCGACGAGCCAACGGGGGAGCCGGTGATCGATCCGCCGCGCATGCTCGAGCACCTGGCCCGGATTTCACAATGGGTATTGGCGGACTCGTCGAGTGCCACGACACTCGAGTCGTTGATGATTGGGCTGCTCAGGGACTTTGGTGGCGGCGTGCTCTTCTTGTTTCAGGGCGAGACCGAGTCGCGTGGTATCAAGTTCGTGGTGGCGACCGACGAGCGCTGGCTCGGCTCCGGCGACGAGATGCTGCGTCAGGTCGGCGATCACCAGGCCGGCGATCACCAGGCCGGCGAACACCAAGCCGGCGAACATCAGCGTAGTGATCAACAGGTTGGCGAACATCACGTCAGCGAACAACACAGTGGCGATCCACAGGGCAGCGATTATCAGGGTGACGGGGAGTCTTCAGAAGTGGTCGCCCTGCCGGCCGAGCTCACCGGCGAGCCCGCCTGGATGGCCTATCGGTCAATCCGGGCTCTCGACCGTCCCTACCTCTTCGTCATGGCCCTGCCTCGTTTTGTGGGCGACGAATGGTCGCCGTTGGCGGCGTTACGGACCCTGGGCGATCAGTTGATCCTCGGCCTGGTGCACCACGTCGGGCAGTTTGAGCCGATTCTGTTCGGGCGTCGCGAGCAGATGGGCTTGACTCTGGCGCCCGGGCTGATCGCCGGCGAGTCCAAGAGCATGCGGCGCACGCTGACCCAATTGCAAGCCGCGATCGATCCGCCGGTTCATGTCCTGTTGCGGGGCGAACCGGGAGTGTCTAAGGAACTGCTGGCCCATTCACTCCACTTGTCGAGCGCTCGCCGAGAGGGACCGTTCGTGACCGCATCGTGCGCTGGTGCCAAACCCAATCAGATCGAAGCCAGCCTCTTCGGCGCCGAGATTGCGGGCAAACACGGCCCGCTGACCCGCGAAGGCAAGCTGCTGCTGGCAGACGGCGGTACGCTGTATCTCGAAGACGTCGAACATCTGCCCCTCGAGCTGCAGGATCGTCTGGTGCGCTTCATTCGCTCCGGTGAGCTCGAGCCCACCGAAAGCTTGTCGTCGACCCGGGTGGATGTCCGCTTGGTGGCTGCGTGTCGTGCGCCGTTGGAAGCCCAGGTGGCCCGGGACAAACTTCGTATTGACCTAGCCTATCGACTGGCGCAGTTCACCGTCGACGTTCCAGCTCTGCGCGAACGGCGCGCCGATTTACCGTTGCTGATCCAAGCGGCGGTCAATCGTTGTTGCCATCAGACCTCAAAGCGGATTCAGGGCATCACCGTCAAAGCGATGGAAGCGTTGACGGTGTATGATTACCCCGGCAATCTTCCCGAGCTCGAAAACATTGTCCGCCGCCTGGTCTATCTGTGCTCGTCGGGTCAGCCGATCGACGACTCCATGTTGCCGGAGGAGGTGCGGCTCGGCAAGATCCAGGGGCTGCGGCCGGAGACCACCTCCGAGCTCAATCTCGACCGACTCGTCGCCGGCTGTGAGCGGGCGGCGATCCGCGAAGCCTTACGTCGAACCAATGGCAACAAGTCGGCAGCTTCCCGCCAACTGGGTCTATCGCGCAACGGCTTGGCGATGAAAATCAACCGCCTAGGGCTTTCCGAGTCGGACGGCGCCGGCTAGCCGGCGCCGCGACGTCGGCCAACCCTGCATGCATCAACCTCGAGTGGAACGGGTCCGGCCAGCTTTCGAGACCGCAATCCTGCTCGCCTGCGGGGCAGCGCTGCTGTTGCCGACCGTCGCCGCCAGTGTTGCGCTTGCTGGCCTCGTGCTGTTGTGGATCAAGGCTCAGCCGCCACGTCAGGAGCGTTTTTTCGTCAGCGTCACCTTGACGCTCGCCGTGCTTGCCCTGGTGGCGTCAATGGTGGTGCATCGTATCGAGGACCCCCCTCAGGAGCTTTGGGAAGCTGAGCTGCAACATGGGTTTGGCGTGCTGTGGGATGAGTTGATGACGATCGCCAAGGTTGGTGCGTCCCGTTTCGAAGAGCCGCCACCCCAGAGTGGAGCACATCTCGAAGAGTTCCAGTTACTCGAGCGTTGGGTCGAAGATCGTAAGTTCGAAGTCACCTTGTTGCTGTTCGCCCCGGATGGTGAAAAACCAGTGGCATGGGCCGGGGAAGGCCTGCTCCATACGCTGGCTGCGTCGGATCTGCCCGAGTCCGGATTTGCCTATCGCCGCGGTTTCACCAAGTCGACGGTTTTTGCCGTCGCACCGTTGTCCGACGAGCGTCGACCTTGGCGGCTGGTCGCCGGACGTAGCTTAGCCGCCGACCGTTTGCCGTTCGCGACTTCAGTTCTACCACGGATCGATGCGCTGCGTTGGATGGTAGGGGAGCGTGATGCCGAACCGTCAGCAGGTACTTTGCGACTGATGGCAGATTCGGGGCCAGCGATCTTCATCATCCGCCCGAATGGCGTCGAGCGTCAGCCTAGGGGGTTGGCTAACCTGCTTTATCGCGTCGGCGTCGGGTTGGTCGGCGTGACGTTGTTCACGTTGGTCCTGGTGCGGACTGCCGGCTCGCGATTGTTGCCGCAAGACCCGCTTCGTAAACCGCCTCCCGGGTTACCCATGTTGGCAGTCGCAGGCGTTGCCGCGTTGGGGACCGCCGCCGGCCTCGAGAACTCGTTGAACGTTGCTCTGGCGGTCAGTGTTGGTCTGGCGACTTGGGGCCTCATTCGGCCGCGCTCTCCGACTCTCGATATCGTTAGGGGTTCGTTCCGTGGCGCTGTCACACTGATCGTCCTTACGTTGGCCGCCTACGCTTATCAGCGCTGGACCGGTCCCGAGGATGTGACGTCGGCCTTCTCCGGCAGCACGGATACGTTTGCGCTTTGCCTGGTTTGGTGCCTGTCCGCACTGGGTCTGCTCGGCCTGGTGGCGCCCCGCTGCGGTGTTGCCTTAGATGATCGCGACGCCTGGTGGGCGACAGTGTTGTTGTTGGCTAGCGCGGCGGTTTGTGACTTCCCCTGGTTGGCTGTCCCGTTCTTGGGTCTGGCGGGCGCGGCGATTGTCAAATGGATTGCCGGGGTCGACTTCAGTGAGCGTCCAGCGGCACTGACCACGCTGTTGGTTCTGGCCGCTCTCGCTGGCAGTAGCAGTTGGGAGATCGCCTATCGTGAGGTGTTCCGATTCGAGCTCGAACAGGAGTATCTGCCGCAGATCAAACCGCCGACCAGCGACGAGCTGACCGATCTGAATGTCGAGGTCTACAGTTATTTTGATGCCGGACAATTCGGAGACCTGGTCACCCCGCTCGGAGCCGGTCCGATCGATGCTCAGGATTTGGCGTTTGTTCTGTGGCAAGACTCGCCGTTGTCGCAACTCGATGCGCTGTCGGCGTTGGCGATCGAGACTCCCGATGGCCAGCTCTCGATCTTTTCCTTTGGGCTGTCGGTCAACGAAGAGCCTGCCCTGACCTTGCCGCCTGAACGCTGGAGTGTGCCGCCGCGGCCGGAGTGGAACGAGTCGTTGATTATCGGCGAGGCCGAGTTGGTTCGGGATGGGCGTAGCTGGGGCCTAGCGAGATATTGGCTGGTACCGCGTCCCGGTTTTCGCTTGGGAGTGTCCGAGGTCGACGAGTTGGACGAAGCCCTACTACGCGGTGGTGGCCGTCGGAAGGCACTCGATGGCTTACCGCGCGGGGTGCTTTATGGTCTTTACGATGAGGCGGGGCGGGCGATTTCGAGCCCCTGGGGGGAAGCGCCTCCGATCGATCTGGCGCTGTGGGAAGCTGATGCCCCGACGGCACTCGATATCCCGGACGGGCGTGCCTGGGTTTGGCGCCAAGACGGAGCGGACGGTATCGAGCTCCTTTACCTGCCTCAGTTGACGCCGCTCGCTGGGCTCGAACGAGTGGGCATCCATGCCTTGGGATCGCTTGCCTGGATTACCGTCATCGCGCTGCTGGCGTTGGTTCTCGGCTTGCCCTGGACAGCGTTTCGTGATCTCTTCGAGCGTACGGTACGGTCCTACTCCAAGCGCATGTTATTGGTTTACGCCGTGCTGTTGTTGCTGCCCTTGATAGCCCTCAACCTGGTGCTGCTGCAGAGCTTCGCGGATCGTCAACGGGATGAGCAGCGGGCCAACGCGCAGAGTGCGTTGATCTCAGCCCGGGTGTTTTTGCTCGACTATCTGCGCGGCTTGGAGCTCGGCTTCGACCTTCACACGCAAGTCAACCGTTCCCTGATGGAGTGGATCGCCAGCGTCGTCGAGCACCCCGTCAATCTTTATTGGGGCAGTGAGGTGTTCGCCTCTAGCCAGCAGGAGTTGTTTACGTCCGGCCTGCTGCCGCGGCGTATCCCCGGAGAGGTCTTCTCACGGCTAGCGCTGAGCGGTTACAAGATGGGATTCCGCCAGCATCGCGGCGAGGTCGGCTACCTGGAGCTTTATGCTCCGTTGGAGGTCGGCAGTGCCAGCAGTGCGTCTAATGGTTTGTTCCTTTCGGTACCGCTGCTCGAACAAGAGGAGGAAGTCGCCCGTGAGCTCGAGGCTCTCGGGCGGCGCGCAACCCTGGTGACCTCGGCGCTGGTGTTGCTGTTGTTTGCGGTCGGCAGTCGACTGGCGAGGAGCTTTACCAAGCCGATCATGGAGCTGATCGACGGCACCCGTCGCATCGCTTCCGGCGCGGATTATCTGGATGTTGTCCCTCACGAGCACGAGCTCGAGTCGTTGGCCGACGCGATCGACGACATGGCCCGGCGTTTGGCTGAAGGGCGGCGTAAGCTGGTCCTCGAGAAACAGGTGGTTGAGCGTATTGTCGCCAACATCACCTCGGGGGTGGTGTCCCTCGACCATCAGCGTCGCGTCTTGCTACAGAATCGGGTTGCCGCCGACCTGTTGGGGTCGGAGATCGGTATCAACATCGATCAATCGTTGGCCGACGATCCCCGACTGCAGCCGGTGCAAGGTTTCTTGGCGTCGGTTGGTGACCAACCAGAGCAGGCGACACTCGGCCTCCAGGACGAAGGTGGGGAGTCCCGTGAATGGACCTTGACATGGGTGCCGATCCCTGGCGCCGAGGATCGCACGACCCTGCTGGTGGTCGACGATGCCACCGAAGTGCTGCGCGGTCAGCGACTCGAGGCCTGGGCGGAGATGGCCCGGATCATTGCCCATGAGATCAAGAATCCGCTCACCCCCATCCGCCTGTCAGCGGATCACATGCGGCAGGTCTACCGTACCGACCGCGAGCGGTTCGACGAGGTGTTCGAGCGCTGTACCACCAACATCCTCAAGCAAGTCGAGGAGCTCTCGGACATAGCGTCGGATTTCTCGATTTATAGTCGGATTCCACGAGCGGTACTGGCACCCGGAGATCTGTTGGTGGCGCTCGAGGAGTTGGTCGAGGGGTATCGCGACGCTGCCCGCAGTGGCGTCGCGATCCGCCTGGTGTGTGAGCTCGAGCAACTCGAGACTCGTTTTGACGCTAAGTTGTTGCTGCGTGCGGTGCGTAATGTGTTAGAAAACGCGCTGCGTGCCAGCGAGGATCGAGGGGAGGTCGAACTGTCCTTGGCTGAGGTTGACCATAAAGCCAGGATTCGAGTGATCGATTCCGGACCCGGGGTCGAGCCTGATCTCTTACGGCGCATTTTCGAGCCCTACTTCTCGACCTATGACTCCGGAACCGGTTTGGGACTGGCGATCACCCGGCGGATTGTCGAAGAGCATGGTGGGGGGATCGAAGCGATGAATCGGCCTAGCGGTGGGTTGGAGGTCACGATTACAATTCCCCTGGCTCGACAATCAACCACTGAATCTTCTAGTTAGCTCGCATCCATGAACGCCGGTCGTCCGGTCGCCCCCTGTGGACTGTGCGCGCCGCTCCGTAACTCGCCTCGACGCCTAATGTCCGCCAACCCTATTGGTTACAATCGTCCGGAGAGTTAGGATCTGTGTTCTTGCTCATACATACTCGCTGCGTGCTCGCTCCACAGGGGGCTCCCTGGGAGGTGGAAACTGGTTTCTGGATGGTTGCCTCGAGGCTGTTTTGGAGACTGTTTTCGAGAAGAACGTACAGTTTCTAGGAAGATCCCTGCATTGAATGTGACTCGCATCTTGCTCTGTGTTCTGAGTGCATTCTGGTTGACCGGATGTCCAGAATCCTGGCGCCCGCCGGAAAAGTCACCGAGTTCAGCTTTGTGGATCGGCACGGGCTCAGAGCCGTTGGAAACCAGCGACTTGGCGCGGTTGGCCGAGGCTGGGATCAGCGAGATTTACCTCACGGTGGCCGAGTTTGATCCCGATTCACCAGAGGGGCCCTTGGTTCGGGTCGAGGCGCCGGACGCGCCGCAGTCGATGCCGGTCACGTTGGCGATCAACGGCAGCTGGCCAACTGGCCTGGTCGCGGAGGATCTGGTTGAGCGGGTCGCAGAGGCAGCCCGCCAGCTCCGCTTCGACATCGAGAGTCGCGGTGGTGTTCCTACCGGGATTCATTTTGACCTCGATCCGGTGGAGTCTTTCACCGATTTTGCCGAGTTTCTCAGAGCCTTGCGTAAAGAGCTCGATCGAACGTTGTTTCTCTCCGTGAGTCTGCAGAGACGGTGGATCGACCATCCTGAGATCGAGAAGGTCGTGGAAGCGGTCGACTTCGTCGTGCCGTTTCTTTACGGCCAGCGAGTCCAAGAGGCCGAGAGCGGTAAAGCGTGGGATTTTGTCGAGCTCGAGATCCAACTGCAGAAGTTGGAGAGGATTGGCGGCGCCTATCAGATCGGAATCGTCGGGTTGGGTACGGCGACTCACCTCAACACTAACGGTGGTGTCAAAGCGAGAACCACCCGTCTTTCGCTGCAAGAGATCCTGTGGAATCGTGCCTTGAAGCTGCGCCCTGGGTTCAGTTTGGAGGGTGTCAACCGCCGAGTTTATGCGGTGATGGCGGAGAAGCCGACGCGAGTTGGTAAGTGGAAGCTCGAGATCGGTGAGGGAATACGGGTCGTACGGGCCGCAACCTCCGACATCGAAGAACTCACTCGTTTAGTAGCAGCGTGGCAGTTCCCGAACCATCTCGGCCAAGTCTACTATCGTTTGCCGAGCGCCGAAGAACGACTGTCGTTGACCTTGGAGAACTTGTTCAACGCGCTCGATTCGGACCCGGCATCGCCCGCGCTGGAGTTCGGCGTCAGCCTGCAACGTCGCACCGGGCGTGGCTGGTTGATGCGATTCTCGATCACCAACACCAACGGTGAAATTACCGAACTGTCGCTGATCGACAGCAACTACATCCAGATCACTGCCCTCAACGGAGAGTTCAGTGCACGGGTCAAGCCCGGCGATTTTTACCGTTGGGAGCTCTATCGCGTGCGACCCGGTGAAGCACCGGTGCGGAACATTCGTCGGCCCAACATGTTGCGTTTCCACCTGCCGATCATGGAAGGCCGCCAGCAGGTGGCTAGCCACGACGTCGAAATCAAAGTCAAAGGATCGCCGGAGCTCGAGATTTCGGGGCAGTTCCTCTTGCCGGATGGTCGAACCCTGACCCTCGGTCCCAAGCTCTGGCAAGGCGGTGCCTTTGTCGAGACGGAGGATGAGGTAAACCCTGACGAGGCGTCTGCTGATCAGACCGGCGAACCGTCTTCGGAGACCGAGGAGGCGTCGACTGGTGGCTGAGGCTAATGCCCTGAAGGCTTTTTTTGCCGCGCCGGTGCGGGATGTTCTAGGGGGCATGGAGCGCTGCCTAGAGGTCGGGGTCAAAGGATTGTTCCTGCTGTTCGGCGGCTTGTTGGTCGGCTGGTGGATTTACGTACCGTTACACGAGCTGCTCCATGCGTTTGCCTGCATTGTCACCGGCGGAACCGTCAGTCGACTGGAGATCGCCCCGCTGTATGGCGGTGGCCTGTTGGCTCAGATCATCCCTTTTGTCGAAGCTGGGGGCGACTATGCTGGACGACTCTCGGGTTTCGACACCGGCGGCAACGATGGCATCTACCTGGCGACCGACTTCGGGCCGTTCCTGCTGACCGTCTTCCCCGGGGTGTGGGCCCTGCGTTGGGCCGCCCGCCGTCGCAGCGGCTTCGGTTTTGGCTTCTGGCTACCGTTCGCCTTGGCCCCGTTCATGTCGCTCACCGGGGACGCCTATGAGATCGGCTCGATCGTCACCACCTGGCTACCGCCGTGGTCGGGGATGGCGGAGATCCTGCGCAGCGACGATATTTTCCGTCTGTTCCCGGAGTTGGCCAAACAGGCCAGTCCACCGTGGTTCGGGGCAGTGCTGGGTGTGCTCATCGGTACCCTGTGGGCCTTCGCAACCTATGCCCTGGGCGGCTGGCTGTCGAATCTGCTGGTCCGTCGCCAGGCAACCTGAATGGCGTGCATCTGACCTTCGCATTGTTGTTGGCTTTGAGCCCTGGACTCGTCAACTGGGGATTAGGCCGACGAATGCTTTCGATAGAAGACGACAGCACCCTACCGCAGCGCCTGATTCACTTACGCCAGAGTCTTGTGGTACCGATTCTAGCTGCTTTGTTGGGATGTGCTGTCTTGGCCTGGCGGCAGCTGCCGTGGTTGGTCTTGATCGTGATATTCAGCACCCTGGTGGGCGGCTTCCGACTCCGCAAGAAACTCCTCAATGAGCGCTGGAGTTTGGCAGCGTATCTCAGTTTCACAGTACGACTGTGGCTCGGCTTCAACGGCTTCTGGGTGGTGCTCGCCGGGGCTCCCTGGTTTCTCGGCGCACTCGACCGGTTGATCCAGACGGCAAGCCCGTCGCGTTGGCCTGCAGCACTTGCGGTCGCTGTAGGCCTGGGGCTCTAAAGTCATTCTCACAGCCGGATATTGCTCGCCCTGCTGCGTGCCGAGCCACTGAGAGACGAATCGCTCGGGCCCTTGCGTGAGAGGCTGGCGGAGATCGACGCCCGGTCTCTGATCGCCAAACCCAGCCTCTGGCTGTTGCCGATGCACGGCGGGCAGTGGTCCAACGCCTTCGCCCTTGCGAGCACTCAGAGGCCTCGTGTCCTGTTGTCGAGTTCGCTGCTGGAGGCCCTCCAACCAGAGGAAGTTGGTGCCATTTATGCTCACGAAATTGGCCATCTCGAATATCTGACCGGCCTCCGTATCCGCCGTCTCCAGTTGCTGGAGATCGGGCTGATCCTGCTTGCGGTGCTGTTGGCACCGTGGGTTGGATTCAGTTTGGTATGGCCGTTCGTAGTACTTGTGGCACTCCACTTGATCGGCAAACGCAAGCGTAGCTGGGAGACCGATGCGGACCAGCGTGCGTTGGAATTGAGCGGCGATGCGGAAACCTGTATCCGAGCCCTGGTCGAGGTCCATCGCCTGGCGTTGCTGCCACGGCGACTGCCGCATGTGTCGGAAGGTGCCGAGATCCATCCGAGCCTGGCGCGACGTGCGCAGGCCATCCGACGTTTGGCCGGATCGTCCGTCGACGGTGTGGTGGAGGAGGTTGTAGCCGGTAGCAGCATTGACTCTCGGTTGCCGCTGTGGATGCACGGGGCGAAAGCGCGCACCGCAATATTGCTGGAGAACAATCGAATCAGCTGGTTCGAGGGTCTCGAGACCGACTCTGTCGAGGATGTTGATCCGCAGGCACTGTCGGCCTCCACAACGGTTCAGTCGACGCGGTATCGCGACCTGGTTGAGTTGAGGGTCGATCGAGGACTGTGGGGAGCCCCAGTCCTGGTGTCGATTGCCGTGAACGGTACCAAGCGATCCTTTCCTTTGCCCACCGACGTGACAACCCGTCTGCAGTGGGCCCTCGATGTTGTGGATGATCAGTTGGCTCTGGAGAGTCACAGAGGGAGAGCCTCGAGTCCCTCGGAAGGCTCAAGGAGGCGAATCGCTGCTGTGTTAGACTTGTCGTGAGATTTACGGACTCATTGCTATTCGAATAAATCACGGCATCGTCTTCGACATGCGGCGAGCTGCGACAATACGAGCTCATCAGCTCCACGACAGATCGTGCTCGGCGAGGGAGTCGTGAAGTGGAGATCGTTACCGGGAAGCTAAGCCGAGAATTCCTCCATTTCCTCGTTGGCTACTCTGCCGTGGCAGCAGGCATTGCGCTCGCGATGAGTAGCAAAACAACGACGTACATGGGCATCGTTTCGGCTCTCGAGAAGGCACCGTTACCGGCCGCTATTCTCGGGGCTCCGTTGGTATTTGTACTCGGTGTTCTCATCCACGAGATCCGCATCTCGATTCAGAGGCACTTGTTCCGGCAGGGGCCTCACCAGCTGTCTGCTCTAACGGTGCCTGAGGTCGGGGCATTGAGACAAGCTGCCGAAGCAGCGCTTCCCGATGGGTTCTCTGTCCGAGAGTTGGATCGGCCCGGGGAGTTGGATCGACTGTGGTCGCAGGTGGATCCGGGGTACACGCCATACCGAGTCTATGAGCGCTGGGTCTATGAGCTCTTGGCGGATTTGGTTCCGACGGCGCTGTTTGCCGTCGTTGTTGTTGTAGTGCGGACTCTCGCCTTCTCCCTGGCCGCCTGGGACTGGGTGATACTTGCTATGTCAGTTGCGGTGTTAGCAGTGGCAGCGATCTCGATTCCCAGGCTCCGCCAAATTTTTACAGTGCGCGACGGGGCCCTGCTGGTAAGCCGCTACAGCGCCCAGCATCAGAAGGCCGTTGAGCAGAGCCCCGAGGATGACCATGTGTTCTAATTACTCATTCGAGCCGGATCCGCGCAGTCGTCTTCACAGTTTTCATGCTGTCCTTGGCAACATTCGAGATTAACTTTTGGAGTCGTTGTGACGAGGCCTGGAATCCCGACCTTCTTTGGCCGGTTCGGCCTCTTGGTCTTCGCGTCAGTCTCGGTGTTTGCAGTGCTCGAGATCTCGGCCCGGCTGTGGTTGCGCTACGGAGCGACCGCGGATCAGTTTCAAGCCTACGCCTCCGTCGACCAGATTAGAGAGCGTCCGGAAGAGAGCCGCAAGCTAAGACCCCATCGGCATCTGGGGTACGTCACGACGGCGAACTATCGCAGCGGTCGTAATCGGCACAATGCCTTGGGCTTTCGCGGTGACGAAATCATGACGCCCAAGCCTGAAGGCGTCTATCGCATCGTCTGCCTCGGAGGGTCAACCACCTACTCGTCGTCGGTCGAGGATCCGGCGGAGGCGTATCCAGCGTTACTGCAGGGTTTTCTGAGGTCAGCGGGAAGGCCGAAGGTGGAGGTCATCAACGCCGGAGTGCCAGGTTACAGCTCCCTCGAATCGTTGATCAACCTCGAACTGCGGGTTCTCGATCTCGAACCGGACTTATTGATCGTTCAACATGCCATCAACGACGTCCACGCCCGCCTCGTGGACCCGCCTACCGCTTACCGTGGAGATAACTCGGGCTCCTCCGGCGTCCAGGGTCTAGCGCCGATGCCGGCGCTGTTCGAGCATTCCGCGGCACTGCGCACCTTGGCGATCCGCCTCGGCTGGGCAATTCCTCACAGCTCACTGTTACGTGTTTTTGGCCCGATTCCGGAATCACATCGCACCGCACAGCTCCATGCCCAAGTGATGGCCGGTACCTATCCGACCGCGCCGTTCAACGAGACATCGATTGGCGCATTGTTGCAACAGAATCCGCCAGTCTATTTTCGTCGCAATCTCGAGAATCTCGTTGCAATCGCCGATGCCCAGGAGGTTGGTGTGGTGTTGACGACGTTTCCGTATCACCCGAATTGGCAGGGAAAATCTCCATTGGCTCTGGCGGAGGTCAGGGAGGCAATTGCGGAGTCGAACCGGGTGACCTTAGGCGTCGCGTCTGCGCTTGGAGTTCCAGCGTTTGATCTTGCGGGCCACGTCCCGGCGCAGGAAAGTCTCTATACCGACGGTTACCATTTCACGCGCCAGGGTAATGAGCTGAGGGCGCGTATACTGGGTGGGTGGATGATCGAGAATAGGGCTTTCGAGAGCGCAGATTGGGGGCGGCTTCACCGAAACCCCTGAAACCTGCAAAGACATAGGCTGACTGTGACGATCGGCGCCCGCGAGGCCAGCAAGAATCTTGACCGCAATATCGACTCCTAAACAGCCGGTGAAGAGGTCGATTCCCGCCCGCAGATCCCTCAAACACCGGGGGATCACGTCACAAGTCCGTCGTCCAAGGCTCCCGCACCGCGGTGCGGGGCCACATGTCGGCCGACAATGGAGAAAAGACCCAGGTGTTAAGCTAATTGTCGGCCGACAAACGCGCCAACACCGCGTGCTAACGCAATTGTCGGCCGACAAACGCGCCAACACCGCGTGCTAACGCAATTGTCGACCGACAAACGCGTCGGCACCGGGGTTTGGAGCTTTGTTCGCCGGTTCCGGGGTGTCGGCACCGGGGTTTGGAGCTTTGTTCGCTGGTTCCGGGGTGTCGGCACCGGGGTTTGGAGCTTTGTTCGCCGGTTCCGGGGTGTCGGCACCGGGGTTTGGAGCTTTGTTCGCCGGTTCCGGAGTGTTGGCACGCGGGGATCGGTGATTGTCGGTGAGAACCTTGCCATTCTTTTGGCCGATCAGTCGGCGGATAAGAGGTAAAATCAGGCTATGGAACGGGTCATGGCGAGATTTCGAGCGGCGATCGAGCTTCGCGAAGCGATGATTGCCATGCAGCGGAAGCTCTTGATCCGGGAGCATCCGGAGGCTTTGCCAGAAGAGATCGACCGCCGGCTCGGGGAGTGGGTAACCCAGCGAGTGGCTCCTCATAGACAGGCTTTGGAGCCCCCCCCTTGAACACTTTCGAAGCGGCCCTCTCAGATGTCGGGCGCAACTTCGACGCACTCGATCGCCCCTGGGCCCTGGTGGGAGCCTTGGCGGTAGCTGCCCGAGCTGAAGCCCGGGAGGGGCTTAATCGTAAAGCTCGGGGCTGGCGCCAAGGAGCCCTGGCGACGCGGCGTGAGCCCCGAGGATAGACGACCCCAAGGTTTCCCGCCCTGAGTGGGCGGAACCGTCTTGGCTTGCCTGTGGCTACTTTGACCCGCGGACCTTCGATCTGACAGGAGAGGCATGTGCAATTGTCACAGTGGTCAATGACTTTGAAGATATGACTAATACCATAGTTAGAGATGCCTCAGGGCTCCACCGCTGGACCGGTACTCCAGCCCATGCCTGATCAACTGCAAAACGAAAACGATGTCTTAGCGGCAGTCCATCGGTATCTTCATTCCGGACTTGCTGGGCGCGAAGTAGCGGAGGCCATGGCTTCGCTTATTGCCGAGACGTCGCGGTTGTCGTTGAACAATCTGGAGGCTTGGGAAAGGAAGCTGCGAACGGAACTTTGGGAGATCGAGAAAACGGCTTCACTCGCTCGATGGAAGTTCTGGAAAAGGCCAGTGAGCTTCGTCTCTTGGTTGGACTTGTGTAGCGGTGATGGCTTTAAACGTGAGAGGATTTTACGCGCTCTATCGGAGGGAGCCCCTAACGGCTTTTTCTGCTCCTTAGCAGTGCGTCGACTCAATGATTGGGTCCCTCAGGTGCGCGCCGCCCGGGCGGAAGTGGGCTTGGACAGACTTAACGTGGTGCCAGGGGCGATTTGAGCCGATACTTGGGGAACGCCCGATATCAGTCTCGAGCCCGTTTCGGGAAACCTTAAATTTGGCGGCAGTGGATCGGTCTCCGATGGTTCGCCGGGTTGCCGGGGAACTACTGATCCAACACTTAGAGTCCGTTGGGGCCGACTCAGTAAATCTGGCCGAGCAGCTAGCTTCTGATCCTTCCCCATCGGTGGCGGAACGCGGACGGTTTGCCTTCGCGCAACTAAGTGGTCACACATGAGATTAGGTGCCACCTACCTCGGCTAGAAAGTGGGCGCCTGCTGTCCCAACGGCATAGAGAGATCTTGCGTGCAGGTCGACGCAGAGATAGTGGCGATGTGCCTCGATGTGTGCCTGGCACCACCTGGACGGGCTTGGCCACGCCAGGATCCGTCGATTCATCCTATTCCATGGCAAGCTCCACCCTCGCGACCTTGCCGAGCGCGAAGTCAGTGCCTTCTTGACCCATCTCGCCAAGGACCGCCACGTCAGCGCCTCCACCCAAAACCAGGCACTCTGTGCGATTCTCTTTCTCTACCGCCACGTTCTCAGCATAGAGCTCGGCGACCTGGAGCTCGTGCGCGCTCGCCGACGCCGCAAGCTGCCAGTGATCCTTTCCACCAATGAGGTGCAGGCGATCCTCAGCAGGATCAACGGCGTCGAGCACCTCTTCCTTGCTCTATGCCACCGGCTCGAGGCTACTCGAAGGGCTGCGTCTGCGCGTCAAAGATGTCGACTTCGAGCACCGTCAGATCGTCATTCGCGATGGCAAGGGGGAAAAGGATCGTGTTACCATGCTCGCGAATTCTCTTGTTACGCCTCTCGAAAAGCACCTCGAATGTGTCTATCGGGAGCATGAGAAGGCTCTCGCCGAAGGCTACGCCGGCGTCGAGTTGCCATACGCGCTGGCTCGTAAGTATCCAAATGCCGATCGGGAGTGGCCATGGCAGTATGTGTTTCCAGCTCCTCGCCCCAGCCGAGATCCCCGGAGTGGTGCGTGGCGGAGGCACCACCTGCACGAGCGCCGCGTTCAACGCGCGTTTCGCAATGCATTGCTGAGGTCGAAGATACCCAAGAAGGCGAGCTGTCACACGTTGCGACACTCCTTCGCGACGCATCTCTTGGCAGCGGGCTACGACATTCGGACGATCCAGTCGTTGCTGGGACATTCGGATGTCAAGACGACGATGATCTATACCCCCGTCTTGAATCAGGGTCCGCAAGGTGTCCAGAGTCCGCTCGATCTTCTTTCGGCAAGTCAGGAATAGCTGAGCCCCTCTTGCGGGCCTCGACAACCGAGGCTCTAGCCAGTGGGAGAGGGGAAGGTTATCGGACAGCTGTTTTCAGTAGGACGACGTTATTCACGTCGGGGAACGGCTTGCTGAACTCTGGAAGGACCCTATCAGCAGCAGTTAGGGGACGCGGCCGGGTGTTATCGGACAGAATCTGTCGGATAACCGGCTGCGCTGGGCGAATGACCGATACACCGCCAGCTTTGGTCTAGAGACTACACGGCTCGCGGGCTACAATCCGAATGGCGACGGAGTCGCTAACGTTTGCGGAAGCTCACCATCTGGACAACATCCATGGAATCTCAGCCGTAGGAGCATCTCTTGACACTGGCCACGAACCTGGCGGGACGCCTAAGGAATACACCACTGCCGGCCACGAAGGGACTCTTCCCGATGTTCGAGGCAGTAGCCAACTCGATCCATTCAATCGAGGACGCTGGTCAAGAGAGCAACGGCCGAATCAGTATTCGTATCGTAAGGGATGGCCAGATTTCGCTTGATCCAGGGCCGAATGAGCGCCCTGGCCCCGAACCCAAGAGTGACATTCTAGACTTCGTCATCACAGACAATGGTATCGGGTTTACCGATAGCAATCTGGAGTCTTTTCAGACTCTAGATAGCGACTATAAGGCGGATCGAGGCGGGCGTGGAGTGGGCCGCCTGCTTTGGCTCAAAGCCTTCTCCAAGGTAGTCATCGAAAGCACCTATATTTCTGACGATGGGATTCCACATCAGAGGAGCTTTACGTTCACCGCCAAAGATGATGTCTCGAAGGTTGAGCGTCGCGAGGCCCCGGGGAAACCCCGAAGGACTATCGTAACTCTATCAAACTTCACCAAGCGCTATAGGGATGCAGCGCCAAAAACCGTTAAAAGCATCGCGAGAGGCCTACTTGAACATTGCCTTTGGTACTTCATACGGGAAGGTGGCGCTCCGGTCATTGAAGTCTATGACGACGATGAGACTATAGAGCTCGGACTGCTATTCGAAGAGTATATGCATTCCAGCTCCTACGTTGAGACGGTTGAGATCAAGGATGTTAGTTTTGATCTAGTTCACGTCAAGCTTTCGGCTCTTGGATCGAGGAGCCACAGCATTTCATACTGTGCTGCGAACAGACTTGTGAAGCAGGAAAGCCTTCGAGGAAAGATCCCTGGCCTCTACGGGAACATTGGTGATTCCGGCGGCGAGTTC
>JAJCXO010000271.1 GCA_029263395.1 Acidobacteriota bacterium | reverse complement strand
TGATGCCCTCGCCTACCAGCTGGCGTTGCTTTTTTTATCGGGCACGCGCCGAGACTCTTAGTCCACAAGATCTAATCGACGGTACCCCTGAAAATACAGCAAGGTCCGCAAGTCGCCAAAACGCACGTTGTAGCGCGCTGCCGCGACCACGGCTGGTTTGGCGTGGAACGCAACGCCAAGACCGGCTGCGCTGATCATCGCCAAATCGTTGGCACCGTCACCAACGGCTACCGCCTCCACGGCTTCGATACCGCGCTGGCTACAAAGCTCCGTGAGAGCCTCGAGCTTCGCGGTACGATCGAGGATGGGCTCCACCACTTCACCCGTCAAACGACCAGCAGATACCCGAAATTCGTTGGCTCGATAGACGTCGAAACCGAGTTGGCGTTGAACCGGCTCGGCAAAGGCCCCGAAACCGCCGGATACCAAAGCCGTGAAAGCTCCATGGGCTCGCATCGTCGCCACCAATGAGTGAGCGCCGGGATCTATCTCTATCCGTTTGAGCGCTGAAGTGACAACTTCGGTCGCCAACCCACGTAGCAAGCCGACCCGAGCACACACTGAACCAGCGAAATCCAGTTCGCCGGCCATCGCAAGGGCGGTAATGTCCTCAACCTCTGACCGCTTGCCGACAAAGTCCGCGAGTTCATCGAGCATCTCATTGCGGATCACGGTCGACTCCATGTCTGCGACCAACAATCGTTTGCGGCGCCCCGCCTCCGATTGAGCCGCAAGATCGAATGGAGCACCTTGTAAACGCTCTCTCGCCCGTGCCTCGGCAGTAAGAAGATCGAGGTCGGAGAAGGGCAGATCACAAGCTTGCATCGGAGCCAGCCACTCAGGAGGGCCGAGGGACTCCATGGGCAGGCAAAGCGACTCTCGCACGCTCTCCACATGAGTGTGGTCGAGGCCATCACCGACCAGGGTCAAAACAAAGGGGTGCATTTGTTAGCAACTCCTCTCAATCTGTGTCGCTTGAGCAAACAGCTCGGATTAGGTTACTGTCCACCTACACGCCACGGCACTTCGCCCTTCATTCTGCATTCCAATCGAGACTTCAAGCCTTGGATCAGCCAAAGAAAAAACTTCGCCTTTCAAGCGTCGCCCAAGAGGCGCGCGACATTATCTGGACGCGTCGCTGGCGGCTTGCGGTCGGCCTGGTGTTGATCATCATCAATCGACTGGCCGCATTGGTTCTACCAGCAAGCTCGAAGATCTTGATCGACGAAATCATCGGGAAGGGGCAAGGGCAGTATCTGTCCTGGCTAGCCTTGGCGGTCGGCGTTGCGACGTTGATTCAGGCCACCACGACCTTCACTCTTTCTCAGGTTCTGAGCCTCGCAGCCCAACGCGCTATCGCCGAGATGCGAAAGAGCGTTGAGCAACACGTGATACGTCTGCCTGTTAGCTACTTCGACTCGACGAAATCTGGCGTGTTGATCTCACGCATCATGACCGACGCAGAAGGTATTCGCAACCTGGTAGGGACGGGGTTGGTGCAACTGATTGGCGGTCTGTTCACGGCAACGATCGCACTTTCAGTCTTGTTCTACCTCAATTGGAAACTAACCTCGTTGACCCTGATCGTGCTGCTTTCATACGGCGCCACACTCGCCTTCTTCTTCAAGAAGCTCAGACCGCTCTTTCGTCGGCGCGGTGAGATCAACGCCGAAGTCACCGGTCGCCTCAGCGAGGCCCTGGGTGGAGTTAGGGTCGTCAAGGCTTATACCGCCGAGCGGCGCGAAGATCGCATCTTCGCTCGCGGCGTGCACCGAATACTGCGTAACGTCAACAAGACCATCACCGCTATCTCCGGGGTTTCCTCCGCAACCAGTTTGATCGTCGGCAGCATCAGCATACTGATGATGGTGATCGGCGGTCGCGCCATTCTTTCAGGCGAAATGACTTTAGGCGACTTCATCAGCTACATCTTCTTCACCGGCATGGTAGCTGCCCCTCTAATCCAGATCTCGTCCATTGGAACCCAGATCACCGAGGCCTTTGCTGGACTCGACCGCATCCGCGAACTGCGACTCGAATCTACAGAACAGGAGCAAGATGAAGGGCGCGAACCGCTCCGAGACATCCGTGGTGATTTAGCCTTTGAAGACGTCACCTTCGAATACGACAAAGACGTTCCCGTCCTCAAAAACGTGTCCTTCACTGCCCCAGCAGGCTCCACCACCGCCCTTGTCGGCTCGAGCGGTTCTGGCAAG
Source organism: Acidobacteriota bacterium (assembly GCA_029263395.1). GTDB lineage: Bacteria > Acidobacteriota > Thermoanaerobaculia > Multivoradales > J023 > JAAELT01. The sequence goes on along the minus strand of JAJCXO010000271.1, from coordinate 1,337 downwards.
TCCACAATGATCAGCCTAGTGATGGCCTTCAATCATCCACAGGTTGGGAGAGTCTTGATCGACGGTAAAAATCTTGCCGACGTCAGGCTCGACACCTACCGATCTCGGCTCGGAATCGTGCTGCAGGACAACTTCTTGTTCGACGGAACCATCGCCGACAACATTGCATACGCTCATCCTGAATCGAACCGTGAGCTGATCGAAAAAGTAGGTAAAGTAGCCCATTGTGATGGCTTCGTCCGTGGTTTCGAGGATGGTTACGACACCGTCGTTGGAGAGCGCGGCGTCAAGCTGTCTGGCGGCCAACGCCAGAGAATCGCCATTGCGCGCGCAATTCTGGCTGATCCTGCAATTCTCATTCTCGACGAGGCGACTTCGAGCCTCGACTCTGAAAGCGAAGCCTTGATCCAAGACGGCCTCGAGCGCCTGCGTCAAGGCCGCACAACATTCGTCATCGCCCATCGACTATCCACCATCCAAAGCGCGGATCAAATCTTGGTGATCGAAGGTGGTGAAATTCGCGAGCGGGGTACGCACTCCGAATTGCTTGCCGTCGAGGGGCGCTACCGGGAACTCTACGACAAGCAGTACAAGCTGGAACGCAACCGCTTCATCAATCCCGGCGAGGATTTTTCGCCGTCTCCAGCCAGCGCCAGCACCAAGCGTTCCCGCCCGCTTCGCCCATCTGACTTGTGATGCCGGGAACTCCGCCATCACAACCACACAACCGCCGGAGCAGTCCCATCGTCGCCAGACGTTACCGCTGGCCACTCGCACTGTACGTGACCACTTGGCTGACCACATTTCTGGTCGCTGGTTCGGCATTCGCACTGGCTGTGATGACAATTTTGACACTCCACGAGTGGGGCCACTTCGTCCAAGCTCGCCGCCACGGCGTGCCAGCGACGTTACCCTTCTTCATTCCAATGCCCTTCCCTCCCTTCGGCACGATGGGAGCGGTTATCGGTATGCGGCCCCAGATCGCCAACCCTCGTGCTCTGTTCGACATTGCTGTCAGCGGTCCGCTAGCAGGCTTGGTTCCGGCGCTCGCCTTCAGCACTCTTGGTCTCATGCTGTCCAAAGTCGAGTGGGTCGGGGCCGATGCCCGGCATTACCTAGTCCTCGGAGAGCCTCTGGCACAGTTGGCTTCGTATTTCGAACTCAACGTTCTCTCAAATTGGCTGGCCGCAGAAACGGTGTTCTACGGCGAGCCGATCATTTTCGAGTTGCTCGCCTATCTGACTCTCGGACCCATCCACGAGGGTTACGCGATCGTGCTGCATCCACTAGCGTGGGCGGGCTGGGTGGGAATCTTCATCACCGCCATCAACCTACTA
>JAJCXO010000270.1 GCA_029263395.1 Acidobacteriota bacterium | reverse complement strand
CGTTATCGGCTGAAGACAGATCCTCGACAGCGTGCCCTCGCCGGAGCCGTCAGCAGTGCCGGTGTTGCGGTGTATGCTGGACTCGAGGCCGGTGACCACTTCGGCAAGGTGGCCGTCCAGAGCTTCACGGCACCTAGCCTGGAGGCCCTCTTCGAGCCGCGAGACAGCAGCAGCCTCACGGTCTACATCGAGCTCCGAAGCGACGAAGTGGAACGTGCTCCAGAAGCGACCGCCAAAATCCTCGAAGTGTTGCGAGCGGGCGGTGCCAACGTGCAGTTGGTCGAAGTTGCGGGCGGGGTTGGGCCCGCCGGCTGGCGGACCACTATCGATCAAATACTGATTGCGCTCTTCGGCAAACCCTCAGGGTGTTGACCGGATACCAGCCGCTGACGCCGTGCGCGTCAGCCGACACAAGACGGACGTGCGATCTTCCAAGAACCAAGGTCTTTCTTCCTGCTCTCATTTCTCCGAGTCCCGTTAGGCGGAGCCGGAGGTACCTCATGACATGGCGAGGGGTTTTCAACTTCTTGTCCGAGCTCGGTTTCGTCAGCCGGGCGCACAGCCGTGCGCCCCTACCCAGAGTCTTGCAGAACGCAATTTGGGTGCGATCACTGACTCCTTCGTCCCACTAAGCGGGTAGTGACGCCAGACCAGGTCTGGCAACGATTCATCAACCGCTACCGAGAAGGAGTACGTTATGCCCTACCAAACACTAGAGCCAGGACAGTCCGTTTCCCTACCTGCAAACGAGGATCCCAAAGACCTCGATGCCGTGTCCAATCCCAATGATCGGGAGGGTCAATACACGATGGACGACAACAACGACGCTATCGCGGTTGAGCAAAAGACGATTGCGCCCGGCGAAACGCAACCGTTCGTGAGTCCTCTCCCCAAGGGCCTGACGATCGGTAACAACGGTGACGTCGCCCTGCAGATCAAAACACCAGGTTTGTGAGGCCTGAGCCTCGTCCATCGCCAGCTGACGGTGCCGTCAGCTGGCGGCCCGCCCCCTAGCGATCCGTCCTCTAGCGGACCGATCTGTCGCGAAATCCTCCCGTTTTGCGTAAAGCAAGATGAGCGCGAGGCCCGACTCCTGAGAGCTCGGCGCTTTGCCCGTGACTGAACGCTCGGCGAATCAACCGAGCTCGATGGCACCCGTGGGAGGACCTGCCAATGAAGATTGCACCTGTACTCGTCTCTTGCCCGCAACACGACCTACCGACTCTGGAAGACGTCGCACGGATCACGGCCCAGGCCGACCCGGTGATTGCCAACCTCCAGGTGACTCAGGCTTATCACCAGATCTCGACGGCCTTGGCCGAGATGCTCGGGCCAACCGCCAATTGGTGTACGTATGCCACCTGGGCCTCGAAGCAGGCCGGACAAACGATCCGCCAGCAGGACATTGCTCGGACGTTCGAACGGATGTTCGGCAACTCGCCCGAGGCTAGGCGGGTGCTCGCCGAACTAGCGGCTTGCCTGCCGTCGATTGATGCGGGGGCAGACCTGCTGAGGTCGCAGCTGGCCGAAGCGATCCAGGTGCAGCCGATCTTCGATCGGATGAGCGCCGCCATTTCCGCCGGCAACCGTAAAGTGTTCGACGAGATCGGCGCTGAGTTTGTGCGCTTTATCGATACCTTCCGCGGCGACCAGACGTTCGACGCCATCAAGATCCAACGGTTCATCGAGCCGTTATGGCCCGGTGAACCGCCGGAAGCTCAGGGTTATCTCAGACAAGCTTTCACCAACCTCTACCGGGCGATGTTCGAGCAGCAACCCCGAGTCAAGACGCAGCTCATCCTGCTGGCCAGTCTCGAGGTTGGCTATCACGAGCAGACCCGGCTCCAGCCCGAGATCGCCGCCGCCTTCGACATCCCGGCCGTCAACCCACGACGGCTGCGTCGCCATGTCTTGCGAGCGTTTTTTCCCCGCCTCAGCCGGCTGTGGTTGTTGGGTGACCTCTACCTGAGATGGTCGCTTCCCGTCCGGCGATTCTGGAATCCGTTGATCGAGCTGGTGCGCCGGAACGTCCGCCAGGTGGTCACCGAGCTGATGTTGACCCTCGCCCTGCCCGGTGACCGTCATCTGCGATTGGGCCGCGACCTCGAGACTCGGTTCCCGGAAAGCGTGCGGCTGATCATCGTCCCGGAGCTGCGCAAACTCCTCAATCGCATCGACCCGACTCTCGACAGCCTGAGCGAAAGCGGCGCTGAAGACTGGACCGACTTCAACGAACGTATGCACACCATCACCGACTTCTTCCGCTCCCACATCGAGGACCCAAGCTTGTTCGATCCCCCATTTGATCCTGTGCAGGTGGCGGCGATCGAACAGGGTGAGGTACCGCAGGGACAACTATGAGTTCAACGCGCAACAACTTACAAACCGGCATCATCCTCTGCAACATTGGCACGTGTGAGTGCTTTGATTGTCAAATCGGAGGTCCTTGTGTGCCGGTAGATCCGCCACCTTGGTGCGAACCGAAGTAGCGCTGTATAAACCGATCAAGCGTGTTGGTCAGGCCGGCGATCTGACGAATTAGCCGGAGCCGTCTGTCTGACCGGACCCAGCGCCCGCCCGAGCGCCAGGGCTGTCCCTACCCTACTCCTCCTGCAACGCCCGCGTCGGCTCGATACGCAGGGCACGCTGGGTGGGCACCCACGCCGCCAGCAAGGACACCGCCAGCAGGACGCCAACCACGCTGAGTAGGGTCAAGGGATCGCTGCGGTCGACGCCGAAGAGGACGGACTGGAGATATCGCGTCATCGCCCAGGCACCTCCGAGGCCGAGGACAAGGCCAACGACGGTGAGCTTCAAGCCTTGGCTCATCACCAGATGGATGACGTCCGGCCGTTGGGCGCCGAGCGCCACGCGCAAGCCGATCTCGCGGGTGCGCTGAGACATTGAGTAGGCCAGCACGCCGTAAAGCCCGAGGGCCGACAGGAATAGGGCCGAGGCACCGAAGAAGCTCAGCAGCTGGGTCAGGAAGCTGCGGTAAGCGAGGGTTGATGCCATCTTCTCTTGGAGGGTGGTGATCGGACCGATCGGGAGCTCCGGGTCGATCTCCCACACCGCCTGTCGCAAGGCGTCGGCAATCGCCAGCGGTTCGCGCGCGGTGGGCTCGCCCGCGGTGCGCACCACCACTTTCATTTGCGGGACGGGAAACTGCCGATGCGAGAAGTAGAAGGCGGGCTGCGCACTGAGGTCGCGACCCGAAAACTTGACGTCACCGACCACGCCGATGATGCGGAGCTGCTGAATTTCCGGCAACCACCACGAGCCTTTGTTGATCAGACGGCCGACCGGTTCGGGCTCGTCCGGCAGATGGCGGGCAAGAAAGGCCTGATTGACGATCACCACACCGGCGTTCTCGGAGTCGTCAGACGGTTCGAAGGTGCGCCCTTGCAGCAGAGGGATCCCCAGGGTGCGGAAGTAGTTGAGGCCAACCGGGCGCCAGCCGACCTCGGGGCGTTGTCCTTCCTCTGGCTCGGGCTCCCCTTCGATGGTGAAACTAGACTCCCAACCGGGATCGGAAGGATCTTGATAGGCAACGGCCACTCCGGCCACTCCCGGTAGCGCGGCGATCCGTTCGTTCAGGCGATCGAAGAATTCCACCGTTTGTGGCCACTCCTTGGAAACGAAGGGCGTTTGCAGTTGCAGGGGCATGACCACTGTGTGATCGGCAACAAACCCTGGATCGACGTCAGCCAGCCGCTGCATGGTCCGGATCATCAAACCGGCACCAACCACCAACACCACCGCCAAGGAGACTTCGGCAACCACCAGCCCACGCCGCAACGTCTGGCGTCTCGAGGTGGCGCCTTGGGTTCGGGCACCCGCACCGAGCTGCGCAAACAGATCGCGGCGGGCAACCTCGATCAACGGCATGATGGCAAAGGCACAGGCCACAACGCAGGTCAAAGCCACGCCGAAGCCCAAGATCCGACCGTCGAGGGCAACTTCTTCGGCCCGTGGCAAGGTGGTGGGGATTCGCTGCAGTTGGATCTCTTTACCCAGCCAGGCCACCACAAAACCCAAGGCGCCACCGCCACTCACCAGCCACACCGCTTCGGCGAGGAACTGACGCAACAGCTGGCCGGTGCTGGCTCCCAAGGCGGCCCGGGTTGCCACTTCGCGACTCCGTCGGGCGGCCCGATGTAACAAGAGATTGGAGATGTTGGCGCAGGCGATCAACAGGACGAAGGCGGCGGCACCGAGCAGCAGGGTGAGCGGCTGGCGCAAGCTACCCACCATCGATTCGTGCAACGGCTCGACCCGGGCGCTCAGCGACAGGTTTTCGCCGCCATGTTCTTCACCCAGCTGGGCCGCGATCCGCGCGAGATCGGCGGTGGCCGTCAGCGCCGAAACCTCGGGCGCCAATCGGCCGATCACGGCAAAGCTGTGTTGGCCACGATGTTCGGTCCCTGGCTGGAGCTCTAGGGCGGTGAAGATTTCGGCTTCCTGGGGATACTGCGGATTCCGTACGACGCCGACCAAGGTGTGAGCGATACCGTCGATCGTCAGGGTGCGGCCGAGCACCGCGGCACGATCATCTTCGTCGCCACTACCGCCGCCACCCTCGTCACCTCCCTCGCCGCCACCCAACTCACGCCGCCAGATCGATTCCGCGATCACTACCACCGGCTCGGCACCACGGACGTCGTCCGTTGGCTCGAGCTCGCGGCCGACCAACACATCGGTCCCCAACACGTCGAACAGATCGTGAGAGATCCGCCCCACAGTCAACCGTGATGGGCGTTCCTGGATGCCCGCAACGTTGGCAGGAAAAGCCTGGGCAGCCGCCAGCCTCTCGAACGACTTGGAACGATCTCTGAAGTCTTCGAAGTCGGGGTAGGAGCTGGTGAACCGGCCGGCGCCGGTTTTGGCGTCGATACCCCACACCGCCACCAAGGACTCTGGATCGTCAAACGGTAGCGGACGCAGGACAACCCCGTCGACCAGGGTGTAAACCGCGGTCACCGAGCCGATGCCGAGCGCCAGCGTCAACACGACAATTAGGCTGAAACCCGGGGCGCGCATCAGATTGTTGGCTGCCAGGCGCAGATCTTCCAGAAAAAGACTCATGGCGGGTTCTCCGGCTTGGGATGCGGTGGTTATAGATCGGGCTGGACGTCGGATCAAGGCCGCGGTCGAGCGCCAGGCGTCGAGACGATAGCTGGCTCGGGCACGACGGGGATCCATGGCCACTCGTTGGCGGAAGTCTTCGTCGAGATCGCCGAGGAAAGCCTCGCGTAGCTCGGGGGTCAGCATTAGGCGGCTGACGGCCCCAACCCACCATCGGCTGAACCGCGGGGGTGAGTGCTCGCCGTGGCGGTTGCGTCCTTCAACCATGATCGCCTCCAGCGGTCATCGAACGCAGATCACTGAGCTGAGCTTCCAGCCCTTCGGTCATCCGTTGTTGGAAGACCCAGGTCGTCGACAACGCTTGTTGGCCTGCCAGGGTCAACCGACACATCTTCTTGCGACGACCACCTCGCACCGCGGTTGGCTCCGCCATGCGGGAGGTGATGAACCCTTTGCCTTCCAGCCGATCGAGGGTCGTGTACAGCGCCCCCAGTGACAAGGTGCGGCCGGTGCGGGCAGCAATTTCATCCCGAATCGGGACGCCATAGGTTTCGTCACCCAACCGCAAGAGGGCGAGCAACAGGGTGTATTCGAGATCTCTGAGACGGTGATTCATCGGCGACGTCCTCATTACCTACAAGTTGTAGTTGAAATACGGACGCGGTGTCGAAAAGTTTCTCGTCGGCGGACCGGACACTCTCTTCTCTAGCCACCGATGTGACCCGGAGTCGGCTTCAGTCAGTGAATTTGTTGAGATTTCTTGTCAGAAACTACTTACGGACTCCAAGACCACGAGTAACGGATCGTTCAGTCAACTAACTGTCAAAGGAGCTCGTCATGAGGGTGAAGCGTCTCATCGTCACGTCTTTCTTGGTCTTGTGCTTGAGTCTGGCTCTGGCCGGGCCAGCGGCCGGCCAGGACATTACCGACTTGGTGTTCTGCATCGATGGCTCGGGGAGCCTGGGAGCTGGCGGATGGCAAACCCAGATCGCGGGCACCGCGGCGGCGTTGCTCAACCAAATCCCCCACAATGGCACGGTCCGCATCACCGTGATCCAGTTCTCAGACGGTTCCCAGACGGTTGTCGGACCGGTGATTGTCACGAACGCCAATGCCGACGCCCTGGCCGACCAGATCACCGCACTTCCGTTCCCGGGCGGAATGACGAATACAGCCTCGTGCCTCAACCAGGCGGTGACAGAGCTCGACGGCCTGATGCCGCCATCGACTCGCCGAGTTATCGACGTCTCGACCGACGGACAACCCAACCGCCCTGTCATGAACCCTGGCCCCGCGGCCCTGCAAGCTGCGGACGCAGCCATGGCCGCCGGCGTTGATCAGATCAATGCGCTAGGGATCGGACTCGGCAACGGCGGACAAATGTTCCTCGATACGCTGGTCAGACCCCAGACCGGAACTCCGGGCGATGGCTTTGTGATCAACATCGACAACCTCAACACCTACGAGGAAGCAATCGCTGAGAAGGTAGCACGCGAGATCGACATTTGCGCCAGGCTCGACGACTTCGAGGCCACCTGTGCCACGGATGCAAGCGGCGTGGTCAACGTCACCTTGACCTTCACCAACTTCTTAACCGACGAGAACGATATCCCCTTCGACGCCGAGCACGTCTGGATCACCGATCCGAGCCTGGTCGGCGGCCCGGCCCTCTCGGTGACACCCAACTACTTCTCGTTCCAGAACGATCCGATCTGCTCGGCTGCAGATCCCAATTGTCCCGACCCGACGCGCACTGTTTCGTTCGCCGTCACCGGCGCGCCGGACGGCGGCCAAATGCAGTTCACCTTCGAGTTGCACGACGAAGACCTCGAACCGTGCTGCGAAGAGATCTTCATCATCGAGTTGCCAGATTGTGACTGCGGCCAGGTCCTCTTCGAGGACGTCCACTGCCACTGGAGGTGGCCGCCGCCGCCACTCTTCCACTACACCTTCAGGTTCCAAAATTTGTTTACCGAAGTTGTCGAGGAGATTCGTCTGACACCCACCGCACCACAATCCCCTGACATCGGCTTCAACCCCAACATCATTGACGGACTGGCCCTGCAACCCCCGCCGGTCGCCGGCACCGCCACCAACACGGTGGAAATTGTAGGCCCGTCAGCAGTCGAGGGCCAGCATGTGGAGTTCTTGATCAGTACTCACAATGCTAACGGCCAGTGCTGCTCGATACGGAGTGAAATCGATCTCCCCTTCTGCCCCTGGCGGCGGCATTGGCCCCATGTATCGTTACCCTTCTCCCAAGAGATTTTCGTCGAGAACCTCGAGGTAGGCTTCGAGGTGCGTGGCCTCGGGCCCAGCGGCCACGGCGTGAAGATTCCGACCGAACAGGCCGCGGGCGCCGTCGTCTCGCTTGGGATTTCGGCTTCCGATACTGTCGAAGGATCCCACGTGCGATTCGAGGCGTCGGGATCGATTCAGGGTTTCGACGAGGTGCTGAGTGGCGTCACCGTGAGCTCTGTCCCAGGTGGCACGCAGGCCACGGTCGATTCTAGTCTCGGCTTGGTCGGAGCGGTAGAGTTCTATCTCCACGGCCAGATAGTCCTCGCGACGTCCCTCGACGGTAGCAACTCGGTCACGTTGCCGGAGGGATTGTGGCCATCCGGCCTGGCATTCCAGGGCAGTGACGGAGCCATCGCGCTGACTCTACCCGAGGCAGTGATGCTCACCGTAGCCGGTCAACCGGTGGTCGCCAACCAAATCGTCTTCGGGATCGCCACGGCTATATTCGCCGACGCGCTGACCGAAATCGCCATTACCGGCGGCGGCATCGAGGCCTTGACACTCGACACCGCAATCTACCCGATCGACGGCAGGTAGTCGTCACTCGGACTAATGAATCACCGCGGGCCCGCGAGGCGCTATAGGCGCGTCGCGGGCCCTGCCTGGTTCGACAATTCCCAATGTCGACGTCCGACAAATCCTAGAGATAGTGTGATGTACTCGACGACAAGATAATATGTTCCCACTTGAGGCACCTCCGGTTCCCAAAAGGGTGGTCGGCTCGCTGTCTGGTGCCCCTATCCTCATGGGAATGCCGATCAAGCGTGACGATCTGACAGCTACCCATCTCGAACGAGCCTTGGGCGGCGACGAGATGGCCCTCGGCGACTTGATTGACCGCATGACACCGATCATTCAGGTTAGGGCGGCGCGAGCGATCTTACGACGACAACGGTTCGCTGATCGATTCCGTCTGAGACAGGAGATCGAAGATCTAGTCCAGGACGTGCTGGTTTCGCTCTTCGCCAACAGCGCACGGGTGCTGCGCAATTGGGATCATGACAAGGGTTTGTCGCTCCTCAACTATGTTGGCCTGGTCGCGGAGCGGTTGGTCTCCTCGATCTTGCAAAGCGGCAAAAAAACCTGGCCAACAGAGCTCGTATCCACCCAGGTGCTGGATCGACCGACCACCGAACGCGATCCAGAACAACAGACCACAGCACGACAAACGTTGCACTGGCTGCTGGGCAAACTGCAGCAGGACTTGAGCCCGCAAGGATTCGAGATGTTCAGGTTGCTGTTCGTGGACGATCTCTCGGTCGGTGAGATTCGGCAGCAAACCGGCCTGAGCGACGACGCGATTTATGCTTGGCGTAGCCGCTTACGCCGCACGACCCGACGCCTGATGCGTCGATCCGAGGTCGCTCCAACGACGGCACCATCTGCCTTGGATACGGGAAAGAGAGAGTCATGAACGACGATCGAACCCTGGATGGAGTCGAGCGGCTGTTGCGAGACGCCGCAGCCGACACCGAGCCCGTGGATACCGACGACGATCCGCGTTGGGAGGCCTTCAGTCTCGGTGATGCCAACAGCGACGACATCCGCGCTCTCGAAGTCGAGGCGGCAACCTCCGAGCTGGCCGCCAACCGCTTGGAAGCCTATCGCCCAATCGACCGCCAAACCCGACAACGGTTTCTCGAACGGGTGCAAGTTGCGCTGGACTCTCCGGCTGCCGAGGGCGCTCGGTCTTTGGCACAAAGGTCCTCGGCCGAGACCGCTGTGGTCGAGACGCCCTTGCCCGAGGCGTCCACGGCCGAGACCGTCGACAACGATGGCCCAACGGACTCAGCAGAACCAATGCCTCGAAAACGAGACGGTTTGCGTTGGCAACTACGGCGCGGCTCAGTTCGTCGACGGCGCTGGCTCGCGCCCGCGGCAGCGGCGTTGGCGGCGACCTTACTGTGGGTGCTCTGGCCGCAGCCTCCGATCACCCTTCCGGACTACACCTTGACCGCCGAAGTCGGACGCCGAGTAGTTCGTAGCACAGCCGCTGGCCCCCAACGCGACCTGGAGCTCGAACTCGGGGATCTATTCGAGATCACTCTGCGGCCGGAGCACACGATCGACCAACCGGTGAAGGCACACGTTTATGTCGACCGGCCTGGTGGACTCGAGTCGGTCGACCTCGACAGCGAAGTTTCAGACACCGGATCGATCCGCCTCACTGGGCAGCTCGACCACCAGCTCTCTGACGGTGCGAGCTACGTCGAGCTGTGGATCGTGGTCGCTGCTCACCCCGCCTTGCCCGAACTCGCGGAGGTCGAGCGCCGACGCGGCGGCCAGACGTCGAGCGCTGGCTGGCAGTTGCTGCACTGCCGCCTACGCGTCGTTTCACGAGGCGAGACCGAGCCTTCGTGACGTCGAGGCTCGAAGGTGCACTGCTGGTGGTGGTGGTCACAATGGTCCAACTGGGCTGTCGAGGCACCGGGCCTCAGGCTGCCGCACCGCCGCTAGAAGTGACGTTTGCCGGCTGCTCGCAGGTTCGCCAGGGGCCAACCTGCCAAGTGTCCGAGGAGGACACGCTGCGAATCTGGGCGCGGTCGTCACCCGCCGCCAGGATCGATATCGACGGCCCGCTCGAGATCGTCGAACGCAGCGAGATTCAGGCCGGTACCCGCTTCCTGCTAAAACCCACATCGCGCCGTGGCACCGTGCGGGTCACGGCCCAAGAGCCGCACGCGATAGCGAACGTCTGGCAGCTGTCGCTGCAGCCGTCGTCGCCGAGACCCAAAATTCTGGAGCACGCCGACCTCCTTCTCATCCAGGGCCAGCTAGACGCTGCACGCACAGTACTGAACGAAGCCCTACTCGACGAAGAGTCGCTCGACGAAGAGCCGCTCGACAATCGTCTGCTCAGCGAAGACCGAGTTCGGTTGTCGGATGAAGAGCTCGGTCTCGCATACCGCTGGCTCGGCCGCATCGCACAGATGACCGGTGACATCGACAACGCAGTGACGCTTCACGGGCACGCGGTCGACCTCTTCCGACGCCGTGGACTTTTGCGCCAAGAGGCCAGCTGTATCACCGAGCTCGCCTATGGTTTGATCTACATTGCGGATCGTTTCGGCGAAGCGCGGGCATTGCTCGACGGACTCCACATCGGGCCTGATCATCCCGCCGAGGCCAAGTACAACCTCGCCTACTTGCGCGGCTTGCTGGCAATCAACACGGGCAATCTGCGCGGCTCTCTGATACATCTTCGTGAAAGTGCCGAAATCGCACAACGGGTCGGCTTGACCACCTGGCACACAACGGCCGAACAACTGCTCGGCCACCAACTGCAACAGGTCGGGCTCGGCGTCGAGGCTGCCGCCATCTACACGCGGCAACTGCGCGACATTCCCGAAGATCTCTCGGCCTGCGATCACGGTCAGCTGCTCAACAACCTGGCGTGGAACGTGCTCCTGATTGGCGAGAGCAGTCTGACCGAGGCCGGCGTAGACGCGACGCCCTGGCTCGAAGAGGCTCAGCTGCTGTTCGAAGGACAACCGTGCAGCGAGATCGACGAACGGGCCAACATTGCGATCAACTTAGCGTTGGCGGCTGTTCAGCAAGGGCGCACAGAAGCGGCGCGGGATCATCTGAGCCATGCTGCTGTTCTGGACCCTAGACCGGCGTTGAGCACCCGATTCTGGCGCTTGGACATCGCGGCCCGCATCGCACTAGCAGACGACCAGCCAGCCATCGCCCTCAACCACTATCAGGATCTCGACGAGCTGGCGCGGGCCGCGATGTCCCCAACCGCCCTTTGGCAGGCGGCAGCAGGCCGTGCCGCCGCCTTCGAAGCTCTCGGCCGCCTACCGGAGGCACTTGCTACCTACGCTGTCGCCGAAGCTCGACTCGAGCAGGCTAGCCAGCAAGTGCCGATCGACTCGGACCGCGAAGGCTTCGTCGATCGCGGAGCCCAAGTGACACAGCGACATCTAGACTTGCTCTTGCGTCGCGGCCGCATTGCGGAGGCTTACACACTGGGCCGCCGGGCGCGGTCGAGAGTTCTCCGGGCTCTACAATGGCAGAGTCGCCTGTCGCATCTCTCCGAGGACGAGCAAACACAGTGGGACGTGGCCATTGCCGCCTACCGGCTTCAACGGCGAGCCTTCGACACCGCTACCGCTGAGGACTGGCGTCTGCCGGCCGATCAGCTCCGGCGACTTCGAGCCGCTCGTCGCCGCGAGCGCGAGCAACTGCAACGGGCCCTCGACTCGGCTTTTGCAACCCTCGATGCCCTCACCCCCACCATCGAGACCGCCCAGTCACCGGCACCAAGCGGCGAAGCCAGACTGCTGTACTTCCCGTTGGCGGACGGTTGGGTCGGCTTCGCCGAGGACGAGCATGAGTTGATGGTTGCCAGGCTCGGCGAGCTCTCTCCCCGAGCCAGTCCCGACACCTTGGCAAGTCAGCTGCTCCAACCGTTCGCCACCGTCATCGAACGCGCCGATAGGCTCCGCTTTTTGGCCTACGGCTGGCTGCGCCAGGTCGACCTCCATACGCTGCCCTTCGGAGACGATGTGCTGCTGGCGAGCCGGCCGGTGATCTACGGTCTGGATCTGGCGAGCTCGGAAGACTCGAAGTCTTCGACCCACCACGCCCTGGTGATCGCAAACCCATCGGGCGACCTCGAGTCAGCGCGCGCCGAGGGTCGGTCGGTTGTCGATGCAATTCGACGCCAGGCACCGGCCTGGACCACGCACCACCTCGTCGGCGACGATGCCGATAGCTCCACAGTGCGCGCTCTGATGACCTCAGCGGATATCCTGCACTACGCGGGCCATGGATTGTTCGATGACTCCACCGGCTTGCAGAGTGCACTCCCGCTAGCGGGTGATTCGCTGCTCACGGTAGCCGACATCCTGGCCTTCGAAAGCGTCCCACGCTGGGTCGTGCTGTCCGGCTGTGAGACGGGAAAGTCGCCGGAGAGATACGCGGTCGAGAGTGTGTCCGGCCTGGCACACGCCTTCCTGACATCCGGCAGTCTCGGCGTGGTGGCCGCCGTGCGGCCGGTCGAAGACCAGTTCGCCGCGGACCTGGTGCGCCACTACTATCGAGCATGGCTCAGCGGCGAGTCCCCAGCAAGGGCGCTGCGCCAGGCCCAGCTAGCGCTCCGCGATCAGCGACCCACCGCTGATTGGGCGGGTTTTCGTCTCTTGGAGCCTTGAGTGGTCTGCACTGGAACAAGTTGTGATCGAAACGCTGTCAGAAACGAGCGCTCGGTCTCGAACACCAAAGTGCCCCCCGATACCAAGCCCTGTTGACACTACCGGCGCCGATCCCAGTTCGCCGCCTTTGGAGGTCCTGACATGAGAACCGTCTTCCTCGCAACGCTGACTAGTCTGGTGTCACTCTTCGCTGGCCTGCCGAGCACCGACACAACCTCGCCGCCGCAGATCAACTGGCGATGGATAGGAGTCAAGACAGACCCAGCTCTACCGTGCCCGAGCGCGGGAGGCTCATGGGCCAGCGCGGCAACTTTCACGCTCTCGTCCACGCCCAGCGAGCTTGCTCTCTACTGCACGTTCACTTTCACCGGGGCACGTCCGGTCACATCCGCGGACGTTGCAACCTTGCACCTGCTCGTCCCGGGACAACTCGACGAACTCGCGGCCGACCTCATGAACGTCGGCCCGTTCGCCTCTTCGATGGATATCCCCAGGACTCTGTGGCAACCGCTCCGCAAGCACTTTCTGGATCAGGCCAGATCGGCCAATCTACCGGAGATCACCGGGTATTCGCCAGTCCGTCTGGCGGTACTCGACACCCAGCCAACCGCCGACACCAACCCGCATCAACTCATGGCCAATTCGTTTCACGGCTACACCCTGCTCAACATGGCCCACCGAGCACTCTGTGAACCGATGACGGGTTGTATCGCCCAGCTGACTTCCCAGTTGGCACTGTCCTATCTCAGCTTCGACCCCAATGACCCGTCGGCTGCGATCGAGGATCCAGTGCTGGGAGGTTATGTCGGTAGTCTGCTCGATCTGGCCAAGGCGATCTACGCTGAAGTGGATTCCTGGCAGCAGACAGCCCTGCCCGCCCAAAAGCTCGTGATCAACCTGTCGATTGGTTGGGATCCGGAGTTCGGAGGCCTCGAGGAGGACCGGCTAGACATGCCGGTTCCGGTGCGACTCGTTTATGACGCGATCGTAGATGCTAGATGTCGCGGCGCGCTGGTGATTGCCGCCACCGGCAACCGTACCGACGGTCCGGACTCCGGCATCGGGCCGATGATGCCAGCGGCCTGGGCCGTGCGCGATGTCCCGGCAGCGGGGGCCTGCGGAGGCCTACCAGGCATCGGCGCGGGAGGTCACAATCAGCCGCTCGTTTATGCTGTTGGCGGTGTCGGCGCCAACGGCGAGCCGCTCGGCAACGCCAGGCCCTACAGCATTCCGGAACGCGTCGCCTTCGGAGATCACGGCGTCGTGGCTGGACACACCGATCATGCCCCCACGGCGATCCTCACCGGTAGTTCGGTTGCGACCTTGGTCGCGTCATCCGCGGCTGCTGCCGCCTGGTACTACGCTCCCTACCTGCCTGGGGAACAGCTGATGGTGCAGCTCGACGAGGCAGGCGATGATCTGCCACTGACGGCAGACTTTTGTTATGGCACCAATAGCACTTGTCCTCCGGTTCGACGGATTTCCGTTTGTCCCAGCGTCGCGTCGGTCTGTCCGAAGCAGCTCAACGATTGCCCGGTCACAGCATGCCCGGTCGGGAATCCGAGTCCACCCAATCTCAGCCAGAATCTCGCCGAGCTGGTTCCCGCCCTCGAGCTAACCTTGACGACAATCAATCAACACACCCCAGGTGCCGCTCTCTGCGAGCCGAACCCCTCCCACTACGATCCTGCTCAGGGTCCCGCCGAAGACCCTTGCCCCGTCCGACAATACGTCAGCGCGCAGTCGACTCCCTGGGTACATCCCCAACCGGGTACCCACCCCTGCCCGCCGTGCCGCGTGCACCGGGAGACTCAAACACTGATCCTCGAGATCGACCCAGCCTTTACCGGGACTCTCAGCCAACCAACCCTCGATGTTTGCGGCACCTACTACAGTCTCGGCTCTATCCCCCTGCAGCCAGGGGAAACCACTGTCGTCCAGGACGTCGACACGACCGGGTGCCAAGATATCGCGGTGTCCTTCACGGTGACCGAGAACGGTACAGTCAGCTCATCGATCGACAGCGTCTTGGTCGTCGACTGATTCAGTCGCACGGATGTCAACCATCCTTGACATATCGTCGTGTGAGCTCTACACTCCTGCGTGTCAAGCAAACACGACATATTGAAAAGGATATACGACATGGCCGAAACCACGAGCGAACCGCTCTGGATGCGATGTGGAGATACCAAGAAAGACACCCATAATGCGCTCCGCGCGGGCGGTGCGATCCTGGCGTGGGCGATCTGCTTCGCCGGCAGCTCACAACTCCTGAAGCGAGACTTGTTGCCGGAGGGACCGGTCCAACTACTGATCGCGGCAATACCAACCGTCTTCGGTGTGTTGGTGCTGATGGCCTACAGCCGCTTCATTCGCGAGGCCGACGAACTACAACGCATCGTCCAACTGCGAGCTCTGGCTCTGGGTTTTGGCGGCACGTTCTTGGCAATTTCTACCTATGCGATCTGCGAGCGGCTCGGAGCCCCCAAAGCCGACCTCGCTGATGCCATTACGGTGATGGCGGTCCTCTACTCAGCCGGCACGATCTTCGGCTGGAGACGGTACTGGTGAAGAACCGCCTCAAGGTGCTGCGGGCCGAGCGTAATTGGACGCAGGCGCAGCTCGCGGCCGGACTCGAGGTCTCGAGGCAGACTGTCAACGCGATCGAGACCGGCAAGTACGATCCCAGCCTACCCCTCGCCTTCAAGATCTCCCGTTTATTCGAGCAGCCAATCGAGGACATCTTCTTCGATGCTTGACCACGCTCAACCCAGCTGCTGGCGGACGAATCCGGCGATCCCGTCGAACACGGAACTGGCTTCGGGAATCCACGGCACGAACAGGGGGTAGGTATGCACCATGCCCTTGCCGACGCACTGCGTGACCTCGACCCCAACGGCTCGCGCCTTGTCGGCAAACAACTCGACCTCAGCGAGGAGTACTTCGTTGTCTCCTACCGAAAGGTACAGCGGCGGCAGCCCAGTCAAGTCTCCATACAGTGGCGAGATGAGCGGATCTCGAAGGTTGCGCTCGCCGGCATAACACCGGCCGAAGACGTCCCAGGCACCCTGCGCCACCACCGGATCGTTGCCGTTGTGACACGCACACGCCAAATCCACCCAAGGTGAAATTGCCACGGCTGCCGCCGGCAGGGAGCAACCCCGGTCGCGAAGCGCCAAGAGCGTCGCCAGGCACAGGCCACCGCCGGCGGAATCTCCGGCCAGCACGATGCGCGACGGCGCCAGGCCCTGCTCCAACAATCCATCGAACGCCGCAACGACATCCTCGAGAGCCGCTGGAAAAGGATCTTCGGGAGCGAGGCGATAGTCGAGGTTCAACACATCGAGTCCACTGCTCCGAGCTAGCCTGGCTACGAACCCACGGCGAGCAGCTGCGGAGCCCATCACGTAACAACCTCCATGTAGATAGAGGACGACACGTTCGGGGTCACCGCCTCGCGCATGGACCCACTCCCCTCTCACTCCTCGACGGTCGATTGGCGACACCTCGATATCAGTTGGCACTCGACAAAAGATCGCTGCCACACGGTCCGCGCGTCGACGTAGCTCATGGATCGACGTCGACCGATCGACTGTCGGTCTAACCGCTCTCAGCCGAAGCCAATGACGATGCTCGAGCAGAGCGTTGAAAGCACGTGCGCGCAGGCTAGGCAAGTCGACACCTCAAGCCCATTGGGTCGAGATCGATGCGGGGTTTCCTCGCGGTTTGTCTACCCATCAGCGGCTATCTGTCAGCGAAAATCTGTAACTCTCGCAGCTCCTTCAACCGATCCCGCAACATCGCCGCCTCTTCGAATTCGAGGCGCTTGGCAGCTGCTTTCATCTCCTTCTCGGCCCTCGTGATCTGCTGGCTGAGTGGCACGTCGGGCTCAGCGACTTCCGAAACCAGACCGCCGCCGGCTGGATAGTAGTCGAGCTGACTCATCCGCACCAAAGGACTGTGGATGTCTTTGAGGATGGTCTGAGGCTCGATGCCATGCTCCTGATTGTACGCTTCCTGGCGCAGCCGACGACGCCGAGTCTCCCGGATCGAATGGCGCATGGAGTCAGTTTCTTTGTCGGCATAAAAGATGACCCGGCCCTGAGCATTGCGGGCCGCCCGGCCGGAGGTTTGGACGAGAGATGTTTCACTGCGTAGGAACCCCTCTTTGTCCGCGTCAAGAATCGCCACCAGCGAGACCTCCGGCAGATCGAGCCCCTCCCGCAACAGGTTGATGCCGACCAGAACATCAAATTCACCCCGTCGCAAGTTGGCGATGATTTCTACCCGCTCCATGGCAACAATGTCGCTGTGGAGGTAACGCACCCGCACCCCGAGCTCGGTGAAATATTGCGTCAACTCCTCGGCCATGCGTTTGGTGAGGGTGGTCACCAGCACCCGTTCGCCACGCGCCGCCACCTCGCGTACTTCTGCCAGAAGGTCGTCGACTTGGCCACGAGCCGGTCGGACGATGACTTCGGGATCAACCAGGCCAGTCGGTCGAATCAGCTGTTCGACGACCACGCCGCCGGCCTGCTCGAGCTCCCACGGCGCTGGCGTGGCCGAAACGTAGATCCGCTGCCCCATCCGATTATCGAACTCCTCGAACGTCAGCGGCCGATTGTCGAGCGCGCTCGGCAGCCGGAAGCCGAAGTCGACCAGGTTCTGTTTGCGGGCGCGATCACCATTGAACATGCCGCGCACCTGCGGCAAGCTCTGGTGACTCTCGTCGACCACCAGCAGCACATCGTCGGGGAAATAGTCGAGCAGCGTCGGAGGCGGCTCGCCAGGGAGTTGCCCGGTGAGATGGCGAGAATAATTCTCGATGCCGTGGCAGAAGCCCATCTCGCGCAACATCTCGAGGTCGAACCGGGTACGCTGCTCGAGTCGCTGACGTTCGAGCAACTTACCCTGCTGTTCGAGCTCATCGAGACGATCCTCGAGCTCGTCTCGGATCGTCTCGACGGCGCGCTCCAAGCGATCCTTCGGGGTCACATAGTGGGTCTTGGGATACACCGCAATGCGATCGATTTCGTCCAGGACTTCGCCACGTAAGACGTCGAAGCGGCTGATACGCTCGACCTCGTCGCCGAAATACTCGACCCTAATGCCGAGTTCCTCGTAAGCCGGCAGGATCTCCAACACGTCACCGCGAGCGCGGAAGGCACCATGGAAGAGGTCGAGTTGGGTGCGGTCGTACTGCATCTCGACCAGATGACGGATGGCCTCGTCCATCCCTGACTCATCACCAACCTCGAAGAAGGTCAACATGCCGTGGAAGGTCTCCGGCGAGCCAAGACCATAAATGCAGGACACCGACGCCACGATCAGCACGTCACGGCGGTCGAACAGTGATTTAGTGGCCCGCAGGCGCAGGCGATCGATCTCCTCGTTGATCGAGGTCTCTTTTTCGATATAGGTGTCGCTCTGTGGGACGTAGGCCTCGGGCTGGTAATAGTCGTAGTAGGAAACGAAGAACTCGACCGCGTTGTGTGGGAAGAAGCTACGAAACTCCTGGAACAACTGTGCAGCCAAGGTCTTGTTGTGGGACAAGACCAGGGTTGGCCGGTTGATCGTTTCGACCACTTTGGCGATCGAAAACGTCTTGCCCGAACCGGTGACGCCCAGCAGCACCTGGTGTTTATCGCCAGCCTCGATACCGGCCACCAACTCGGCGATGGCCTGCGGCTGATCACCCTGGGGAGAGAACGGAGACACGAGTTGAAAGTTCGCCATGACCGAGATCGTATAATGAGTTCATGGCTAATGACCCTTTCTCCGACACTCCGCAAAACAAACCCTCGGAAGCGCCATCGGATTCACCGACGAGCGCGCCGATTTCAGCAGCCTCGAGCCCCGACAGCGAGCGCCCTGAGCCTCTTGAGTCCGGACTAGAATCGAAGGCACAGGTGACACCGTCGCCACCGGTCCAGGCGACACCGGCTCAGACGACACCGGTCCAGGCGACACCGGCTCAGACGACACCGGCTCAGGCGACACCGGCTCAGGCGATACCGGCTCAGACGACGGCTCAGCCGACGGCTGCAACATCACTGTCTGAGACGCCTCTATCGCAGGTCTCACGGCCATCACAGTCTCGGTCAGCTCAGCCACCGCCTCCCCAGGCAAAAACGCCCAAGCCCCAGGCATCCTCGGGCACTCGGGTCGCCGTTGCGGCCGGCGGCTCCAAGCGCCGTCGTAGGGTGATGCTTTTTGCTGTTTACCCTATCCTCGCCGGCTTGGCCGCGGCAGCAACCGGCATCGGTGTCGCGGCATCCATCGACCGCCCACAAGTCGAGACCATCGACGACTTCGTGCCCAAACTGGTCACCCTGGTTTATGACCGGGAAGCTCTCGACGAACTCGAGAATCAGACCGCTCCGTCCGCCGAGATCGACGCCGAGGCGCTCGCTCAGTACGCCTATCACAGCTACTCACGGGAAAATCGATTGCTACTCGAAGAGGGCGAGTTACCACCGCTGCTGCAGAACGCAATCCTCGCGACCGAAGACGCCAACTTCTTCAAACACGGTGGTATCGATCTCAAATCGATCGCCCGCGCCGTAATCAAGAACCTACGCGCCGGCCGCAGCGCCGAAGGCGCCTCGACGATCACGATGCAGCTGGCACGGGATGTTTTCCAATTATCCCGCGAGAAACACTTCAAACGGAAAATCGAAGAAGCCCTCCTCGCCGTCGAACTCGAGAAGAAATTCTCGAAACAGCAGATCTTGACCATGTACGCCAACATGATCAATCTCGGGCACGGCAACTACGGTATGGAGGCGGCTTCACAAAACTACTTCAACAAGACAGTGGCTGACTTGACGCTGGCCGAGGCCGCCACCCTCGCCGGTATCCCCCAGCGACCGAGCGACTACAGCGTGTATCGCCGGCCCGAGCTGGTGATCAAACGTCGCAACATCGTGCTCGGCCGCATGGCGGCAGTTGGCCTGATCACACCGGAGGAACTCGCCAGCACTCGCGCCGAGCCGTTGCTGGTCACCCAACGTCGCAAGGAGACGCGAGTTGGGCCGTACTTCGCCGAAGAAGTTCGACGCTACTTGATCTCCCATTACGGTGAAACCGAACTCTACGACCGCGGACTGCGGGCCTACACCACCATGGATCGCCAGATCCAACACGCCGCCGATCTCGCTGTGCGAGAACAACTCTCCGCTCTCGATCACGAGAAAGGTTGGCGTGGCGCCAAGGACCATCTCGAAGACGAAAACCTGGAGGAGGTCAAGCTGCCATCTTGGTTCGATGCTGAGCCAGAACCTGGCGAGTGGTACGAAGGCCTGGTGCTGGCATCGGATCGGCAGAGCGCCGAGGTCCGGATCGGCCCCCGGACCTACTCACTAACTGCCGATGGCATCAAATGGACCCGCAAAGGCCGCCCCGACAAGTTGCTGAAGCGAGGCGATATCGCATGGTTCCGTCTCGAACTGCCAGAAGACGCCGAAGAACCGGTGTTGATGCTCGAGCAAGAGCCCGAGATGGAGGCTGCGGTCCTGGTCATCGAGTCGTCCACCGGAGCCGTGCGAGCGATGGTGGGTGGTTGGAACTTCGACCGCAACGAGTTCAATCGTGCGACGCAGGCCCGGCGACAGGTTGGTTCGGCGTTCAAACCCTTCGTCTTCGGCGCAGCGCTCGAGAATGGCTACACCGCTGCCGACACCCTGTTCGACGGACCGGTGGTCTTCCCTGGCGGTCCCAACCAGCCCGACTACAGTCCGCGCAACTTCTATCGCCGCTACGAGGGTATCTTGACCTTGCGTCGGGCCCTCGAGTTGTCGATCAACGTCACCTCGGTCAAGCTCCTCGATCTGGTCGGCTTCGAACAGGTGATCAACTTCAGCCGCCGCTGTGGCATCGAATCGGACCTACCGCCTTATGCCAGCTTGGCCCTGGGTACCTCCGAGATGACCCCCATCGAGCTCGCTGCGGCTTACGCCACCTTCGTCAACCAAGGGGTGTATGTCGCACCCTACACGATCGAACGGGTCACGTCCCGCAATGGGCGCCTGCTCGAAGAACATCAACCCCGCGCGCACAAGGCGATGTCCCCGGCGGTCGCCTACGTCATGACCGACATCTTGCGCGGTGTTGCGGTGCGCGGCACAGGCGCTGCGCGATTGGCCAGGCTCGAAATCCAAACTGCCGGTAAAACCGGCACCACCGACTCCTACACCGACGCCTGGTTCGCTGGTTTCACCCCGCGCTACACCATCCTGTCGTGGGTCGGCTACGACAAGAAGCGATTCCTCGGTCGTGGCATGACCGGGGCGCATGCCGCCCTGCCGATCTGGGAAGCGGTGGTACGACGAGGTCTCGAAGATGGTTGGCTGCAGAACGGCGAAACCTTCACTCCGCCCCCTGGGGTGCGGCAGGTGGAGGTTGACCTGGGCTCCGGCCTACTTGCGAGTGTCGGTAGTGAACGCGTCGTACAAGAGGTGTTTGTCGAAGGCACCGAACCCAAGAACCGGCACGATCAAGAGTGGGCCCGAATCATGGCGCTCCCCTGGTATCTCCAGGAGCCGTTCTACGTTCCCAAGGAAGGCGAGCAGATGCCGGCCGAAATCAGCGACTGGTCGACGGTACAGGACGTTTGGAAAAACAAGGACGACGGACCGTCAGCCCAACCCGCCGGCTAGACTTTTGCCACAGCCTGTTAAGACTTGATGCCGACCAGGCCGAAGTCGCGATTACCAAACAGCAGATCGTCGAGAATGTCGCGTAGTCGATTGACTTGATCGGCCAAAATTCGCTGATCTTCCGGCAGTCGTGAGATATCGATCTCGGGCAACCGCTCGTCGTCCGGAAACGGGTGCAGGTCGATGCGGTGCACCGGTTCGAATCCAGCTTCCCGAAAGGTGATTTCGAGACTCGCCGGATGGACTGGCCGACGATGGGTCGGGTCGACCCAGAAGTTACGTGCCGACATCACTACAGACAGTGGGCTCGGGGTCTCCAAGATCAGTACTCCACCACGACGCAGAGCACGCCACGCCAGGCGTACCAGTCGCTCGAGCGAATCCGAGGCCAAGTGCTCGACGACGTGGAACGACACCACCCCGCCCAGTGACCCTTCTTCGGCGCGGGCCAGCACTTCGAACAAGTCCCCCTGCTCGGCCTTCAACCCGTTCTCGAGACAGCGCGCCACCATCTCGCTCGACGAGTCGACCCCACGGACCGCAATCCCGTGGCTAGCGAACAACCGTAGTGCTTCACCGCGGCCACAGCCGAGGTCGAGGACTTCGCCTTTGCCCTTGAGATAAGGCAAATAGGTAGAGATCCGCTCGGTGATCTCTTCTTCTGACCCGCGATGGCGTTTTTCGAGTTCGACGTAGCCTTGCTCTTCCTGAGTCGCGGCCAGCGACTGCGGAGCCCCCGAATCGACGGTTGCGATGAACGCCCCGAGCCGATTCCACAGATCCTTGGTCTCGCGCCGGTACCGATCGAGCTTCTGATCAACACGGGCAAACAGCGCGTCGTTGTGCCGCATGACGTCGGTGAGACCAACGGTCGTACGATGATCGAGCTTCTCCAACAAGCGGGCATGCGCCTCGATCGCGCTCTGGAACTCCGACGCCTGACGGGTGACGGTTTCGAGCAGGATCAGGTTGTAGGTACGCTGGCGATCCCACAGGTCGTTGAGCGGGAACTTGACGATCGGCCGCAGGAATCGTTTGACCAGCGTGACAACCCAGCCCACTGGACCCCGCCGATGACTGGCGAGTGGGAACTCACGATCCGCCGTCCATAGCCAGGCCCAATGCGACAGGTCCCGCGTCGGCTCACCGACGAATAAACCAATCGCCGGCTCTCCAGCCTCGCTTCGAGACGGTGCCCCAGTCCCACCAGGCGTGCCATCTCCCTCGTCACGCGGTAGTGCTGTCTCAGGGCGATCTCGGGGGGCGAGACGGTCGCCAGTTGGGTTGTCGTCTTTCATGGCGAGAGCCCCGCTCGACTGGGTCTGCTAAGTGCGGCTGTGCTGACGGAAGCTAGAGGGACAAACCAAACACGGAGCCCGTAAGGGCTCCGTGGTGGCCAGGGCCGGCTACTCTTCCGCGACGACCTTCACGATGAGTTCGGCGGTAACTTCGGGATGCAAATCGATCCCGACTTTGTGCTCACCAAGGGTCTTGAGGCCGGTCACGCCTCCGAGATCGATCCGTCGTTTGTTGACAGTGACCCCCTTACTCTTGAGCAACCCAGCGATCTCGCTGGTTGTCACCGAGCCATAGAGCGTATCCCGCTCCCCGACTCGCTTGGCGACCCGGATATCAAGCTCTGAAATCGACAGGGCGATCTCAGCGGCCTCGTTACGCTCCTTGGTGTGGCGAGCGTCGATCTTCTTGCGCTGCTGGTCGAAAAAGGCTTTGTTGCCTTTGCTCGCCACCAGGGCGGAGCCTCGCGGCAGCAGATAGTTACGGGCAAAACCCGGCTTGACGTTGACGACTTGACCACGCTCACCGAGGTGGCGCACGTCCTCCAAGAGGATAATCTCCATCGTGCTCTCCTAATCGGCGGTGAACGGAATCAACGCGAGATGACGCGCCCGTTGGATAGCACGGGCCAGCATCCGCTGGTGGCGGGCCGAGGTACCCGAGATACGACGCGGCAGGATCTTCGCCCGCTCGAGGATGTACGACTGCAGCAGACGCACGTCCTTGTAGTCGATGTACTCGATACCCTCGGCAGTAAACTTACAAACCTTACGACGACGGTAAAAGACTTTTTTACGCGGCACTGCTGGCTCCCTTCTCTTCTGGAGACTCTTCACGAGCCTTCTCTTCACGAGCCTTCTCTTCGCGAGCCTTCTCTTCTTCGGTTTCCCACGGCATCTTAGGCTGGATCTTGCCGCGGACGGCCCGCTTCAAGTCCTCGTCGGTGCGCACCACCAAATGACGTAGGATCTTCTCGTCCTGCATCATCAAGCGCTCGACATCAGGCCACGGCACCTTGCCGTCCGCCGTGACGTAAACCACGACGTATTTGCCTTCGTTGAAGTTCTGGATCGGGTACGCAAGCTTACGCTTGCCCCAATGATCCACGTATTTGATGGTCGCCCCACCGGATGTGACGACAGCCAAATACTTTTCGGTCATGGCCTGGACTTCGTCGTCGGACTGTCTTGGCTCGACGATGAAGACCAGTTCGTAGGTACGGGTCATCTTGGAACCTCCCTCTGGCCTCGTTCGGTCCCGCTGCCAACACGGAACAGAGAGGTGTGGCCGCCAACGCTAGGTTGAGGCTACAGTGATTGTGGAGCAGACGTCACCCACGGCGACGACCGCAAGTCGCGTATTGTATGGGTTGCCGGTAAAAAATCAAGCCGCAGGTACAAACACGACCTGGAACAACTTGGGCCAGAACTTACCAGTCAACCAGAAAGTCTTGGAGGCCGCGTCGTAGGCGATGCCATTCAGCACATCAACCCGCGACCGTTCAGCGACGGTGAGCAGCCCGGACGCATCGATCACCGCCGTCACACGACCGGTCTCGACTTCAATGCGAACGATACGCTCTTCTCCCCACACATTGGCGTAGAGGTCTCCCTCGGCGAACTCGAGCTCATTGAGGTTCCCGACCGGTTCGCCATCTAGCATGACCTCGGTGGTGGCGCGCCAGCGAAAGTCATTGATGTCGCGTTCAGTCAAGCGGTGACTGCCATCGGACATCACCAGCCGTTTGCCGTCGTAGGCCAGCCCCCAGCCTTCACCATTGAACCCGTATTCGTCGATCAGATCGAGCGTCATCAGGTCGTAAACCAACGCGATACCGGACTTCCAGGTCAACTGCACCAGTCGGTCTCCAACCAGCGCCAAACCTTCGCCGAAGAGATTCGGGTCGACGGACCGGATCTCGACCACTTCACCGCTCAACGGTTCGATCCGTCGTAAGCTCGACTTGCCGTACAAGCCAGTGCTCTCATAGAGCACTCCCCCATCCCACACCAGACCTTGGGTGAACGCTACCGGATCATGGGGATACACCGCCCGGACTTCAACCACGAGGTGCTCCACAGCGGCGGGTCGAGCTGCGGGCTCACCATCAGGCACGAGCAGCTCTGCCTTAGTCGCTGATTCTTCTAGCGCGGACGGTTTGCTTTCATGCACCGGGGAATCCGCCTTGGTCGCTGGACTTTGATGACAAGCCAAAGTTCCGATCAATGCTACGACTGGCAAAAGCCGCAGCCGATGGAACCATGAAGAGATACTTTTGCCACCCTTCGGGTGATACTGAAATTGAAAAGACAAGTCGATCACGTCAAGACAAGGATTTTGGAGTTCTGAGATCTAGCCGCACACCCTCAAGATCAGGACGATTTACTCGTACTCAGCTTCCAGAGTCCCATCATCAATGCGCGAGACGTAGGGATCGTAGGTCTCCCCCGACGGGATCGGTTCATAAGCGCGGCGGCTGAAACCTTGCTTTTCGGCCATGGGCGTCCTCTCGCTAGCCATTGAAGGGATGGGTCAACCCGTCGTTATGGTAGCCGATCATCCGGTCCTCGCCTAGGAAGTGAGTCGTCGGCTGAGAATAGGAGGCTGTTGTCTAGGAGCCACAACCCGCCAAGTCATGTCCTCCGCCACCGATTGGACTACCCGGCGGCAGCGGCGCGGGTGCCTGCCAAGGTTCGGGGGTGCCTCCGGAGCGCGCCAGGAAACGGTCAATATCCGCCGCCAAAGCCAGGTCATAAGCTGACGCCCCGTCGAGGTCAACCTCACCTTCGGGCAGCCCGCTACGCACTCGACGCAACGCCAGCTCGACGTGGGCTCGAATCTGGGGTCGTACATCAGGACGCGCCGCCAACTCGAGCCAGCGATCGACTACCACCCGGCGCACGGTATGACGTAACTCGGCATGACGTGCGCTTTCACTTGCAGCCGGCGGTGCAAACGTCTGCTGACGCACGGTCTCCAACACCTCTTCGAGACTCGGCAAGGACGCATCTCGACGATGGAAATCGATCAGGCGGCCCAGCCGTTCGGGTTGCATCAGGGCAGCGATGACCTGATCAGCGGCGGTTGCAGCCGCCCCCAAGGCGTCAAACGCCGGCTCGACGGCGGACGCAAACATCTCGCGGTTACGCTCCGACTCGAATGGACGAGGGGCCAGCAGCTCGAGCACCGACTCGGGTAGGTCGAGGCTTTCCGGTGCCAAGATACCGAGTAATGCGACCAAGGCCTGCCGTTGACGATCGCCGGAGACCACCCGGGTCACGGGTTGACCGTCACCCCGCAGCGCATAGTTGTACTCCAGCCCCGCCACCACCTTGGCGGCAGCGTCGAGTTGGAAACGATGATGGAAGTAGACTGGGGCCAGCACCTCCTGCAACTCGGCCAACGGCGTACCCGTCACCACATTGTGCTCGCCAAACCGATCGAGGGCGATTCGCCGCACCGCCAGGGTGTTCTCGAGTTCAGCCACCGGATCGCTGCCGTTGTCCCACAGGTTGGCACGGGGCTCCGACGCCCCGTCGGGGCGGGCATCCTCGTCCGAAAGGAAAACCAGCCCGGCGTCCAGCCCAGCGCGCACGATGCCCGCCAGGTGCTGTTCTTCGTCGACGCCGGAGGTCGGCTGGCTGTAACCATAACGGATGGTGTGGGCGTCCCAAGTACCGATACCGACTGCATAAGCCCGCGAAAAGTCGAGCTCACCGCTGGCATTCACCGTGACTTGGGGCGCCGGATAATCCATCACCGAAGCCCGGTTGTCATAGGTCGAGGCGGCAAAGTTGTGGGCGATGCCGAGGGTGTGCCCGACTTCGTGCGCCGACAACTGACGGATGCGGGCCAGGGCCAACTCGATCGGATCGTCGGCGTCACCGGAGCCGGTTTTGGCGGTCCCCGCCAGCCCTTCGAACAACAGTCGATCTTGACGCACCCGCAGCGAACCCAGGCTGACGTGCCCCTTGATGATCTCGCCAGTGCGCGGATCCACCACACCGGTGCCATAAGACCAGCCGCGGGTCGAGCGATGCACCCATTGAATCACGTTGTAGCGCACGTCGAGGGGATGGGCGTCCGGCGGCAACAGCTCGACGCGAAAAGCATCAACAAAACCTGCCTTGTCGAAGGCGTCAGCCCACCACCGTGCTCCGTCGAGGAGCGCACCGCGAACCGGTTCTGGCACCCCGGGATCAACGTAGTAGACGATCGGCTCGTTGACCGGAGAGCGTTCCGCCGCGGAATCTACCTTCGACAACCGGTGACGCTGGATCCACTGCCGACGGACCGGTTCGTGGAGCTTGGCTCCATAATCCGCAAAGCTCATCGCCAACATGCCAATGCGAGGATCAAACCGCCGCGGACGATACCCATCATCCGGTAGACGGATCAACGAATGATGGGCCACCAGAGTGATCGCTTCCGGCGTCGGCGCCGTCGACTTGACGTGGTCGCCAGGCTCAGAGCCAGCGTAGGTCAACATCGCCTCGAGCTCGATGTTGTTGGGAAAAGCCAGGCAGGCCGCCAGGTCAATGGCACTGCGCGCCACGTCGAGCGCGAATTGCCCCTGCTCGGTCTCTTTCAAGGTGCCGACGACCCCATGGGCGTCACGAATCAAAAACGGCGTGAAGTCGACCAACGCCCGGCCATCTGGATCGAGCGCCACGATATCCCCCGCCCACAGCACCGACGTTGCAAACGACTGCGCGGTGGCCAGCTGCTCGGCCGGATCGTCGGACAACGCCCGATAGCGCGTATTGACCTCCTCGAGCAGCACCCGCGGCCCCAGCCGGCGCAAGGCCAGCAGTTTGGAATCGCTGATCTGACCGCGATCGAGCCCCACCGGATTCGAGCCCAAGCCGGTCAACAACCCATCAACGTAAATCAGCCGCACCACTTCGCCGCCGTCGCCGGCCGGCGGTGGGACTTCGAGCCAGATTTTGCCGCTTCTGTCGTCGGCATAAAACGTCAAGAAGCCCTCTCGAGCCGCCAGCCCACGGGTCTTGGCGGCAACATTGGGTAAGGCGTCCGGCTGGGCTGCCGGCTCCATAGCCGGTATCTCAGCTGGTTTCTTGCGCGCCGCGGCGGGAGCTGCGGTGGCCGGCGCCATCAGCACCAAGGCCCAGGCCCCGAGAGTCAGCATCAACGTTCTGACGGAGACGGCCTGTGGACGGCGGTCGACTTGCATACTCTATCCTCCGATCGAGAGTCCACTCGGGCGTTCGAGCGGCGCGAAAGTCTACCAGCAAGGCCAAGCCACCTCACGGTAGCCTGCGGTACAATCCCTAGCGACCCGTCCCTCCAGTCCGTGCTTCGACCTCGATACTCTACTCTGACGTCACGCGTCTCCTCTCGGATCCACGTGACGGTTCCACCTATAGCCCCGGAGACTCCCCCGTGAACATTCGTCGACTTTTTGTGTTCCTCCTCCTCCTCGTCCTCACTTTGGCTCCGAGCCTCACCGCTCAGGAGGCCGAACCGACCGACGGCGATCCTGCGGCCGATGCCCCAGAAGAACAGGTCGAGGTCTACGAAGTACCACCAGGCCACCGCTCGGCCCGCGCCACCATGACGACCTTTTTTGACGCGTTCGACGAGACCAAAGCGGATCCCGAGCTCAACCCGCTCGACATCGCCGCCGGCTGCCTCGATCTCTCTGCAATCAACCCCACGATCAGGGTCCACCAGGGCCGTGAGCTTGCCCTGCAGCTCAAAGAGGTACTCGACAAAACCGAGCTGATCGATCTCGAGTCGCTATCCGACGATCCCCAAGCATCACCCTATACGCTGGACATCTACGAGGCTGGCCAGGTAACCATCGCCCCCGACGCCAACCTTGAATGGTTGTTCGACGCCGCCACCGTCGAGGCGCTCCCCCACCTTTTGACCCAGGTCCGCGACCGCGAGACAATCGAAGGCATCACCGAAGTCAAAGTGTTGACGCCAGCAATGTGGCTGCGGTCGAAGATGCCGCCGTCTCTGCTCGAGACTGGCTTGCTGATGGAGCATTGGCAGTGGCTAGCGCTGATAGTGCTATTGCTCGTCGCCGGGATTATTGATCGTGTCGTGGCGGCGATCTGTCGCAACACTGTCGCCAACTACCTGCGCCAGCATCTCGAAGAAATCGAAACTGATCGGCTGAAACGCGCCATGCGGCCGGTTGGCATGATTGCAGCCGGGTTGTTCTGCTGGGCCGCAATCTACTGGCTGGGACTACCGACCTTCGTGCTGGAAGTCCTGCTGGTGGCCGTCCACTTTGTCGTCGCCGTTGCCTTCGTGTGGGCGTTCTATCGGCTGGTGGACATCGTCACAGCCGTCCTCGAGATCCGTGCTGAGGCCACCGGTAATAAATTCGACGATCTGCTGGTGCCTTTGGTGCGCAAGAGCTCTAAGGTGATCGTCACCGTCTTCGGCCTGGTGTTCATTGCCGACACGCTCAACCTACCGATCCGCAGCATCCTGACGGGTCTCGGTATCGGTGGTCTGGCGGTTGCCTTGGCTGCGCAGGACCTGGTCAAGAACCTCTTCGGTAGCCTGTTGGTGATCATGGATCAACCGTTCTCGGTTGGCGACTACGTCAGCGTCGGTAGCGTCAACGGGACCGTCGAAGAGCTCGGCTTCCGCAGCACCCGGCTGCGGACGCCCGAAAACTCCCTGGTCACCCTGCCCAACTCCCACCTCATCACCTCGTCCGTCGACAACCTCGGCGCTCGCCCCTATCGACGTTGGAAAACCAGCCTGGGTCTCACCTACGACACCCCGGTCGACAAAATCGAAGCCTTCTGTGAAGGCATCCGCGAGCTCATTCGCAATCACTCCGCCGTCCGTCAGTCCGGGTATTACGTCTCGTTCACTCAATTCTCGGCCTCATCCCTCGACATCCTGGTGCAGATGCACTTCGACGTCCCGGGTTTTGCCGAAGAGCTCGAAGCCAAGCAGGAACTCGGTTTCGCCATTTTGCGGCTGGCCGAAGAACTCGGCGTCGAATTTGCCTTCCCCACCCAGACCGTCCACCTAGAGCGGCCCGCGGAGTAATCGCGAGCGATCGACCGGCTCGCTCTACCTGCCCAAAAATGCTCGATCGAGCGTCGATTGGGGTCTCCCAGACGCCAGGAAACCACGATCGAGCGTTGATTGCGCTCTCGGCAACGTCAGGACACCACGATCGAGCGTGAATCGCACTCTCGGCATCGTCAGGACACCACGATCGAGCGTGAATCGCACTCTCGGCACCGTCAGGAGACCACGATTGACGCTGAATCGCGGTGTCTGAACGTCGAGGAACGTGCGAGCGACAGTAGACCATGCTGCCTGAGCATCAGAAGCTCCCTATCGAGGTCGACGGCCCCACTTCCATGCTCCCGAGACCGCTCAACAAATACACAAAGCTAAATATCTCTCCGTCAAGCCATGGCTTTACCGTAAACTATGGCCAACCTAATTCACAAACCGTTTTGTGAAAACACCGTCTTGTGAAGAACACAGTGTGAATGCACTACAGGAGAGAGACCATGGGAACACTCAGAACGTTTGCTGTCCTCGGACTTCTTCTAATGGCTAGCACCGTCGCAGCCACGGAACCTGGTGAGGCTCCAGACCAGGTGCAGCAAGAGACGGACGAGGCGACCTCGGTGGTTGCCCCGAAGAGCGAAGCCGAGGAGTCCAGGTCGAGTGTCGAGATCACCCAGGATGCCCAGTCGGACTTGTTGGCAATCGATCTGTTGTCGACGATCGCTCCCATGTGGCGCCCCATCCCGACCCCAATACCGAACTATTGCCCCTCCTGCCAGCCTTGCAATTCCACCGCTGCCTGTGGACGCGATCCCCATAACGGTTCCTCGTTGGGCGTCTGCAGCCCGCCACCCAACAGCTGGTGCCCCGGTACCACCACCAGCGTCTGCATCTGCTACTGATCAGACTAGGCCAGGGTCACACCCTGGCCAAGTTGGGTTAAGCAACAGAGGCTGGCGAACGGCGAATCAAGAATCGTCGCGCCAGCCTCAGACTCAACACCAGCACAATCGCCACTGCCTGCGGCAAAAACAGCCATCGATGTTCCACCATCACTCGACCACCGTAGCTCGACAGGAACGATAGGCAGACGAGATAGCCACCCACGGTGTGGAGCGCTGACCACGCTCGACGACCCACCCATGCTGCTGGACGCGGAAACGACGTCACCAGCATGAAGACGATGAAGCCGTAGATCACGCCGCCGCCAATGACGTCGTGCGTCCGGCCAGCCAACGAGCCACCGCCAGTACGAGCGGCTTCCGCCAGGATCGTACCGCCATGAATCAGGTGGCCAAGGGCAAACGAGATGCCCAAGTAGCGACGATTGGCGAGTTGCCAGCGGGTGAGCGCGTTGGGCACAAACGCGACCAGCGGCGACGCGGAAAACGCCGCGATGAACCAAACAAACGAGCTGCGGGCGGTCACTCGAATCGCTGAAGACAGCCCTTCGTCGGTCCAACCGTGTTGCCAGAAGATCACAAAGAGGCAGGCACCGACAATCGTCAAGCTAACGGCGACGATCGTCCAACCGGTCAGCGCAGGCTTTTCGGGTTTGGACTGCATCGAGCAATCTTATCGTGAGTCTCTAGGAGTCTAGCTCCCAGGCGACAGGTCGAGCCCTTTGTCGCTTGTCACTGACATCATCTGGCAGAATACACATCAGGAGGCGCGACATGCGAATGAACATCGAGATCGATGATGACTTGATGAAAGCAGCTCAAGAAGCGACCGGGCTCGACACAGAAGGTGCGGTAGTGGAAGCGGCTCTGAAGCTGATTGTCCGCTTGAGGGCGCAAGAGCGAATCCGTGACCTCCGCGGGACGGTCCAGATGACTCCCCCACCGTTCGACCAGCAGCCGAATCAACCTCCCGGCAGATAGGTCCCGACACTCCACAAGTAGCCCTCTGGATCTCGGACCGCGAACTCACGCGAGCCGTACTCCATGTCCTGAAGCTCGATAACGATGTCGGCGCCGTGCTTCTCGACGCGTTGGTAACAACTGTCGACCTCGGGGACGTAGAGGTAGATCCCTTGGCTGTGGCCTGCCACGGCTGCGGGACTGATGAGGCCGAGGGGGTTATCGTCGGTTGACGACGACAACATGATAATCCCGGCGCCAAGGCTGAGCTGAGCGTGGGCGATGGTGCCGTCGGGCCCGTCGTAAACTTCCTGCTCCGCGAAGCCGAGGACTTCGGTGAGCCAGGTGATGGCGGCGCGGGCGTCTTGATACCGCAGGAAGGGGAAGATCTTGGCGGCGGTTTCAGGTGCGGCTTGTGGCATCTCGGGTTTTGCTTGTGACATGGCGTCTCCTCTCGAGGTTGTTTAGATTCCGTTCAAGAACGCCGACTAAGAATCGCCCAAATCGACTACAAAAGGGCCGAGTCAACCAGCGCGGCCCGAGTCTGGAGAATCCTTCGCTAAGCCTTCATCGCTTCGAGGTAGATGGCATCCATCGGTATCTCCTCGACCGGCTCAACGAGGCAGTTCGTGACGGCAAGCCCAGCCGACTGGGCGAATTCAGTGAGCTCGCCCGAGTGATATCGGAGCGCGACGATGTCGGACGAGTCGCCGTAGTCGATTGAGCCCGCCCCTTCCCAAGCAGCAACTACCAGCTGGCCTCCGGTCCCCAGCACTCGATACCATTCAGTCAGAGCCTCCCTGACCCCACCAGGATCGAGGTGGTGCAAGGCAAAAAAACTGAGCACCGCCGACGCAGTACCTGTCTCTACCATGGAGAGGTCGCGCATGTCGCCGAGGGCAACTTCAGCCTTGGGCCCAAGACGTTTTCCAGCAATCGAAACCATGGTTGGCGACAGGTCGATACCCAGCAACGACCGCTTGGGATCGTAGCGTTCATGGTACAAGGCCAGCATATGCCCTGAACCGCAGGACGTGTCGATCAAGGGTCCGGGCGAGCCTGATATGCGGTCGCGCAGTCGCCCCAAAAGTTCGGAATAGATCGGAAGGTCAATTTCTGAGTCCATCATTTCGGCGTACGACACTGCCGTGGCATCGTACATTGCGCTCACTGCCGAAGGATCTGAAGGTTTCATGATGCTCCTTTTGACCTGACGAACCAACGATCTCGAGGATGCTCGGTCCGGGGATAGCGTTACCGCATTCAGCGGTAAACAGCCCAGTTAGCATATCCGGTCCAGGCTACAGTCCTCTGGCACTTCATCGCCAAGGAACAAACAACGTTTCGGAACCCCTCACCCCCCAGGCTCGGACCTACTCCAACCCCAACTCTCGACGCAGGCCAACATCCTGCAAGCCGTTTTTCGACCAATAGTCGGTCGATAGGCTTTTCAGTTTCTTGGCGCGGGTGGTGAGATTGGCGTAGGTTTCGACCCAGCCTTCGACTTCGAAGGGAAAGGCGGCTTGGTAGTGGATGGTCAAGGTGCGACCGAGTTCAGGGTAGGTCAAGGTGTAGGCCATCAACCCGGCGCTACCTTCCGCCGACTCGACGGTCGCTTGGACGTTGCGTGGTCCAAGCGGCACGTGACTCAGGCGTAAGTACATCGAGCCTGGCAACATCTTCAGGCTGCCGGTGGGAAGGTTGGCAGGATTCAGACGGATTGTGGTCCAGACTTCGTCTTCACTGATCGCGTCGTCGACGGTGAGCTCCACGTCCCCCTCGCTCTCGAAATAGGAACGCTGCTCGATGTGGTAACCGTCACCTCGTCGGTTGAGCTGGGTGAAGGTGTGACCACACCACTCCTGGGACGTGGTGGTGACCTTCAATGTCCGCGGCTCGCGGACTGGATCTACCGGGCTGAAGATCGAGGTCATCATCGAATACGGATAGATACCGGTGTTGAACTTCTTGGTGGCGTTGAGCTTCAGGATAGGCACCCGATCGGCACCCGCCGCCCGCGGATTGTCGAGTTTGACTTGTTTGTCCCGCGAAAAATCCTCGGTGACATAAATCAAAACCGCCTGGCCGGGATGGACTTCGCCGTAGCGGGCTTGTTCCAGGGTGTAACTGGTGATCTCCGCTTTGCCTTGGTACCAGTAGGCCTTAAAACCGGCATCCACCGGTTGCAGGGAGTCTGCCCGGACCGGGTAGGCGCTCATCAGGAGAAGCAGGCATAAGCCTAAACCGGAGGATAAGGCGGGTCGCAAGGATGTATTCATAGGGACCTCTTGGATCGATGATCGGGCGCTCGCATTAGCGCGAAGCGCCGCATGTCGACAGATTCGTGTCGACGGCACAACTGGTTTTACCGACCGTTCTCTCACGGGTATAAATCCCGTGCTGGCTGCGCTTGCCGATCCGGCTGTTCCTTGACGATGAATCGCCAACGGGCGTTAACGCTGGACGAGATCTGACAACCGTTTCAGCGCACCGGTTCAACGTACGACCAGCCAGACACCAAAAAACAGTACCAGCACGCCCAGCCCCCGCGAGGCGTCGATGGACCGGGTTGCTGCAACCAACACCCCAAAATGATCCAGGCAGACGCCAACCAACAGCTGGCTGCCGATGATCAAGGAGAACGTGGCGCCGGCGCCGATGCGCGGGACACAAAATCCCAAGGCACCGACCAAAACGAGGCCCAATAGGCCTCCCGCGAGGGCGTACCAGGGCACCTCACGCCAACCCGCGAGGCTGCCGGCCCCGGGCCACAAGAACAGCAAGCCGGACGCCAGGGTGCCACCGAGGTGAATGATGAAAATACTGCCCAGCACCCCGAGCTCTTTGCCCATGAGACCGGAAAGAGACCCTTGTAAGGCCGCGGCGACGCCACCCAACAGACCGATAGATACGACGATGAACAAACTCGACATCTCGACTCCTCACAGCTGCCCTGCGGTGGTCCTGTCCACCGCGGGCATCGAACGGCGAGTACATCACACTAGATCCTGCCGGACGCTCACTGCGAACCGAAACATCCCAACGTTGTTGCCACCATCACCAATTTCTGTGTAAGGATACGCTCCCGAACGGCGTGCCGATGATTCGGTGCGCGCCCATCGGATCCCCTACCCAAAGGACATCGCATGCCACGTCGCGGAACCTTGATCCTCGAGGACGGGTCGGAGTACGCCGGTACCCTGTTCGGAGCCCCGGTGCCAACTGCTGGTGAGGTCGTCTTCAATACCGGGATGGTGGGTTACCCGGAGACCCTGACCGATCCGTCGTATGCCGGCCAGATCCTCGTCTCTACCTATCCCTACGCCGGTAACTACGGCGTACCAGGCCCTGGACGTGACGCCCTCGGTCTCCCCGCGGGCCTCGAATCGGAACGTATCTGGGCTGCTGGCCTGGTGGTGGTCAGCGTGTCGTCCGACACCAGCCACTGGACGGCCGAACGCAGCCTCCACCAGTGGATGGAGTCCGAGGGTATCCCCGGTCTCGCCGGCATCGACACTCGAGCCGTCGCCAAACGTATCCGCGATCGCGGAGCAATGCTCGGCAAAATTGTTGCCGAAGGTGAGGATATCCCTTGGCGGGACCCCAATCTCGAGAACCTGGTCGCTGAGGTCAGCACCCCCGAGCTGACCACTTACGGTGACGACGGCCCACGGATCGTGATGGTCGACACCGGCGCCAAAGCCAACATCGTGCGCAGCTTCGTCAAGGCTGGGGCACGGGTGATGCGGGTGCCCTGGGATTACGACTTCTTCCGCGAAGACTTCGATGGCATCTGCCTGCCCAATGGTCCAGGCGATCCCAAGATGGCCAGCACCACCGTCGAACACGTGCGGCGAGCGCTGGCTGAGAAGATTCCGATTTTCGGCATCTGCCTCGGCAACCAGATCCTGGCCCTTGCTGCCGGCGCCGACACCTACAAGCTCAAATTTGGTCATCGTTCACAGAACCAGCCGTGCCTGGAAGTCGGTACACGACGCTGTTATGTGACGTCCCAGAACCACGGTTACGCGGTCAACGGGGCCACCCTGCCCGAAGGCTGGCGGGAGTGGTTCACCAACGCCAACGACGGCACCAACGAAGGCATCCGCCACGATTGGAAGCCGGCTCGCAGCGTACAGTTTCACCCCGAGGCCACCCCTGGCCCCACCGATACCGCCGACCTCTTCGCCCGCTTCGTGGAGATGTTGCAGTGAATCCAACAAGCCCCAACGGGAAATCGCAGCTCGGTTCTGAGTCCGTGCAGCATCGCAACAACCTGCCCAAGAAGGTGCTGGTGCTGGGCAGTGCGGCGCTCAAAATTGGCCAAGCCGGTGAGTTCGACTACAGCGGCAGCCAGGCGATCAAGGCGCTCAAGGAAGAGGGTATTGCGACGGTGTTGGTCAACCCCAACATCGCCACCATCCAGACCTCCGAGGATCTCGCCGACCAGGTCTACTTCTTGCCGGTCTCGCCGTATTTCGTCGAGAAGGTGATCGAAAAGGAGCGGCCGGACGGCATCTTGCTCGGTTTTGGCGGCCAGACCGCGCTGAATTGTGGCGTCGCCTTGGACGAAACCGGCATCTTGCAACGCCACGGCGTCGCCGTGCTCGGCACCCCGGTGTCGACTATTCGCGACACCGAAGACCGCGAGCTGTTCAACCGTCAACTGGCGGAGATCGACGCCAAAGTGCCACGCAGCAGAGCCGTGACCAATGTCGAGGACGCGTTGGTGGCGGCCGAGGAGATCGGCTACCCGGTGATGGTCCGCATCGCCTACGCCCTCGGTGGCCTGGGCTCCGGCATCTGTGACGATCGGCAAGCACTCGAAGACCGGGCCACCGGGGCGTTTGCCCATGCCGAGCAGATTCTGATCGAGGAGTGCCTCACCGGCTGGAAAGAGATCGAGTACGAGGTGGTGCGCGACGCCTTTGGCAACTGCGCCACGATCTGCAACATGGAGAACTTCGACCCGATGGGTATTCACACCGGTGAATCCATTGTTGTTGCTCCTAGCCAGACCCTCACCGATCACGAATACCACCGCCTGCGGACGATCGCGATTCGGGTCATCCAACACCTCGGCATCGTCGGTGAGTGCAATATTCAATACGGCCTCGATCCGCAGTCCGACGATTACCGCATCATCGAGGTCAACGCCCGCTTGTCGCGCAGCTCGGCGCTGGCGTCGAAGGCCACCGGCTACCCACTCGCCTTTGTGGCCGCCAAGTTGGCGCTGGGTTATTCCCTGGCTGAAATTCCCAACAAAGTCACCGAGGTCACCCGCGCCTGTTTTGAACCCGCCCTCGACTACATCGTGGTCAAGGTGCCGCGCTGGGACTTGAAGAAATTCCGTCTGGTGTCGACTCGGATCGGCTCCGGCATGAAGTCGGTCGGCGAGGTGATGGCGATCGGGCGCAACTTCGAAGAGGCTTTCCAGAAAGCCTTGAGGATGCTCGATATCGGCG
This sequence comes from Acidobacteriota bacterium, assembly GCA_029263395.1. GTDB lineage: Bacteria > Acidobacteriota > Thermoanaerobaculia > Multivoradales > J023 > JAAELT01. The sequence continues at coordinate 11,958 of JAJCXO010000270.1, read as the reverse complement.
CCCAAGGTGCCATTGCCGAGGGTGATTTCGACAGCCTCGAAACCGAGCTCACCGAACCCACTGACCGTCGCGTGTTTGCCATCGCCCGTGCCATGCAAGCCGGCATGAGCCTGGACGCCATCCACGAGCTGACCTGCATCGACAAGTGGTTCTTGGCCCGCGTCGAAGGCATCACCAAGCTAGCGGAACAGCTGTCAGCGGTCAAAGGTGAACAGTTGTCGGATGAGCTGCTGCTCGCCGCCAAGCAGGCTGGATTCTGCGACCACCAGATCGGCCAGTTTGTCGGACTCTCGGAGAGCACCGTGCGCCGCCTGCGCACCGGTGCTGGCATCCGGCCCTGGGTGAAGAAAATCGACACCCTGGCGGCCGAATATCCAGCCCGCACCAACTACCTCTATCTGACCTACCACGGCAGCGAAGACGACATCGACGAAGGGTCGTCCCAATCCGTCCTGGTGGTCGGCTCCGGCGCCTACCGCATCGGCAGCTCGGTGGAGTTCGACTGGTGCTGTGTCAACACCGTTCGTACGCTCAGTGAGTTGGGTTATCCGACGGTGATGTTGAACTGTAATCCGGAAACCGTCTCCACCGATTACGACGAATGTGACCGCCTCTACTTCGACGAAATTTCGTTCGAGACCGTGCTCGAGATTCAGCATAAGGAATCGCTGTACGGCATGGTGGTGTCGGTGGGTGGTCAGACCGCCAACAATCTGGCGCTGCGTTGCCAGCAAGCGGGTTTGCGGATTTTGGGGACGCGACCGGAAGACATCGATCGGGCCGAGGATCGGCACAAATTCTCTTCGCTATGTGACGAGCTCGAGATCCATCAACCGCCCTGGGACGAGGTGACCTCATTTGCCGCCGGCGTCGCCTTTGCCGAAAAAGTTGGCTACCCGGTGCTGGTGCGGCCGTCGTACGTGCTCTCGGGTGCTGCGATGGCCGTCGCCGAAGACGAAGAGGACCTGCAAGAGGTGCTCGAACGGGCGGCCGAAGTGTCGCCGGAACACCCGACGGTGATCTCGAAATTCATCACCGGCGCCAAAGAGATCGAACTCGACGCGGTCGCCAAAGACGGTGAGATCCAGGTCCACGCCATCTCCGAGCACATCGAGAACGCTGGCGTCCACTCCGGTGACGCAACGTTGGTACTGCCGCCGCAGCGCACCTACCTCGAGACCATCCGTCGAGCGCGGCGCATCGGCACCCAGATCGCCCGTGCGCTGTCGATCAACGGCCCGTTCAACATTCAATTCATGGCGCGGGACAATGACGTCATGGTGATCGAATGTAACCTGCGGGCGTCGCGGTCGTTCCCGTTTGTGTCGAAGATTTTCCGGGTCAACTTCATTGATCTGGCAACCCGCATCATCATGAATCGACCGATCCGTGCGGTTGACGGTTCGGCCCTCGAGCTCGACTACGTTGGAGTCAAGGCGCCGCAGTTTTCGTTCACCCGCCTGGAAGGGGCCGATCCCATTCTCGGTGTCGAGATGGCCTCAACCGGCGAAGTGGGCTGCATCGGTACCGACTTCGAGGATGCGTTTCTCAAGGCGATGATTTCGGTTGGCCTGCAGTTGCCGATCCGCAGCATCCTGCTGTCCACCGGCAGCGTCGAATCGAAGGCGGCGTTCCTCAAGAACACCCGCGAGTTGGCGGCAACCGGCGTCCGGTTCTACGGTACCCGCGGCACCGCCACCTTCATGGAGAAACACGGCCTGGAGGTGACGCCGGTGAAGTGGCCGTTGGAGGGCGAATCGCCCAATGCGGTGGATCTCATCCGCGATCGCAAAGTCGACCTGGTGGTCAACATCCCCAAGGACGCCACCGACGACGAGTTGCGCAACGACTACATGATCCGCCGGGCGGCGGTGGATAGCGGCGTCCATCTCATCACCAATCTCCAACTTGCCCAGGGTCTGGCCCAGGCGCTTTGCCGCAAGTCGCTGGAAGATCTCGAGATCAAGAGTTGGCAGGAGTATTGACGCTGACTAGCCGTTCGAATCGCTGGAGTTGCCCCTGCGGAGTGCTGGCGCCCGTCGTCGGTGTGGTTCTGACCGTCGGGGCCGTCGTAGGGATGGTGTTCGTGCCTGGAGCAGCCAGGGCGCAAGAGTTGACCGAAACGGCCTCCTCTGCTCCTCAGCAGAGCCCACCTCCTGTCGAGTCATCGCCTGTCGAGTCATCTCCTGAAGTTTCGTCACCGTCTTCCGGGGAGACCCCTGGCGAGGGCCAAAAGCCTCTCACCGCGGATTGGGCCGCCGAACGCACCAACCTTGGAAATGCTCTGCAAGAACAAGCCCGACGGATCGAGGGTGATGCCAGCCGGCAGTTATTTGCCCAATCGGTGGTCGCCTATCGCGGCGCACTCCAGGTGTTCACCGAGGAAGAACATCCCAGGCTGTGGGCCGCAACCCTCAACAACCTCGGCACCGCGTTGGAAGCGCTGGGCTCGATCACTCAAGGCGAAGCCGGCGACAAGCTGTTGAAGTCGGCAGCCCAGTCCCACCGCTCTGCCCTGAAAGTCTTCATCCGCGACGTCACGCCGCAAGACTGGGCCATGACCCACGATCATCTCGGTGCGACGCTGTACACCATGGCCCTGCGCGCTGAGTCGATGACCCGGCCGTTGCTGCTGCACGAGGCGCTCACCGCCCATCGGTTGGCGCTTGAGGTCCTCACCCCGGATGCGTCCCCTGAACCCTGGAGCCTCGCTCGACTCAACGAAGCCCTGACACTGCGAGCTGCGAGGAAGCCGATCGAGGCGGCGGATGTCCTGCGGGAGTCCCTCGCCCAATATCCAGACAGCCGAGAGTCGACGCTACAACTGATCGAACTGCTCCACGACGAGCTGTTCGACTACCGCGGCGCTTTGCAGACGGCATCCAGTTGGCTGCAACGGTTCCCTGACGATACCTTCATCGCCGTGCGTTCGATCGAGCCGCTGTTCGCCTTGGGTCGAGCCGAAGAAACCACGTTTCTGGCGCGCCATCTACAGACCCAAGCAGGCAGGTCCGGCGATCTCCAGGGGATTCTCCGCACTTACGAAGCGGCAAGTTTGTTGGCGCGCAAACAACTCGACGAGGCAGCGGTGGCACTGGCCGCATTACGGCAAGTGATCGAGGCAAGGCCTGACGGCTGGCAGCCGCTGTGGCTGCACACCGGCACGCGTCATTACCTGCTTCGGGCCGACCTGGCTCACCAGCCGATGATTACCCGGCTCTTCGAGGTTGTCGAAATACCCGAGCGCCGATTGGCTCTCAACGCCCTCAACGGCATCGCCGGCCAGCTCTAAATCCACCGCCGTCTACCGAAGCCGTAGAGGCTCGCTCGGTTCGACGCGGCGATAGATGTCGCTCAAGCGCACGCGGCAACCGATCGCCGGTAGTTCGAGCACCCCTTCGGCTCCCCGAATATCCCGGTAGAGCCAACCGGTGTCTTGTTTGCGATAGTGCTCCACTCGCAACGCATCCTGAGCGACGAGCACGTACTCGACCAAGGATTCGATCTGCTGGTAGTGCTGAAACTTGCGACCCCGGTCATAGGCTTCGGTGGAAGCTGACAAGATCTCGACGAGGATCAGGGGGTTCAGCAGCACGTCGTTATGATCGTCGACAAATCTTTCGGGACCACAGGTCACCGTAATATCGGGATAGGTGTAGAGGCCGGTGGGATCGACCAAAACACGTAAGTCGCTGGCGTAAACATCGCAGTCACGAGCGCCGAGTTGGCGGTCCAACTGCGACGTAATGTTGGTCGAAATCCGATTGTGCCGACGGCTGGCGCCAGCCAGTAAGAACATCTCTCCGGCGTAGAACTCACTCCGTTGCTCCGCCTGGCGCTCGATTGCCAGATACTCGTCGGGAGTCAATGTGCTTTTAGGTTCGAGCATGACCTAGCTATCTTACACCGCGGTTTGATGGGCCTATGGACAGCTACCCGAGCCTCAGTAGACGCACAAAAACCGAGAGCGCGACGATGCGCTCTCGGTTTCGGATCGCCTCAGCGGTCTAGGACTGATGCCCTACCGCGTCGACGTCCAGGCCGAGGTATCTCCGGCTTCGAAGCCGTCTTCGAAGAGGATACCCGGACGCAACAAGGTGAGATCGTCAACCCGAGCGTCGAAGCTGTCGCCATCCGGTGTTGTGATGTCGAAGACACACAACGCCGAGCTGGCACCAGCCGGTGACGCGAGCTCACTTTCTATCCGCACCCAGGCACCTGCCGTATCACTGACCGGGAACACCTCGAAGGCGGTCGCGATCACATCGTTGGCACAGTCCTCGCTGAGGAAGAACTCACAGACCAGACCGGCTGAGACTTCGACTCCCGGAGCCGCCGACACCTGGACCGCCGCACTTTCGGTGAAGCTCGCTTCGCCGGAGACCGACACACATTGACCCAAAGTGAAGCCGGTGCTGGCACTCAGGTTGGTGATCGCGGACGAGCCCGAGATTGCGGCATCGTCGACATCGTCTTCGGAGTAGGTGATCTCCTCGGGCAGCGTCGAGGCCAAGCTCCAGGTCTCGATGTCGCAGTCGAACTGGCCATTGAAGAACAGATTGTCCCGCTCGATGCGGAAGGTGCGAACGAAGTCCCCACCGTCGAGGTTGTTGCCAGCCCCATCGACGAGGGTGTCGCAGGCCAGGAAGCGGAACGGTGCACTGGTCAACGCTGCACCGCCGTCGAGCTCGACCGACGCGGTGAAGGCACCGGCATCGTAAATGACGGCATCAATCGTGATCGATAGGTCATCTCCAACCGGATCCCCGCAGATCTCGGTGTCGAGATCGTTGTTGGGGCCGGCCATGAAGAGACGATAGTTGTCCGGGTTGGTGACGTCACCCGGGTCATCGTCACCTGCCAGGTCGCGCATCGCCTGGTCGAAGGTCACCGTCAACGAACTGACGGCTTGCCGTACCTCTTCACAGTCCTCGACCGTGTTGCCCCCCGAATCGACGCTGGCGACCGCTGGCGGCCCCTCATCGTCATCATCTGTAATGGTGCCCACCCCGCGGCTATCCGACAAGGTGGCTCCGGTCGGACCGCTCAGGTCGACGAAGAAGTCTTCCGTCGGCTCCTCCATGGTGTCGCCGCCAACCGTCACGTTGACGGTCTGCTGGGTGACCCCCGGCGCAAAGGTCAAGGTTCCGCTGACCGAGGTGTAGTCGCCATCACCGCCTTCGTCTTCGGCAGTTCCGTCGGTGGTGGTATACCCCACCGATGCCGACACGCTGCTCTCGTTCGACATCGTGACGGTGAAGACAAAGGCGGTTGACCCGCCGTTGCCCTCATCAAAGCCGACATCGTTGATCGTCAACAAGGCCTCGTCGTCGTTTTCGATGGTACCGGTTCCGCCGCTACCCAAGGTGACGTCTCGGCCACCATCGACCAGCGCCGTCAGTGTTGTCATGAAGGTCTCGTCCGGCTCGACAACCGAGTCGTCGTTGACCGTCACATCCACCGTCGCCGAGGTGGCGCCAGCGGCAAAGTCGACCGTCTGACTGCTCACCGCATCAAAGTCACCATCTGCTGTGGTGGCGGTGCCATTGGCCGTCGACACGTTCACCGAGGTTGCAACATCCACTGGATTCGACAGCGACACGGTGAAGCTCATCGCTCCCGCCGCTTCTTCCTGGCTGACATCGCCGATCGCAACCAGCGCAACATCATCATTCTCGATCGTGCCGCTGCCGCCGGCCCCGAGCGTCACCGCACGGCCGTTGGCTATCAGCGAGCCCAGAACGGTCGTGAAGCCCTCGTCGAGTTCTACCGTCGAGTCGTTGAGGATGGTGATGTTGAAAGTACCGGAGGTGGCACCGGCGGTCACCGACACCGGCGCAAAGTGAGGATCGATGAAGTCGCTGAGATCCGTCGCGGTGCCATCGAGGGCTGCCGCTGTCATCGAAATCTCGGTGTCCACCGGATTCGACAGCGTGACGGTGAAGACCATCGGGCTCACCGATTCGAGCTGACTCTCAGTCGAGACCGAGGCCACCGCCGAATCGTCGTTGACGATGGTGCCGGTGCCGTCTGCCCCAAGGCTGACCGAACGACCAGACGCCACCAGCCCCGACAAGGTGATGTCGAAACTCTCGGTGAGCTCAACGGTCGAGTCGTTGTTAACCATCACCGACAGGCCTTGCAGCAGATTGCCGGCTGGGAAGGTCACCGTCTGGCTGCTGACCGCGGCGTAATCACCGTCCGCGGTGGTCGCGATGTCGTCGACTGTCGACACGTCCACCGAAACCGCAACATCCAACGGTGCCGACAGCTCAACCCGGAAAAACAGGGTGCCAGCCGCCTCGGAACGAGACGCGTCCGAGATCGTGACGGTGGTGGAATCATCGTTGACGATGGTGCCTGCCCCGATGCCACCACCGATCGTACCCGCCACCGGACTCGACAGATTGACCGCAAACGTTTCGTCCAACTCCACCGTGGTGTCCCCCATCACCAACACGGTGACGGTTTGGCTCAGCGAACCACCGGCCGTGAAGTTGACGGTCTGCAGCGGCACTGCAGTGTAGTCCGAGCCCGCCACCGCGGTACCGTCCGCGGTGGCGACGTCTACCGACGCCGCACTCAGATTGTGGTTCCGGCTGACGGTGAACATGAAACTAGTTGTGCCACCGTTGCCTTCAGACGCCATCACGTCGGTGATCGAGAACACGGCACCGGCATTCACCGCAACTTGGTAGTCTTCGACCTCACCGTCTGGCGCCCGGCCGCTGGGATCGGTGATGCCAGCACTGGTCAGGCGGAAACGGGCAAACGTGTTCCCTACCACCGCACTCGACGGCACCGTCACCGACAAGTTGTTGGTGCCAGCCGCCAAATCTTCGCCGTCGAAGACCTTCTCGCCGCTGTCGAAGTCGCCATCAGCGTTCCAGTCGATCCAGGCATCGAGCTCGCCGGCCAACGACGCTTCGACGTCCACCGGCACCGTTGCCCCCGCGACGAGCGTTCCGATGGTCACACCGTCTTCGTCGTCACTGCCGTCGACATCGTCTCCGGCTGCTGCCACATCTTCGAGCCCATCGAGCTCGGCGTCGACCGCCGAACCGAGGAAGAAGCCGGACACCACGTCGTGGCGTGCGCCATCACTCGCGAACAGGGTCGCATACGTGGGATCCGGTGCATCGCCGTAGTCCAGGGTTGGACACGCCCACTCGGCGAAGTAGGTCGAGGGTAGGCCGCCCGCGGTGATGAAATCACCACCGACGTAGAGGGACAACCCACTACCGTCGTCGAACCCCATCAGTGCTTCAGCCCAGGGGTAGAAGCTGAAATCGACAAATGGGTTGTCGATCCCCAACCCGAGCGGCGCCCAGGTGGTTCCATCCCAACGGGCGATCCCGCTAGCAGGAGCGCCACCGGCCGCGGTAAAGAAACCACCAACGTAGAGCTGCGTGCCATCTCCAGCGTCAAACGGATACACCACGTTGACTTCGTCGTCCAGGCCAGCACCAAGGGGTGACCAGGACGTGCCATCCCATTTGGCGATAAAGGCCGCCGGCGCGCCGCCCGCGGCCAGAAAGTCACCGCCGACGAACAACGCATCGCCGGTGCCGTCATCGAATACCGTCATGGTTTCGACTTCGTCGTCAACGCCGACGCCGAGAGGTGCCCAGGTGGTGCCGTCCCAGCTCGCGATGTAGTCAGCCGCAACGCCACCGGCATCGTTGAACTCGCCACCGGCAATCAACACCTCACCGGTGCCATCGTCGAACGTTCCCAGGGTCTCGACGTCGTCGTCGGTACCGCCGCCGACATCCGACCAGTCCGTGCCATCCCACTGCGCGATGTGGGTTGCAAGCAGACCACCACCGACAAAGTCGAACTCACCGCCGATGTAGAGATCTTCTCCTAGCCCATCGTCGTACACCACCATCGATTCGACCGTGTCGTCGGTGCCCAAACCCACGTCCGACCATGACGTGCCGTCCCACTTGGCAATGTTGGCGACCGGTACACCACCTGCCAGATCGAATACACCTCCAACAAAAAGAGCCGGGCCGGTGCCGTCATCGTAAACCGCCAGCGCGATCACCGAGGCATCCAGACAGCTACCCCGCGGCGGGGGAAAAATGCCTTTGTCTTCACCGTCCCCGGGTTGCAGCATCCCGCCCGGGAATTCGGCGCCAAGACATTCGACTCCGTCACCCAAGGGTGACCAATCACTGCCGTCCCACTTCGCGATACCAGGGGCGAGGACACCATTGGCGGTCAGAAACTCTCCCCCCGCATACAGTGCTTCGCCCGAGCCATCGTCAAAAAGGGCAAACGCCAAGATCTTTTCGTCGAGGCCGTTGAAGTCTCCGGTTGGTGCCAACGCCGACCAGGTGGTTCCATCCCATTCAGCGATACCTTGCGCTACCACGCCGTCGGCCTCACGGAAGAAGCCACCGGCGATGAGATCCGCCCCACCCCCGTCGTCGAACACTGTAAAGGCCACCACGGGGGCACCGGTTGCTAGACCCGTAGTGGACCAAGCGGCGCCATCCCACTTGGCGATGTTCTCCGCGGGCTGACCATCGGCCGTAAAGAAAAAACCACCGACAAACAGCGCGTCGCCCCCGCCGTCATCGAAAACGATCAAGTCGTCGACTACACCGGGCCCAAAAAACGGATCGCCGATGCCGTCGTCGAGCCCGGACCAGACCGTACCGTCCCAGCGAGCGATACCCGGAGTAAACTCGAAAGTCGAGCCGGAGTCGAAAAAGAGCCCACCGACGTAGAGATCGGTGCCGCTGCCGTCGTCGAACGTTGTCAGCGCCAGTCCGGGATCGGATAGCCCCGTGTCCAGGTCGGACCATGTCGCACCATCCCATTTGGCGACGCCATAAACCGTTATTCCACCAGCGTCCATGAAAAAACCAGTGGCGAACAGGGCATCACCGCCACCATCGTCGAACACCGTCAAGTCTTCAACATCCTCGTCGGTGCCCAAACCCAGAGTCGACCACGAGGTGCCATCCCATTTCGCGATGTTGTCAGCCGGCGCGCCACCCGCTTCGAAGAAGAAGCCACCGACGAACAATGCATCGCCGCCACCATCGTCGAACACCTCCAGGGCATACACGTCGATGTCGATACCGAGCCCGAGAGCTGTCCACGCAGTGCCGTCCCATTTGGCGATACTGGAGGCTGGTGTTGCGCCCGCTGTCGAGAAGAAGCCACCTGCATACAGTGCATCGCCAGTACCGTCGTCGAAAACCGTCAATGCCCAGATGATGCCGTCGACGCCGCCGTCAACATCAGACCATGCCGTGCCGTCCCATTTGGCGATACCCGGGGCCAATACGCCGCCAGCGGTCAGAAAGCGTCCACCCGCGAATAGGGCTTCGCCGCTTCCGTCATCAAAGGTAGTGAGCGCAAAGACGGGACCATCGAGTCCCGGGATGCCGTAACCCGGTTGCCAATCGCAATCGGCAACACCCTTTTCCAACACTTGCGACAGGTCCAACTGCGCCGTCGGCACAGGAGTTCTATCGTCGAAGCCCAGACCATGACCCCACACATCGGCAGTTCCTGCCGCCGCGTCGGACACGTTGAAGCCGAAGCGTTTGGCGTCCTTCGCCGCCAGCGCACTGGCCGACACGTGCTCGCTCCACGCCGGAGCGTCGTTCTGTGCGGCCAACGCCCGCATCTCGGCGCGCCGAGCCAGCCGTGTTTGCAACGAGCCGCTCTCGCTCACCGGCAACTCCTTGGCTGCGACGGTAGAAGCCGCGGTTTCGGAAGGAGTTGCGCCGAGTGTCTGCGGCGCCATCATCAACACGACAGCCAACGCCAAGATCCCGGCAGCACGTGTCGTGCTCCGAGGCCGCTCGGTGTTGGTCAAAAATTGGCCTGTGGAAAAACGGAGTGCTTGGCGCAATACGCCATCAGCACGTGCGTCACGAGCTTGCATCTAGAGATCTCCTTCGACGGACAGTTCGCTACGTCCCATGGGACCCCGATCGGTCAGTCGAGTCAACCGATCCCATGGGCCACCCCCACGCCTGGTGTGTTCCTATCTCCTCATGCGCAGGAATAGCGACTTTGCAGTCAAAAAAGTCTCAGATTTCCTTGTTGCCTTTCAACTGGCTAGATAGATTCCATCCAGCACCGGCGCCTGTTGGCGCTTCATCGCCAAGAAACAGAGTGCCACCTAATCGAATCGAGGAAACCGGCAACACCACCTAGAGCCGTGGCGACAGCACCGGGTCTCCAGAGTCTTCCACTGCATGCTGGCGGTCGACCATGGGCCCCTCCACCACACCTTGGAAAACGCGGAGCGCCAGCGGGTTGTGCCCCATGCCGTAGGCCAACTCGGCGGGCCTATCGACGTTCCACAAGGCCAAGTCAGCCCGCTGACCGACGGCGAGGGTTCCTCGATCGTCGAGGCCGAGTGCCCGTGCAGCTTCGCGGGTCATGCCAGCCAGTGCCTCCGCCGCCGTCAAGCCGAAACAGACACAGGCTAGATTCATCGCCAACAATGGTGAGGTCAATGGGCTACTGCCAGGATTGCAGTCGGTTGCAACAGCCATTGGTACACCGGCTTGCCGCAGCGCTGCAATCGGCGGCCGCTGGGTTTCACGCAGGAAGTAGAAGGCACCTGGCAACAGGACGGCTACAGTGCCGGCCTTCGCCATCGCCTCGACGCCACTTTGCGAAAGGTACTCCAGGTGATCGGCGGATAGGCCCTGATGTTTGGCAACCAGCGCCGCGCCGCCTTGGTCGGACAGCTGCTCGGCATGGAGCTTGACCGGTAGGCCGTATTTGCCGGCAGCGACGAAGAGGCGGTCGACCTGTTCGGTGGTGAAGGCGATGGTTTCGCAGAAGGCGTCGACGGCATCGATCAGGCCCTCGTCCGCCAGCACGGGTAGGACATCCTCGATCAAGTGATCGATAAACGCGTCGGGTTGGCCGGCGTACTCCTCTGGCACTGCATGCGCTCCGAGGAACGATGTTCGCACCGAGACATGCTGGGATTCTGCCAACCATTGGGCCGCACGCAACATTCGGCGCTCGCTCGCCAAGTCGAGACCGTAGCCCGACTTGATCTCGACGGTGGTGAGCCCTTCGGCACGCATCCGCGCCAGCCGTGGTGCACTCTGATCAACCAACTGTTCGACACTGGCGTCGCGAGTGGCCTTCACCGTCGAACGAATACCACCGCCGTCGCGGGCAATCTGCTCGTAGCTAATACCTTCGAGCCGACGTTCGAACTCGTGGGAGCGGTTGCCGCCGTAAACGACGTGGGTGTGGCAATCGATCAAACCGGGAGTCAGCCAGGCACCCTCGCAGTCGATCTCACGGACAGCCGAAGCACCAGCAGGCAAGGCGCTATCTTTCCCGATCCATTTGATGTGGCCACCGGCCACCGCTATTGCAGCATCCCCGTGCTCGGCGCCTAGCTCGGCGCCGAGCAAAGCGTCGTCCGCCTCCGTCAAGGTCGCAATACGGGCCCGGCGCAGCAGCAGATCCCAGGAGTTGCCCACCTTATTCACCGTCCGCCGTTGCGGATCCGAGCATCGGCAAGTCGAGTTCCACCTCGCGGGCGGTCTGCTGAGCCAGCTCGTAGCCGGCATCGGCATGGCGCATGACCCCTGACGCCGGATCGTTGAACAATACCCGGCGCAGCCGTCGATCGGCGGCCTCGCTGCCGTCGCAGACGATCACCAGACCAGCGTGCTGGCTGTAGCCCATACCAACGCCTCCGCCGTGATGCAGCGACACCCAGGTAGCACCACCCGAGGTGCTGAGTAGGGCGTTGAGCAACGGCCAGTCGGACACCGCGTCGGAACCGTCGGCCATTGCCTCGGTTTCGCGGTTGGGGCTGGCAACCGAGCCGGTATCGAGGTGGTCACGACCAATCACAATTGGCGCGTCGAGCTCACCGTTACGCACCATCTCGTTGAACGCCAGGCCGAGTCGGAACCGGTCCTTTACCCCAACCCAGCAGATGCGCGCTGG
>JAJCXO010000269.1 GCA_029263395.1 Acidobacteriota bacterium | reverse complement strand
GCGTGGCACAGCGATCAGCCAAGCAATGGCTGATCGATTTTTGCGTGGCACAGCGATCAGCCATCATAAATTCTGACGATTCAAACGCCTTGAATCATCAGAAATCCTATAAATCTGACAGTTCAAACGATTTAAATCATCACAATTTCCAAGTTTCTGACGGTTCAAGCTCTGTAAATCGTCAGAATTTCTGAGAATCTGACGATTCAATCGTTCTGAATCGTCAGAATACTGAATTTTCTGACTATTCAGACTGCCTTGAACCGTCAGAATCGTGCCGGGTAGTTGCTCGGTGTTGAGCTGATCGATCACATCATCGTTCTCGCTTCACAGGGCCGACCTCTCTGAGCCGAAATTGTAAAACTGGATCGGATCTAGCTGGACCACCGCGCCAGCCCTCGACCCTACCGGGATGCGGCTGGCTCGATGTGGTGAATCCTTCTTGTTAGTAGCAATGGCAGTGATAGGATAACTGTGACGATTCTCTGCTGGGCGTCCGCCAGGAGCAGGAAGTCAGGAGCACACGTCAGAACAACGCCGCCTGGAGCACAACGAGTTGACGAGGTCGATCGGAGGTCAGCCCCAGGCTGGCCCCGACGTTCCAAGCACTGCATCGATCGTAACCGCCGCGACGCTGATCCGAGAGGTTATTCCAACACGCTGTAGGCGTCCTGTGAATGTGCAACCCACCGAGTATTGCCTGGAGATCGGAGACGAAATCCTCGGCCAAGGAGTAGATATGTCTTTGGTACTGAAAGTAGTGCATAGAGTGCGTAGTAAGACCAAGATTGTGAGTGCCCTTCTTCCTCTGACCCTGGCCTGTATGTTGGGGCCTCGGCTCGGCGCCGTACAGAACGAACCTCGGTGCAGGAATGGATCGGGAATGGCCGGTGCCAGCGAAGTCGAGGTATCAGGCGACCGAACCCACATCCAACTGGAGTGTGACGGTGTCGCCATCGAAGTGCTTGTCAAGGGCAATATCGAGTTCTCGGTCGATAGACTGGAGATTGTTGACCTGGGGCAGCGCGCCTACTTCAAGGTCCGCGAGGGAAAGGTTGCTGATGCTCGTCGGCTGGATGTTTCAAGGTCCTGGTCAGGTAACCTCGAGCATCGGTGGACGGTCGGTCGGAAGACCTTGGATATGAGCGAGGCGGATCGTTCGTGGCTCCGTGCTGTGGTTCTCGAGACGCTGCGCGCGACTGGTGCCGGGGTCGAGGAGAGGGTTGCGGAGCTCTTGCAGGTGTCGGGTTCGGAGTCGGCTTTGGACGAGATTGACCACTTGGCGGGGGATCAGGTCAAAGGACTCTACTATCGAGAGATTTTGAGACAGGCAAAGCTTGCCCCAGATTCTTTAGCGAGCTTCCTCGGCCATGTGAAGAAGTCTGTTTCTACCGATTTCGAGATTCGGGAGGTCCTAGAGGCTGTACTCGGAGCTGGTTCCAACTATGAAGAAGAAACACTGGGCCTTGTTCTCGCGACTTCGACGTCTATCGATTCAGAGTTCGAATTATCTCGCCTTTTAGGCCGTGTCGCCGAGGTCTATCCAAAGGATTTGGAGCTCCCGGCAACCTACTTTCGGTCCATGCAACAGATGACAAGTGACCTGGGGGTCGGCAAAGTGCTGCTGGCGGTCGCTGACCGCCCGGAGCTGTCGCCTCGAGAGCTGACCGGAGTGCTCGGGTCGGCCTTGATCGTGTCTTCAGACTTCGAGAAAGCGCAGTTGTTGACCAGCCTCGTTCGTCGGTATTCCATCGAGTCGAGTATGCGTCCCGATCTGAACCGAGTCCTGTCTACGTTCACATCCGAGCACGAGAAGAAGCGTGTGCTGACGACCTTGGGTCGATCCTGAAGCGCTTTATTTTCAGAAGATAACAAACAATCTCAGGCACAGGAGGCGACGCCCCCTGTTGCCTGGATCGAGCCCTGAATCTCAGCTCTGGCAGGGTGAGCGAGGCGGTTTAGATCGTCGGATGCCAGGTATGCGGTCGCCGGATCTGCAAGCGTTCGTGGCTCGCCCTGACAGGTATGTCGTCGGGCGGGTCCTCGCGGTCTCGACAATAGCCAGGCCGGCGCGACCGAAGGCGACACCGGTGGGCTAGTCAAATCAACAGATGATCTGAAGCTGATGTTTGGCTTTAGTCAAAAGGTATGTTTGGTCGACCCGTGATGTGCTGTCTTGCGGTGCGGGTGACTTTCTCTTTTGCCTCTTGACAGGTTTTTTATGCTGTGCTTTTCTTGCCACCATTATCGTTCTGCTAGGCTTTTGGCAGGACGATTGCCCTGCGTTTTTCTTCTACAGCCGCAGCCGGCAAGTCCATTCAGCAACCGAAGGTCTAGTCGCCAGAAGTCACCGGGGTCGAGGGGGTCACGTACGGCAGGTGCGTCCTATCGGCCGTAGGAGAGTGGCTCGAGGCGGGATTGAAAGTCGGTTGGGATTTGTCAGCCATTGTGCACCGTGCCGCTTGGGCCGGTCTTGCGTGATTCAACATTGCTCGTACATCAGAGGCGTCATGTTTGTAAGAGATCTCTACCTTGGGTTGCGGTCTATTCCCCGCAACCTCGGATACTCCTCGATCGTTGTCTGCATCTTGGCTTTAGGCATCGGTGCAGCAAGCTCGATCTTCAGCTTCGTATACGGCATCCTGCTTCGGCCGCTGCCGTTTCCGGAGCCCCAAGGCTTGGTCTGGATCTGGCAGGCGAACGCCTCGACAGGAGTCGAGAAAGAGTACGCGTCCCCCGGAGATTTCGGGGATTGGCGCGAGATGAGCACTTCCTTTGAGCACTTGGCAGCCGTCAGCACGTCGCGGCGGCAGGTCACCTGGGCTGATCAAAGTGAGCTCCTGGCGACCGGTTCGGTCTCCGCTGGCTTTTTCCGGTTGCTGCGGGTCCCGATGGCCCTGGGGCAAGGGTTCCAGCCGGAAGACGACCACTCGGGTAGCGAACGGGTGGTGGTCCTGGGGCATCGGTTCTGGCAGCGTCGACTCGGAGCAGACCCGCAGGCGATCGGTAAGCCGGTCGAGATCGACGGTACCGCGCACCGAGTGGTCGGCGTCCTGCCGAGTGACTTCCGCTTCGCCATGTTTCCCGGCATCGAAGTTTGGAGCACAGCCGCTTTTTCAGCGACGGACCTAGAAGACCGTGGCAACATTTTCCTCGGAGTGGTCGGGCGGCTGAACGACGACACCAACTTTGCAGCAGCTGCTGAGGAGATCGAGGTGATCGGCCGCCGGCGGGCGGAGATGTTTCAGGCCAAGGAAGGCTGGGGAAGTCGCCTGGTGTCGTTGCGAGAAGCGACGGTGGGCGATATCAGCCAAGCTCTGGTGGTGTTTCTCGCCGCCTCGCTGTTTGTGGTCCTGATCATTTGCGTCAATTTGGCGAACCTCTTCATCTCCCGTTTGCAAGCACAGAAACACGAGCTCGCGACCCGCTTGGCTTTGGGCGCCAGTCGTTTCCGGGTGGTACGGAGACTGGTTGCGGAGTGTGTTGTCCTGGGTCTCGCAGGCGGTTTGGCAGGGGTTCTGGTGAGCTTATGGGGCACCCGGATGTTACGGCTCGCCATTCCCGGGGAGTTACCCCGGCTCGACGAGGCTCAGATCAGCCTTCCTGTGCTGGGCTTCGCGATCTTGCTTTCCGTCCTCGGAGCGATGTTGTTCGGCCTGCTGCCAGCTTGGCGAGCATCTCGCACCGATCCCTGGCACGAGCTGCGGCGAGGCGGTCTACGCACCGGCCTGGATCGCAAGGGCCGGCGTCTGCAGACCGCTCTCGTGATCATCCAACTCAGCTGCGTGGTCCCTCTGCTGGTTTCCTCACTGCTGATGTTCAAGAGCTTGGAGAGCCTGCGGTCGATCGATCCCGGATTTGCTACCGAGGGACTCTACGCAACACCGATTGTCCTTCCCCGCGCTCATTATCCCGAGCGCAGCCAGCGGGTTGATTTCTTCCAGCGTCTCGAGGCTGCCCTCGAAGCGTCTCCCGGTATCGAAGCCGTTGGCGTTTCGTCGAGCGTCCCGTTTACCGGCGACGTGCTCGACGTCAGCTTCGCGGTCGAGGGTTGGGAAGGCCGCCCTGAAGATGGGCGCGGCATCGCGCTCTACGATTCGGTGACCCCTGGTTTCGTTCGGACGATGGGGCTGCCGCTGGTAGCAGGCGAGTCGCTGGGGCCGGATGATCGAGACGGTTCGGAGTTGGTCTTGTTGATCAATGAAACTCTCGCCGAGAGGTTCTGGGCTGGTCAGGATCCGATCGGGCAGTGGCTTCGCGTCGGTCGACAGCCGCGCAAGATCGTCGGCGTCGTCGGCGACGTCATCGATCCGATGTCCGGCGCCGCGGCGCGCCCCAAGATCTACTTTCCACACGCTCAATTGCCGGAGGCCGAAGCCCAACTGTTGGTCCGCAGCGAGCGGGCGGTGGGTGCCATTGCCGATGTCGTCGAT
Source organism: Acidobacteriota bacterium (assembly GCA_029263395.1). GTDB lineage: Bacteria > Acidobacteriota > Thermoanaerobaculia > Multivoradales > J023 > JAAELT01. The sequence goes on along the minus strand of JAJCXO010000269.1, from coordinate 58,162 downwards.
CGCGAGTTGGAGGCTCTCGATAGCAAGCTACCGCCATCCTCGGTGCAGTCGATGCGCCAATTGCTCGAACCGGTGGTGGGCGTCTCTCGGTTGTTTGCTCGGCTGATGAGTTTGTTCGGAGCCATCGCGGTCCTGACTGCGGTCCTCGGGCTCTACGGGCTGTTGTCCAGCTCGGTACTGCAGCGGCGGCATGAAATCGGAGTCCGTATGGCTCTCGGTGCCTCGGGCCGCAACATCTTGTTCCTGATCGTCAGCCGTGGTTTGGCGCTTGCGGGTTTCGCTCTGGCGGTCGGAATCGCTTTTGCGTTGGCGATAACCCGCCTTCTAGCAAGTCTCCTCTACGGCATACCGACCGGCGATTTTGGGGCTTACCTCACCGTGGTATTCCTGCTTGGCGGGACCGCGTTCTTAGCGGCGGTACTGCCAGCCTTCCAAGCATCGAAAGTTAATCCCGTGCGAGCGTTGAGCAATGGCTAGCAAAGCAGAGATGGATTCATTCAAGCCGTTTTCCAACCTTGTGGATGCGGTCCGCTGGTGGGCGGAAGCCGTTCCCGACAAGCGGGCCTACCTCTTTCTCGAGAACGGGGAAGAGGAAGGTGCTGCCCTGACCTTTCGCCAACTGGATCAGCGCACACGGGCCCTCGGCGCGTTGTTGCAGCAGTCGGGATTGGCGGGAGAGCGGGCCTTGTGTCTGTTTCCGCCAGGGCTCGACTTCATCGTTGGCTTCTTGGGCAGCCTCTATGGCGGGGTTGCGCCGGTACCGATTAGTACGTCGCTGTCCAGGAAGAGCCTCCCCCGGTTGTTGTCGGTTGCGATGGACTGCCAACCAGCAGTTGTGCTGACCACCACCGAAATGGGCAAGACGATCGAGAAGTTGGCGGCGAGCCAGCCGCTCCTCGAGAAGATCCAATGGATCGCGGTCGACGAGTTGGACGAGACGAAGGCGTCCGAATGGGTCGACCCACAACTCACTTCGTCTAGCCTGGCTTTCTTGCAGTACACCTCGGGCTCGACGTCGACTCCCAAGGGGGTCCAAGTGAGTCATGGCAACCTGGTACACAACTTCGAGTGCATGTGGCACTCCCTCGGTCTCCGTACCGATACGGTGATCGGAGGCTGGCTACCGCTATTTCACGACATGGGGCTGATCGGGCTGGTCCTGCAAGCCGTGTTCAGTGGGCTCGAAGCGGTGTTGATGGCTCCGGCGGCCTTTCTGCAGAATCCTTCGCGATGGCTGCGTGCGATCTCGGACTACCAGATCAACACGAGTGGCGGGCCAAATTTCGCATTCGAGCTCTGTGTCGCCCGCACCAGTGAAGCGCAGCGCAAAGATCTGGACTTGAGCTCTTGGGTGTCCGCCTTCAACGGTGCTGAGCCGGTTCGGGCCGACACCTTGGATCGCTTCTATCGGAAGTTTCAGGCGAATGGCCTGCGCCGTGGGGTCCTACGGCCGTGTTACGGCCTTGCCGAAGACACTCTGATGGCGACTTCCAACGCGGCGCCTTCGGATCTGGTGGTGTCGCGATTCGGCGTCAAGGCGCTGGAGCAAGGGAGGGCCGAAGTGGCGGATTCGGCGGACCAGAGCTGGCAGTTGGCGAGCTCGGGCTGCGCCGCTCACGGCCAGCGCGTCGTCATCGCGGAGCCGGAAACCTCGATGCTTTGCCCACCGGATCGGGTCGGGGAAATTTGGATCGCTGGCGGCAGTGTCGCCGAGGGTTATTGGAACAACCCTGAGGCGACCGCACAGGTCTTCCATGCGCAACTGGCCGAACCGCTCGTAGACGGCTTCCGCGGTCCGTTTTTGCGCACCGGGGATCTCGGCTTTCTCCGCGATGACGAACTGTTCGTGACCGGCAGGCTCAAGGATCTGATCATCATCCGTGGCCGCAACCTCTATCCCCAAGACATCGAAAGCTCGGTCGAGAAAGCGCATCGGGATATCAAACTGGGGTCGGCTGCCTCCTTCTCTGTAGATCGCGACGGTGAGGAGCGACTGGTCGTCGTGGCCGGGGTGTCTCCTCGTAACCTCGAAGAGACTGACCAGATGCTGGTCGCCGCACGCCAGGCGATTATCGACGATCACGGAGTCGACCCAGAGGCGCTGATTCTGATCAATCCGCGTGCGGTCCAGAAGACCACCAGCGGCAAGATCCAGCGCCAGGCGGCCCGCAAGTCGTTCCTGGAGGACCGGCTACAGGTGTTGGCGCAGTGGAGTCGCCGACCGGCGCCGTCTGTCAAGGCTGCGGCCGAAACTGCGGGTGCCGTGCGATCCGCAGCACCCGCGGAGCTTCGCTCGTGGCTGATCGCGACGGTGGCGCAGCGACTCGAGCTGTCGCCCGACGACATCGATCCTGGCCAGGCTTTGGCTCGATACGGCATGGATTCGCGCGCTGCGATTGAGATCTCCGGCCTGTTGCAGGAGGCGATCGGCCATTCGTTGCCGCCTACCCTGCTGTTTGATTTTCCAACTATCGATGCCCTGGCCGGCCATTTGGAGTCGGAAGGCGGGGTACCAGAGGCTGTTCTGGTGAGCGGGGTCACTTCGGCGCAAGCCGGGGCAGTCTTACCGCGACCGACCGAGGCCGGGAGTTCGGAGGGATCTCCTGCCTCCACCGCTGCCGAGCCGATCGCAGTGATCGGGGTGGGCTGCCGTTTTCCAGGGTGCGAGGGGCCGGCCGCATTCTGGGATCTGTTGCGCGGCGGCGTCGACGCAGTGAGCGACGTGCCGGCGGATCGCTGGCCGCTGAGCGAGCTCTACGACCCGGCTCCCGGCAAGCCGGGAAAGCTGAGCAGCCGTTGGGGCGGATTTCTCGACGGTATCGATCGCTTCGACGCCAGGTTTTTCGATATCTCTCCTCGCGAAGCTGAGCGCATGGATCCCCAGCAGCGGTTGCTGTTGGAAGTGTCGTGGCAAACGTTGGAGCATGCCGCTGTCGCCCCGAGTTCGCTGCAAGGAAGCTCGACCGGGGTCTTCGTCGGTGTGTCCGCCTTCGATTACGGGCAGCTTCAACTGCGGCAGCCCGCCGCGCTCGATAGCTTTTCGGGCTCGGGCAGCGCGCTCAGTATCGCGGCCAACCGGTTGTCCTATGTCTACGACTTCCGTGGGCCGAGTGTGGTCTTCGATACCGCTTGCTCGTCGTCTCTGACCGCGGTGCACCATGCCGTCGCCAGCTTGCGTCGCGGCGAATGTCGGCAAGCGCTGGTCGGCGGTGCCAACCTACTGGTCAGCCCCGAGGTCTCGATCAGCCTTTCCCAGGCACACATGATGGGGGCCGGCGGTCGCTGTCGTACCTTCTCTTCGGACGCCGACGGTTACGTCCGCGGCGAGGGCTGCGGCCTGGTGCTGCTCAAGCCGCTGTCGGCGGCGCTCGAAGCCGGGGATCGGGTGTTGGCGGTCATCCGGGGCTCGGCGATCAACCAGGATGGCCGCAGCAACGGCTTGACAGCGCCCAATGGCAGCGCCCAGCGCGAAGTGATCCGGCGGGCGTTGCGTGATGCCGGTGTCACACCGGCCGAGGTGGGTTACGTCGAGGCACACGGTACCGGCACGGCGCTTGGAGATCCGATCGAGATCGAAGCGCTGGGTGCCGTGCTGCGCGATGGCAGCGAGCGCGGTCAGCCCTGTCGAGTGGGCTCGGTGAAAACAAACATCGGACACCTGGAGGCCGCGGCTGGTATCGCCGGTCTGATCAAGGTGGCTTTGTCCCTCCATCATCAGGAGATTCCGCCTCACCTGCATCTGCGAGAGATCAGCCCTCACGTTGATCTCGACCGCAACCAGCTTTCGATTCCGACCGCTCTCGAGCCGTGGCCGTCGGCCGCCGGATCGCGGGTTGCCGGGGTCAGCTCGTTTGGCTTCGGCGGCGCCAACGCCCATGTTGTTCTGGCGGAGGCTCCGGTTGTTGCCTCGGATGCCGGCCGTTCTGCGGACAGCTCACGGCCGGTGCACCTGCTCGCCCTGTCCGCCAAGAGCGAGCCTGCCCTGGCCGCCCTGACGACCGAGATGCGAGACCTGGTCCGTCGGACCCCCGAGATATCGCTGCGCGATCTCTGCGCGACCGCCAACACCGGGCGCGATCATCTTCGCCAGCGCTTGGCGGTCCGGTTCAGCTCCCACCAGCAGCTGATCGAGACTCTCAGCTCAGGTGCGGAACAAAGCGCGCTCGTGGCTCGCGGTAGGACCCACCCCAACAAGCGGCCGAAGTTCGCCTTCCTGTGCGCCGGTGAGGAGCTGCTGGCGGCGGGTGCCGGCCGCCCGCTCTACGAGACGGCGCCGATCTTTCGCAGCGTCATCGAGCGCTGCGACGAGGTTGCGGCGCCCTTGCTCGAGACCTCTCTGCGCGAGGCGCTCTACGCCAATCCGGGGGAGTCCACCCAGCTCGTTCGGCCGTCGATCGCGCAGCCTGCCTTGCTGGTGCTGCAGGTCGCGCTGGCCGAGTTGTTGAAGTCCTGGGGTGTTCTCCCCGATGCAGTCCTGGGTTACGGCTCTGGTGAGCTCGCCGCGGCCTGCATCTCGGGCATCTTGACCCTCGAAGACGCGGTGCGGCTGAGTGTCGAACGCGGTCGCTTGACCGAGTCTCTGCCGCACGGTGCTCAGGCTCTGCACTCGGCACAGTCAGAGCCAATCCTGGATGCGCTGTCAGAGGCTGCGGCGCGCTGCGACGCGCAGGTACCGATGCTTCCCACCGTCTCGAGCCTGTTCGGACGTCATCTGGCGGGCGCCGAGACGATGGACGCTCGCTACTGGCGGCAACAGGCCCGAGAATCGGTTCGGCTTCAGCCCGGCATCGAGCAGCTGCGTGCTGCTGGCCACCAGAATTTCCTCGAGATCGGTCCCCAGGCTGCGTTGGCTGGGGCCGTTTCCCACCTCGATTCCGAGCGCTGGCTCGCTTCCCTGGGCGGTGGTCGAAACGACTGGGAAGTGCTGCTCGACGCCGTTGCGGCGGTCCACGTCGCGGGCGCCGAGTTCGACTGGGTAGCCTTCGAGTCACTCTGGCCGTTCCGCCGGGTCGACCTGCCGACCTATCCTTTCGAGCGCCGGCGGTATTGGCTGGAGGCGTCACCTTTGCAGCCGGCCACGGCCACGGCTACGGCGATGACGGCAGTGCCGGCCGAGATGGCAGCGATGGTGACTGCCGGTCCGGCAGACCCCGCTCCGGCAGACCCCGCCCCGGCAGACCCCGCTCCGGCGCAGCTGCAAGGCCGAACCAAAGCGGGGATTGTCGCAGTGCTGAGCCAGTTGGTAGGCGATCTTCTGAAGATGAGATCGGAGGAAGTGGACGTCGAGGCTCCCTTCCTCGAGATGGGCGCCGACTCCCTGGTCATGGTCGACGCCGTGCGTGCGATTCATGACCGCTTCGGTGTCACCCTGGAGATGCAGCAGTTGTTCGAAGAGCTGTCATCGATCGAGGATATTGCCGAGTTTGTTCACCGGCACCAGGTTGTCGAGCCGTTACCGGTCGCAATCGCCACGGGTGGCTCCGAAAGCTCTCCCGCGGCGGTGGCAGCGACCGTTCCACCGTCCCCCGCTTCACCGTCCCCCGCTGTCGCTGGAGGGGCCGGGGCCACCGGCAGTGCCGGCCTGTCGGAGGTCATGACGCAGCAGGTCCAAGCCTTCGAACGCCTGTTGCATCATCAGCTCCGGGTGCTGGGGAACGAGGCGCCGGCGGCGGAACTGGGGCTTGCTGAACCGACCGCGGTCACCGCACCGTCCCCTGCTGCCGTAGAGACACCGGTGTCGGCGGCAGCTTCTCCAGGCTCGGTGTCGGTGGTCGAAAGAGCATCCGCCCCAGCACGTGGGGCTGCGATCAATCCCTTCCCCAAGATCGAGACAACGCGTGGGGCCTTCACTCCGCAACAAGAGCGGCACCTGCGGCAGTTGGAAAAGCGCTTCGAGCGGCGCTTCGGTCGCACCAAAAACTTGACCCAGCAGTACCGCCATCGGTTGGCGGACAACCGCGCCTCCGCCGGATTCCGCTTCTCGATCAAAGAAATGCTGTATCCCATCGTCGGGGTGAAGTCGGAAGGCAGCCGCTTCTGGGACGCGGACGGCAACGAGTTTCTCGACATCGCGATGGGTTTCGGGGTCAACCTCTTCGGCCATCGGCCGCCGTTTATTCAGCGGGCCATAGAGACGCAGCTCGCCAAGGGATATCAGCTCGGGCCGCAGTCGGAGCTGGCCGGCGAAGTCGCCGATCGGCTCTGCCGGCTGACCGGCATGGAGCGGTCGATCTTCTGCAACTCTGGCACCGAAGCGGTGATGACCGCGATCCGGCTGGCGCGTGCTGGCACCTCGCGTTCGAAAGTGGCTCTGTTCGCTGGCTCGTACCACGGCCACTTCGACGGCACGCTGGCTCGTCTCGGCATTGGTGCCGGCGCACCGACTCTACCGATGGCCAAGGGCGTCATCCCAGCTTTTGTCGACGATGTGATGGTGCTTGACTACGGCGAGCCCTCGGCTCTAGAGCAGATTCGAAGGCACGGCGCGGACCTGGCGGCAGTGATTGTCGAGCCGGTGCAGAGTCGACGTCCGGACCTGCAGCCGAAAGAGTTCCTGCGCGAGCTGCGCGAGCTGACGCGATCCAGCGGTACCGCCTTGGTGTTCGACGAAGTGATCACCGGCTTTCGCAGTCATCCGGGTGGCGCCCAGGCGGTGTTCGGAGTGCGCGCTGACCTGGCGACCTACGGCAAGGTGCTGGGCGGCGGTCTGCCGATCGGTGCGGTGGCCGGCGACGCCCGGTTTCTCGATGCGATCGACGGCGGCACTTGGTCGTATGGCGATGATTCTTATCCGCGGGTCGAACCCACCTTCTTCGCCGGTACCTTCTGCAAACATCCGCTGGCGATGGCCTCGTGTCGGGCGGTGCTCGAGCACGTCGAGGAGCAAGGGCCACAGCTGCAAGAGGGGCTCAATCGAGCCACCGCAGCTTTCGTTACCCGGCTCAATTCGACCTTCGAGGCCGAAGCGGTGCCGATCCAGCTGGTGTCGTTCAGCTCGCTGTTCAGGTTCTCGTTCCAGACCAACCTCGATCTCCTCTTCTACCACCTGCTGGACCGCGGGGTGTACACCTGGGAGGGGCGGAACTGTTTCTTCTCCACCGCCCACACCGCCGCTGACATCGCGACGGTCGAGGCCGCGGTCCTGGGAGCTGTTGACGATCTTCGGGAGGGCGGTTTCTTGCCACCCGGTCCGGGGGGCGGCTCGGGCTCGCGCCGCCGGGCAGACCGAAACGACGAACGAACCGTCGTAGCCGTCGGCGCAGCGCCGCTGGAGAAGCGGGCCTCGGTGTCGCAGTCGGCCAGCGTCCATGACACCCGTGACACCTTGCCCCTGAGCCTGGCCCAAAAGCAGCTTTGTCTGCTGGCGTCGATGGATCCCCAGGCCTCCGTCGCCTACAACGAGGCGGTCGTGGTGCGGCTGCGCGGGCCGCTGCAGATCGCGGCCTTGCGGGCCAGCTTCGAGCAAGTGATGGCTCGTCACCAGGCTCCCCGGGTAGTCATCGATGCGGAAGGGGAGCGCGCCCGGATGCTGGCGGATCAGTGCCCTGTCCTGCACATCGAAGAACTGGCGGGGTCAGTGGGCGTCAGCCACGACGAACATTTGCTGGCAGCGCTGCGCGCCGAGATCGATCAGCCCTTCGACCTGCAGCGCGGACCGTTGCTGCGCGCCCGGTTGTTGGACCTCGGTAACGAGCACGTCCTGGTGCTAGTGGCGCATCACGTGATCGTCGACGGTTGGGCGATGGGTGTCTTGCTCACCGAGATCGCGGACCGCTATTCCGCTGCGGTGCGAGGTGAACAACCGACACTCGAGGCGCCGGCCCAGCTCGGCGCCTATGCCGAGTGGCAGGAGCGCGCCTTGGCGGACGGCTCCTTGGCAGCAGCGGAGCGATTCTGGCTCGACCTCTTTGCCGACCCGCCGCCGGCGTTGGAGCTGCCGAGCGATCGGCCGCGTCCGGCAGTCTGGACGTTCGGTGGTCGACGGATCCAAGGCCGTATCGAGCCACGGCTAGCCGCCGCGGCGAAGCAGCTGGGCCGGCAGCTCGGCGCGACGCCCGCGATGCTGTTACAGGCCGTCTTTACCGCCTGGCTACATCGCATCACCGGTCAGCGCGACCTGGTGGTTGCCAATCCGGTGCTCGGTCGGCCTGCGCCCGAGCTGCGTAACTGCGTCGACTACTGCACCCACCTGATGCCGCTGCGAAGCCGGTTGGAGAATCCCGGCGCCGTCTCGTTCCGCGCCTTCATGGCCAAGTTTCGGAGCGGGCTGTTGGCCGCCTACGGCCACCAAACCTACCCGTTTTCTGCTTTGCTGCAGCGCCTCGACCTGCCGCACGATCCGGCACGCTTGCCGTTGTCGGCGGCGGTGTTCAACTTCGAGCCGGTGGCGCCGATCACCTTCGCCGGGCTCGAGGTCGATCTGCTGCCTTCGCCGGTTGCACACAGCAAGTTCGAGATCTTTCTCAACGTGGTGGATGATGGCGACGGCTGGCGCCTCGACTTCGACGCCAATCGCCAGCTCTACGACGCCACGACCGCCCAGCGTTGGCTGGCTAGCCTGGTGTCTCAGCTGGAGGCATGGGTCGAGGATCCCGACCTCGATATGTGGGCAGCGGGTGCTGCCGCGTCATCGGCGCAGCGCCACCAAGTCTTGCGAGAGTGGAACGATACCGACGTCGTCAGCCCGGCGGTGAGCGACCTGTACGGACTCTTCGCGGCCAGCGCTCGCCAGCATCCTGAGGGAGTGGCGGCGGTGGTCGGCGATTGCCAGGTGAGTTATGGCGAGTTGGAGCGTCGCGGCCACCGGCTCGCTGGCTGGCTACAGCGGCAAGGGATCGGAACGGAGTCGAAGGTGGCGCTCGACGTCGCGGATCCGGTCGACCGTCTGCTTGCGGTCCTGGGTGTGCTGGAGAGCGGTGGCGCCTACGTGCCGATCGACCCAGCCTTCCCGCCGCGTCGGCGTGAGACCGTGCTGGCCGATGCTGACGTCGCTCTGTTGTTGACAGATCGGCCGCACGAAGAGTGGGGGAGCTGCCCGGGCAAGACCACTCACTTGGCGGAGCTGGCGGCGGAGCTGGGTGGCGCTGGGGCTCGGCCATTGGCGATCAAGATCGACGGCGAGCAGCTCGCCTATGTGATCTACACGTCGGGCTCCACCGGCAAACCCAAAGGCGTGCAGGTGCCCCACATCGGCGCCGTGCGCTTGGTCGCGGCGCTGGCGGATCATCCCGGCTACTGCTTGCCGGGTGACGGCATTTTGGCGGTCACTACGTTGGCTTTTGACATCGCTGTGCCGGAGCTCTTCGTGCCGCTGTCGGTTGGTGGGCGCTTGGAGCTGACCACCCGCCAAGAGGGGCTCGATGGAGAAACCCTGCGTCGGCGTCTCGAAAATTCCCGAGTGCGTTTCCTGCAGGCCACACCGTCGACCTGGCGGTTGCTGCTGGAAGCCGGTTGGCGGCCATCCGCCGACTTTAGGGCGGTCTCGACGGGAGAAGCTCTGCCCCGTGACCTGGCGGACGACTTGGGGCGAGCCGGCAACGAGCTGTGGAATTTCTACGGTCCCACCGAGGTCACCGTGTACTCCACCCTGGAGCGGGTGCGGCCTGCCGATGGGCCGGTGTCGATCGGGCGTCCGGTGGCAAATCTGAAAGCGTACGTGTTGGACGCTGGGTTGCACCCGGTGCCGTTTGGTAGCGTTGGCGAGCTCTATCTGGCCGGCGTCGGCGTCGTACGTGGTTACCTCGGGCGGCCGGATCTGACCGCCGATCGCTTCGTTCCCGATCCGCTGGCGACCGAGCCCGACCAGCGTCTCTACCGCACCGGTGACTTAGCACGCTTCTTGGCGGACGGCAGGATCGCCTACCTCGGGCGTCTCGACCACCAGGTCAAGATCCGCGGATTCCGCGTCGAGATCGGCGAGATCGAAGCGGCCTTGCGACGTCACCCGGCGGTGAGTTCTGCCGTCGTCGCTGCCGAGGATGACGCGACTCGTGGCCTGGAGCTGGTGGGTTACGTCGCGGTCGAGGGTGCTGACTCCGATCTCGGCACGGCTCTTCGAGTCGCCCTGCGGGAAGAGTTGCCGGCTCACATGGTGCCGGTGCAGGTGGTGGTCCTCGACCGTCTGCCGCTATTGGCCAGTGGCAAGATCAACCTTCGTCGGCTCGCCGGCCTGCGGCAAGCAGCACCCGCACCCGTAGCGAGCCTGGTCGCGGTCTCGCCGAACTCGCAGGTGGCCGACCGCATCACCGAGATTTGGGGCGAGGTGCTGGGAGTTGACCGTGTCGGGCTGCACGACAATTTCTTCGACCTCGGCGGTCACTCGTTGCTCGCTGCCAAGGTGGCTCGACGGTTGTCCAAGCAATTCGGACGGGCGCTGTCGGTCACCGAGTTCTTTCGCGCACCGCAGGTCAGTGCTTTGGCGAGCTGGTTTGGAGATCAGGACGCAAGCGAGCCGGTATCCCCCGCGGTTGGCCATGGAGATCGGCCCGCGGAGACCCGCGGCAAATCGTCCGACGCCATCGCCGTGATCGGCATGGCCGGGCGCTTCCCGGGGGCATCCGACGTCGAGGAATTTTGGGGCAATCTGGTCGCGGGCGAGGAGTCGATCCGCTTCTACTCCGACGAGGAGTTGCTCGCAGCTGGTTCCGACCCGCAAGACCTGCGGGATCCGCGTTTTGTTGCTGCTGGTGCCGATCTCGACGAGGCCGAGGGCTTCGACGCCGCTTTCTTCGATGTCTCCGATCGTGAGGCCGAGCTCACCGATCCTCAGCACCGGGTGTTCCTCGAGTGCTGCTGGCATGCACTCGAAGATGGTGGCTATGCACCCCATCGCGACCAGGATCGGGTCGGTGTGTTCGCTGGTGCTGGAATGAATACCTTCTGGCTCGGCACGGATCCTGAAACACTGCGCTGGGCCGAGCGCTACCAGGCGTTCCTCGGCAATGCCAGCGATTTCTTGCCGACCCGGGTGAGCTACAAGCTGGGACTGCGTGGGCCGAGTATCAACGTCCAGACGGCGTGCTCGACATCCCTGGTGTCGGTCCACTTGGCGTGCCGCTCGCTGCGCGACGGTGAGTGCGAGCTGGCGTTGGCGGGGGGCGTGAGTATTCCGTTCCCGCAGGGCACGGGCTACCGGCACGAGCTCGAGAGCATTCTCTCTCCGGACGGCCACTGCCGGTCCTTCGACGCCACCGCGGGTGGCACGATCTTCGGCTCCGGCGCTGGCGTCGTACTGCTCAAACCTCTGTCCAAAGCGATCGCCGATGGTGATGCGATCCGCGCGGTCATCCGCGGCACGGCGACCAACAACGATGGCCAGCTCAAGGCTGGCTACACCGCGCCGAGTCAGGCAGGCCAGGCCGAGGTCATTGCCGCGGCCTGGCGCGACGCCGGCGTGTCGCCGCGGAGCGCCGGTTATCTGGAGGCTCATGGCACCGGAACCGCGTTGGGGGATCCGATCGAAGTGGCCGCCTTGCGCGACGCCTTCGGCTCCGCGAACGGCCACGATCCTTGCCTGTTGGGCTCGGTCAAGAGCAACGTGGGTCACCTCGATACCGCCGCTGGCGTGGCCGGGCTGATCAAAACCATCCGGTCGGTCGAGACCGGCACCATTCCGCCGAGCCTGCATTTCGAACAGCCGAATCCCGAAATTGATTTCGCAGCGACGCCGTTTCGCGTCGCGACTTCGACGACAAGCTGGCCGGACCGCGTTGGTGAGCCTCGTCGTGCTGGCGTCAGCTCCTTCGGGATCGGCGGAACTAACGCTCACGTGGTGGTGGAACAGCCGCCAGAGCAGCGCAGTGGAGCTCTCGGGCGTCCACAGCAGCTGCTGATGCTGTCGGCGCGATCTTCTTCTGCCCTCGAGAGCGCCACCGATCGACTGGCCGGCGTGCTGCAGGGTGCCGCCGCTCCGGATCTCGCCGATGTGGCCTACACCCTACACCAGGGACGCCGTGCCTTCGAGCATCGTCGCATGCTGGTCTGTGAGCGCACAGCCGAGGCTGCCAATCTGTTGGTGCGTCGGGAGAGCGGCCGAGTCCTCAGTGGCCACGCGGCTCTAGATTCCGATCGCCCAGTCGTCTTCCTCTTTCCTGGCCAGGGAGCTCAGCGCATCGGTATGGGTCAGGGTTTGTACGAAGGCGAGCCGGTTTATCGGGAAGCCGTAGACGTCTGCGCCGACACCCTGCAGCCGCTGCTCGGCGTCGATTTGCGCGACGTGCTGTTTCCTCGCAGGGGCTCCGGCGATCCCAGCCAGCTCGAGAATACGGCCTTGGCGCAACCGGCGCTGTTCCTGACCTCGTTCGCGACCGCTCGCTTGTGGCAATCGTGGGGGATCCAGCCGGCGGCGATGATCGGGCACTCGGTGGGCGAATACGTCGCGGCTTGTCTGGCCGGAGTGCTGTCGCCAGCCGACGCCTTGACGTTGATCGCCGAGCGCGGCCGCTCGATGCAGGCGCAGCCGCCGGGCGCTATGTTGGCGGCCGGATTGGCGCGGGAGGCGGCACAGGCGGTGCTCAAGCGTCATCCCGGCATCGCGCTGGCGGCGGTCAACGGCCCGCAAGCCTGCGTCTTTTCGGGATCTCAGCTTGCGGTCGAGAGTTTGGCCGAGCAATTGCAGTCGGAGAACGTGCGCTGCCGCCGTCTGCGGGTTTCCCACGCCTTCCACTCGCCGTTGATGGCGGGGGCTCGGCAGGCCCTGGTCGAACGGGTCCGGGGGATGTCGCTGGCGGCGCCGCGGATTCCCTACGTCTCGAACCTCACCGGTGACTGGATCACCGCCGCTCAGGCCCTAGACCCGGAATATTGGGGTCACCACTTGATGAGTCCAGTGGAGTTTTCAGCCGGTGTCGCGTGCCTGCGCGAAGATCCGCAACGGGTTTTCCTCGAGGTTGGGCCGGGCCATGCGCTGACCACCTTTGTCCGCCAGCAGGAGCGCAGTCGCGAGGCTTTTGCGTCGTGGAGTGGCAAAACCGAGCCCGGCAGCGAGCTGGCGTCGTGTTTGGCGACCCTGGGCCGTCTGTGGCTGGCCGGCGTCGACGTGCCGGCGCAAGGTCTCTACGGTGACCAGAGTCGCCGCCGGGTCGCCCTTCCGACCTATCCGTTCGAGCGCCGCACTTTCCATCACCCTGAGACGTTGCGCCGTCGGCAACCGTCAGAAGCCCCTGCTGAGTTGGCGGAGGTCGACGGTTCCGCGGTCGTTCACCGGGCCTCTGTGCTACCGCCGGTTAGCTTGTCTCCAGCGACCGCGCCGTTGCCGGCACCGTCGGTCGAGGCGGCGCTCGCGACTGCGGTCGAGGAGCTGGTGTGCCAGGTTCTCAAGATCACCTCAGGGCATCTCGATCCGACAACTGCCTTCGTCGAGCTGGGAGCTGACTCGCTGGCGATCGTCGATGTCGTCAATGCAGTGGCCGATCGCTTTGGCGTCAAGATCGCGCTGCGCCGGTTCATCGAAGAGATCCCCGATCTGGCTTCCCTGGTGAGCTTTATCGCGGCCAATCTGACCGCCGAGCACGCATCGAGTTTACAGTCGAAGACGTTGACCGCCACATCGCCGACCCCCGCTTCGCAGGCGGCGGACGATCCTCAACTAGCCGGTCTGGCGTTGCAGCTCGAGGAGCTGCGGGAGCAGATGGCACGGCTCGCATCGGGACAGGTGATTTCTCCGGCGGCCGTCGCTCCGGCGGCCGTCGCGGCGGAGCCGGTGGCGGTTTCTCCAAGCAAGGTCGAGACGTCGCCAGTACGGCAAACCACCGAGGTGCGGACAGCACCGGTGTTGCCCTTCCAGCCCTTGCGACCTCACGACAACGCAGAACTCACCGGCCGCCAACAGCGCCACCTGGATGCGCTGGTCGAGCGTCAAAACCAGCGCAATCGCCGTACTAAGGAGCAGACCCAGGCTCACCGTCAATGGCTGGCGGACAATCGATCTTCGGCGGGATTCCGCCAGGCGATCAAGGAGATGCTCTATCCCCTGATCGGCGAGCGCTCCCAGGGGTCGCGGGTCTGGGACGTCGATGGCAATGAATATGTCGACCTGGCGATGGGCTTCGGCGTCGGTCTGTTCGGCCACAACCCGCCGTTCGTAATGGATGCCGTCCGCGCACAGATGGAGAAGGGGGTTCAGCTCGGCCCACAATCGCAGCTGGCGGGCGAGAATGCGCGCCTGGTCAGCGAGCTCACCGGTCTCGAGCGGGTGACCTTCTGCAACTCCGGCACCGAAGCGGTGATGACTGCCATCCGCATCGCCCGTGCAGTGACCGGTCGGCCCAAGATCGCGATTTTCGCCGGGTCCTACCACGGCCACTTCGACGGTACGCTTGCCCGCAGCCGGTGGGGAAGCGACGATGCCGCCTCGGCGGTGCCGCTGGTGATCGGCGTGCCTCCAGGGTTCGTCAATGATGTGCTGGTCCTCGAGTACGGTGATCCCCAATCGCTCGAGATCATCGCTGAGAACGCGACCGAGCTGGCGGCGGTGCTGGTTGAGCCGGTCCAGAGCCGCCGTCCGGACCTCCAGCCAGAGGGGTTCCTGCGTGAGCTGCGCGAATTGACGCAGCGCACCGGCGTGGCGCTTGTCTTTGACGAGATCATCACCGGTTTCCGCTCCCATCAGGGAGGTGCCCAAGCCCTTTTCGGAGTGCGGGCCGATATGGCGACCTATGGCAAGGTGCTGGGTGGTGGCCTGCCGCTGGGGGTAGTGGCCGGAGCCGCAAAATTCATGGACGCGGTCGACGGCGGTACCTGGACCTATGGCGATACCTCTTATCCCAAGGGTGACACCACCTTCTTCGCCGGTACTTTCTGCAAGCATCCCCTGGCGATGGCGGCGGCGCGAGCCGTCCTGCTGCACCTACGCGAGCACGGCCCCGGTCTGCAGCAGGCGCTCAACGAACGGACGACCCGTTTCGTTGACGGTGTGAATCGTTTTCTGACCGACGAGGAGCTGCCGATCCGGCTGGTCCACTTCTCGTCTCTGTTCCGCTTCCAGATGGAGGGTAACCTCGACCTCCTCTGTTACCACTTGCTGGAAGAAGGGGTATACACCTGGGAAGGGCGCAACTGCTTCTTTTCCACTGCCCATAACGATGCCGATATCGAGCGGGTCGATCAAGCGATTCGCTCGGCAGTCGCCAGCTTGCGTGGCGGCGGATTCTTGCCGCCGGCCCGACGTCGGGAGTCGACGCTCGCCGCTCCCTCGACGGAGTCGGACCTCGGTGCGCCAGACCTTCGGTCTCCAGACCCTGTGGCACCAGACCTCGTGGCACCGTCGATGCAGCTCGAGCCGAGGATCGACGGGGTTATCGAAGCGCCGCTGAGCGAAGCACAGCGCCAGCTGTGGGCGGCCGCGCGCGTCGACTCGGCGGCCTCCAGCGCCTACAACGAGCTGCTCGCCGTCGAGCTCGTCGGGCCCCTCGATGCTAGCCGTCTTATCGCCAGCTGGCAGCTGGTGATGGAGTGCCACGAAGCGTTGCGCTCCACGGTCGACGAGCACGGGCAAGTGCAGCGCATCCATCCGCACCCCAATGCCGAAGTCCAGCAAGTGGATTGGCCGGGCGCTGACGCTGCGTTGCCGTCGTTGCCGTCGTTGCCGGCGGACCTGCGGGCAGCGATCGAAACCTTGCGAGCCGAGCCATTTGATCTGGAGCGCGGCCCGGCAGTCCGTCTCCGCCTGTTTCGCCTTTCTCCGTCGCGCCACGTGCTGGTGTTGGTAATCCACCACATCTTCACCGATGCTTGGACCGAAGGCTTGCTGCTGGGTGAGCTGGCGGCCCGGTATGGCGCTGCTCCGGGCGCCGTACCGGAGCTCGAGCCCGCGGTGCCGATGCGCGTCTTCGCCGAGCGTCAGCGCGCCGCCCTCGCGGACGGCTCGTTGGAGCCTCAGCGCCGGTACTGGCAGGAGGCGCTGGCGTCGCCTCTGCCGGTGCTCGATCTGCCGACGGATCGACAGCGGAGCGCTGTCGGCACGTTCAGCGGGGCTCGTGCTTCCCATGTCCTCGACCCGGCTCTGGGCGATCGATTGCGTCGCCGAGCAGGTCGATTGGGCGGCACCTTGAATCTCCTGCTACAGACCAGTTATGCCCTATTGCTGCATCGCCTCAGCGGTCAGCCCGATCTGATCGTCGGGATGCCGGTCCTCGGTCGACCCGATGCCGAGGCGCGCAGGGTTGTTGGCTATTGCACTCACATGGTGCCGATCCGTAGCCGGCTGAGCGGCAATCCGCCATTGGGGGATTTCTTCGCCGCCGCACGCCAGGTTTTCCTGGATGGCTACGAGCACCAGGACTATCCGTTCAGCGCGATCCTGCGGGATCTGGATGTGCCGTTCAACGCCGCCCAAGCGCCCCTCACCGCGACCGCATTCAATGTGGACCCGGCGGTGTCGGTCGAGATACCTGGGCTGGTCGCCAAGGTCTTGCCGACCCCGATCCGTCACACTCCCTACGATCTGGCCCTGGGTGTGCTGCAGGGCGAAGCCCTGGAGCTGGTGGCGGAATACAGCACGGATCTTCTCGATCTTCAGACGGTCGAGCGCTGGCTCGGTCACTATGAGACGCTGCTCGCAGCGATCGCGGACGATGTCGAGGCTGAGGCTACGGTGCACGATCTACCCTTGTTGAGCCCGGTCGAGGAAGGTCAGATCTTGACGGAGTGGAGCGGCCATCTGGGACCGGCCGAAGTCGCTGCCACTCTGCACGCGCTGGTTGCGCAGCAGGCGGCGCTCGCTCCTGAAGCGCCGGCCCTGTTGTTTCCTGAGGGCTCTTGGACCTACGGTGAGCTCGAGACCCGGGCCAATCAGCTGGCCCGTCACCTACGCGGCGCCGGTGTCGGTCCCGAGTCGATCGTCGGTGTGTGCTTCGGCCGTACGCCCGAGATGCCGTTGGCCATGCTGGCGGTGCTAAAAGCCGGAGCCGCTTACCTGCCGCTCGACCCCGATTATCCAGCGGCTCGATTGCAGGCGATGATCGAAGACTCGGGAGCTTCCTGGGTCCTCACCATGGCAGCTTTCGATGATCGTTTCGAGGACCAGCGCTCGTTGTGCTTGGACACTGGTGCTGCGCAGATCCGGGAGCACAGCACCGAGCCGTTGCCGGAGCTTGCCGGCCCGAGCCATGCCGCCTACCTGATCTACACCTCGGGCTCCACTGGGCGGCCCAAGGGAGTGGTCGTCGCCCACGAGGCGGCGGTGCGCTACACCGTCGAGGCGGTGCGTAACTTCGAGCTCACCGCCACCGACCGCATCCTGCAGCTAGCTTCGATCAGCTTCGATGTGGTGATCGAAGAATTGTTTCCGACCTGGGCGGCGGGAGCGGCGGTAGTGCTCTCCGGCGAGACCGGATTTCCTTCAGTGAGGGAGCTGGAGGTGCTGATCGAGCGGTTTGAGTTGACCGGTTTCGAGCTGCCGGCGGCCTACTGGCACGAATGGGTGGGCGATCTGGTGGCTGATCGTCGGCAGCCACCGCCGTCCCTGCGCTTTGTGCTGGTCGGCTGTGAGAAGCCGATGCCCGAGAGGGTGGCCGCCTGGCGCTCCTTCGGGCTGCCACTGATCTACGTCTTCGGACTCACCGAAACCACTATTACCTCCACGCTCCACCGCGTGCCGGCGGCGGTCGAGGGCGAAGACGCCGCCGCGGTGTATCTCGATCTTCCCATCGGTCGCTCGGTCGCCGACCATCGGGTCTACGTCCTCGATCCAGGCCACCGACCGGTGCCACCGGGAGTGATCGGTGAGCTCTACATCGGTGGCGCTGGGCTGGCCCGCGGCTACCTGTACCGTCCCGCCCTGACCGCTGGGCGGTTCTTGCCGGATCCCTTCAGCGTGCAGCAGGGTAGCCGGCTGTACCGCACTGGAGATCGTGCGAGGTTTTTGCCCAGCGGTGAGCTGGAGTTTCTCGGCCGCCTCGACGAGCAGGTGAAGATTCGCGGTTTCCGGGTGGAATTGGGAGAAATCCAAGCGGTGCTCGACCAGCACGCGCTAGTCCGCGAGTCGGTGGTGGTTCTGCGGCAAGAAGGCTCGGCGCAGCCGACTCTGGTCGCCTATGTCCTGCCGGCCGCCGCCGCCGCTGATGGGACGGCCAGCTTGGATGCGGACGATCTCGAGGAGTTTCTGGCGACGCGCCTGCCACGGCATATGACGCCGTCGTTCTTCGTCGTTCTCGATCAGTTTCCTCTGACTCCCAACGGCAAGGTGGATCGCAAGGCGCTACCGGCACCCGATCGCACGGGTTCCGCGGCAACCTCGGCGCAGCCACAGACGGCCGCGGAGCGAGTCCTGGCGGAGATCTGGGCACGGGTTCTCGGTGTCGAGTCGCCAGGGGTGAACGACAACTTTTTCGAGCTGGGTGGCGATTCGATCCTCGGGATCCAGATGATCTCTCGCGCCTTCCAGCAAGGACTGGAGCTGACGCCACGGCAGCTGTTCGAGTCTCCGACCATCGCCCGCCTGGCTCGGCTCTCCGGTCAGCGCAATAAGATCATCGCCGAGCAGGCGCCAGTCACCGGAGCGGCACCGCTGCTGCCCATTCAGCGCTGGTTCTTCGAGCAGGAGCTGCCCGATCCGCAGCATTGGAATATGCCGGTGCTGCTGGAGGTCGACCCCGCACTGGAGCCGGCGCGGATCGAGGAGGCGGTGTTGGTGATGGCCAACCATCACGACGCGCTCCGGCTGCGCTTCGAGTTCGACCGCGACAGCGGTGACTGGCGCCAAAGCTATGTTGCGGCGCCGACCGACTTACCATGGCACGAGATCGATCTCAGCTCCTTGGGAGCGCGTGCCTGGGATTCGGCCCACGCTTTCGGAGATGGTCTGCAGCGCTCCCTCGATCTCACCGTCGGTCCTCTGTTCCGGGCGGTCTACTGGCACTTGGGAGAGGGCACGGCGGATCGTTTGCTGCTGCTGGCCCACCACCTGGTGGTCGATGGCGTGTCTTGGAGGATCCTGATCGAAGATCTACAGACCGCCTGCTCGTCGCAGGCGACAGGATCAGCGATCTCGCTGCCGGCCAAGACCACGTCCTACAGAGTCTGGGGAGAACGACTGGCGGAGGTCGCCCAAACCGAGTCACTTCGCGACGAGGCGGCCTACTGGCAGCACGTCGCCCGGGCCGATGTCGCGCCCTTGCCGCTCGATCACTCGGGCGGCTCGAATACCGTTGCTTCGGTGCGCAAGGTCTCGATCTCCTTGCCGGAAGAGGAGACGTCCCGCCTGCTGCATGAGTTGCCGGGCAGCTGTCGGGCCCGGGTCGACGAGATCCTGTTGGCTGCCCTCGGTCAAGCGTTGCACCGTTGGACCGGTGCCGTGAGCCTGCGCATCGATCTCGAGGGGCATGGCCGAGAAGACTTGTTCGAAGACGTCGACCTGTCACGCACGGTCGGATTCTTTACCACTCTGTTTCCCGTGCTGCTGAATTTCGAGGGCCGTCCGGACGATCCAGACGAGATGTTGCAACTGGCCAAGGAGAGCCTGCGGGCCGTCCCACGGCGCGGTCTCGGCTGGGGTTTGCTGCGGTACCTCGCTGATGACGAGGTGCGAAGGCAGCTGGCTACCGGCATGCCGGCAGAGATCCGCTTCGAATATCACGGGCAGATCGACCGGGGGTTGGACGAGCTGAAGTCTTTCTCTTTGGTGGACGAAGAGATGGGCTCGGCGGAGGGCCCGTCGGGGGTCCGCAGCCATGTTTTGGAGGTGATCAGCCAGGTTGTCGGCGGCTGCTTGACCGTGGACTGGCTGTTCAGCGAGGCGCTGCATGACCGCCGCAGCCTGGATCGCCTGGCGGAAATCTACCTGGAGTGCCTGCGCGGTTTGATCGCCTACGGTGTGAGCCCGCAGGCGGCGGCGCTGACCGTCTCTGACGTGCCGTTGGCCAGCATCGAGCGCGAGCACCTTCGTCAGCTGGTGGCCGAGCGCCCGGGGATGGAAGATCTCTACCCGCTTTCGCCGATGCAGCAAGGGATGCTGTTCCACTCCCTCTACGAACCCGGGGCCGGGGTCTACGTCGGTCAGCTCGAGGTGGAACTCCGCGGCGAGCTCGACGTCGAGCGCTTAGGCCGCGCATGGGTGGCCACCGTAGCCCGCCATCCGGCCTTGCGGACAGCCTTTGTCTGGCATGGCCTCGACGAGCCCTTGCAGGCGGTGGCGGACGAAGTGGAACTGCCGTTCGTCTTGGAGGACATCCGGCGGTTAGGGGTAGAGAAGCGTCGACAGAGGGTCACTCGCCGGCTTGCCGATGCGCGGCGAGCGGGTTTCGATCTGCGACGTCCGCCGTTGATGTCGTTGCTGTTGTTGCGCGAGCGGACCTACGAGTATCGCTTGCTGTGGAGCTTCCACCAGACGATTCTGGACGGCTGGAGCCTGCCGCTGGTCATCGAAGAGGTGCTTCAGCGCTACGCCGCTGGCGAGGGTGTGTCGGCACTGGCGCCGGCGATGCCCTATCGGGGGCACATCGCTTGGCTGGCGGAGCGTAATCCAGCTGCCGCTGAGGACTATTGGAGAGCTCTTCTCGCCGGCCTCGAGACGCCAACGCCCCTCGGCTTGGCCCGGCCGGTCGGACACTCGCCTACCACCGAGCCGGCGTCGGTGCGGGTCGCTCTCAGCCCGGAGAAGACTCGGGCCCTGGAGGATTTTGCCCACCGTGCTGGCCTGACGTCCAACACCATCGCCCAAGGGGCGTGGGCATTACTCCTCAGCCGTTACAGCGGCATCGCCGACGTCTGCTTCGGCATTACTGTGTCGGGACGGCCGCCAGCGCTGGCAGGGGTCGAAGAGATCGTTGGCATGTTCCTGAACACGCTGCCGCTGCGGGTGCGGGTCGATGAGAGCCAGCGGCTGTTGCCCTGGCTGCGACAGATTCAGCTCACCGCGGCGGAGATGAGTGAGCACGAGCACACACCGCTGGCTCGCATTCAGGGCTGGAGTGAGATTTCCGGCGATCAGGATCTGTTCCACAGTTTCTTGGTCTTCCAGAACTATCCTTCGGCGGCTGGCGTCGATCTCGCTGGAACTGGCCTCGAAGTTGGCGCGACGCAAATGATCGAGAAAGCGACCTATCCCATCGCGCTTTCGGTCCTGCCGGGGGATCCAACCACCGGCGGTGGGTTGGAGATCTTGGTCGAGCACAATCCAGCGATCGTCGACCGCCGCGCCGCGGCGCGGCTCGCAACCCATCTGGTGACGCTGCTAGAGCAGTTTTCTGCGGCCGGAGGTCGGCGGTTGGTTGGCATCGACCATCTGACCGCGGGCGAACGCCGTCAGGTGTTGGAGGAGTGGAACGCTACTACCTCCGCGCTGCCGGCG
The DNA here is from genome assembly GCA_029263395.1 of Acidobacteriota bacterium. Taxonomy (GTDB): domain Bacteria; phylum Acidobacteriota; class Thermoanaerobaculia; order Multivoradales; family J023; genus JAAELT01. The sequence goes on along the minus strand of JAJCXO010000269.1, from coordinate 36,876 downwards.
GCGACGCTGCACGGATTGTTCGCGGCCCGGGCGGTCGAGCATCCGGAGGCCGAGGCCTTGATCTGCGGCGCCGAAACGTGGACGTTTTTGCGGCTCGACCACGAGGCCAATCGATTGGCGCGTCGCTTGCGAGATTGTGGGGTCGGTGCCGAGACGGTGGTTGGGCTGTGTATGGATCGTTCGCCACAATTGGCGGTGAGCCTGCTCGCCATTCTCAAGGCCGGCGGCTGCTATTTGCCCCTCGATCCGGCCTATCCCGAGCAGCGTCTGGCGTTTCTGCTCAGCGATGGCCAGGTCCCGGTGCTCATAACGCGCTTCGGCCTAGCGGAGCACCTGCCGATTCCGGCGGCCTGCACGGTGGTGCTAGTCGACGGTGATCAAGACGACATCAACAGGCTCGCGACAGATCCGGTACCGGACGTCGCGCGGCCCGAGAATTCAGCGTACGCGATTTATACCTCCGGCTCGACCGGGCGGCCCAAGGGCGTCTTGGTGTCCCACCGGGCGCTGGTCAACTATGCTCTCGCGGCGTGTCATCAATTCGGCTTCACAGCCGACGATCGCATGTTGCAATTCGCTTCGATCGGCTTCGACGTTTTGATCGAGGAGCTCTTTCCGGCCTGGTTTGTCGGGGCGGCGGTGGTCCTCGAAGATGCCGAGTCGCTAGCCACGGTGGAGGGGCTGGAAGCCACCATCACCGCGCAGGGGGTGACCGCCCTGGAATTGCCGGTGCCGTTTTGGGACCGGTGGGCGTTTGAGCTCGAGCACCAGGATCGGCGGCCGCCAGCGAGCCTGCGGCGAGTGCTTCTGGGCTGCGAGAAGCCGTCGGCACAGAGGCTCAATGCCTGGCGGGACACGGGCATCCAGTTGATCAACGTCTTCGGCCTCACCGAGACCGCGGTCACGTCGACCATCTATGAGATTCCCCTCGATCGGCTGGCGGTGACCGAGCCTCCGATCGGTCGACCGATCGCCAACACAGAGATCTTTCTGCTCGACCGGCATTGGCGTCCGGTGTCGGTGGGTGTACCCGGGGAGATGTTCATCGGCGGCGCTGGCGTCGGCACGGGGTACCTGGCGCGCCCGGCCCTCACGGCGCAGCGTTTTGTTCCTCACCCTTTTACCGCCGAGCCCGGACAGCGGGTCTACCGTACCGGCGATCTGGCGCGCTTCGACGAGGCAGCGCAGGTCGAGTTTCTCGGTCGCCTCGACGATCAGGTGAAGATCCGCGGGTTCCGGGTCGAGCCGGGCGAAATCACCGCGGTACTGGCGAGCCGCGAGGATCTGCGCGAGGCGACAGTGGTGGCGCGACCGGGTCGCGTCGGTGGGCTTCGGCTGGTGGCATATGTGGTGCCGGCCAACGGTCGGCCGACGGACTTGGGAGCGGTGCGCCAATTTCTCGGCGAGCGTCTCCCCGACTACATGGTGCCGACGGATTTTGTGGTCTTGCCGGCACTGCCGCTCACCGCCCACGGCAAGGTCGATCGCAAGCGCCTGCCCGCTCCCGCCGATCGTGAGATGACCGGCGAAGCCCGTGAAATTCAGGCCCCTGCAACCCCGACCGAGGTCGACCTGGCGGCGGTCTGGTCGCAGGTGTTGGCGGTTGACAACGTCAGCGCCACCGACAACTTCTTCGAGCTGGGGGGAGATTCGATCCTCAGTCTGCAGGTCGTGTCCCGCAGCCTTCGCCGAGGCTGGCGGTTGACCCCAAGGCAGATCTTCGAGAACCCGACCCTCGCGGCCTTGGCGCAGGTGGCGGTACAGGAAGTAACCTCGGCTGCTCCTCAGCAGCCGGTGGTTGGCGAGGTGCCGCTGCTGCCGGTCCAGCATTGGTTCTTCGAGCAGCCGTCGCCGAATCCGCATCACTGGAACATGCCAGTACTGCTCACGGCAGAGCTCGATCCCAACGTGCTGGAGCGGGCGCTTGAAGCGCTATGGATTCACCACGACCAGCTGCGGGCCCGCTTCGTCCCCGGCGAGCAGTCGGGGGAGTGGCGTCAAGAGGTGATGCCGCCGTCGGGCGAGACGATTCTGCGGCAGGTGAGTCTGGCGCAGGTCGCCGAGACGGAGCGCAGTGCGGAGATCACCGCGATCTGCACCGCCGCACAGCTCGACCTGCGCCTGGAGCATGGACCGTTGTTCCGTGGGCTGTGGATCGATCTCGGAGCCGGGCAGCCCGGCCGCTTGCTGCTGGTAGCCCATCACCTGATCACCGATGCCGTATCCTGGCAAGTAATGCTCGAGGACCTGTCTGTCGCCTACGAGCAGAGTGCCCGTGGGGGGCGCATTCAGCTGGCGCCGAAGACCCATGCGTTCAAGGCCTGGGCGCAAGGCCTGGCAGCCACGGAATCCCCTCGGGTCTTGGAGGCTCTGCCGGCCTGGCGAGAAGCCGGTGCCCGCAGTGTGTCGCCGCTGCCAGTGGACTTCCCCGAGGCGGGTGACCCCAACGCCTCGACTCGCTCCGTCACGTTCGAGCTGGCGCGCGAGACCACGACGCAATTGCAGCAGGCGGTCACAGCCTATCGTCTGCGGGTCGATGAGCTGTTGCTGACCGCGCTGGCTCGTGCGCTCCGGCTGTGGCAAGGGACAGGTCCTTGCCGCATCGAGATGGAGGGCCATGGCCGAGAAGACACGATGGAGGCTCGCGAGCTCGACGGTCTGGACCTTTCCCGCACGGTCGGGTTCTTCACCACCCAATATCCGGTGGTGCTCGATCTCGGTGAGGCCGCCGCTGACCTTGGACAGTCACTTCTCACCATCAAGGAGCAGGTGCGAGAGACCCGTGCCCGAAACCTGACTTGGGGCAAACTACGCTACCTCCACCCGGATGCCGCGGTCCGCTCTCAACTGGCCGAATCGCCGGCGCCGGAGATTCGCTTCGAATATCTCGGGCGCCTCGACGGCGAGGTCTCCGGCGACTCCCTCTTCCGCTTGGCCGGGGAAGAGGTCGGTCCCGACGAGTGTCCGCACGCCCGCCGTACCCATGCCCTGGTGTTGAGCGGCGAGATCGTCGACGATCGACTGCGTCTGGACTGGCAGTACGGCGCGCTGCGTTACCGACCGGAGACTATGGAGCGTCTCGCCAAGGCATTTCGCCTCGAGCTCGGGGCCCTGGTGGAGCATTGTCTGGCGGTCGAGACGGGCGCTTTCAGTCCGTCGGATTTTCCGCTGGCGTTGATCAACCAGGCTGCCCTGGACGGCCTAGATCTCGATCCGCGGACGGTCGGCGACCTCTATCCGCTGTCGCACATGCAGGCTGGCATGCTGTTCCATGCCGAGGCCGAGGCACAGACCGGGTTCTACCTCGCCCAGTTCCAGTTCGAGATTCGTGGCACCTTGCAGCCGCAGCGCTTCCGACAGGCTTGGCAGCACGTGCTCGATCGCCATCAGTCGCTGCGTGCCAGCATGGTGTGGAATGGTCTGGAGATCCCACACCAGATCATCCACCGCTCGCTGCCGCTGGATTGGGTCGAGCTCGACTGGCGCGGTAGTGAGGAGATCCCGTCGCGGTTGGACGAGTTGCTGGCGGAGGATCGTCGACGAGGGTTTCGTCTCGATCACGCTCCGCTGATGCGCCATCACTTGGTGCGCGTCGAGGAGTCCACCACGGTTTACGTGCTGAGCTTCTTCCAAGGGCTGCTGGACGGCTGGAGCCTACCGACAATCTTTGAAGATCTGCTCGCAGCCTATGCCGCCTTGGACAGTGGTGACGCGGTTCAGCTCGCACCGGTGCGTCCCTATCGCGACTACATCGTCTGGCTGGCGAGACAAGACGTCGAGCGCTCGGCCGACTTCTGGCGCCGTGAGCTGTCTGGTCTGCGCGACACGACCTGTCTGCGGGTCGGCCGCCCGCCACGGCTCGGCGAGGCCGACGAGCGTTTTCGTTTCCTCGAGGTCTTCTTGCCGACGGCTTCGACGGTGGCGGCAGAAGAGCTGGCACGCCGCAGCGGGGTGACCCTCAACACTTTGATGGTGGCGGCCTGGGCGCTGCTGCTGGCGCGCTCGACCGGCGACCGGGAGGTGATGTTCGGTTTGACGGTCTCCGGCCGTCCAGCTGAGCTTCCCGGGGCTGATTCGATCGTCGGCAATTTCCTCAACACCTTGCCGTTGCGCAGCCATCCGCGGCCGGACGTGGTTTTGGAAGACTGGCTCGTGGCGCTACAGCACAAGCAGGCCGAGCTGCGTGAGCACGAGCACGTGCCGTTGATCAAGATCCAGGGCTGGAGCGACGTCCCCCGTGGCCAGCAGCTGTTCGAGAGCTACCTGGTGTTCCAGAACTATCCTATGGACGAGGCGACCACAACCGCCAGTGCTGGATTCGAAGTTGAGCATATCCGTGACATCGAGCAGGGAGGCGATGCGATAGGCCTGTCGATTTCCCCCGGCGAGCGGCTGAACCTTCGGGTCGATTTCGACGCCTCTTTGCTGGCGCCGTCCGATCTGCGCCGTACCCTCGGTCATTTCCAGCGTCTCCTAGAGTCCTTCACTGAACGGCCGCAGGGAGCTCTCGAGAGCTTTGGCTGGCTGAGTCCGGGCGAGCGGCATCAGCTGCTGACGGAATGGAATGGGCCCGAGGTAGCGGAGGATATCGACCGTCCGCTACATAGCCTGTTCGAAGCTTCGGCCCAGCGTTCGCCGGAGGCCCCAGCCCTGGTCTTTCCCGGTGGCGAGTGGTCCTACCGCGAGCTCGACAGCCGCGCCAACCAGTTGGCCCATGCACTCATGGCCCAGTCCCTTGGGAGTGATGCCCGGGTCGGTCTGTTCTTCCCGCGCTGTCAAGAGATGGCGGTTGCCATTCTCGCGGTCCTCAAGGCCGGATCGAGCTACGTTCCGATCGATCCAGATCTGCCCCGCCCGCGCATCGAGGCGATGCTCGAGGACGCCGAAGTCACCACCGTGTTGAGCCTCGAGAGATTGGCGGATCGCCTACCGCGTGTCGAGTCGATTGTCCTCGTTGATCGTGAGGTCGACTCCCTGGAGAGCCAGCCGGCGACCTCCCCTGGAGCTCGGGTCGACGGGTTGCAGGCGGCCTATGTGATCTTCACCTCAGGCTCGACCGGTCGTCCGAAAGGCGTGATGCTGAGTCACCGATCGGTGGTCCAGTACACCCTGGAGGCGGTCCGCCGCTTCGGCCTCGGCAGGGACGATCGCGTGCTGCAGTTTGCCGCGGTCGGCTTCGACGTCGTGGTCGAAGAGCTGTTCCCGACCTGGGCGTCGGGTGGCGCGGTGGTACTGCACGGCGGCGAGCTGTTTCCTGCCAGCGCCGAGTTGTGCCAACTCATCGCGGAGCAGGCGGTGACCGGTCTGGAGCTACCAGCAGCCTACTGGAGCCAGTGGGTCAGCGATCTGATCGAAGCTGGCGAGACGCCTCCCGCTTCGCTTCGCTTCCTTTTATTGGGCTGTGAGAAGCCCCAACCCGAGCGGCTCCAGCAGTGGCAGACCTTCGGGATTCCGCTGATCTACGTCTTCGGCCTCACCGAGACTGCGATCACTTCCGCGGTTCATCCCTTCCGGTTCGCCCGTCAGCCTGAAGATCTCGATCTGCCGATCGGTCGACCGGTGGCCAACAGCCGGTTGTACGTGCTCGATCCAGCGTCCGAGCCGTTGCCGGCCGGAATCTCGGGAGAGCTCTTCGTGGGCGGCCCCGGCGTAGCCAGGGGTTATCAGAGGCGGCCGCGGCAGACTGCGGAGCGCTTCGTGCCCGACGTTTTCTCCCGCACCGCCGGCGAGCGCTTCTACCGCACCGGCGACAAGGCGCGTTACCTGCCCGACGGCAACCTGGACTTTCTGGGCCGCTTCGACCATCAGGTCAAGATCCGCGGGTTCCGGGTCGAGCTAGGGGAGGTCGAAGCGGCGCTCCTACTGCTACCGGCAGTGGCCGAAGCGGTGGCGATGGTGCGCCAAGACCGCCCGGGGCAACCGCAGCTGGTGGCGTATTTTGTGCCCTCGATCGGCGATCGGGCTGTTCTCTCGCAGGAGAAGCTACGCCAGGATCTGCGTCTCGTTTTGCCGGGCTACATGGTGCCCGCAGCCCTAGTGGAGCTCGAGCGGCTACCGTTGACCGAGAACGGCAAGATCGATCGCGCCGCCTTGCCCGCACCCGGAGCTCGAACCGAAGATGATCTGACCTACGAGGCCCCTCGCAACGAGGTCGAGCGCAAGCTCGCCGAGATCTGGCAAGCAGCCCTGGGGGTGAAGCGGGTCGGGGTTCACGACAACTTCTTTGAGCGCGGTGGCGACTCGATCTTGTGCCTGCAGGTGATCGGCCGAGCGCGTCAGCAAGGCCTGGAGCTGAGTCCGCGGCTGCTCTTCGAGCGTCCGACCCTCGGCGACCTGGCGACGGTCGCCGGCGAAGCGGTCGCCATGTCGGCGGTGCAGGAGCCGGTGGTAGGGGTGGTGCCGCTGAATCCCGCCCAGGCGGCGTTCTTCAGCGAGCAACTGCCGGATCCGCAACACTGGAACATGCCGCTGCTGCTCGAGACGGACAGCGAGATGAATCCCTTGGCTCTGACGCGGGTTGTCGCAGCGCTAATGACCCACCACGACGGCCTTCGAGCGCGTTTTGAGCGCTTACCGGGGGAAACCGGCCGCTGGCGTCAGTCCTTTGCGGCAGTCGGCCAGCTCCCGGCGGTGTACCGATTCGATCTCTCGCTGCTGGCCAGCGAGGACGCCGTGGCGGAGATCGAAGTGTCCGCGGCAGATCTGCAGCGCAGTCTCGATCTTGCGGCGGGGCCGCTGCTGCGAGTGGCATTCTGGGACCTGGGTCGTGAGCGGCCTGGCCGCCTGCTCTTGCTGGCCCACCACCTGATCGTCGACGGGGTCTCCTGGCGCATCCTGCTCGAGGATCTACAGACCGCCTACCAGCAGGCGTGTCGCGGCGAGGCGATTGAGCTGCCTCCCAAGACGACCTCGCTAGGGGACTGGTCGCGCAGTCTGGTCGATCGCGCGGTGATGACCGCCGCCGAGGCTTCGCAGGAGTATTGGCTGGCCGAAAGCCGGCAGCAGGTCGTGCCTCTGCCGGTAGATTTTCCGGCGGGAGAGAATCGCATGTTCGGCGTCCGTACCGTGACCGCCGCGCTGGAGGCGGATGCCACTCGACAGCTGCTACGGCAGGTGCCGGCGGTCTACCACACCCAGATCAACGACGTTCTGCTCACCGCTCTGGCCTTGGCGGTTCGCGATTGGGCGGGCCACGATCGATTGCTGGTGGATCTCGAAGGCCATGGCCGCGTCGACCTCTTTCCGGGAGTCGACCTGTCACGTACGGTTGGTTTCTTCACCACTGTGTTCCCGGTCCTGCTCGATCTCGAGGGGCTCACCGTCGGCTCCTCTCTGGGAGTGGCGCTGAAGCGGATCAAGGAACTACTGCGGGCGGTACCGGACGATGGAATCGACTACGGTGTGTTGCGGCACCTGAGCCCCAAGCTCGAGGTGCGTGAGCGCTTTGCGCAGCTGCAATCGGCGGAGATCCGCTTCGAGTACCTCGGGCAGCTCGACCAGGCGCTGAGCGACGCGGGCCGCTTTCGGCCTGCCGCAGAATCGGCCGGGCCCGAGCAGAGCCCGCTTGGGCTCGGCACCCACTTGCTCGAGGTCTCTGCCAGCGTGCTTGAGGGCCGGCTGCAGCTGGAGATCAACTACAACTGTAATCTCCACCGCCGCGAGACCGCGGAAGCTCTGGCGCAGGGCATTGTCGCTTCCCTGCAACAGCTGATCGACCATTGCCTGGAGCCCGGAGCCGGTGGCTTCACTCCGTCCGATTTCCCTCTCGCCGGCTTGCAGCAGGAGCAGCTCGATGAGGTGCTCACCCGGGTTTCGGCGGAAGTCGAGGATCTCTATCCACTGGCGCCGACCCAGGAGGGTATGCTGTTCCACAGCGTGTTCGAGCCGGAGGCGGGCATGTACGTCGCCCAATTCGGCTTCGAGCTGCGGGGACCTCATGACCTCGAGGCTCTACGTCGCGCCTGGAGTCGCCTGGTCGCGGCGCACCAGCCGTTACGCTCCGCCTACCTGTGGGAGGGAGCTGACCGGCCGCTCACCGTCGTGCTGAGCGACGCTGACTTACCGTGGCAGGTCGCTGACTGGCGCGAGCTCAACGCTGACGAGTTGCAGCGCAAGCTCGAACGTTACCTGGAAGATGACCGTCGGCGCGGCTTCGAGCCGGCGCGGGCTCCGCTGGCGCGCATTGCGCTGTTCCGGACCGGCGAAGAGCGCGTGCGTATGATCTGGAGCTTCCACCAGCTGGTGATGGACGGCTGGAGTCTGCCGGTGATCTTCGAGCAGCTGGCGAAACTTTATGCAACGGAGCTGCAGGGAGCGCCGGAGACGCGGCTCTCGACCCGTCCCTACCGCGATTACATTGCCTGGATCGAGTCGTCTAGTACCGAATCTTCCGAGGCCTGGTGGCGCCAGCTGCTTGACGGATTTGAGGAGCCGACACCGATCGACCTCGGTGGCCCGGCCACCTCTGACGCCACCGGCTACGGCAAGGTCGAGATCTTCTTGTCGCAGCAGCAGACCGACTGCGTCCTGACTGCGGCCAGAACTCTCGGAATTACGGCCAACACTCTGGCCCAAGGAGCCTGGGCACTGCTGCTGAGCCAGCTGAGTGGTCGCCGAGACGTCGTCTTCGGCTCCACAGTATCAGGACGCCCACCGGAGCTAGCTGGGGTCGAAGACATGGTGGGGACGTTCCTCAATACCTTGCCGGTTCGGCTCGAAACTGCACCCGAGGTTACCGTTCGTGAATGGCTTGGCCGCTTACAAGGCCAGCAGGCGGAGATGCGCGAGCACGGGCATACTCCCTTGGCCCGAGTGCAGGGGTGGAGCGAAGTGCCGTCGGGACAGGCCTTGTTCGACAGCATCCTGGTGTTCGAGAACTATCCGGTGGAGGAGTCTCTCGGTGGGGCTGACGACCGGTTGGAGATCAGCAACGACTGGGACTTCGAGCAGAGCAACTATCCGATCACGCTGGTCATCGAGCCCGGTGACCGACTCAGCCTGAGCATCGCCTTCCAAGCGGATCGCTTCGCTGCAGCGCCGATCCGTCTGCTCTTGGAGCGTTTGCGCCGGCGAATGGTCCACTTGGCCGAGCGCGCAGATTCTGCGCTCGGAGAGCTGCCGATTCTCGATGCTGTGGAGCGGCACCGGAGTGTGGTGGAATGGAACGACACCTCGACTCGCTACCGCGGACCGCAGATTCTGCATCAGCGGATCGCCCACCAGGCTGCGACGACCCCGGACCGTCCGGCGGTGATCTACGACGGCCAGGGGCTGTCCTATCGCGACCTCGACCGCCGGGCCAGCCAGCTGGCCAATCATCTACGAGCTCTTGGGGTTGGCCCGGAGGTCCTGGTGGCGGTCAGTCTCGACCGCTCCGTGGACCTAGTGGTGTCCCTGCTGGCGGTGCTCAAGTCGGGGGGCGCTTACGTGCCGATCGACCCCGGCTATCCGGATGATCGGCAGACCTACATGCTCGAGGATTCGGCAGCGCCGGTGTTGATCACCGGCGGCGAGGTTGCCGCACGCTGGCGCGACAGCAGCGTCCGAGTGTTGGTGCTCGAGGCGGAAGCGGCGGCGATCGCGGCCGCTAATGAGACCATGCCCGAGGTCGAGATGTCGCCGGAGCACCCGGCGTACGTGATTTACACCTCCGGCTCGACGGGTCGACCCAAGGGGGCCGCCAACTCACACCGCGCGATCGTCAACCGCCTGCTTTGGAAGCAGGATGCCTACGGCTTGAGGGGCGACGATCGGGTGCTGCAGAAGACCCCGTTCAGCTTCGACGTGTCGGTATGGGAGTTTTTCTGGCCGTTGCTCACCGGCGCCGGCCTGGTTGTGGCGCGGCCGGAAGGTCACAAGGATCCAGACTACCTGATGGATCTGATCGCCGCTGAGGGAGTGACTACGCTCCACTTTGTGCCCACCATGATGCAGGCTTTCCTGGCCACCGCCGACAACGGCCGATGCCGCAGCCTGCGACGCATCCTTTGCAGTGGTGAAGCCCTGCCGGCTGATCTGGCGAGCCGCTGCCGAGAGCTGTTGCCACATGCTCAGCTACATAACCTCTATGGCCCCACCGAAGCGGCGGTCGACGTCACGGCCCAGCCCTGTGACGGCGTCGAAGAGAGCGGCAAGATGCCGATCGGGCGCCCGATTTCGAATTTGCAAATCCTCGTTGTCGGGACCGACGGCCGGCCGGCCCTGCCGGGCGCAGCCGGCGAGCTCTGTATCGGCGGCGTCGGGCTGGCCCGGGGATACCACCGTCGACCGGCCTTGACCGCCGAACGCTTCGTTCCGGATCCTGCCGGTGACGGGCAGCGCCTCTATCGCACCGGCGACCTAGCGCACTTTGCCGCCGACGGTGCGGTGGAGTTCCTCGGCCGTCTCGACTTCCAGGTGAAGGTGCGCGGATTCCGCATCGAGCTGGGCGAGATCGAAGCCGTTTTGCTTCAACACTCCGCGGTGGTCGCTGCCGCGGTTCTGGCGCGGCGGGATCAGCCCGGCGATGCACGCTTGGTGGCCTACGTGCAGACGGTCGCGGACGACAGTGGCGCTCGGCCTGACATCGATGAGCTGCGGACCTACCTCTCCCAACGACTGCCCGACTACATGGTTCCGAGTTTGTGGCTGGCGATCGACGACTGGCCTGTGACCCCCAGCGGCAAGCTTGATCGTCGCGCCTTGCCAACCCCGGAGGAGCAGCACGGTGAGCGCTCGGTAGCGTACGAGCCGCCAGCGAATCCCACCGAGGCGATCTTGGCAGAGATCTGGCAGACGGTCCTACGGGTCGACAAGGTTGGACGCCACGATCGATTCCTAGAGCTTGGAGGCGACTCCATCCTCAGCCTGCAGGTGGTGGCTCGCACCCATCAGGCCGGGTTGGCGCTGACCCCGCGCCAGGTGTTCACCGCTGCAACCGTGGCGCAGCTGGCTCGTGAGGTAGGTAGCGGAGCCGCGGTCGTCGCTGAACAAGGACTTGTGGTCGGCGAGCATCCGCTGCTACCGGCGCAGAGCTGGTTTTTCGCCCAGAATCAGCCCGCAGCACATCATTGGAATCTGCCGCTGCTATTGCGCAGCTCGAAGCCGCTCACTCCCTCGCTGATCAATCGGGCAGTTGCCCTTCTGCTTGAGCACCATGATGCCTTGCGCCTGCGGTTCTCGCGGGACGACGGCAGGTGGCGTCAGCATGGCAGCTTGCCCGACGGTCGATCGCCGTTCACCAGCGTCGATCTGTCGCGACTCGATGCTGCCGCGGCCACCGGCGAGCTGGAGCGTGGCGCCGCAGCATCCCAGGGTTCTTTGCATCTAGCCGTTGGACCGCTGCTGCGGGCCGTCCACTACCGACTGCCGGATAGGTCCGGCGACCGCCTCCACCTGGTGCTCCATCACCTGGTGAGCGACGGAGTTTCCTGGCGGGTGTTGCTGGAAGATCTGCAACTCCTGCTAGCCGATCTTGAGCGTGGCGTCCGGCCGGTTCTGCCCGCCAAGACGACGTCGGCCAAGGAGTGGGCCGAGCGGCTCGAGCAGCACGCACACTCGGATGCCTTGCGCGCTGAAACGTCTTTCTGGCGCGCCAACGGCCGGGTCGAGACCGCGCCGCTGCCACGGGATCTAGCGGCCGGGGAGAACAGTGAATCGTCCACCGGCATGGCGGTCGCTGCCCTCGACGCCGGGGAGACGGAAGCCCTACGCCAGCAGCTGCAGAACTCCTACGATTCCTCGGTGGAGGATGCCTTGCTGGCAGCCTTGTACGCCGCTGTTGCGACATGGAGCGGCGCGCGCCGTCTCAAGGTCGAGCTCGAGGGCCACGGCCGCGAAGACCTCTTCCCCGAGATCGACCTGTCTCGCACCGTCGGCTGGTTGACCGCGATCTATCCAGTCCTGCTCGAGGCCGCACCGGACGCCGACCCAGGTGAGACGCTGGCCAGCGTTGCCAGCCAGCTCCGCCGAGTGCCGAACCGGGGCCTGGGATATGGGCTCTTGCGCTATTCCGACGCCGGTGGCACTGGCGCTGCACCGTTACGCGCCGCCGCGCCCGCGGAGGTCATATTCAACTACATGGGTCAGCTCGACGCAGCGCTGCCGGCTGCCGGCACCTTGGCGCCGGCGACCGAGTCGGAAGGCTCCGCGGTGAGTCTCGCGGGAAGACGCTCCCACGTGCTCGAGTGCATCGCCGAGATCAGCGACGGTTGCTTGCAGGTCAGCTGGGCTTTCAGTCGCAACCTCCATCATCAAGCAACGATCGATCGCCTGGCGGCGAGCCAGGTGGACTTTCTCCGGCAATTGGCTTCCGGCTCCACGTTCGTGAAGCCGGAAGCGACCTCGACCGCCGAGTTCTCGCTCGTCGACGCCGACGACCAGCAGCTGGCGAAGCTGCTGAACAAATTCGGTGGCTAGGCCAGGAATCCACACCATGGACACCCAAGCAATTCAAGACATCTATCCGCTGTCCCCGATGCAGGAGGGGATGCTCTTTCATACGCTGGCTGATCCCGAATCGGCGGCCTACCGGGCGCAACTCAGCACCGAGCTGCGCGGCGACCTAGACCTCGCAGCTTTCCGCGCCGCTTGGCAGGACGTCCTCGATCGCCATCCGGTCCTGCGCTCGGTCTTCGACTGGGAGGAGCTGGACCGGCCGGTCCAGCTGGTTATGCGGGAGGTCTCGCTGCCGTTCGAAGTCGAAGACTGGAGCGACCTCGAGCCGGCAGACCAGGCGACCCGGCTGGCGGCCATGATCAATAGCGACCGTCAGCTGGCGTTCGATCTCGCCAAGGCACCCTTGATGCGTTTGCGACTGGTGCGGCTGGACCCGGATCGACATCACTTCGTGTGGAGCCACCATCATTTGCTGCTCGACGGCTGGTCTCTGGCGCTGGTGCTCGACGAAGTTTGGACGCTCTACCGAGCCTTTGGCCGTGGCCAGGCGAGTCCGCTGCCGCCAGCGCGCCCGTTCCGCGACTACATCGGCTGGCTGCAAGCCCAAGATCTAGATCGCGCCGAGGCTTTCTGGCGCGCCCAGCTGGCCGGGCTCGACCAGCCGTCCACCCTTGGGCTCGAGCGCCCGGTAGCCGGCAGCGTGTCGCACGCCAAGGTGGAGACGACGTGGCACGGCGATGAGCTGGCGGGCTTCGCCCGACGCGGTGGCTGGACCTTCAGCACTCTGGTGCAGGGCGCCTGGGCTCTGTTGCTGCATCACTACAGTGGCGAACGGGAAGTGGTGTTCGGTACCACCGTATCGGGTCGTCCGGCAGCGCTGTCGGGGGTCGAATCGATTATCGGGCTGTTCATCAACACCCTGCCGGTGCGCTGTTTCATCGATCCCGCAACGAAGCTCGGCGCCTGGTTGCACGAGCTGCAGCATCGTCAGTTGGAGGCCCAGGAATATGCCTATACTCCACTGGCCCGCATTCAGGGATGGAGCGACGTCCAGGGTGGCGAGCCGCTGTTGAGCACCAACCTGGTGTTCGAAGCCGGCAGAGGCGGAGATGACGCCGAAGACGAGGCCGAGGCTGGACTTGAGATAGCGCACGAGAGCTTCGACGTCGCTACCGAGTTTCCCGTCAGTTTGGAGATGGTCGACGGCGCTGAACCTCATTTCAGCCTCGTCTACCGCACCGATCAGCTCGCTGCCGACCAGGCCCGTCAGGTGCTGGGCCACACCCTGAAGCTGCTTGCACGTATGGTCGCGAGTCCGGACGCCCAGCTCGGCGAGCTGTCGCCGCTGGACGCCGCCGACCGGCGTGAGCTGGCCCATACCTTCAACGGCACCGATCGCGACTACGGCCCCTCGGTTTGCCTCCAGCAGTTGATCGAGGAGCAAGTGGACCGCACGCCGCAGCTGCCGGCGGTAGTCTTCGAGGACCGCCAGCTGACTTACGCCGAGCTCGACCGTCAGGCCAACCAGCTCGCCAACTACCTGATCGCTCTCGGGGTTGGACCCGACGCCCGGGTAGCGGTCTGTCTCGAGCGCTCCCTGGAGCTGGTGGTGTCGCTGGTGGCGGTACTCAAGGCGGGTGGCGCCTACGTGCCGATCGATCCGGAGTATCCGCGGGCCCGCCAGGCGTTCATGCTGGCCGATTCCGACGCCACCATACTGCTGAGCGTGGAGACCTTGACGGCGACACTGCCGCTGGAGGCCGTCGAGCGAACGGTCCTGCTCGACCGATCCCGGGCCGAGATTGCGGCTCTATCCGAGGTTCGACCGGTGGTCTCCAGCAGCCCGCAGAGCCTCGCCTACGTGATTTACACCTCGGGATCTACCGGTAGACCCAAGGGCGCGATGAACTCCCATCGTGCCATCGTCAATCGCCTGCGCTGGATGCAGGAAGCCTTTGTCCTCGACACCGATGACACGGTGCTGCAAAAAACACCGTACAGTTTCGATGTCTCAGTGTGGGAGTTTTTCTGGCCGCTGGTGACCGGAGCTCGGCTGGTGGTCGCGAAGCCCGGAGGTCATCGCGAGCCGACCTATATGGCGGATCTGATCGACACTCACGCTGTCACTACGTTGCACTTCGTGCCGTCTATGCTGCGGGCCTATCTCGATCACCCCCAGGTAGCAGCCGTCGACAGCGTGCGGCGGGTGATCTGCAGCGGAGAGGCGCTGGCTCCCGATCTGCCGGCCACCGGTCGCACCGCCTTCCCGCGGGCTGGATTCTTCAACCTTTACGGGCCCACCGAGGCGGCGGTCGACGTTACCTGGTGGGCGTGCGATGCTGAGACCGACACTCTGGGGGTACCGATCGGGCGACCGATTGCCAACCTACAGGTTCATCTCTTCGACCAGCGTCTGCAACTGGTTGCCCGCGGCGTCGCCGGCGAGCTCGGTATCGGGGGGATCGGATTGGCTCGCGGCTACCATGGTCGACCGAGCTTGACCGCGGAGCGTTTCGTCCCCGATCCCTTCGGCGGGAGGGGGGCGCGGCTCTACCGGACCGGGGATTCTTGCCGTTGGCGCTCTGACGGCGCGGTGGATTATCTGGGACGCCTCGATCACCAAGTGAAAGTGCGCGGCTTCCGTATCGAGCTGGGGGAGATCGAAGCGGCACTGGCCGAGTTTCCCGGCGTGCGCGGCGCCGCGGTGATGGTCTCGACAGGGTCGTCGAGCGGCGCCGGGGATCACGCCAAACTGGCGGCCTACGTGGTTGCTTCGACGCCTCCCGCGCCGTCCGAGCTGCGTGAGTTTCTCGCCGAGCGCCTGCCCTCTCACATGATTCCCGGCCTCTACGTGACGTTGGAGTCGATGCCTCTGACACCGAGCGGCAAGATCGACCGCAAGGCACTGTCGGCAGTGACAAACGAGGCGGAGCCCGACGCACGCGTGGCACCGAGCGATCCGGTCGAAGAAACCCTGGCGGCGATTTGGCTAGAGGTCCTCGGGATATCCGACGTCGGTGTGCACGATCATTTCTTCGAGCTCGGCGGCGACTCGATCCTTGGCATTCAGGTGATCGCCAAGGCCCAGCGGCGGGGGCTGACGCTCGAGCTGCGCGACCTGCTGGATCAACCGCGCATCGCCGATCTGGCGTTGAAGGCGGTGCGGGCGAGCCATCAAAAAGCCGAGACCTCGCAGGAGCCGGTCACGGGGAGGGTGCCGTTGTCGCCGATCCAACAGTGGTTCTTTGGTCGCGATCTGCCCGCCCCCCATCACTGGAACTTGTCTCTCTTCCTGGGGCTCGAGAGCGAGCCCAATCCGGATCATCTGCGGCAGGCGTTGGCTGTGGTGCTGCGGCAGCATGACGCCCTGCGGGCGCAGTTCCGCCGGGAGGACGGCGGCTGGATCCAGGTGATCGCGGCTCCGGACGAGACGGCTCCGCTGGACGTGGTGGATTGTTCACAGGTGCCGGCGGGCATGCTCGAAGAGCACATCGAAACGCAAGCTCAAACGGTCCAGGCCAGTCTCGATCTGGGGACTGGACCCCTGGTGCGATTGGTTCTCTTCCGTCTCGGAGACCGCGCCCTCGGAGACGGCGCTCGCGCTACAGGCTCTGACGCTGCCCGCTTGCTTTTGGTTGCCCATCATCTGGTGGTCGACGCGGTGTCGTGGCAGATTTTGCTCGCCGACCTGCAGTTGGCGTGGCAGCAGGCCGCTGCCGGCGACGCGATCGAGCTGCCGCCGAAGAGCCAGTCGATCAAGAGCTGGGCCGAGGGCGCTGGCGCTGACGAGAGCCTGGAGACCGCGATGGCCGAGGTCCCCTATTGGCTCGATCCGCTGCGCAACGAAGTCTGTGCCCTGCCGGTCGACCGGCCTGCGGGGAGCAACACCGAGGCGGATGCGCGGTCTTGTCAGATTGCGCTGTCGCGAGACGAGACGGCAGCGCTGCTGCAGGAGGTGCCGGCGGTCTATCGCACCCGAATCGACGATCTACTGCTGACCGCGGTGGTCGAGTCGTTCGGTGAGTGGGGCGGGCAGCGTCTCCTGGCCGTCGATCTCGAAGGGCACGGCCGTGACGTCGGCGACCTGTCGCGGACCGTGGGTTGGTTGACGACGCTTTATCCGGTGGTGCTGGATCTGCGGACGGTGCCCGAGCCGGGCGCCGCCCTCAAAGCGGTCAAAGAGCAGCTGCGGCGGGTGCCGCGGAACGGTGTCGGTTACGGCCACCTGCTCCATCTCGGCGACGACGCGGCGGTGGCCACCCAACTGGCCAGCTTGCCGCCAGCCCAGGTGCTGTTCAACAACCTGGGGCAAGTCGATCGCGCGCTCGGCGAAGCGTCGATTTTCGTCGACGTGCCGGGCTCGGGTGGCGACCCGGTGCCGCCGGCAACCCCGCGCTCTCACCAGATCGAGATCGAGGCCAAGGTTGAGCAGAGGTGCCTGCAGGTGGAGTGGAGCTACAGCGGTGCCCGTTATGAGGAAGCGACCCTGCGATGCCTCGCCGACGGCTTTCTCGCCAGCCTGCGACGCCTCGTCGCCCATTGTCTCGAGTCTGAAGCCGGCGGCTTCACCCCATCAGATTTTCCCGAGCTCGCCCTCGATCAGGGAGTGCTCGACGACCTCTATGCCGAATTGACCGAAGTGGTTGGAGACCCGGAATGAGCCAGCAAACCGATACGAGTCAGCCAGGCGGACTGCACAGCGAACGGAGGTCGCGACGTAAGGATTTAGTCACGGCGATGTTCCCACTGACCCCGACCCAGGAAGGGATGTTGTTCCATGGTCTGGCGCATCCCGAGGATCCGGTCTACTTCCAGCAGCGTTGTTTCTCGTTTGCCGGCGAGCTCGATCCGATAGCGCTCGAGCAGGCCTGGCAGAAGGTCATCGATCGCCATGATTCCCTGCGCTCGCGTATCGTCTGGGACCGGGGGCCGAAGCCCTTCCAGGTGATTTTTCGCAAGCTGCGCATCCCTATGCGAATGCTCGACTTCAGCACCCAGACGCCGGCCGAGCGTCAACGCTCGCTGGAGGATTTCTTCCGCGACGACGAGGCCGAGGGATTCGATCTGCGCCGGCCGCCGCTGACTCGTCTGACCCTGATTCGATTAGCAGACGAACGCTGGGAGTTGGTGTGGAGCTGTCATCACATTCAACTCGACGCCTGGTCGATGGTGGTCATCTTCGACGAAGTTTGTGCCCTCTACGAGGCGTACCGCAAGGGGCAGGAGCTGACACTGCCGCCGGCGCCGGCGTTCCAAAGCTATGTCCGGTGGCTCGAGACCAAGAATCGAAGCGAAGACGACGCCTATTGGCGGACGACCCTGAGCAGCGTCGATGTGCCGACGCCGCTGCCGTTCGATCGCCTCGGTGTCTCGGAGCGGGAGGCTTCCGGGGAAGCGACCGTTACCTTGCCGGAAGAGCTGGCCATCGGTTTAGTCGCGATGGCGCGGCGTTGTCGGGTGACCCAGAACGTTCTCATCCAGGCGGCCTGGGGACTGCTCCTGTCGCGCCTGTCCGGGTGCCGCGAGGTGGTCTTCGGTGTCACCCTCTCGGGGCGTTCTCCCGAGCTGCCGGACGTCGAGTCAATGGTCGGCCTGTTGATCGGTACGCTGCCTTTGCGGCTGTCGACCCAGCCGCAAAGCCTACTCGAGGATTGGCTCGAGCAAGTACAGACCCGCGTCAACGAGCTTCAGGATTATCAGCACTGCTCCGCGACTGAGATTCGGGAGGCTGCGGGCATCGCCGCTGAACGTACGATGTTCGAGAGCGTGGTGGTGTTTCAGAACCTGCCGGAAGCCGAGGCGGCCGATGGAGCCGCCCTCGGAGCGGAAGTGCTGAACGCTTATCAGCCACGAGAGAAACGCGAATCGCCCCTCTGCCTCGAGGCGACGCCGTCTGCCAGCGACATCGATTTCCATCTCGGCTTCCACCAGCCGCGTTTCGAGAGCGTCGATGCCGAGCGCATCCTGCAACACCTCGGAGTGATTCTGCGCGGTTTCCTGACCTCTCCCAAGGCTACTCTCAGTGCCCTGCCGCTACTCAGTGAGAGCCAGAAGAGCCAACTGCTGCTGGCGGGCAATTCGGCCTCGGTGGCAAGCCCGGCAGGCTGCTTCCATCAGCTCTTCGTAGATACGGTACAGGCTCATCGCCAATCCCCAGCGGTGGCGTCGGACGAGCGGACCCTGACCTATGAAGAGCTCGAGCACGGAGCCAACCGCCTCGCTCATCTACTGATCGCGCGCGGAGTTGGCCCCGAAGAGCCGGTCGCTATCCTGTTGGAGCGTTCGGTGGAGGCCCTGGTGGCGATGCTGGCGGTGATCAAGGCGGGCGGCGCCTACGTGCCGATGGAGCCTTCCAATCCGGCCGAGCGACTCGCCACCCTGATGCAGGAAGCGCATATCCGTCATGGCATCAGCCGTTCGCAGACCCTGCGCTCCGCGGCGCTCGTCCGGGCGCACTTCCTACTCCTCGACCAGGAGCAGGACGCGTTGCAGCAGCTGCCGGTCACCGCGCCGGCCGTCGTGATCCATCCCGAGCATTTGATGTATCTGCTCTTCACCTCCGGCACTACCGGGGCGCCGAAAGCGGTTGCGATCGAGCATCGACAGGCGGTGGCCTACGCTGAGGCAGTGCGCGAGCGGCTGGATCTCGAGGGGCCGTGCAGCTTCGCCAACGTCTCGTCGCTGGCCGCTGACCTCGGCAATACCGGCATCTTTGGGGCCTGGCTCACCGGCGGCTGTTTGCACGTGTTGAGCACCGCCCAAGTTGCCGATCCCGAAGCCACTGCCGAGTACCTGGCGCGTCATGAGATCGACGCCCTGAAGATCGTGCCGTCTCACTTTGCGGTGTTAAGGTCGTTGCCGGAGCCACAGCGGGTGGTGCCGCGACAGCGCCTCATTCTCGGCGGTGAAGCCTCGCGCTGGCAGGATGTGCGCGAGATCCAGGCGCTGACGCCGGACTGTCGCGTCTTCAACCACTACGGTCCAACCGAGACGACCGTCGGTGTGCTGGCGTTCGACGCCACGACCGACACTGCGGATGCTGACGGTGCCTTGCCGCTGGGCAGCCCGTTGCGTCACGCCACCGCCCATGTGCTCGACGCCACGATGTCCCTGCTGCCGGCCGGCGTCGCTGGCGAGCTGTGGATCGGCGGTCAGGGCGTGGCGCGGGGATATCACGGCATGTCGGCGCAGACCGCCGAGCGCTTTCGTCCCGATCCCTTCAGTGGCCAGCGCGGAACTCGTCTGTATCGCACCGGCGATCGCGCGATCCGCCAGTCTGACGGCGAGTTGTCCTTCCTCGGCCGGGTCGATCATCAGGTCAAGGTGCGTGGGTTCCGGGTCGAGCTCGAGGAAGTCGCGTCGGTATTGCAAGCGCATCCGGCCGTCGATCAGGCAGTGGCCCTGCCGCTCGCCGACGATGACGGGCGGGTCGACGAGCTGGTCGGCTTCGCCGTGCCGGGGCGTCGCCACGGCGCAACCATCGACGAACGGCCGCGGGTCGAGCTGTCGAACGGTATGTGGATCGTCGAGAGCAACGAGCGCGAAACCGATTACCTCTACCACGATATCTTCGAGCAGCGCGCTTACCTGCGTCATGGGGTGCGGCTACCGGCCGATCCCTGTGTCCTCGATATCGGTGCCAATATCGGAATGTTCTCTCTGCTGGTGGCGAGCCTGCGGCCCGCCGCCCGCATCCTGGCCTTCGAGCCGATCGCACCGGTGCACCAGGCGCTGGCCTTGAACGCCGAGCTCTACGCTCCGGCGGTCGAAACCTTCGCCTGTGGGTTGGCGGCGCAGGAAGGTGAGGCTGAGTTCGTTCACTATCCTGAGTATTCGGTCATGTCGGGCCTGGCGGAGTACGCCAACGCCGATGCCGAGCTCGACGTTTTGCGACGCTACCTGGCAGCCCAGGGAGAGGGCACGGACGATGCTCAGGGGGAGGGCGCGGACGACGCCCAGGCCGCCGCCGAGCTGGATCAAGTGCTGGCCGAGCGCCTGCAGGGGGAGGCCTACACCTGTCGACTGCGTCGACTGTCCGAGGTCCTTCACACCGAAGGCATCGAACGTGTCGACCTGCTGAAGGTCGACGTTCAGCGCGCCGAGCTGGATGTTTTGCGCGGCCTCGACAAAGACGACTGGTCGCGTATCGACCAAGTAGTGGTGGAGGTGCACGATGTGCGGCCGGACGGGGTCGATCGTGGCCGAGTGGAGGAGCTGCAGGGCTTGCTCGAAGGGCTGGGCTTCGAGGTCGTCTGCGAACAGGAGGAAGTGCTGCGCGGCAGTGACCTCTTCACCCTCTACGCGGTGCGCCCACAGCGCCGGCCAGCCGGCGAAGAAGTGCCCAGCCTGCCGCCGGTCGGTGTGGTTGGCGAGGAGCATCTGCGTGCTGACCTGGCCCAGAAGCTACCGCCCTATGCGGTGCCGTCGCGCATCATTCTGCTATCGGAGCTGCCCTTGACAGCCAACGGCAAGGTCGATCTCAGTCGGCTGGCGGAGCTGGCTCGCGACACGGCCGACGCTTCTGCTGCGGCGGCGAGCGACGGCGAGCTCACGCCACTCGAGCAGGATTTGCTCGAGATCTGGCGTGAGGTGCTGGAAACACCGGATGTCGATCCCAGAACGTCCTTTTTCGACCAGGGCGGACACTCGCTATTGGTGATGAAAATGTTGGTCCGCTTGCGCCACACCATGGATGTCCAAGTGCCGCTGCGTCGATTCCTCGACAACCCGACCATTTCCGGCCTGGCGCTGACCGTCGTGGAGCTGCAGGCCTCCCAACTCGACGAAGCGGCGGTTGCGGAGCTACTCGCCAGCATGGAGACGGCCGCCGACTGAGGCGTGCCGGCGATTCTGCCACCCATCGTTTCTCTAGACCCAAGGACGAAGTGACCGAGATGACCACCGAGCTTCAGCAAAAACTGGCTTCACTCACGCCGCAGCAGCTGGCGACGCTGTCGGCGGGCTTGCGCCAGCGCAAGCCGGCACGACCGGCAACCGTGGCGAGCACGGCCATTCCACGCTCGCCGCGTCCCGCCGCGGGCTCGGAGCTGTCGTTCGCCCAAGAGCGCATGTGGGTCTTGAACCGCATGGAGCCGGGCAGTGCCAGATATGTCATTCATTTCGTGGCGCGGCTCGAGGAAGCGGTGGCACCCGCCATCGTGCGCCGGGTGCTGCACGAGCTCTGCCGGCGTCACGAGTCGCTGCGCACTACCTTCGGCGAGATCGACGGGCGACCGATACAGAAAATTTCGGACACACCAGCGATGGCGCTGAGCTTCGTTGACCTGTCATCCCTTCCTGACCAGCAGGCCGCGGTGGAGCGCGACCGGCTGTGGGCACGCGAGAGCCGGCGCTCGTTCGACCTGATCCGCGGCCCGCTCACCCGCGTGACGGTGGTCCTGGGCCTGGGTCGTGAGCCCGAGTTGTCGATCGCCCAGCATCACATCATCAGCGACGGCGGCTCGGTCAAGATCCTGGTCGAAGAATTCGAGGAGCTTTGTGAGGCCTACGCCGACCGCCGGTTGTCACCCCTGGCGCCGCTGCCGATTCAGTACGCCGACTTTGCGGCCTGGCAGCGCCAGCGTCTCCAGGGCGAGGCGATCGAACAGCAGTTGGCTTACTGGTGCCAGGAGCTCGGCGAGCCTTTGCCGGAGTGCGAGTTGCCGATCAGGCGTGGGTCAGATGTCTCGACCGGGCTCGGCAGATCGTTTGCACGGCCGTTGCCCGAGGCGGTGGTGCGAGGGTTGCGGCGGCTCACCGGGGATGAAAAAGCGACCCTGTTGATGACGGTCCAGGCAGGGTTGTTGGCCTTGTTGGCTCGTTACAGCGGGCAGCACGACTTGGCGGTGGGCATGCCGACCTCGGGCCGCCGCTGGATGGAGGTCGAGCGTCTGGTCGGTTTCTTCGTCAACACTCTGGTGGTGCGCTGTCGCCTGACGGAGAGTCAGTCGTTTCGCCAGCTAGTGCGTTTGACGCGCGACAAAGTGCTGGGCGCACTAGCCCATCAAGATCTACCGTTCGATCGCCTTGTCCAAGAGTTGCAGCCGGATCGCTCGGCCCAGACCAACCCGTTCTTTCGGGTGATGGTGACCATCGACACGATCCGTGCTCAGGCTGGCGAGGAGGCAGCGGCGAGCCGCGCAGAGACACCCGAGGTTGCATCGACTGTGCCGTTCGATCTCACCCTCGGCATCGTCGACGAAGGCCATCGTGTCGAGCTTGGCTTGGCCTATCCGCCGGAACTGTTCCACCGTACGACGATCCGCAAAATGTCCGAGCACCTCCATCGGTTGCTGGCGAGCGCGGTCCTCGATCCTGACGGTAAGCTCGCCGAGCTGCCGCTGATGTCCCACGCTGAGCGCCATCAAACTGTGGTGGAGTGGAACGAGCACCAACGGGTCACAGAGCCGACCCTGTCGGTGATGCAGCTGTTCCGCCAGCAGGTGGCGAGGCGACCGTCGGCTCTGGCGGTTGCTGGCATTGACCGGAGCTGGACCTATGCCGAGCTCGCCGCGCGGGTGGACGCTGTGGCATCCCAGCTGCGCCATCATGGTGTGACCGCGGAGAGCCCGGTGGCGATCTTGATGGATCGCTCTCCCGAGCTGCTGGCGTCGATTCTCGGAACCGTGGCAGCGGGCGGCGCCTATTTGCCGCTCGATCCCACCGTACCGATGGAGCGCATCGCCTTCATGGTCGAAGACGCCGCGGCTAGCGTGCTGTTGACCGAGAGCTGGCGCTTGCCTGCCTTGCCCGCCAAGCTGCTGGCAGACGTGACCGTGCTGACGGTTGACGAGCAGGTTGCCGGCGAACCTCGCAGTCAGATCGAGGACTGGCACGAGCCCGCCGATCTTCGCCAGCTGGCCTACGTGATCTATACCTCCGGCTCCACCGGTCGCCCCAAAGGCGTGGCGGTAAGCCACCGCGCGTTGTTGAACCTGGTGAGGTGGCATTGCCAAGCTTATGAGGTCACCGCTGCCGACCGCTCGACCCTGCTGGCAGGCTTGGCCTTCGACGCCTCGGTGTGGGAGATCTGGCCGGTACTGACGGCTGGAGCTAGTCTGCATTTGCCCGATGAAGACACCCGTCTGCAGCCGCTGAAGCTGGCTCGTTGGCTGGCCGCGGAGGAAATCTCGCTCAGCTTTCTGCCGACCCCGCTGGCGGAGGAAATCCTCGACCAGCCCGCGCTGCGCGAGGCACCGCTGCGTGCCCTGCTGACCGGTGGGGATCGCCTGCGGCTGCGTCCGTCGCTGGATCTGTCGGCCAGACTGGTCAACCACTACGGTCCGACCGAAAATGCCGTGGTGGCGACGGCCACTGACGTGTCTCCCGTCGGGGACCTGCCGCCGACGATCGGGCGACCGCTACCAGGGGTTGCGGCCCGGGTACTCGATCCGCAGTTGCGCCAGGTTTTGCCTGGCGCAATCGGCGAGCTGACGATCAGCGGGGTGAGTCTGGCGCGCGGCTATTTGAACCGTGCTGCCTTGACCGCCGCGAAGTTCGTCCCGGACCCCCTCGCCGAGGCTGCGGGAGGGCGTCTCTATCGCAGCGGTGATCTGGTGCGCCACGACCGGCGCGGCGAGCTGGAGTTTCTCGGCCGGATCGATCACCAGGTCAAGATCCGCGGCTTCCGGATCGAGCTCGGCGAGATCGAGCAGGTGCTGGCAGGCTTGGAGTCGGTCGCCCAGGCGGTCGTCGACGTCTGGCGCGGCGAGTACGGGCAGGACGAGCACGGGCAGGACAACAGTGGGCACCGCGATAGCCCCGCGCAACAGCTGGTCGCCTGGGTGGTGCCCACCGCTGGCGCCGCCGACAACGATGGCCTCGCGGCACAGTTGCGGGATGAGCTGCTGCACCGTCTGCCCAGCTACATGGTGCCCACGGAGCTGGTTTTTCTCGACGCGCTGCCGAAGACCGCCAACGGCAAGATTGATCGCAAGGCGCTGCCGTCGCTGGTGCCGTTCGAGGCCCCGACGATCGCCCCACGCAACCCCAACGAAGAGATTCTCGTCGGCTTGTGGAGAGAGCTGCTGGGCCGCCCAGTCGTCGGCGTGCACGATGATTTCTTCGCCCTCGGCGGCTATTCGTTGTTGGCGGTACGGATGTTGTCGCGGGTGCGCGACACGTTTCGGGTCGAGGTCGGGGTGGCACAGTTTTTCCAACGGCCGACGGTGGCAGATTTGGCAACGGCGATAGCTGACGGCGCGCGCTCCGCGGCTCCGCCGTTGCTCGCCCGCGGCGGCGGTGATGCCCCGTTGTCGTTCGCGCAGCAGCGTTTGTGGTTCTTGCAGCAGCTCGATCCGACCAGCACCGCCTACAACATGTCGCTGTCCCTGGTGATCCGGGGGCCGTTGGTCGCTGCCGCCCTGGAGCGGACTCTGCTGGAGTTGGTGCACCGACACGCTGTGCTGCGGACGACCTTCCCCCAAGTTGACGGCAGCCCGATGCAGCGGGTCTCGGCGATAGAGCAGCCGGCGCTGCCGCGCATCGACCTGCGGTTACTGACCGCGGCACATCGTCAACAGCGGGTGATGGAGCTGGCCAACGCCCACAATGACGAGCCCTTCGTCCTGGAGCGAGAGCACGGTCTGAGGCTCTGTCTATTGCAGGTGGCGTCCGACGAGCACATCTTGCTGGTGTCGCTGCATCACATCTTGAGCGACGGTTGGTCGGTACAGTTGCTGGAGCGCGAGATCCTAGAGCTCTACGCCGCCTTCTCCCGTGGCTTGCCGTGCCCATTGTCGGCACCGACCCTGCAGTACGCCGATTACGCCGCTTGGCAGCGGGAGTGGCTACAAGGCGAGGTGCTCGCGCGCCAGCTCGACTACTGGCGCCGTCAGCTCGATGGCGCCAGCGGAGTGCTCGAGCTGCCTACCGATCATCGACGTCCCCCGGTGATCGGCACCCGCAGCGTGTCGCGGCAGGTGGAGATCTCGTCCGCCGCCGCCGCCGGCCTACGCCGGCTGGTGCACGGGGCGTCGGCTACCGTGTACATGGGCGTCCTGACGCTGTTCGAGATCCTACTGTATCGCTACACCGGCCAGCGCGATCCGATCCTCGGCATGCCGGTAGCCAATCGCGGACACGGCGAGGTCGAAGGTATGGTCGGATTGTTCGTCAACCTATTGCCCCTGCGGGTCGATCTCGGTGACGATCCGACGGTCGACGAGCTGCTGGCGGCGGTGCGGCAGGCGAGTCTGGCGGCCTACGCCCACCAGGACGTGCCGTTTGAGATGTTGCTCGATCAGATGCGCCTGGATCGCGACCTGAGCCGGCACCCGTTGTGCCAAGCGGTGCTGAACTTCGACCGCGCCGAGGATCACGGAGCCGAGGGCCTAGCTGATCTCGACCTGACCAGTCTCGACCTCGAGAGCCGCTCTGCCAAATTCGATTGGACGATGAACGTGGTCGATGACGGCGAGCTGCTCGGCGGTGTGCTCAAAGCCAACGCCGAGCTGTTCGAGGCCGCTAGCGTCGAGCGCGCGGTCGCTCATTGGCGGATGCTCTTGGAGGCTGCGGTCCGCAATCCGGAGCGGCGGGTCTCCCAGTTGCCCCTGCTCGACGCGGGCGAGCGGGCGCAGTTGCTGAGCGATTGGCAAGGTGCCGCGGCAACGGCTGAATTCCGGTCGTTTCCCGATCGTTTCGCCGCCGTGGCCGCGCGCCAGCCGACCGAGGTTGCCCTGGTCTGTGAGGGGCAGCGCCTGACCTTTGGCGAGCTCGACCGCCGGGCCAACGCACTGGCGCATCGCCTGGCAGCCCTGAAGAGTCACCCCGAGCGAACTGTCGGGCTGTGTGCACGACGCTCGATCGACATGGTCGTGGGCACCCTCGGGATCTTGAAATCTGCCAGCGCATATCTGCCGATCGATCCCGACATGCCCGCCGAGCGCCAGGTCTTCATGCTGCGCGATGCTGGTGCAGTCGCCGTGGTTTGTACGCCGGAAGAGGGTCAGAGCTTGGATTTTGCTGGCGAACGGGTGTTGTTGTCGAATGCCGAAGCCGGGCTGCCACCGGCGCTCGAAATCCATCCCGAATCGCTTTCCTACGTCATCTACACCTCCGGCTCCACCGGCCAGCCGAAAGGGGCGATGCTCAGCCACCGCAGCCTGGCCAACTATGTCGACGGCCTGCGCCAGGCGGTCTACCCGGGTGAATCACGGCAGCTGCGGGTGGGCTTCAATGCCAATGTCGCCTTCGACGCCTCCTTCAAGCAGCTCGCTCATCTGTTGTGGGGTTACACCCTGTACGTGCTAGTGGAATCGGTACGCAAGGATGTCGAGCAGTATGTCGCCTACCTACGCGAGCACCGCCTGCAGGTCATTGACGGCTCGCCATCCCAGCTGCGGCTGCTGCTCGAGGCCGGGCTCGAAGGCGCCGCGGCGTCACCGCGGCCGACCTGGGCTCCGGAGATCTTGCTGGTTGGCGGCGAAGCGATCGAAGAGGGCTTCTGGGATCGCCTCGGGGGGCTGCCAGCCACCCGCTTCTTCAATCACTACGGCCCCACCGAGTGTACGGTCAACACCACAATCTGCCCGGTTCAGACCGGCGAAGTGCCTCGTCTCGGCCGTCCGATCTTCGGTCTGTCGGTGCAGGTTGTCGATCGTCGCCTACGGCTGGCGCCGGTGGGTATCCATGGCGAGTTGGTGATCGGTGGCAACGGGCCCGGGCGTGGGTACCTGGGGCGTCCGGCGCAGACCGCAGCGGCCTTTGTGCCGGATCCCTTCTCGCGCCAGCCGGGTGCCCGACTCTATCGCTCTGGCGATCTCGGCTTCCGCCGCGCGGACGGTGATCTGGTGTTCGTTGGTCGGATAGACCACCAGATCAAGCTGCGCGGCTTCCGGGTCGAACCGGGAGAGATCGAGGCGGCACTCGAGCTCCATCCGAGTGTGACCCGGGCGGCGGTGGTCCCGGTGCGCGACGATCGGGACGAGCTGCGGCTGGTGGCCTACGCCGCCGCACCGACTATGACGCCGACCGAGCTACGGACCTTCTTGGGCGCCAGCCTGCCGGACTTCATGGTGCCGTCGACCTTCGTGGTGCTCGACACGCTACCGCTCAATGCCAACGGCAAGGTCGACCGTCGGGCGCTGCCGGAGCCGGAGGCTCCGGAGAGAGAAAACCTGACAGCGCCGCGAACCCCCGAAGAGGAGGTTATCGCCGGCGTCTGGAGCGACGTCCTGGGCCTCGAACAGGTCGGGATCGAGGACGATTTCTTTGAGCTCGGTGGGCATTCGCTGCTGGCGACTCGCATCATCTCCCGCATCCGCAGTGCCTTCGAGATCGAGTTGCCGCTGCAGGCCCTGTTCGAAGGGCCGACCGTGGCCGAGTTGGCACAGGTGGCTACCGCTGCTTGCCAACGGCAGAGCCTGCAAGCGCCGCCGCTGCAGGCTCTGCCGCGGGGCGAAGACTTCCCGCTATCCTTTGCCCAGGAGCGCCTGTGGTTCCTCGACCAGCTGAATCCCGGCTCCGCTGCCTACAATGTGCCGATAGCACATCGTTTTTGCGGCGCGTTCGCCGTCGCGGCGTTTGCCGCCGCCCTCGATACGGTGGTTGCGCGCCATGAGATCCTGCGCACCGTCTTCCCCGAGGTGGACGGCGAGCCGGTCCAGCGGATGTTGCCAGAGCTCCACATCGAGCTGCCTGTGGTGGCGCTATCGGCGCTGACAAAGGCGGATCGAGAGCGCGAGATGGAGCGCTTGTTGGCGCATCAGGCGTCACAGCCGTTCGATCTGGCTCAAGGGCCGTTGCTGCGCGCCTTGCTGGTGCGGCTGGCGGCCGAAGACGTGGTTGTCGCCGTGAGCCTGCACCACATCGTCAGCGACGCCTGGTCGAGCGGTCTATTGATCGACGAGATCGAGCGCTCCTATGCCAGCCTGCGCCGCGGTGAGCAGCCAGCGCTGCCGGCGCTGCCATTGCAATATGCCGACTTCTCGAAGTGGCAGCGGGATTGGCTGCGCGGAGAGGTCCTCGAACGCCATTTGGCTTTCTGGACCGACCGCTTGGAGGGTGCCCCGCAGTCGATCTGCATGCCAGTGGACCGCCGTCGGGAAGAGATCGAGGGCGAAGAAGGTGCCAGCGAGCTGTTGATAGTGCCTCCGACGATCGCCCGTGCGATGCAGGGCACTGGACGACGGTACGGGGTCACCCTCTTCGTACTCGGCACCGCCGCGTTGGTGGTGCTTCTGCGCCGCCTCACCGGACGCGACGACCTGGTCCTGGGTACCAACGTAGCCAACCGCAACCGCCTCGAGACCGAAGGCGTGATCGGCTTTTTCGTCAACCAGTTGGTGCTGCGGATCGCCGCGACCGGCGACTCGACCTTCCGCCAGCTCATCGATCTGGTCCATCGGGCGTCGCTCGATGCCTTTGCGCATCAGGATCTGCCGTTCGAGAAAGTCGTCGAGGCGATCCAGCCGGATCGTAAGCTGGCCGCCCCGCCGTGGGTGGAGGTCAAGGTCGACTTTCATCGCCGACGGCCCGAGCCGCAGGAAGCGCTGCTCGACGGAGATTCGGTGGTGGTGGGCTTCCAGCCTGCCCACGGCGATCTCCTGCTGCAGATTCTCGAAGGCCAAGACGAGCTCGAGCTGCAGTTCCTATATCGCCGCGGCCTATTCCTGCCGTCGACCGTGAAGCGCTATCTGGACGCCGTTGTCCTGGTGCTGAAGCTGGGATTGGAGTCTCCCGACATTCGCCTCGGCGAGCTGGGGAAGAAGTTGCAAGACGCCGAAAACGACCGCCTGCGGGCTCTCAAGAGCCGCATCGGACATTCGCAGAGAAACAAGTTGCGCGGCATTCGACGCCGATGACACGAGGTCAACCCATGAGCAAGAAATCGTTCGACCCACAAATGTCTAGGTCGGGAGTCATCGACCAGGCCACCGATAGAGCGCTGACCTCCGCAGGAGTGTGGCGATGAGAGTTCTCAAGCTGCTGGTGCAGAAATACCTCATCGGCCTGTTGGTAGCGATCTTAATGGGGGCGCTGAGTGGCGGTGCAACTGCGGCGCTGCTGGCCATCATCAACCAGAGCCTCGAGCAGAAGGACCCGCTGGCGGATCAGTGGCTGTTGATGGGCTTCGTCGGCATGATGCTGCTGTCGCCGCTGCTGACCGTAGTTTCGCAATACCTGCTGGCAAGAATTGGCCAGAATGCGATTCTCAACCTGCGCATGGATCTGTCACAGCGGGTCCTGGGGGCACCGCTCGCTCAGCTGGAGAAGATCGGTCCCTCGAGGTTGTGGGCGGCCCTGACCAGCGACGTCGCCTCGATCTCCACCGCCCTGGCCAACATTCCCCTGATCTGCATCAATATGACGCTGGTCACCGGGACCCTGATCTATCTCGGTACGTTGTCCTGGAAGCTGCTGCTGGTGCTGTGCGGCGCCTTGGCGATCGGCTCGATCAGCTACCAGTTACCGATGTCGATCGCGGAGAAAAAGCAGCGTCAAGGTCGCAAGATCGTTGACGAACTCTACGGCCACTTTCGCTCCTTGACCCACGGCACCAAGGAGCTCAAGATGCACCAGCCCCGGCGTCTGGCCTTCCTGGGGATGCTGGAAGAAACCGGCCAGCAGTTTCGGCAGGCGAATCTCTCGGCGCGCAACATCTTCAACATTGCCGACGCCTGGTCGCAAACCCTGCTGTTTGCCTGTATCGGGGCGCTGCTGTTCGCCGCGCCGCTGCTCGGCGATGTGTCGACCCACGTGATGGTTGGCTACATCTTGGCGCTGCTGTTCATCGTCAATCCGATCGGCGAGCTACTCGATGCCATTCCGGGTCTGGCCCAGGCCAACATCGCCATGGACAAGGTCGAGTCGCTGGGTCTGTCCTTCGCCAACGATCTGGTCGACGAGACCGAGAGCCCCCAGACCTTGTTGGGTGCCGGTGGCGGCGGTGTCCTCGAGATGGAGGACGTCCGCTATGAGTACCCGGCCGACGACGACTCGCGGAGTTTCACCGTCGGCCCCATCGACCTGCGCTTCGCGCCTGGCGAGCTGGTGTTCATCGTCGGCGGCAACGGCAGTGGCAAGACCTCGCTGGCCAAGATTCTGCTCGGTCTCTACGAGCCCAGCGCCGGTGAGATCCGGCTCGGTGGCACTGCGGTGACGACGGAGAACCGGGACGCCTACCGCCAACAGTTCACCGTGGTGTTCGCGGATTTGTTCCTGTTCACCACCTTGCTGGGCCTCGATGGTCCGGACATCGATGTCCGAGCGCGCGACATCCTCGTTCGGTTAGGGCTCGATCACAAGGTCGAGATCGAAGACGGGCAGCTGTCGACGGTGGAGCTGTCGCAGGGCCAGAAGAAGCGTCTTGGACTCTTGACCGCTTACCTGGAAGATCGGCCCTTCTACCTCTTTGACGAATGGGCCGCCGATCAGGATCCGCAGTTCAGAGAGTTCTTCTACCGCGAGCTGTTGCCCGACCTCAAAGCCAAGGGCAAGACCATCTTCGTTATCAGCCACGATGATCGTTTTTATGACTTGGCTGACCGCGTCATCAAACTGGAAGAAGGGCAAGTGGTCTCCGGCGGCTCGGTCGAACGTCTGCAGGTCTCGGGCATCGCCAGTTGAGGCCATCACCTATGACACCGCGGAATGACTCCAACGCCTCGAAAGACCCTAACACCCTCGGAATGGCGCCATCACCTCGAAACGGTGCCACCACCTCTGAACAACGCGAACACCTCGGAATCCATGCCAAAGGGGTAACTCGAATGACCGCCATACTGCAGCAGCGGGCTCCCGCCGAATTCACCGATGGGCCGGAGAGGACCGACGACGGAGGGCGTCCGGCCGAGCTTTCGGCCGAGGCGCGTATTGTCCGTGACCTCGGCATCCCTATCCGCCGCCTACAACGAGCCAGTGAATCCAACCTCGAAGACCTACATCGCAAGACCATCGGACTCAACGAGCTGATCGGCGGCGCGCGCACCAGCGAAACCGTCTGGCAGCTGCTCGAGGAGCACCTGCCGCCAGCGGTGGCGCGCGCGCTGGCGCCGGCGTTTCACCTCGTCTTTCCGGCCCTGTGGTCGGTGGAGGAGCTCGAAGCCCTCGGTCGCATGCCTACCGCCGAGCTGCTCGCCGCCTGGCGCGATCGCGTTCGGCGACATGGCGACTCGGTGGCCCTCGAGAGGATCCTGCGCCGCGATGCCGACTACTTGGAGATCTGGCAGGCGATGGAAGGCGGCGACTTCGATCTCGGCGGCCGCGGTGTCGAATACACCTTCGGGATGGAGCATTTCCAAGCCGGCCGCTGGCTGGGAGCCCAGACGCTGCTACAGCTTCTGCAGGAGACTTCCGGCTACGGGCGTGCGGCATTTCTCGATGTGCTGGGCGGTGATGGCTACGTTTGGCGCCTGCACGAAGGGCTGCGCAAGCTCAGCGAAGCACGGATGATCGTCGTCGACTGCGATCGAGCACGGATGCTGGAGCTGCACAATCTCTCCGCGCAGCATGGCGCTCGACTCGGTGGTCTGTTGGCCGGCGACGGCGGCGCCGTGCTGCTGGTAGTGAATCCCGGCTCACCAGCGACGCCGGCGCTGCTGTTTGCTCCCGATCCGGAGGGCGGTCTCGCCACCAGCTCCTTCGTACTCGAGGCCGACATGCTGGACGAGCTGCAGGCGGCGGAATGCACCCGGTTGGTCGAAGGGCGTGCCGACCGTGGGGTCACGGTGCCGGCCTTGCTCGAGCTGGTCGCCGAAGCGCTGCGGCCGGCGAGTTCACCGCTCTTGGTCACCAACGACATCGCGCGCCACATGTTTCTCAAAGGCGGCGTTTGGGGACCGATGTCGCGTGAGGACGGCTGCCATCTGAGCCGTACCTTTGCCTCTGAGCAGCTCGACGGAGTGATGTTCGCCTACGGTACCCATCACATCCAGCCGATCCTCGAGGCGGTGCGGGAGGCCTACAGCCTGTTGCGCATCGGCGGCACCATCGTCTTTCACGACTTCTTCGACCAGGGACCGGTCGGTCGCTGGTTTCACGAGATCGTGCACAACTACAGCCAGACCGGCCACGACTACGCTCACATCGGGCCTATCTACCAGGCGACGCTGCTGCTGAGCAGTAGATTCCGCAACGTCGAAGTGTTCGAGATGAGTGACCCCTTCGTTTTCTCGCTGCCGGATGCCGACGCGGCGGAGATTCGCAAGGTCGGACTGACCTACCTGATCGGCATGTATGGCCTGGGTGGCGAGATCACTGAGAGTCTGGATCGATTCGAAGAGGTCGTGAAGGAGTACTTGACCTATCCCGAAGTCGATGACGTGCCGCTGTTCAGTGACCGTTTGGTTTACGTGCCGCGGCGCGCAGCGGTCACCCGCGCAGTGCGCGCCGACGGCAATGGCGAACTAGATCGCGGCGACCGCGAGCTGGTACAACGCTTGTCGCTGCTCTTCCGTGGTGGCTTCGACGAGCTGCGGGGCGAGGTCGGGATCTCCGAAGACCGCCTGCGGCAGGAGCTGGCGACGCCTTCCGGCGAGCGATGGGGCGTGCCCCGCGAGCTGCAGGAAGTTTTTCTCGACTGGGCCGCGCAAGCCGGTTTCTGATTTCCGAACCACCCGTTCCCGTTTCCGTGAATATCGCTAGAGGTAAGCCGTGACTTTGCTCGAGCCAGTCTTGGACCAAGGTGCAAAAGAAGACGAGGACGAAGTTTTCGTCTTTCCGGCGTCGTTTGCCCAGCAGCGGTTGTGGTTCCTCCATCGATTGGAGCCAGCGAGCTGCGTCTACAACATGTTCATGCCCCGTCGGGTCCATGGGCCGTTGTCCCTCGACGCCTTGGAGCATGCTCTCGAAGCGATGGTCGATCGTCACGAGAGCTTGCGCACGACCTTCTTCGAGATCGATGGCGAGCCGATGCAGGTGGTGTCGCCGCGCGGCACGGTCCGCCTTCGGCGGCTCGACCTGTCCGACCTGTCGCCGTCGGCTCGTGAGGAGGCCGCTCGGCACCAGGTCGCGCAGGAGGCCGAGGCGCCGTTCTCGCTGGCGGAAGGTCCCTTGCTGCGGCTTACCGCGGTGCGGCTGTCGACCGATGAACATGTCCTGCTGGCCTCGATGCACCACGTCATTTCTGATGGCCGCTCGGTCACCGTTTTTGTCGAAGAGCTGTTGACCATCTATGCGGCGGAGCTGGCCGGCCAGCGGGTGGATCTGCCGGCCCTCGCTATCCAATACGCCGACTATTCCGAGTGGCAGCGCGAGTGGTTTGTCGGCGAGGTCTGCCGCCGCCAGCTCGCTTACTGGCAACGGCAGCTGGCGGGTGAGCCGCAGGAGCTGACGCTGCCGCGCGACCGGCAACCATCGCAGCCCCGCGGCGATGCTGGCGCCATCGTTGAGCGGCCGCTCTCACGTCGGCTCGGCCGGCGTGTGGCCCAGCTGGCCGAGGAGCAGGGGTGCACGGTGTTCATGGTCGGCTTGGCGGCCTTCCAGGCGATGCTGGCGCGCTTCTCTGGCCAGGACGACTTCTGCATTGGAACGGCGGTCGCGGGGCGCCAGGATGTCGAGACCGAAAATCTCATCGGCTTCTTCGTCAACATGCTGGTGCTGCGGATCGGTCCGCTGGCCGGCCTCACGGTCGGCGAGCTGCTGGCGAAGTCGCAGCAGACCGTGGTCGATGCCCTAGCGCATCAAGATCTGCCGTTCGAAAAACTGGTCGACGAGCTGCAGCCCGAGCGCAAGCTGGACCGCAGCCCACTGTTCCAGGTGGTCTTCCAGACCGACTATGCCGAAGCTGAGGACTCGGCCGAGGCCGAGTTCGGGCTCGACTTCCTGCCTTTCGAGCACGAGGCGGTGTCGGCCCACTACGACCTCACCCTGAAGCTGGTCAGCGATGACGGGTGTTTGGTAGTGCTGCTGGAGTACGCGACGGATCTGTTCGAGGCATCGACGATCCGCCGCGTGCTCGACGGTTATGCGCGCCTGCTCGAGACCTTCGTGACGGCGGTCCTGAGTCGGCCGACCCTGCCGCTAGCGGAGATCGATATCGTCACCGCCGCCGAGCGCCACCAGCTGGTGACAGAATGGAATGACACTGCTGGTGAGCTGCCGACGTTGTCTCTCGACGAGTTGTTCGGCGAGTGCGCCGCTGCCCACCCGGACCGGGTGGCCCTACAGCTCTCAGACGCCACTCTGAGCTACGGTGAGCTGGATGCACGGGCCAACCAGCTGGCGCATGAGTTGCGTGCCCGCGGTGTGGTGGCGGAGACCCGGGTCGGCATGTGCCTGGAGCGCTCGCCGGCTGCGGTGCTCAGCCTCCTCGCCATCTTGAAGGCGGGCGGCGTCTATGTGCCTTTGGATCCGGACTATCCGGTCGAACGCCTGCGGTCGCTGATCGAGGACGCCGGCCTGACGGTGATTCTGACGACAACCCAACTGGTCGAGCGGCTGCCATCTCCCGCGGCCGGCTATCTGTGCATGGACCAGATCTGGCAGCGTATCCAGCGCTGGCCGAGAGGTCCGCTGCCGCGCCGCGGCAACGGCGA
Organism: Acidobacteriota bacterium; assembly: GCA_029263395.1. Classification (GTDB taxonomy): domain Bacteria; phylum Acidobacteriota; class Thermoanaerobaculia; order Multivoradales; family J023; genus JAAELT01. Next base: position 2,026 of record JAJCXO010000269.1, on the reverse strand, counting down.
CCAGCTGGCCTACATTCTCTTTACCTCAGGTTCCACAGGGCGCCCCAAAGGGGTTGCGGTGCCGCATCGCGCGGTGGTGCGGACAGTCCATGACAACCTCACCTTCGACATCGCCGCCCACGCCTCGATCCTGCACATGTCGTCGTTGTCCTTCGATGCCTCGACCCTCGAGCTGTGGGGGGCACTGCTCAACGGCAGCCGGCTGGTGGTGCAGCGCTCGGGGCCACCGTCGCTGGCCGAGGTCGGAGAGCTGTTGGTCCACCAGCGGGTCGATGCGGCCTGGCTGACCGCCGGTCTATTCCACCAAATGGTGGAGGAGCAGCTGCCAGCCCTCAGTGGTCTGCGGACCCTGTTGGCGGGAGGTGACGTGCTGTCGCCGTCCCACGTCCGCCAGCTCCACGAACAGGCGCCGCAGGTGCGGCTAATCAACGGTTACGGCCCGACCGAGAACACGGTCTTCACCACCACCCACCCGACGTCGCCGGCCGAACCCTCGGCAACGGTGCCGATCGGGCGACCGCTGCGCTATTCGCAGGTTTACGTGCTGGGGGAGGATCTGCGACCGAGACCGGTCGGCGTCTGGGGCGAGCTCTACGCTGGCGGCGTCGGCCTGGCGCGTGGCTACGAGTCGCGGCCGGGGCTGACTGCGGAGCGCTTCATGCCGTCACCCTTTGGTTTCGGTGAACGGCTCTACCGCACCGGCGATATTGCCCGATGGCTCACCGGTGGCGCAGTGGAGTTCCGCGGCCGGGCCGATTTCCAGATCAAGCTGCGGGGTTACCGCATCGAGCTGGGAGAGATCGCGTCGGCCCTCGGCGAGCATCCGGCGATCGCTTCGACGGTGGTGGTGGTGCGCGAGGACCTGCCGGGAGATCGTCGTTTGGCAGCCTATGTGACGGTGATGGATGCGGCGCCCTCACCGCAGGAGCTGCACGAGTTCCTTTCCCATCAGTTGCCAGCCTTTATGGTGCCAGCGAGCATCACAGTGCTCGACCAGCTGCCGCTCAATGCCAACGGCAAGGTGGATCGCAAGGCGCTGCCGGCCCCGGAAGTCCAGCTCACCGGCGACACCACGGCCGCGATGGCGCCGCGTCACCCGACGGAAGAGATCCTGCTGCGGATCTTCGAAGAGGTGTTGGGGGTGACTGGGATCGGCATCGACGACGATTTCTTCGCCCTCGGCGGCCATTCGCTGCTGGCGACCCGCATCATGTCGCGGGTCAGCCGTGCGTTGGGTGTGGAGTTGCCGCTGCGCGAGCTGTTCGAACACTCTACGGTGGCCGCTCTGGCGCGACGGGTGGCGCTCGGCGGCGATTCCTCGGCGGAGCTGCCGGTGATCGAGCGGGCAGCACGAAACCAGCCCCTGCCGCTATCGTTCGCCCAGCAGCGGTTGTGGATCCTCCATCAGCTGGATCCGACGAGCGCGGCCTACAACATGCCGCTGGCGTTGCGCCTCGAAGGTCACCTCGACACTGCGGCGCTCGAAGGCGCGCTGGCCATGGTGATCGATCGCCACGAAGTCCTGCACACCGTCTTCGCCGAATCCGAGGGGGTGCTGGAGCAGCGTATCGACCGGGTTAGCGACTGGCGGCTCGGACGGGTCGACCTGCGTGGGCTGGAGGCGGAAGACGGCTTGGCCGTGGCCCGACGACTGGCTGCAGAGGCGGCAGTACGACCGTTCGATCTCCGCCGTGAGCTGCCGATTCGTGGCCAACTGCTGAAGCTCGCCGACGCCGATCACGTGCTGCTCTTGACCCAACATCACATCGCCTCGGATGGCTGGTCGATGAACGTCTTCCGGAGCGAGGTCGCCGTGCTCTACGAGGCCCTGGTCACGGGACAGCCGGCGCCGCTCGCTGCCTTGCCGCTGCAATACGCCGACTATGCGGTGTGGCAGCGCCAATGGCTCGAGGGCTCGGTGCTCGAGCGTGAGCTCTCATACTGGCGCAGTCAGCTGGCGGGGGCACCACCGGTGCTGGAAATCGTCAAGGACCGCCCGCGGGTTGGACTTGGCGGCGCACCATCG
>JAJCXO010000268.1 GCA_029263395.1 Acidobacteriota bacterium | reverse complement strand
GCGATATGCCGTCATCGGAAGTGTTGCTGCGTGTCATCCCGACGATGTGCCATCGTCTGAAGGCGTGCTGGGTGTCATCCCGGCGATATGCCGTCATCGGAAGCGTTGATGAGGGTCATCCCGACGATGTGCCGTCGTTTGTAGACGTTGATGAGGCTCAACAACCTCATCAGCACTCTCCGTAAGAGTTGATGCAGTTTTTCAAGACGATGGGCCATCGTCTGAAGGCGTGCTGGGTGTCAGCAAGACGATGTGTCGTCGCCTGGAATCGTTGATGTAGTTTTTTAAGACGATGTGCCAACGTCTGAAAGCGTGCTGAGTGTCAACAAGACGATGTGCCGTCGTCTGTAAGCGTTGATGAGGCTCAACAACCTCATCAGCACCCTCCGTAAGCGTTGATGAGGTTTTTCAAGATGATCTGTTCTCGGAAAGAGGCTTGGTCATGTCAGCGAGGCTATCTGGCGGATGCACAAAGGCTTGATGAGATCAGTAAACTCGCCTGGCGAAGGTATGAAGGCTTGATGAGCTCAGTGAGTCGGTCTGACGCGTGCTGCTGCCAGGCCGCAGCTTTAGTCGTGCCAGCTATCCACGGGGAATAGCCCAGCCGCGATCTGCCAGGCAGCTTTGGTCGTGCCAGGCAGCTATCTAGGGGAATAGCCCAGCCGCGATCAGTTGACTTGGATCAATTTCAAGCCACGTCAAAAGATTGAGCGTCCGTTTTACGTCTTTAGTTCTCTAGAGCCGGCACGAGTGTAGCCAGCGCTCGTAGCGAGGTCATTCCGACTTTGCCGAGCGCAGCTGCAGCCGGTCTGGAGATCAACAAGATGGGTCGACACAAACGGAGCCTTCCGGACAGCAAAGACGGCATTCTGGTCGAAGTCAGCGACCGGGTCATCGGAGCTCGTGCTCTGCTGACTCCGGGCCGCAATCCCAGAGCGTTCAACGAGCTCGTCGTCGGTTTGATCGGCCGAGCCATGGGCTATCAGCCGGTCGAGTTGTGTGCCTGTGTTTTTCTAGGCAACCATTACCACGCCTTGCTTGTGGTCGAGGATCAGCAAGCCCTGACCCGCTTCATGTTCCACTTTGGGGGCAACTCCTCGAAGAAGATTGGCAAGTTCCGCGGGTGGAAAGGCGCCTTGTGGCAGCGCCGCTATGATGCGGTGGTGGTCAGCAGTGAGCCGGAGGCGCAATGGAAACGCCTCAAATACCTGCTCAGCCACGGGGTCAAGGAAGGATTGGTCGAGAGTCCGATCGAATGGCCAGGCGTCCACACCGCTGGCCCGTTGTTGCGTGGCGAGCCGCTTGAAGGCGTCTGGTTCAACAAAAGCAAGGAATGGGCCGCGCGCAATCGTGGCCTCGACGTCGACGCATACGACTTCGCGACCCGGTATCGTATCCACCTGGCTCAACTGCCGGCCTTTCGCCACCTCGATCCCAAGGCCTACCGGGACAAGGTTGCACGGCTAATCGACGAGATCCAAGACGAAGGGCGGACAAAGCTTGATGGCAACCCGGTCGCCGGTGTCGAGAAGGTTCAAAGTCTCGATCCTCACGAACCTCCGACCCGTCGGCCCAAGAACTCTCCGAAGCCTAGGTTCCATGCCGCTTCGAGGCAAGCGAGGGATGAGTTGCTGAAGGAGGCAGCTACATTCGCCGCCCAATACCGCATTGCCTCCGAGGCTCTGCGTGTGCATCACAACCCAAAAGCAATCGATTGGTTCCCGCCACGCAGCTATCCGCCGGCTTTGCCCTTCGTCGGCCCGCCGCGACTCTATCGTCCACCGTCAGCGCCGACTCGGCGCCTGCAGATCGAAGGGACGAGAATCGTCGAGCGTGGCGAGATTCCAGTCGTCGAGATGCGGTCGTCTGTATGGCCAGGGCGAGGGCAAGAGGGTGAGCTCGCACGAGCCCGTGGTCAACCACCTTAAGCTGGTAAGCCTCGAATAAGAACAATTGAGCTGCTGGCGCTTCCGGTTTTTTGATCGGCTCGGTCGAGATATGCACTCTTGGGTCGACGAAGAGGCAAATTGGGGCGAAGTGCGTCATCTTGAAGCAGCGCGAGCGCGGTTGAGTGCCACAAAAGCGCACGGATTCTAAGATCGCTACGATCTTGCCGCCCGTGGGGCCCTGGGTTGGGCCATTGGGTGGGTGTTGTGGGAGACGTACGAGTAATAAGTCTCATGCTCTCTTTGAGTTAGTTTTTGCCTGGCACCATTAACCAAGCCGCTCTCTTTGAGTTAGTTTTGCCTGAGTTAGTTTTGCCTGGCACCATTAACCAACCGGGTTTTGCCTGGCACCATCAACTGCGCCAGCTATCTCGTCGGCAGCCGCTCCAGCTCCCGCTGCTTCGCAGCGGGAGCTGCCTATGATGGCCGCTACACGTGTATGCCCTGGCTACGGCTCGCTCTCAGACTACTGACCGGCTGTTCGATCGGCATCGTTTCGAAGCTTTGTGCCGACGCGTCACGTTGCCAGTCGGCGATTCGCCCGATGAGCCATATGAACGGCTCGACTTGGCCGCTCAACACGCAGGTACCCTTGAGCATGCTATCTAGCAGTCCCTGTACATCCGACGAGCACAAGGTGGAGATCGCCTGGTGGTCGGTTAGAAGCAAATCACAGAATTGCGTATCCGTTGGCTTGAAGGCTCCCACCGTGACGTCTCGCTCGTTGAACAGAATCGTGATCGGCTCCTCGTCATCTGGAGTTCCTACGGACACGGCGAGGCTCGGAGTCAGGCCAGGGGCCTTTGCCACCGAATCCTTCAGATATGCTGAAAAGGCGTCGGCCCACTCCTCGACTTCGGCTCGTCCTGGATGTGCGGCGCTCGAGGCATTTTCGGCAGCCGGTCGCTCCGCCTCGGCCTCACGCTCCGCTTCGATCAAGGCTTCGAGAGTCTTGTCCACGTCTTCTCTTGAATGAGCAGCCGAGCAGATGAACCTCAGGCGACCCCGTCCGCTCTCTACGATCGGGTACGTGACGGCCGATGTGTGAACGCCACGCTCAAATAAGCCGTTGACGATTGCAAAGAGCTTGTCCTTGTCCAGAAAATGTGGGGTGACGATGGGGCCGTCTCCTGTCCCGAGATCATATCCAGCTTCGGAGAATCGCTGCCGCATGTAGGCGGTCGTATCCCATAGTCGCTCGCGCAGTGCGTCGTCCGCGCTGAGTCGGCGCAAGGCGGCGAGCGCTGCCGCGATGTCGGCAGGGCTAGTGGAAGCCTGGAAAATGAAGGCTCGAGATGACGACTTGAGGAGGGCAACGTGCTCCTCTCGGGCGGCAACGACACCTCCGAGGCTGCCGAGTGCTTTGCTGAGTGTCGTCATAATGAAATCGACTTGGTCGGTGGCACCTTGCGCAGCACAAAGACCGCCTCCTCGAGGGCCGTAGAAGCCGAAGGAATGTGCTTCGTCCACCAGAACGAGCGCATCGTATTGTTTTGCCGTACGTGCGATTTCCGAAACCGGTGCCGCCCCCTCTCCCATGCTGTAGACGCCTTCAATCACCACAAGGACCGTGCGGTAAGGCGACGCTTCTGTCTCGAGCACGGCCTCCAGGTCCACCGGATTGTTGTGTTGAAACGTTCTGATTTTTGCACCGCACAACCGAGCACCGTCGACGATGGACGCGTGACAGAGTTGGTCCATCACGATGACGTCGTTAGTGCCGAGAAGTCCTGCGATAGCCCCGACGTTCGCCGTGTATCCGGTGGGGAACAGGCAGGCGGCCGGCTTTCCCACTAACTCGGCAAACTCTTGTTCGAACTCCATGTGGAGATCGGTGATGCCGGATGCCGCGGCGGAAGTTCCCATGCCGGTCCCGAAACGCTCGAGGGCAGATCTGGCTGCCGCGATAACCTCCGGATCGCGGTTGAGGCCGAGGTACAGGTTGGTGGTCCAAATGAGCGCCTCACGGGCTCTCTCGGTATCAACATCGGCAACAACGCCTCGGTGCCCGCTACCGGTACGGACCAGCTTACAGAAAGGGTCTCCAAGACGTCCCACCAGTTGCTTGAGCTCCCGGACGAGCGTCCCCTTGTCGGTAGCGGACCAAGAGGCTGCCTTGCCAGCCAAGAACGGCGGGTAGCAGGCCCGAATCTGCTTCTGAAAGCTACCGAGTGTGTCCACAGCTCGACCTCGCGCCGTCTCCGTCGACGGTTGCTCCGTGCCGCTCCCGGTCAAGTCAAGCAGGTAATCGGCCACAGCAGAGGGAGTTGAGCGCTCCATCATTGCCGACACCGGCAGCTTTCGCTCGACGACCGCGCCCAGCCGAGAGCTCAGCTCCACCTTGGTCAACGAGTCGAGACCGAGCTCGTCTAACAAGTCGTCCGGCTGGACTTGCTCGGGATCCTTGATGCGAAGCAAGGACGCGATTTCACCACGAACGGTCGACAGCAGGACCGCGCGCCGTTCGTCCTGGGAACGGCCCGCCAAGCGATGCACAAAACCCCCGCTGTCGCTGGTAACGCTTGCGCTACGGTGAGGGGCGCGGTCTTCTTGGCTGCCTCGGCGACTCGGCTCCGGCGTCGGCAGCCCCTTGCGGTCGAGCTTGTAGTTGGGCAAACGAGGCAGGTCCTCGAGGTGCATCACGACCTGAGGCACCATGTACCCGGGCAGCCGCTCCGCCAGGTACGCTCGCGCCGCCTCACTCGTCACTGCCGCGTTCCGGCTTACCACATACCCTACGAGCATCTTCTGGCTACCAGCCCCGTCCACGGCCGCCGCAGCGGCGCCGTCCACGCCGGCCATCGCCTCCAGCGTCGACTCGATCTCTTCGAGCTCGATCCGGTGGCCTCGGATCTTGACCTGTTGGTCGATCCGGCCCAGGAACTCGATCTCGCCATCTTCCCGCCAGCGGCACAAGTCCCCTGTTTTGTAGAGCCGATCCTCTGGAACCGGCCCGGTCGGAGACACTTCGAGAAACCGCTCCCTGGTCAGCTCTTCGTCGTGCAGGTATCCGCGCGCCAGCTTGTCTCCCGCCAAGTACAGCTCGCCCTCGACTCCAACGGGAACCGGCTGCATGGAATCGTTCAGGATGTACGACCGAGAGCCCGACACCGACTTGCCGATCGTGATTGTCTCCGTACCAACAGTAACCTCGGCTGTCGTTGAATAAACCGTGTCCTCAGTCGGCCCATACACGTTGACCACCCGCCGCCCTGGATCCTGCGCTTGGAGCTGGTTCACCAGCGACAGTTTGAGCACTTCGGCCCCCAAAACGATGCACCGAATCCCCTCGGGCAGCTGACCAACCGCGAGCAGCGCTTTCATCGCCGACGGAACCATGACGCACGTCCTCACCCGGTCCGCCGCCGGCAGCTCCAGTAGCTCGAGTACGTTCTCCGCCAGGACTACCGTACCGCCCAGTGACAATGTACCCAGGATCTCCATGACCGAAGCGTCGAAACAAACAGAGGCTGCGGCCAGCACACCTGCCAAATCCTCGTCACTCAGCAACGTGCGCATCGACCGGCTCAGCGCGATGACGCTTCGATGCTCGACGGCGACGCCTTTCGGTCGCCCCGTCGAACCCGATGTGTAGATGACGTAGGCCAGGTCCCTCGGCGAAGGACCCACGATACCGTCCGCGACCAGGTCGTGCGCCGTATGTTCTCCCACCTCATCGAGCCGTATGATTTCGGGCACCCCCTGGCAGAGCTCCGCCATAGTCTCGTGGTCGACGACGGCGGCCGCTAGACGGGCGTGCTCCAACATGTAGCGCACCCGCTGCTGCGGGTACCCCGGATCCAACGGTACGTACGCGCACCCTGCGCGCAAGACCCCCATCAGAGTCGCCATGAGCTCCCACGTTCGGCTCATGCACACTCCGACCAACGACCCCGGCTCCACGCCCCGAGCCGCAAGCTCGCCCGCAATCGCGCTCGCTCGTTGCGTCAGACGCCCATACTCGATCTCCGTCTCGCCTTCGATGATGGCTGTCTGCTCGGGATGCTCCTGTGCATGCTTTTCGAAAAGTCCCCAAACCGTTTCGGTCCGGTCGCAGGCTGCCAGTGTTCGGGGGTCTGCACCATCCGTGCTTTCGGTCGGTGCTCCTGAGTGGGCTCGGCGTTGTCCAATCATCATGGTCATGTCATGTCTCCTCGTGGTTGGGAATCGTCGGCTTCCTCAAAGCCTCTGCGCCCGATGCGCAGTGCGACCGCCCAGTGGCTCGTGCGAGCCGGATCCGCGGTTCGGAATCGTCGGCTTTGTAAGAGCTTCTGCACCCCATGCGGAACCCGGTCGGTTAACGGCTCATCGTGGACGAGATTTATTTGAGCTCCATCATCGAAGCGGACAACTGAGTCGGAAGACCTGGAGTAGGATCATTTGTCGTAATGAATAGTCCAGCTCTTAAGTGCGAACGTCGGCTCTTCGAAGGCGCCTTGCAACTCGAGGGAGACTCACGCGAGCGCTTCCTGCAGGAGATCTGTGCCCAGGACTCGGAGCTGAAGCCTCGGATCAGGGCGCTCCTCGCTGCCCATGACCGGCCAGAGCTCTCCCCGGTTACGTTCGAGACGCCAGCTCTGTGGTCGCCGGAACCCCTGCGAATTGGTCCTTATCGCCTGCTGGAGCGGGTGGGGGAGGGCGGCATGGGTGTGGTCTACGTTGCCGAGCAGACGGAGCCGGTGCGCCGGCGGGTGGCGCTCAAGCTGATCAAGGAGGTGACTTACAGCCAGGAATCACTCCGCCGGTTTCACTCTGAGCGCCAGGCCCTGGCGCTGATGAATCACCCCAATATCGCCCGCATCCTCGACGCTGGTTCGACCGAAGACGGCCGCCCTTTCTTCGTGATGGAATTTGTGCGTGGGGCCTTGCTGCTCGACTATTGCGACCGCAATGAGCTCTCGATCGATCAACGGTTGGAGCTTTTTGTCCAGGTTTGCGAGGCGGTGCAGCACGCCCACCAAAAGGGCGTGATCCATCGTGACTTGAAGCCCTCTAATGTCCTGGTCGAGGAGGTGGACGGGAAGACGATTCCCAAGGTGATCGATTTCGGGATCGCGAAGCTGCTGTATCAGCGCCTCAGCGACATCACATTGCACACCCGGCTCGGGGGATTTGTCGGTACGCCGGGGTACGTGAGCCCGGAACAGGCACAGACAACCGGCCTCGACGTCGACACCCGGGCCGACGTCTACTCCCTTGGGGCGGTCCTCTACGAGCTGTTGACGGGACTCCATCCCTTCGACTTCCGGGGAGCGGATCTCGGCGAGATTCAGCAAGTTCTCGCCAACCGAGATCCAAAGCCACCGAGTACACGGGTTCTGGAGGGAGGGGAGAAGGCTTGCGACCGGGCACGCCGCCGCCTAGCCGATTCCGACTCGCTGTTGCGCAACCTGCGCGGTGACCTCGACTGGATCACGCTGAAGGCGCTCCAGAGGGACCGTTCCCGGCGCTACGCCACCGCCTCTGAGCTGGCGGCCGATCTCCGGCGCCACCGCGCGCACAAGACCGTCTTGGCCCGGCCTCCCAGCACCACCTATCAGGTCAGCCGCTTCGTGCGCCGGCACGCACTGTTGTTATTTGTTGGAGCGCTCGCGATCCTTGCGCTGGTGCTCGGCACCATCGGCACCTCACTCGGACTCATCCGAGCTCGTGCAGAAGCGGAGCGGGCACGAGTCAACGCCGCGATCGCGGAGGAAGTCAACTCCTTTCTGAGCGACGACCTGCTGGCCGCGGTGGCGCCTGGTCATCAAGGGGGTGAAACAGTCCATGAGTGAACCCGACCTCGACGACCTCACCCAGTTGCTGCGCTCCGTGCAATCCAATACTGACGGAGCGCGCGAGAAGCTCTACGAGCGGGTCTACCGCGAACTCAAGGCGATTGCCGGCGCGCACCTGGTCAACGAGCGCCCCGGCCATACACTGCAGGCGACGGCCCTGGTGAACGAAGCGTATTTGCGACTCGTTCCGGGTGAGGAACATTGGCAGAACCGGGCCCATTTCTTCGGTTCGGCGGCTCGCGCTATGCGCTGCATCCTGGTCGACTACGCGCGCCGGCACCGGTCCTTGAAGCGGGGCGGCGAAGCGGAGCGGGTCACCTTCTTGGACCTGGCGATCAGAGTCGACGAACCGGACCTCGACCTGTTGGCGCTCGACGAAGCTCTCGACGCCCTGGCCAAGGACGAACCCCGCCTCGCCACAGTTGTGAACCTGCGTTACTTCGGGGGCCTCAGCATCGGCGAAACCGCCGCAATGCTCGGGATTTCTCTCGCCACAGTCAAGCGTGACTGGACCTTCGCCCGCGCCTGGTTGCTCGAACGGATGTCCTGATCACGGGTGGCTTCGAGGGTCCGCAGCCGAACTCCCAGGCATCCAAGTCCAAAGTGCTCACGCGCCTTGTCGGCGTTGGACTGACTCGGGCTCGGAAGACGGTTGTGGAGCCCTTCGGCTGCCGAGGAAGTGCGACGTGGTGCCACTCATGAGACGATCCCGCCGTGAGCAAACCTGTCTGGAGAATCGTGTGATGAGCGAGGGCAGCTGCAACGGACGGCGTTGGGCCTGCTATCTCTTGATCTTCGTCGCGATGTCGGCGCTCGTCGGGTGCGACCAGGGTAATTCGGATTCTTCGGATGCCGAGACGGCGGGCCAGCAAAGCCCGCCCGCGTCGGTCGAGCGACCTGTCGGTACTGCCCGCATGGTGGCGAGGCTCGAGACGTTGCAGCACGAGATCCCACCGGCACCCGGCACCTTCCGCAATCACTTGCGTACAAAACTGCTGCGTTCCTTGCCTGATCCTGAAGCCTCGGAGGCTGAGCTCGACGCCGAGATTGAACTCGCCACAGAAGAATTGCGTTCCGGGGAATCGGAATCCGCCGGCAATCGGTTCGCGGCGGTGCTCGACTCCCTGACGGCCAGTGGCAGCTGGACCCCGGAACTCGAGACGAGCCTGCGACTGCAAAAAGCCCTCGCCCATCTGAGAGCCGGGGAGCAGCGCAACTGCCTCCACGGCTATGGTAGCGAATCGTGCCTGATGCCGATCGAAGGCGGCGGCGTGCATCACGACACGCGAGGATCGAGCCAGGCGCTCGAAGAGCTGGAGGTGTTGCTCCGAGCTGAGCCGGAAGATCTGATGGTTCGCTGGCTCTACAACATCGCCGCCATGACCCTCGGCCGGTATCCCGACCAGGTGCCTGAGGCATGGTTGATCCCGCCGTCGGTATTCGTCTCCCAAGACGACATTGGCCGCTTCCAAAACCAGGCGCCGGCACTTGGCCTCGACACGGTCAGCCTGGCTGGAGGCGTGATCGCAGACGATCTCGACGGCGATGGCCAACTCGACGTCATGGTGTCGTCCTGGGGGTACGACGACCCGCTTCGGTTCTTCCGCGGCGTCTCCACTTCGTCGACATTGAAGTTCACCGAAAGAACGGCCGAAGCTGGCCTCGAAGGGCTGACCGGCGGGCTCAATCTGGTTCATGCCGATTACGACAACGACGGCGACCCCGACGTCCTGGTGCTGCGTGGGGCCTGGCGCCGCGAGTATGGTCGGCTTCCCAACTCACTGCTGCGAAATGATGGCCAGGGTCGGTTCGAGGACGTCACCGAACAGGCGGGTCTCCTCAGCTTCCACCCGACGCAAACGGCTGCCTTTGCTGATTTTGACAACGACGGCTGGCTCGATCTCTTCATCGGCAACGAAAGCTCGCGCATCGAGCCCCACCGCTGCCAGCTCTATCGCAACCAGGGCCCCGGGCCGGACGGTGAGGTGACTTTCACCGATGTCGCCCACGACTTGGGGGTCGACATCCGCGCCATGGTCAAAGGG
>JAJCXO010000267.1 GCA_029263395.1 Acidobacteriota bacterium | reverse complement strand
GTAATCGGCATGCTCGGTGACGCCGTCGACGACGATGGAGCCTTGGACCTGCAAGACAGCGTCGCCGGTGGTGGTGGAGCCGATGGCGACGGTGTCGACAGTGGTGGTGCCAGCGGTGTTGATGCCGACGCGGAGGAGGTTGTCATTGGCGCCTGCGTCAAACTTGAAGGGGGCGCCTGAATTGTTGATGTCGGTGATGCTGAGTCGACCGGTGTTGCCGTTCATGAAGACGCGCCAGCCGTTGGTGGCAGTGCCGGTATTGGTGAGGCGAAATCCCGGTCCGTCACTCTGGATGTCAAGCTCTTCATCCGGACTGTCAGTGCCGATGCCGACGTTACCTGCGGCGTTGATGAAGATCGAGTCATCGGGTGCGCCGGGCTTGATGCGGAAGGGGAGCTTTGAACCGTTGGTGACGTCGCGGATGAAGAAGTTGGTCTCGTTGCCTGCGAGGTCCCAGGTCTGGGGGGTGAAGCCCGAGGAACCGTCCTGCTCGAGGCGGAAGGTCGGGGTGTTGCCGTCTACAGCGTGGACTTCGACCACCGGGCTGGCGGTACCGACGCCGACGTCCCCGTCGGCATCCACGTAGAGCGCATTGACGATGGCTCCGGCCTCGACTTTGAAGACCTGGCGGCCGGCGGTGGAATCTTCGAGGGCGAAGTAGTTGGCGCCGCCGTTGGTCGTGTCGTTGGCGATGAGTCGCCAGTCATTGCTGGGAAAGCTTGCCGAGGCTGAGGTGTCGTCGAAGTGGATACGCAGGTTGTTCTCTTTGAGTCGCAAGGTGTCGGAGCCGAAGCTCTCAGAGGAGGAGCAGTCGAAGCCGATGCAGCCAGAGCCCTGAACGATGAGGTCGGTGGCAATGGTCTGAGCTTTGTTGAGGCCGCCCTCGAGGAGGTTGGGATTGGCGAGGCTACCGTCGGCGAGGACAGTGAAGCTACCGCTTTGGCGTAGGGCCTTGGTGGCGGCGGCAACCGCACGGTCGCCCTCAGCAACCGGGTTGTGAGTGAGGGTCCAAGTGTAGAGGCCTGCCGCACGGGAGTTGCCGGCTTTGTCGAAGGCGCTGAGGTACGGTGTTTCACCGGCCTTGAAGTCCTGCTGGTGGTAGAAGTCCCCGGGGCCAGAGACAGTGAGCGAGATTGAACCCTGGAGGCTGCTGTTCAAGTTGAAATCGACGCCAGCGGAGGAGAGGTTGGCGTCGGCGATTTTGGGGTCCGCCATGGCGGGGGAGGTGGCGAGGAGAAAAGCGCTGAGCACTGCGGTGGGGATCAGACGTTGCTTCTTCATGATGACCTCTTGGTGTATCGGATGTTAGAGAGCGTGTTTGCTGTTGTTGTCGCTTACACCAAGTCAATGCGGAGCTTTTGGTTGTGATGCATCAAAAGAGGTCGAAGTTTTTTTGAAAACTGTTCCGAGGCCGGTGATCAACGACCAACGTGCTCTCTAAATTGCGATTCGCAAAGCAAAAAAGGCCCGGACAGAGTCCGGGCCTTTCACTCACAGTTCTAGCGCCGTTGCTTCGCGCCAGGATCAGGTGGTGGTTGGCGTTGTGCTATTGCTCGACCTCATCGAGGCGCTCGGTGAGCAATCTGATGGTTTCTTGGAGTTGGTCCATGTTCTCGTGGAGTTGGCCCATGTTCTCGTGGAGCTGTCCGATGTAGAGGTGAGCGGTTTCGAGCTCTTCGAGGATACCCATCTGGTGTGAGATGAGATCAACCGGTCCTTTGAGACCTTCGGGGGCCTTGGGGAGTCCGGGGAGATGCTTGTTGGCCATCGCGAAGGCGACGTGCTCGTCGATGGTGTTTAGGTCGTAGTCGGGCTCGAAGACGTAATCGGCATGCTCTGTGACGCCGTCAACGACGATGGAGCCTTGAACCTGCAAGACGGCGTCGCCGGTGGTGGTGGAGCCGATGGCGACGGTGTCAGCGGTGGTTGTGCCAGCGGTGTTGATGCCGACGCGGAAGAGGTTGTCATTGGCGCCAGCGTCAAACTTGAAGGGTGCGCCGGAGTTGTTGATGTCGGTGATGCTGAGTCGACCGGTGTTGCCGTTCATAAAGACACGCCAGCCGTTGGCGGCCGTTCCGGTGTTGGTGAGGCGAAATCCCGGTCCATCACCCTCGATATCGAGCTCTTCGTCAGGAGTCTCGGTGCCAAGACCGATGCTGCCGTCTGCCTTGATGAAGATCGAGTTTTCCGGCGCGCTGGGCTTGATGCGGAAGACGAGGTTGGAGCTGTGGGTGACGTCGCGGATGAAGAAGTTGGTCTCGTTGCCCGCGATATCCCAGATCTGGGTACCGAAACCATCGGAGCCGTCCTGATCGAGACGCACGGTCGGGGTGTTGCCTTCAACGATATGGAGGTCGACCACCGGGTTGGCGGTTTTGATGCCAACATCGCCGTCCGCTTCGACGTAGAGCGTGTTGTTCTGGGCATTGGCTTCGATCTTGAACGGTGTCTTGTTGTTGGTGGCGTCATCGACGGAGAAGTACTCAGCGCCACCGTTGGCGCTGTCGTTGATCGTGATCCGCCAATCATTCTTGGGGAAGCTGCCGGAGCTCGAAGTGTCGTTGAAGTGAATGCGAAGGTTGTTTTCCTTGAATCGAAGTGTATCGGAACCGAAACTTTCGCTGCTGGTGCAGTCGATGCCGACGCAGGCTGAACCTTGGACGATGAGGTCTGTGGCGAAGGTCTGTGCCTTGTCGAAGCTCTCGATCAGATTGGGGTTCGCCAGGCTGCCGTTGGCTTCGATGGTGAAGGCGCCGTCCTGTGTCCGCCCGGAGGCTTTCGCGGCCGTTGCGCGGTCGCCATTGGTGGTTAGATTTTCGGTCAGCGACCAAGTGTAGATACCCGCTTGGAGAGACTGGCCAGCTTTGTCGAAGATGCTGAGGTAAGGGGCTTGGCCAGCCTTGAAGTCCTGCTGCACGTAGAAGTCGCCGGGACCAGAAACGGTCAGGGTGACCGCGCTGGAAACACCCGATTTCATGGAGAAGTCAATGCCGAAGGAGGTGTAGTTGGCGTCGGCGATTGGGCCGGCAAAGGCAGTGGCAGAGGTGAGAAGGAGAATCGTGAGAGCCGCGGTCAGAACAGAATACTGCTTGGTCATTCGAAAGCCTCGTGTGGTTGTGGGTCCCTGGCTCATGGTGAGCCGGTGGGGTCCGTTTGTTGTCTTCTTACCCCTACACGCGCAGCAATCGGATTCCAGCTGTCATGAATTTTGGATTTTTTTGCGAGCCCTGTTTGCAGCGTAGCGCTCGGGGTTCTAAGCAACTTGTTGTGAGGCGTGCCAAGCACCTGAAACTCTGGCCCAAGGGCGTACAGACGGTGTGATATCGTGACCCCACGGGAGTTCTCGCAACTCTCGACCCAACTCGACAACTTGTGACGCGCCGACTCGGTCGGCCGAGGAGGATTAGGTGTGAGCACCTCTGGGGAGTTCTACAAACCCGCCGCCGACGGTCAGGAAATCGAATACACCAACGGTCAGCTGGTCGTTCCGGATCGGCCGGTTGTGCCGTTCATCGAAGGCGACGGCATTGGTCCCGATATTTGGAAAGCAACACAACGGGTACTCGACGCTGGCGTCGAGAGTGCCTACGGCGGCTCGAAATCGATCGCCTGGATGGAGATCCTGGCCGGCGAAAAAGCCCAGGAGCACACCGGCGAGTGGCTGCCGTCCGATACCTATGACGCAATCCGCACTTACCATGGCGCCATTAAGGGACCGCTGACAACGCCGGTTGGCGGTGGTTTCCGTAGTCTCAATGTCACCTTGCGCCAGGTGCTCGATCTCTACGCCTGTGTGCGACCGGTGAAGCACTACGCAGGTGTACCGTCACCGGTATCGGCGCCCGAAAAAGTCGACATGGTGCTGTTCCGCGAGAACACCGAAGACGTCTATTCGGGGGTCGAATGGGAGTCCGGCAGCGATGAGGCAGCCAAGCTCGTCGAGTTCCTGGCCGGTTTGGGCAAGACAGTCCGTCCCGACAGCGGCATCGGCATCAAGCCGATTTCCCCATTTGGCTCCAAGCGTCTGGTCCGTAAAGCGGTCCAATATGCCCTCGACCAGGGGCGTTCGAGCGTCACCCTGGTACACAAGGGCAACATCATGAAGTACACCGAGGGTGCCTTCAAAGACTGGGGCTACGAACTGGCTCGTGACGAATTCGGCGATCGGACGATCAGCGAGCAGGATTTATGGGACAACCACGGCGGCAAGGCTCCCGAAGGTCGTGTAGTGATCAAAGATCGCATCGCCGACGCCATGTTCCAGCAGGTGCTGTTGCGGCCATCAGAGTACGAGGTGATTGCCACCACCAATCTCAATGGTGACTATCTATCCGATGCCTTGGCCGCTCAGGTTGGTGGTCTCGGGATGGCTCCGGGCTCGAATGAGGCGGATGGAATGGCGTTGTTCGAAGCCACCCATGGCACCGCTCCTAAGTATGCTGGCCAGGACAAGGTCAATCCCGGCTCACTGATCCTCTCCGGCGTCATGATGTTGCGTTGGCTCGGTTGGGGTGAAGCGGCCGACAAGGTCGAGAGAGCGTTGGGAGATACCATCACCCAGAAGCGTGTCACCTACGACCTCGAACGCCAGATGGACGGCGCGACGCTACTCAAGACGTCGGAGTTCGGCGAAGCCATCGTCTCGAATCTGTAGCTTCTTGGGCCGAACGGAGCAGGCTTCGTTCGGCCTATGAGATCACATCCAGCACCGGCGCCTGTTGGCGCTGCATCGCCAAGCAACCGCGGGATCGGCTACCGCAGCCAGCACGGGGATCAATCCCCGTGCTGTAGCCAGCGTATTCATCACACGGGCCGAGAAGTTGGGGAAACAACCCAACACCACTTTGCGTAGTGAGTGGGGACACGTGACCTCTACCCGGAAGAACTCCAAGAGATGCGCAATTCCCGTGAGCTGTTGATTTGGTCGATCGTTGCTGCAGTGGGTATCACCCTGCTGTGGTGGTCTTTTCCGCGGGTTTTGCCGTTGTTGCCCGTGGAGTGGGAGATCTCCCGTGCCGAGGCCGAGTCGATTGCCCTCGAACGCCTGCGCGACCTGGGCCCGCCGATCGAGGACCCTTATATTGTGGTCCGACTGGATACCGATACTCAGCTCGAACGTCGGATGCAGCTGCTGGTGGGTTCCGGCGCCGACCGTGAAGCGCTCCGCGCCAGTGAGCCGGCCCAGACGTTGATGACCTGGGATGTGCGGGTTTTTCCACCGGGCAGTCTGCCTCGGGAGTGGGCCTACCGTGCGGTGATTTCGCGCACTGGCGAAATCCTGACACTACATCGCGAAAACTCGGATGACGGCGGTGAGGAAGATGCGTTGGATGCCGCCGACGCCCGGCTAGAGGCTGCCAAATTCCTGCGCGACCAAGGGTTTGATCTGTCGCAGTACGACAATGATCCCGAAGTGCAGCGCGATGAAGTTGGGGCCCAGACTGGCATGATTCTGCGTTACCGTCGCAACCAGTTGGCGCTCGGTGAGGTTTACCCGTATGGCGTCGAGGTTTACTTCAGTCGCGGTGAGCCTTCCGGCTTCAGCTTCTGGCTCGACGATCCCAATGTCGAAGACCTGCAAAGCACCTTCCGCCAGCTCCAACTGGTCAATTTTGCCCGGGCGGCGCTGTTCTACTTTCTGTTGCCCCTGGTTGCCGTACCCTTCCTCAAGCGTTATCACGATGGCCAGTTGGGGGTGCGGCGGGGTACACAATTTTTTGTTCTGAGCCTGGTGATGGGACTGATTACCGTCGGTCTCAACAGCCACATCTACGCTGCCGGAACCAACGTCGGCTTCTTGTCGCGCCAGCAGACGACTTGGATGGTCGGCGGCTTCTCGTTGATTTTCCAATACCTCGGCCTGGCGGTCATGGGTTTGATGTCGTGGTCTGTCGGCGAGTCAATGTGTCGTGAGCTCTGGCCGCAGAAATTGGCCTCCCTCGACGCCCTGTTTCGACGCAAGTGGGCCAATGCCACGGTGGCTCGGGCGTCGTTGCGCGGCTTGGCGGGCGGTCTGTTGATGGCCGGTGTCCTGTTTGCTCTGGCGACCATGGCTCAGGGTTCGGGCGCCTGGACCGCCGCGAGTTTCCTTTATGCCGCAACCGGTTTCGACAGCCTGTTGCCGGTGGTCTCCAATGTTGCCGGTGTTTTGAGTTACCACCTGCCGCTGTATCTTTTCATCTGCTTGCTCGTGCCCTGTTGGGCAACGAAGCGGCTGGGCTCGACGGGCGGCTTGATCGTGGCTGTTTTGGCGGCGATCGTGATCTCACCGACCCTGATGGTCATGCCCTTGGGCTGGGGTTGGCTGATGTGGGTCGTGGTGGCCGGTGTACCGGTGCTGCTGTTCCGTTTTGGTGATCTGCTCTCCGGTCTCCTGGCAGGGCTCACCGCCGTGCTGCTAACCGTTGCAGTCCCGGCGCTCTTCATCAACGAGCCAACGATGCAGGCCCATGGGTTGGCGGCCCTGTTGTTGTTTGCCTCGCCGCTGATCGTCAGCCTGCGCTCATTGGCCACCGACAACGAATTCGTCTACACCTATGACGACGTGCCCCCTCATGTGCGGCGGATCGCCGAACGTGAACGTCAGCGAGTTGAGATCGAGACTGCCCGCAACATCCAAAGCTCGATTTTGCCCGACCTGCCGCCACAGCTCAATGGCGTCGAGATCGCCCACTCGTATCTGCCGGCCTCGGAAGTGGGGGGCGATTTCTACGACGTCCTGGCCCTCGAAGATGGACGCCTGGCGGTGGCGGTAGGGGATGTGGCAGGCCACGGCGTGTCGAGTGGCCTGGTGATGTCGATGGCGCGTTCGGCACTGGCGGTGCAGGTGACATTCGATCCCACCGTCGAGGCAGTGTTTACAACCCTCAATCGGATGGTTTACCAAAGTGCCCGCCGCCGCCTGTTGAGCACCTTGGTTTATGCCATTCTCGATCCCGAACAGCGTGAGTTCACCTATGCTTCGGCGGGGCATGTGTTCCCTTATCGGGTGTCACCCAATGGTGATGTCGAACCCTTGCAAGCGGCGTCTTATCCGCTCGGCGTGCGCGGCGAGATCGATGTCAGCATGCGCACCTCGAAGCTGTCGAAGGGTGATTCGATGTTCATGTACTCCGATGGACTGGTCGAGGCGACTGCTGAGGGATCCGACGACCAGTTTGGATTCGAACGCCTGGAAGAGAGCCTCGGGCGCCACGCCTCGAAAAGCCCGATGCAACTCCGCGATTCCGTGCTCGCCGACGTCGAGCGGTTCACCCGGCGTCAGGTCCGCGACGATGATCTGACCGTGTTGGTGTTACGGTTGCCGGCGGCGTAGCTGGACCGCAGCCAGAAAAGCCGTGTTGTCGAGTCAGCGCTGTCCACGCCTCCTCGCGCGGTCGGCTTCGCTGGCAACATGATTGCCTGGCCAGGCTCTGAGTCATCGTATCGGCGTGCTCTCGAGCTCGATCAAAGCTACGTCACGGCTCGCCAATGGTACTCGGGTACTCGGAGTTGTTCATGCTTCTCGGTCGAGCCCGAGAAGGATTAGGACAGGAGGGAGTTTTTGTCCGGCCGGGATATCTTACCGGCTGACAATCCTAGCCGAGTTGCGGCAAGAGCTGGTCAGAAGTGGCGCTTGGAAGCAGTTCGCTCCACCTGATTCGGGGCGCTGGAGTCGCAAGATCCGGCGCCCTACCGATGACATGGGCCGCGTCCATCTAAGACTCTGATCCAGGCTTGGAGTTTTGCATCTATGGTAATATTTGTCTTAATAAGACTGGCACATACTTTGCTTCTGATCGACAGTTGACGACCGCCTAGGCGAGGCTTGTCTCCCCAAGCTAGGCGCGTTGCACGGGTGATCCACTTTGACTCGTGAGCACAGACACTTTGCCCCAAGAGCAACTTCAGAATGATGAACACCGGTAGAGTCTTGGTAGTTGCAAGTCAGAAGGGAGGCGTCGGCAAAACGACGCTGGCTCTCAATACTGCATATGCCTTCGCGGGTCGAGGTTGGCGCACGCTTCTCGTCGACGCTGATCCCCAGGGTAGCATTGGCTTTTCGATTCAGGGATCCCTGCGGTCTCAGGCTGGCCTGGCGGAAGTTTTGGCAGGTTCCAGGGCCTTGATCGACACGGTGACGTCGTCACGCTTGCCGGAGTTCGACCTGCTGCCGGTAGGCGCAGTTCCTCCGACCGACGCGTTCCAATGGTCGGCGCAACTGGAGGATGGAGCTCGGCTTGCTCGGCTTTTCGAGGAGGCGCGCCAGCACTATGACCTGGTGCTGGTTGATACGCCACCATCGATGGGTGGAGTCACCCTAGGCGCGATGCGGAGCGCTGAGTTTGTTGTCACACCACTCCAAGCGGAGCCGCTGGCAGCCCGGTCGGTCAGTCATTTGTTGGCGGTCATCGGAGCACTGCGGACGGAAGGTGCAGAGGTCCGACTCGCGGGGTTGGTATTGACGATGCTGCAATCGCGCCAGGACGCTTCGCTGGCGGTAGCGCAAGAAAGCTGGAAATTGTTTCCCGATGATCTGGTCCTGGATGCCACCGTCCCACGGGACAGTATTTTCCTCGATGCCAGCGCCGAAGGCGTACCACTGGCGTTGTGGCGTCGTCGGCCACCCGCCGTCGCTGCGGTGTTCGATCAGATTGCCGCCGAGTTGGAGAACAGATTAGGACTCGATATCGATGATGACCGAGCCGTCCCTCTTCTGGGTTGATCCGAGCGAGATTTCGGTGCTGCTACGAGAGGCTGGGGTCTCTTCAGCGGCACGGACTTCAGCGGCACGGACTCCAGTGGCACCGACTTCTGCAGTACGGACTCCTGCGCGCACCAAACCGACGTTGGCTGCCGACGCGAACCCTAGTCGGGTTCATGGCAGCGATGACGATGGACCTGGGCTGCCACCGTTCACAATACCGGGTGGTTCTTTCGAAGATCGCCTCCTCGCTCTGCTCGAATGGGTCCGCAGGATCGCGGTCTTTGAGCATGCCTTCGTCGTGGATCGAGAAGGCCTGGCGTTGGTCCATGAAAGTGCACCCCTGGAGCTCATCGCTGCCGCCGCGGAGCTGAGCGAGAATTGGGAAACCTTGCGAAAACGCTTCGACCTGTCAACCCGTAGCCATCTGGCTATCGACCTCGGGCGGAGCCACCGGCTCCATCTCTTTGGGGCGAAAAGCCCCTGGGGTTTGTTGAGCCTGGGCTTCGTCACCGGCGATCGTGTATCCAGCACGAGCATAACCGCCATCCAACAGCAATTCCGCCGCACTCTGGAAATAGAAGGAGCTAAATAGACTATGACCCCTGAGCACTTAGCCAAGGCGGTGGAGGACATCCCCTCGTTACGGGCCGTCTTCGTCACCGCGATGCCCGATTGTCTGCTCTTTGGATCATGGCTCCACGCCGAGTCCGATTGGGACGAGGAGCAAGTGGCCACCTACTTCGGCGACCTCTTCAGGGCCAACCGTGAAGGGCTCAAGGCCCTTGGCTCGTGGTCCTCGGAAATGCAAGTGACCATCGAGGCTCCCGATCACCTGATCATCTTGCACGAACTCACCGCAGATTTTGTCTGCGCTTGCGTTTTCGAGCGTGGTGCAGCATTGGGTATGGTGCGGCTTCACACCCGGCGTCTGCTGCAGAGAATCAGCGATTCTCTGCCTTCGTTCGAGGCTGAACAGCGCCCTCGCGGGGTGCGGGTGATGGAGTTCCTGAATCGTTATGCGCCAGACCCCCACGCCGTCCTGCTGCGGGTCTCTCTGCGTACCAGGCTCTCGATGGATGAGCTCAATGAACCGCAGAAACTCACCGACGAGCAAATCGCACTAGTTGAGCAGACAGCGTGTGGAATTCTCGGCCTGCAGACTTTGAATATCTAAGTGGGAAATGAGCGGGATGAATCAACTCAAAGAATTTTCTGCTGAGCTGCCAGGCCAAGACTTGAAGTTTCTGGGCTCAACGCCCTACGTCTATCATTGCCATCACTTCAACCTCTTCCATGACCAAACCGTCGAGGATGCCCTGGGCGAAGAAGAGGGCTTCTTGATTAGAAGCCGTGCGGCGCAGAGTGCGGTGTGGCAGCTGCTGTCCGATCTTGTGGCCAAGGCTGGTGCCTCAACGCCTGCCGAACGCCTGCAGCTCGCCGCGGCCGTTTTTCCCTGGATGGGGCAAGGTCGCCTGGAGTTGCTCGCGGGCGCCGAGGGCGGCAACGTTCGTGGGGATCATCTCCACTACAGTTTTGCCTGGCGGGAAAAATACGGCGCGAGGGTACGTCGACGTTTCCCGGTCGACGCCTTTGCCGCCGGTTTTGCGGCGGCTGCCACCGAGGTAGCGTTCAGCCTGCCGCCTGGAGCCCTGGCCTCCAGGGAACAGTCCTGTTTCGCCTGCCGCCAACCTGCTTGCGGATTTGAGCTAGGCCGTCAGGATGTGCCTAGTCAAGCCGAGCCCGTCAATCGTGAGGTTTTCCTCCGTCACATCCGCCAACCCAGCGAAGGTTTGGAAGAGGGGCGTATCGCGGAGATTGCGACAGGCTTGAACGAGTTCCTGCTCGGAGTTGATGGCGATGAGCGGGGGCTGGTCCAGGGTTTCGGGATCTTCATCACGCGCCATCTGCCAGGCTACTACGACCAGACCGCCTACGACACGATCCATCACATCGAGAAACACGCCCCGCAGGCGACTCCGGCGGTTGAAGAGCTGTTCGGCGAGTCAGGGCATGTCTGCGCCTTCTACACCATCGGCAATATCCTTTTGTCACCCGAGTGGGAGGCCATGGTGGGTACGCTGCGAGGTGATGTCGAGGAGATCGTGACCTCGTCCGTAGCAATTACTCGGGCCCTCGGTTTCGGTCATTGGACAGTCGACGAATTGGAGCCCGACCGACGGCTCGTGATGCGTAGCTCCAGTAACTACGAATCGCCGTTTTATTTCGAACGTTACGGACTTTCCGAAAAGCCACGCTGCTATTTCTTCGCCAACGCCTCCAGAGCGATCATGCAGCTCGCCCATCGCGTCGACTGGGCGTCCAGGCCGGAGCTCACCGAGGATCTGTACCTGAGCCTCTTCAAAGCGGACTTGAAATGGCGGGTGGAAGAAACTCGTTGTTGCTCCAAGGGTGATGATGTCTGCGAAGTTGTGGTGACCAAGGGTTAGTGTCGCCATGGTGCAGCCGAACACGGTGACAGACACGCCGCTCCTGCCTCCTCGAGAGGCGCCTCGAATCACTGGGCTCAGCCGCGACAGCGGTTGTGCACGGTCCCTCAATTGGCGCTGCGATCTCCCGGTTGACCTCGATCCCGAGGTTGTCGAGAGCGTTTTGGTTGCCAGCGGATATGGCTCTCGCAGTCAGCATCCGGCGCTGAAGGTTTTTCGCCATTGCGAGGGTCACGAGTTAGCCTGGGTGGTGACGACCGGGCGCGTCCAGATCCGTGTCAATAGTGTTGTCGAGCCGCCGGCTCGAGAAGAGGAAGCACATCGAATCCATCGTGACTTGAGCGACTTGGTGAGGCGTTCCTTGTGACCCGCCGGGTGGTTTTTTTGGTGCCCCTCAGACGAAGCGAGTTTACGAAGTGAAGCCGAAATTACTGACAGCCCTGCAGCCATCCGATCGCACGCAAGCAGTGTTGCTTGAATTGAGCCGAGAACAGGGCTTTCAGGTCGAATCCGTGTCCGACAGCCCTACGGCTGTGCGCTGGCTCATGGACGAAGGGCCAGCTGTCGGTGTGCTGGCCGAACTGAATCAGCAGGCTCCTGGATTCTTGGAGTTACTGGCAGCGGTCGACGACATGGCGAGTCCCATCCCAGTCTTGGGTACAGCCAACGGTGGCCTCGTTTGCGATCTCCCGGTCTATCCTAGTAGGGCTTTGACTCTCTTGGGTTTAGAGCTGCCAGCGGTTGATTTTGCCACTTGCGTCGTTAGCGCGATTTCAACCTCGGCAAGTAGTGCGACCGTATCTTGCCGACAGGGGATCGACTACGTGCTGCCGGCGATTCTTTGTCGACGATCTGTCAGCCTGAGGCTGCAGTCCGCCGACGGCCTGGCGGTATCTGTTGAGCTCGTAGGTGGTGATATTTGGAACGCCTACACCGAAGACCTGGAGCCTGAGTCTGCCCTGGAGGCCATCCTCTTCGCGCCGGTCTCTGCGGTGGAGATCCGAATCTTGCAGATGATTCCCGGAGAACGCCAGATCATACTTTGTGGTGTCGACGCCCTGTCCCTGGCGACCCGAGCAAGTGAATCGGCTGGGCAGCAACCGCACGGCACGAACAAGGTTGACATGCGTGCGGTCGTTGCTGAGTTGCGCGCCGCAAACTCCCGTTCAGCCAAATCAGAGGGTGCCGGGGAATCTCTAGACGATCGGTTCGAAGCGTTGTTGGCCACTGGCATCGAGGCATCTCTCTCGCGCGATTACTCGAGGGCCGGCCAAGCCTTTGAGGAGGCTCTGACGATTAGGCCTGGTGATCCGCGAGTGCGGCACAACCTCGAACGAATCCGGCGCCACCTCTAGTGCCCTAAACGGTTGGACGGTTCTTCCTTGTCGATCGGTTAGACGCGGCTGGGCGCCGCCCGGTTCCCTGTGAAGGCTCGCCCTCTTCGTCGAGGAGGGGCAGAACTCTATCCGTGCGGTGATCGGCCGGCCGTGGTGTGCTCGGGAGGTGAAGTTTTCACCCAAAACCGACTCGAATGTTCCCTATTTGGCGAACTTCGAAAAAAGTCGAACTTTCTTCGTTACCCAAAACGGCTCCGAATTCGACCGAATCGGGCGAATTTAGCCCGCGTTTGGGTGATAGTGAGTTCTTCGATCTCTTCATAGGGAGGTTAATCCACATCGAGGAGAGGCATCTCCTTTTCTCGGGGTTGGTGGTACTCGGCCCCGCCGGATTTTACGATGGTGTGGTGTTGACGGACCGAACACTTCACCCACAACTGAAAGGAGAGGCCGATGCAGACTTTCCCGCACCCTGTATGACTGCGAGTACATGGCGTGAACGGATCTCGCGCCCACATCACCGATCCGATGATCGGGCGTTGAAGAAAACCAACCACAGAAGGAGTCGAGCATGAGAAGTAAAGCATCGTTTGTCCGCATTCAATCCGTCGAGGAGGTTCGTGCCTCCCTGGCAACTTATGGCGGCGGTATTGCCGAACGTCTCCAGCACCGTCGACCGACGTCGGCTGGAGAGGGTGAGGCGTTGCTGACCGCTATCAACTATCAGGCCTTGTTTGGGGATCTGGAAGAAGATCTCGGGGGAGCACAGTTGAATCTCGTGACTGCGGAGGACAAGCATCTCCGCAGCCTAATCCGGGTGTCGAAGCTTCGTCGCCAGCGTGACGCTTTCGTATTGAAGGCTCACGAACGGTTGGTTGCCAACCGGCGCGTCCTGCTCGGCGTTTTTGGCCCAGATCGTGGGTTCGAACTCGCTGCGCTGGACGGCAGAACGCCACGTGAGAGCAAGGCCATGATCGATCAGCTCGATCAGACCATCCAGCTCATGCGTGATCCGGAAGGAGAGTTGCCCGTAGTGGTTGCCGACGGCGTGCAGCTGGATTTCGAAGGCATGGCGACAGGTTTCGAGAGCGATCTCGCCGACCTTCGCCAGGTGAGAGGGCAACTCGAGCGAGCAAACAAGGCCGCCGCGGAAACCCTGATCGCAAAAGATCATGCGATCAAGGCCTTCAATGGCGTCTTCCCGCCGGTTGCCGGGATACTCGAAGGGTTCTTCCGTCTCGCCGGAGAGCCCGAGCTCGCCGAGCGTGTCCGGACCTCGACGCGGCGTATCACCCGGCGCCAAGGCGCCACAGACGACGAAGAGCCATCGGAAGGGGTGACGTCGGGCGAGGCATCGTCCGACAGCGAAGCAACAAACAACGGCGACTCGCCGTCGCCAGCTGCTGAGCCCGTCTCACCCACCTCCGCCTCCGCTGCTTGACGCTTTAGCGTCCCCCGGGCGGTCCTCGGACCGCTCGGGCCCTTCACTTTCGCTACATTGACTTGTTTTCAGGTTACGCCTTTCAGGGCTCCCAAAGGCGCTATTGGCTCGCTTAGACAATTTCTCTAAATCTGCGTGCGGAGACGTTGCTCGTTTGAGCAACTGCTTCGCCACCGGTGCAAAGACGTTGCTCGTTTGAGCAACTGCTCCACCACCCGGGTCGGGAAGCCTTGCTGGTTTGAGTTGTTCGCACCGCTCTCACTCAGGTGCCAGGCATGTCGGCCAACGAGGGCATGTCGGCCAGCGAGCGCTCTCAACGAACAGGTCGGACGCGTCTTTGCGGCGTTAGCGCGCCATGACGCGCAGAGAGCCGAGCTCAGTCCTTGCCGCGGCCCAACTGCTGTTCGGCGACGGCCTTCAGCACTTGCACCCGGGCGATCGGGTCCAGAGTTTCGAGCTCGGCCAGGATACTCTCCTGCGCCTGGTCCATGTGCACCCGCCGTCGCTGTAGCAGGATCCCCGCTCCGGCACCGATCAGTCCCAAATGAACGACCCAGTCCGCCAGCTTGCGCCGGCGACGCAGCAGCGT
Source organism: Acidobacteriota bacterium (assembly GCA_029263395.1). Classification (GTDB taxonomy): domain Bacteria; phylum Acidobacteriota; class Thermoanaerobaculia; order Multivoradales; family J023; genus JAAELT01. The sequence continues at coordinate 3,443 of JAJCXO010000267.1, read as the reverse complement.
GACCAGCGAGCCCACGATGCCGCCGCCAACCAGCAGCCAGCCGATGCCTTCGCGGCTCGGGGCCGGCAGCCCGTAGGGTCCCATGCTCGAATCTACCGTCGCAATGTCGTCTTCGAGTTCGCTCATGTGTTTCCTCCAAGAGCTCGAGAGAAGCTGCCGATCATGAGATCGATCAGCCCCCATCTGCGGCGAAATGTGCACCTGACCTTCGGAAGCACTGTACCAGATGCGGTGCAGAGTGGGTCTTCAAGAACAAGACCATCGGATCCGGTTCCAGAAGGGCAACCTCCGCTTAGCTTCACTAAGCGGTCGCTGGCGGTGTTCCGCTGCCGGGGCTGATGTCAATGATCTAAATCCAGAGAGTGAACTCGCCTGTGAACTCACTGCTGACGCACAGATGGCCGTTGAGAACAAGAAAGAGAGGCTAAGCGTCCCTTGTTAGGTTCTCGCCCGGTGCCGCTGCCCGTGCCATGCGCTTGGTGAAGTAGTAGATGCGTTTCAGGTTCTCTAGAACCCCCATCTCTACCGTATAGGCTGGCAATCGGTTGGGTTCTTCAGCGACGAGACGACGCGCCTCATGGAGAGCTGCGGACTCTGCCAACCGGTTGATCTCTTGCTTCATTGCCGCGACCACCTGTCTCGCTTCGACGCTTTTGGTGGTCACCGCAGACATTGCCGCGTCGAAGGCCCTAGCAACCACGGCGTGAAATTCCTCAATGACTTTGCGCGTGGCATCGCTGACCACGACCTGCTGCTTGCGGCGCCGCAAGCCCAGGGTGACCAGATTGGTCTCGATCAGATCGCCGATGTTCTCCAAGTCGTTAGCCGCCGCCATCAACCTTGTAAGCTCCTCGGTCTGGCCCTCGGTCAAGCTCTGCTGGCTGATCTGACCGAGATAAGTGATGACTTTGCCGTGTAACTCATCAACGGCATCGTCCATGGCGGCCAGCTCCTCCAGCTCTTCCTGTTCTCCATGCAACACTGCAGGTAGGGCCGCAACAAACATCTTTCTTGTCCTGTCGCCCATGTGAAGTATTTCGAGCCTGACCCGATCGAGAGCGAGGGATGGAGTGGAGAGCAGCTCCTGATCTAGGTACTTGGCCTGGACGAGTTGTTCTTCTTCGATTGGGCGATCCGGGACCAGCCATTCAGCCAACCGGGCAAACCAAGCCGCGAAACCTAGGAACAGAACGGTGTTGGCGACGTTGAACGCCGTGTGGGCATTGGCAATCTGTCGCGGCGCTTCCGCCGCCAATCGGGCAGAGCCGGCGAGTTCTTTGGCCTGCGGGGAGATGGCAGTGACGAAAGCAGCGAGCTGATCGATGAAGCCGACCCAAATCAGAACTCCTGCGACATTGAACAGCACATGGACGACCGCCGCCCGCAGGGCCTCGCGCGGCCTGCCGATGGTCGCCAATAGAGCCGTCACGCAGGTGCCGACGTTGGAGCCAAAAGCCAGTGCGATCCCAGCGGGGAGGCTGATTAGGCCACCACTCGCCATGACGATAACGATTCCGGTTGTGGCGGACGAGGACTGCACGAGGGCAGTGAACAAGGCGCCGACGAGGATGCCAAGCAACGGATTTTCGAGGCGAATCATCCAGTCGAGGAAGGGTTGGTAGCTCCGTAGCGGCTCCATGGCCGAACTCATCACTCCCATACCGAAGAAGATCAACCCGAGTCCCATGATCCCCGCACCCTGCTGCCGACGACGCTCGCGCTTGGCAGGGTACATCAGCGCGAAGCCGACGGCGATCAACAGCAGCGCGTACTTGGTGACCTTGAAAGCAATGATCTGGGCAGTGATCGTGGTACCGATGTTGGCGCCCATGATGACGCCGATCGACTGCGACATCGACATCAATCCGGCGGTGATGAAACCCACCACCAACACGGTGGTCACCGATGAGCTCTGGATCACCGCTGTGACGAACGCACCAGTGAGGGCGCCCGTCACGCGGTTTGTCGTCAGCTTACTGAGGATCGAGCGCATGCGCTCACCGGCGACCGCCTTTAAAGCGTCGGCCAACTGTTCCATGCCGAAGAGGAAGAGAGCCAAGCCGCCGGCTAGTCCCATCAATAGCGGAAAGACTTGCAGATCAGAGGAATTCGACGGTGGCAGGCTGGCGGCTGCCAGCAGCACTGACGAGCCCCAAAAGGCCTCGAGCATCAGGCTAGGCCTTTCGTGGACTGCTTCGATTTGACAATCGTCACCGGTATTGGCGACAACTGGACAACCCGTTCGGCTTTCGACCCGAGAAGGAAATGCGGCAGGCCGGTACGCCCCTGACTTCCGATGACGATCTGGCCCGCACCCGTCTTCTCCGCCATCTCCAAAATCCGGTTGACCGGCAGGCCGATGACTTGCATCGGCTCAGCAACTCGCGATAGTTCGACTTCTGGATACTTCTTGTCGAAGCGCCGTAGGCAGGTCTCCATCATGTCCTTGGCGCTCTCTTCAAGACGCCGCAGGCGTCCCTTCTTGGTGCTGTAATAGCCGGGAGCCGCAGCCAAGTCATGGACCACATGCAGGACAAGGAGCGGCACGGCATAACGCCGCGCGGCATCGGCAGCCCACAACAGGACCGCTTCTGAATGGGGCGAGAAGTCGATCGCGGCTAGGATGGGGTGTCTTTTGTCGGCTTTCTTCTTCGGCATGAGCGCAGTCCCGTGGCTTAGAGCCTTAGTCAAAAACCTGCGTCTAGGCCCAAGCGGCATCCACCGTGGGCAACGATCAACCGATATTAGGCGGTTTGCCCAGGTTTGTTTCCACCCCTTCGGGTAGGTTGAAACCCTGTCTAAGTCCAGGTTGGCGGAGCCTCGAGCCTACCCCGAGGGCCGTCGTGCCTTCCTGCATAGCTAACCTACGATCTGGTGGTGGTTTGCAACTGACAACCAAGGAGGATCCATGCTCTCGAGAGCCCGGCCGTTGACCGATGTCAAAGGGATTGGCGAACCTACCGCGGCGAACCTTGTGGGCGTTGGTATCGACTCGGTTGAAGCCCTGGCAGCGGCCTCGCCCGAAGAGCTCTCCGCCTGCCCAGGATTCGGGCCGGCTCGCGCAGACGCCGTCAAGCGAGCCGCCAAAGCACTCCTCGAACCTTCCACGAGGGAAGAGCAGTCCACAGCGCCGCCGGAACCTGCAAGGAAAGCTGCAGAGAAAGTCGTCGTGAACAGCACCAAGCAACCCAAGAGCAAGAAGGAGAAGCCGAAGATGGCCAAGAGAAAGACGACAAGCAAGAAGAAGCTCAAGAAGGCTGAACAGAAGAAGAAGGCCAAGAAGGCTGAACAGAAGAAGGCCAAGGGTAAGAAAGGCAAGAAGGGGAGAAAGGGTAAGAAGGGAAAAAAGGACAAGTAGAAATAGTCACCTCCCGCAGTCTGCGTCCAAAGCGACCAACGCACGTTGGACAACTATGCGACAGAACGAGAGGCCGCGCTGGTCA
>JAJCXO010000266.1 GCA_029263395.1 Acidobacteriota bacterium | reverse complement strand
CGATGCCGAGCTCGCGATCCATCGCCACGAGGCGCAACGCCTGCTGGGTGTACCGGCTGGCCTGATCGATCCAGGTGCCAAACGGCCACCGCGACGCGGGGTCTATTTCCACGACACCCCGTTGGCTGGCGAGTTGGCGTTTGTCTACACCGGTGCCGGAGCCGCCTACCGCGGCATGGGACGCGAGCTTCTGCTGGCCTTCCCGGCACTACTCGATCAACTCGGCCAACGCATGGAAGACATGCCAGCCGCTGCCGATTGGGTGTACCGGCAGGGTGACGAACCATTAACCCCGTTGCAACAGCTGTGGGGTAGCTCCTTCCTCTGTCAAGCGCACACCGAGCTCAGCCGCGGCATGCTCGGCCTCACCCCCGAAGCCGTCATCGGCTACTCCTCTGGTGAGTCCAATTCGCTGATGGCGATGGGAGCCTGGAACGATCTCGATGCGCTGAACCGCGACACGATCGAGTGTGGACTATTCACCCACGAGCTTGGCGGCAACTTCGCAGCGGTTCAGCGAGCCTGGCAAGCTGCCGGCTTCGAGGACGGCACCTGGGCCAACTTCGTGATCAGCGCTCCGGTCGACCAGGTGCGTGCTGTGCTCGCCGATGAAGAACGCGTGCATCTCACCCTGCTCAACAGCCCAGAAGATATGGTGATCGGCGGTGACCACGAGGCTTGCCAACGGGTGATCCAACGGCTCGGAGTCACAGCGGTCCCGCTCGGTTATGACCTCGCGGTACATTGTCCAGAAGTTGGCGAAGTAGCCGAGGCGTGGCTCGACCTCCATCGCCGACCGACCACCGACGTGCCCGATGTGCGCTTCTACAGCCACTCGACCCTGAGCCACTATCACCCGGACCGCGAAAGCGCCGCCCAGGCCATCCTCGGTCAGGCGATCCGTACTCTAGACTTCCCAGCTCTAATCGGACAAGCCTGGGACGATGGCGTCCGGATTTTCCTCGAGCATGGTCCGCGCGGTCTGTGCAGCGGATGGATCCGCAAGATCCTCACCGCCCGAGGAATCCCAACAAGCGGCTATCTCGCGGTGCCTCTCGACCGTGCCGGATCCGTCGACAAACCTGGCGCCTCGCTGCGCCAGGCCGTCGACGCCACCGCCCGGCTGCTGGCGGCGGGCGTCGATCTGAGCTGGGCACCGTTCCATGCCGACCGCAACAGCCGAACCGCGGTATCGGACAAGGCCTTGTCGTTCCCCGCCCACTGGCCTCGGGTGCAGCTTCCCACTGCACCAACCGCCCCGTCGACGACGGTGACCACGGTCGAAACCCAGGCCACTGTCACGGCGAACCAAACTGTCACGGCGAACCAAACTGTGAAGGCGCACCAAACTGTTACGGCGAGCCAACCCGTTTCTCCTATCGAATCTCCAATGACTGAGACGCCACCCCCTGCGGCGTCGATGAGCGACATGCTGATGAGTAACCTCGAAGAGCCTCAATTCATGGCCCCCGCACCGACACTCCCGTCCGTGCTGCCTGACTTTCACGTCGCACCGCCCCAGGTGACGGATCCAACTCCGTCCGCCACAGCGCCAGCCGCAACAATCGCAACGGCAAGCCGCTCAGCAGGCGTCGAGGCACCGAACCTCCCCGAGCTGGCCCCCGTGGTGGCTCAGCCAGCCGCGGTGTCCGCCTCGGCATCCGTCACGACAGCCTCGGTGGAGAGTACCCCCGTACCTCAAATGGCTCCAGTGGCCGCGCCCACGGGTCGCTGGAACCCAGGCGTGATCCACAACATCACTGCCCTACAAGACCAGATCACCACCAACCAACAGAGCTTTCTCGGCGCGCAGACTACACTCCACCAGCAGTTCCTTGCCTTGCGTCAAAAAGCGCTCGCCGACATGCTGCACGCTCGCACCCGCTTTGCAGCATCCGCCGACGTGGTTGTGGGGCTGGCGGGAGAGCCGGCTGATGTTCAAAGTGCTTCGGTGGTGGCACCCATCGTCGAACAACAGGCTCCCGCCGAGTCAGCGGCCCCGATTGAGCTAAAGCGCGCTGCGATACCCGTCGCTCCAAAACCGACGCCCGTAACGGCACCGGCTCCAGCATCAACTCCAAAGTCTGCCGTCGAGCCAGCACCCACGCCGGAGCCCGAGGTTGCCGTCGCACCCCAGCAGCAGACGCAGCAGCCTCCCAAAACACTACCTGGCCTGAGAATCTCGCGCCAGGAGCTCGAGGTGCTGGCTTCCGGTAAGGTCTCCGACATCTTCGGGCCCATGTTCGAACGCCAGGACGGCTACGAACGCCAAACCCGGATGCCGGAGCCGCCCTTCCTACTCGCCGACCGGGTCACCGGTATCGACGCTGAGCCCGGCACCATGGGTGTCGGCACCATTTGGACTGAAACCGACGTCACAGCCGACTCCTGGTACTTGCACCGCGGTCATATGCCCGGCGGGTTGATGATCGAAGCCGGCCAAGCCGACCTGCTCCTGATCTCCTGGCTCGGTGTCGACTTCCTCAACCAGAGTGAACGGGTCTATCGACTGCTGGGCTGTGAACTGACCTACCGCGGCGGCCTGCCTAGTCCCGGCGACACCCTGGCCTACGACATCCACATCGACGGGCACGCCAAACAGGGCGACGTTCGGCTGTTCTTCTTCCATTACGACTGCCGGATCAACGATGAAGTCCGCCTCGAGGTGCGCCACGGCCAAGCTGGGTTTTTCACCGACGAGGAGCTCGCCGGCTCCGCCGGTGTGTTGTGGGATCCTGCCACCGAAACCCCACCGACCGGCCAGCTCGATCCACCGCGAGCCTTGCCCCACCACCGTCAGTTCTCCCACGACCAGATGGTGGCCTTCTCCGAGGGTCGCGTGATGGACTGCATGGGTCCGGGCTTCGAGCTGGCAGCCGCCCACACCTTGACCCCGGCAGTTCAGAGCGGTCGTATGCTGTTGCTCGACCAGGTGACCCAGTTTGATCCCGCAGGCGGCCCTTGGCAACGTGGCTATTTGCGGGCTGTCACCGCCATTAGCGCCGAGTCTTGGATCTACGATGGTCATTTCAAGAACGACCTTTGTATGCCTGGGACGCTGATGCTCGAAGGTTGTTTTCAAGCTTTGAGCTTTTATCTCACGGCGTGTGGCTTCACCCTCGAGCGCGATGGCTGGCGTTTTGAACCGGTACCCGACGAGACCTACCTCATGCGCTGCCGCGGCCAGGCGATTCCGAGCTCACGCGAGCTGGTCTACGAGGTTTTTGTCCACGAAGTCATCGCCGGTCCGCAGCCCACGGTCCGCGCCGACTTGTTGGTCACCGTGGATGGCCTCAAGGCGTTCCATGCGCAACGCCTCGGCCTGCACCTGGTGCCGGACTGGCCACTCAGCATCGATCCCAGCATGCTCGATCAACCGTTTCCGGGTGGCGAACGCCCCACCGGCAGACCGATCGCAGAGAATGACGGGTTTCGTTTCGACTACTCGTCTCTGTTGGCCTGTGCCTGGGGTCGACCGTCCGAAGCCTTCGGCGAAATGTACCGCGTCTTCGACAGTCCGCGCAGCGTGGCACGGTTGCCCGGTCCGCCCTACCACTTCATGTCGCGCATCGCCTCGATCGATGGTGCGATGGGACGGTTCGAGCCCGGCGCGATCCTGGAAGCGGAGTACGACGTGCCCCCCGAAGCGTGGTACTTCGCCGAAAACGGCGCCCCAACGATGCCGTTTGCGGTCTTGATGGAAGCTGGTCTGCAACCTTGTGGTTGGCTAGCCTCGTACATCGGCAGTGCTTTGACCACCGACACCGATTTACAGTTCCGCAACCTCGATGGCACCGGCACCTTGACCGCCGAGGTGTTACCGACCAGCGGCATCCTGACCAGTCACGTCAAGCTGACCGCCACCTCGAGCTCGGCGGGGGTGCTGATTGTGCGGTTCGAGGTTGCGATGCGCGACGACCACCAGCCGATTTTCGAGATGTCCACCGCGTTCGGCTTCTTCCCGGCCGCAGCGATGCAGAACCAAGTTGGTCTGCCGTCGAGTGACGCCGAACGCGCTTGGCTCACTGAGCCATCCGACTTTCAACTCGACCTCACGGCCCGCCCTGAGGCTTACTGCTCCGGCACACTTCGTCTCGCCGAGCGCCAGTTGCTGATGCTCGACCGCATCACCGGCTTCTGGCCTGAGGCTGGCAAAGCCGGCCTCGGACGGCTGCGCGCCGAAAAAACCGTCGATCCTGGGGAGTGGTTCTTCAAAGCCCACTTCTTCCAGGATTCCGTACAACCCGGCTCGCTCGGGATCGAGGCGATGATCCAAGCGTTGCAGTTCGCCATGATTCACTGCGGACTCGGCGAAGGGATTGAGCGGCCTCGATTCGAGCCCATCGGTGTCGATCAACCGTTGACCTGGAAGTACCGTGGACAGGTGCTGCCGACCAACGGTGTCATCACTACTGAGCTGGAGATCGTCGAAGTGGGTCGCGATGACCGCGGCGCTTTTGCGATTGCTGAGGCCTATCTGTGGGTTGATGGCAAACGTATTTACTCGGCGACTGGCCTCGGCATGCGCATCGTGTCGGGACCATCGGATCAGGCTGAGACACTGGCCGGCAAAGAGGCTTCGACTGAGCCTGCAAGCGAGCCCGTCGAGGTCGGGGGTGACGTCAGGGCAGTCGATGCCGCGCAGCCCAGCATCGATACAGCCACCTCTGACCCGGCAACTACCCCTGGCTCTGAACCGGTGGCTGCTGACGAGGTGCCGGCGTCGGTTACTGCGATTGATGGCGAAGAGATTCTCGACCCAGCCCACGACACTTGGATCGTCGACCACCAACCCACCTGGACGATACCGGCTCTGCCCATGATGACCCTGGTCGACCGACTAGCAGCTGCTGCCCACGAGCGTCGCTCCGATTTGCGAGTGATCGGCTTCGAAGACGTACGAGTGCAACGTTGGGTATCCTTCCCAAAGGGTGCCCGGCGGCTCAAGACAGAGGTCATGTCCGAGGAGCATCGTGGCTCGGAAATGGGAGCTATCGACGTCCGTCTGTTGGCGTGGCGTGACGCGGCCAACCCAGCCCTGTCACGCTTTGAGGTTGCCGCTACCGGCCGTGTGCTGATGGCACGCAGCTTCTGCTCGCCGCCCAAGCCCCTACCGCCGCTCGAGGACGCGGTCCAGCAGGAAGATCCTTATGCTGCTGGCGAGCTCTTTCATGGCCCCGCTTTCCATCTCTTGCAGCGGCTATCGATGGGCCAAGCCGGGTCGAGCTCCGAGCTTGATGCCGGCGCCGGCTCAGTGCCGCTAGCAACGCTCCATCCGGCCTTACTCGACGCCGCCACCCACGGCATTCCCCACGCTGCGTTACATCTCTGGTGCGCCGATATTCCGCAAGATGTTGTCGCCTACCCGCAACGGCTGAGCGAAGTTCGCTTCTATGCCCGACCACCGGCATCCGGTACCGTGCGCTGTGAAGCTCGTTTCGAAAGCTACGATCCACCACACCGAGAGGCGGTCTTCCACCTTCAGATGCTGGTCGACGATCTGCCCTGGGCTGATCTCCGGCTCCACGAGGTGCTGTTGCCCAAAGGTCCGCTAGGCTCGGCTCCAGCCCTCGAGCGACGTGCCTTCCTCCGCGATCACCTGCCGGTACCAGGGCTCGGCTTGTCCCGTTTCGAGCCCGAACAGACTCAGCTGAGTGAAGCGGACATCGTAGCCAGTGACTGGCTACCAGGTACCGTCGCCCATGCTTATGGTGTCTCCCCGGAGGCTGCGCGCAACCGTGCCTTGATGACCCGCGAGGTCGCAGTCAAGGATCACGTTGCCTACCGCGCCGAGGTACACCCGGCAAGCGTCAGCTTTGCGTTCGACGCTGAGGCGCACGATTCTGGCGTCGGCGAGATTGGTACCGCCATATCGGATCGTTATCCCTTGACCTCCTTCCCTGTGGCTCTCGAGACCGCCCACGGTGGCGAGGTCACGATCACCGATCGTGGCGCGCCGCAAGTCGATCTTGGGCCTCTGCGCAGCTACTGGTCCAACCACTTGGGTATTTCCGATTGGCCAGTCGAAGATGTCTATTACGGGCTCGTCGAACGCTTCGTGCGACGAGTGGTGGTTGTCGATCCAGCGGGCCTGCGTGCGATCCAGGGTCGCAGCACGCTGTTCCTCGCCAACCATCAGGTTGGTGTCGAATCCCTGTTGTTTTCGATGCTGGCTTCGGCGCTCGCCGGCACCCCGACTGTTACCCTGGCCAAAGCGGAACATCGCACCTCGTGGCTAGGACAATTGATCGCCCACTGTTTCTCCTATCCCGGCGTGGTCGACCCCGAGGTGATCACCTTCTTCGAGCGCGAGAACATGCGTTCGCTGCCACTGATCATCCGCAAACTCGGCAAGAGAATGCGCGATGAGCCACGGTCAGTTGCCGTGCATTGCGAAGGCACCCGCTCCCTCACCTGCCGCCAGCCGGTGACTTCACTCAGCGGCTCGTTCGTCGATATGGCGGTGAAGAACGGCGCCGCGATCGTGCCGGTGCGCTTCATCGGTGGCCTGCCGGCCGAACCTCTCGAGCAGCGGATTGAATTTCCCCTCGGTCATGGCCAACAGGACTATTGGCTCGGCGCGCCAATGTTACCCGAAGAGCTCGAAACCCTGCGTTACAAGGACCGTCGTCAAGTTGTGATGGAGGCGATCAATGCTCTCGGGCCGAGTCACGACGAAGAGGCACCGTTACCACCTAATCCCGAGTTTGCCGCCGAAGTCGACGAGTGGGTTGCCAACACCGGCGCCACTCACGAACATGCCACAATCTACAAGACCTTGGAGCACTCGCGGAATCCAAGCCGCGAGATCCAACGACTGCTGGCGGCGGTGCCCAACGGTCGCTTGCTGCTGGACAAGTCGCCGACCGACCAATGGCTGGCAGAGTTCGCCCGACGCCTGTTCGGTGACCGAGGGCCAAGCGTCGTGACCCGATCGTAAGGGCTGCTGATGACATCCGACCGTCAGACGACGCGCCACAGCCGGTGGATCGTCGGTGGTCTTGTGCTGTTGACCGCGGTGCTGCATCTGCTCGGCGCACTGACGTTCCTTTACACCCACGACGAAGTCCAAGTGATCCAGCGAGCTTTGCGTCAGGTGCAGGCGCCGCCGCTGCACGGGCCGATCAGCCACGTCGTTTTCGACCTGCCGTTGACCAGCTCCAATGCCGTCACCCCACTGTGGCTCTGGATCCAGGCCTCAAATGCTCATCTGACACCAGATCATCCCGCTTGGACACGCTTGCCGGCTGTCATCTTCTCCTTGCTCGCGGTTGTGCTGGCGTTTCGCCTGACCCGCCCCCGATTTGGGCTCGCCGTCGCCACCCTCACTGGCTTGGCCTTCGCCTTGTCGGACCTCTGCCTGTGGACCGGCGCCAAATCCGAGTTTACCGAGCCGCTGCTGTTGGTGGTGGTACTGGCAGCCATGGGGTGGATGCTCCACCAAGACCTGCGCCGCTTCACTACCGGTGCAATGATCCTGAGTTTGGCACCGTTGACCTATCTCGGCAAAGGGCTGTTCCTTTATGCGTTTGTTGGCCTGTGGTTGATGGCCATCGCCGCTGAACGACTGTCGACTTCGCACCAGTCCCGCCGCTTGGTCGTGCGTGATCTCAGCCGGCGACTGATGATCCTGGCCGCATCGTTGCTCCCGACCCTACTCTGGTTGATCGCCGCTCATCTCCACCTGGAGATGCTGCGAGCCAGCGGCATCGTGCTCACCGGCGATCTCGGGCCGATCCACTCGCTCTTCGAGCAAGTGCAGAAGACCACCTTCGGCTACTTCGAACAAAGGGAGTTTCTGCACGGCAACTGGCGTACGATGCTAATCGTCTACACCCATCTTGCCGCCTGGCCAACGAGCACCTTGATGGCGCCCTGGGCTTTAATCGGCCTAGCCATCGGAATACGACGCCTCGGCCGAGAGCCATGCCCTAGAGCACGAGCCTTGCTGCTAGCGCTGCCGACCATGGGATTCGCCCCATTCCTTTACCTGCTGCTGCGGGGTTACGAAGGCGGCCGCTTCACCCTGCTCTACCAGGTCCCGTTTGCCCTTGCTGTTGGCCTCGCCATTGCCACCACCGGCCGATGGCTGGTTTCGGAATCGTCGATGCAGCGCCGGACCGGCAGCCTGACCGTCGGTGCTGTTGGGCTCTACCTCGCTGGGATCACCTCGATGACGTCTTGGGCATCGTGGACCTTCGACGGACGCCAGCTCGGGTTGCGAGCGGTTGTGATCGTCGCCGGTGTCGCAGCGGTAAGTGCCATTGCCTCCTGGCTGCGATCCCGGGACGCGGCTCGCCTGGGCAATTCGAGCCGCTTGGTCGCCACCTTGCCACTCACCGCCTACCTGCTGCTCTTGGCTACCCTAATGCTGTCCCACGGTCCGATGCTGTGGGGACGTTGGCAAGGCTGGGGTGTGGAAGGCAACAACGCGGCTGGCTTCGAAGAGCGTCTGCAGGCTACCTATCCCGAATTGCAAAACTATCTAACGCTCGGGCCAGCCATCAACTGAAGCGCCTCGACGCCTGGCCCACGTGGGACATGTGGCTCACTTCAAATGTTTGAGCCGTCGAGAGGGAAAATTCAAGCCCTTGAAGATTTCATCATGCCGACTCCTAACATCTGGGGGACACCAACAGGGCCCACAAAATATATTAAAAAACTTTCTGGGGTGGCCTTCGATCATCAACCAGCACAACGGTCCACAAAATCCCTCCATTGGACTTTCGTGACCATCCACCCATCCCAGGATCCTGATCAACGCCGCGCTCCTTCCGCCACCGATCGTCCGCTGATAGCCGGTTAGGAATCTCGATCGAGCCGCAAGCGGCGCGTCGATTGCTATGTCTAACAGCGACTGAGGAGGCGCGACCCGTCGCGATCTAGGTCCCTGGATCACGGCACCCTATCCGCACTATCAACACCGCGTCTCCGTCGACAAAGGAGAGCGTATGTTGAAGAAACACCTACTCGTGCTGCTCTGCACCACGGTCGCCATCGGGTTGATCACCGGACCTGCCCTCGCTCAAGGTAATCCCACCGGCAAGCTGACGGGCAAAGTGACCGCCGACGGCGCGGGCCTTCCTGGGGTCACCGTCACCATCACGTCGCCCAATCTGCAAGGCTCTCGCACCAACATCACAGCTGGCAGCGGAACCTACATTTTTGCCATCCTGCCGCCGGGTACCTACCAAGCCGTCTTCACCCTCGAAGGCATGCAGACTCAGACCGCGGAGATCTTGATCGCCGCAGCACAGACCAAACAGTTCGACACCGAAATGTCGGTCTCGGAGGTCACCGAGACCATCATCGTCACCGGCAATACCGAGACTTTTTCGGCCACCGGCTCGGCGGACACGACCTACCACTCCAGCATGATCGAGAAGCTGGCTGTCGCCCGTGACCTCGATTCCACCGTACTGCTCACTCCCGGCGTCCAGAACAGTGGCCCGGGTGCCAATCAAGATCGCAACACCATCACCATTGCCGGCGCCCAGTCGTTCGAGAACCTGTTCTTGATCAATGGCGTGGTAGTCAACGAGAACCTACGCGGTCAATCTCTCGACTTGTTCATCGAGGACGCGATCCAGGAAACCACCACCTCGACGTCGGCAATTTCGGCTGAATACGGACGCTTCACCGGCGGTGTGGTCAACGCCATCACCCGCTCCGGTGGCAACGAGATCTCCGGTTCACTGCGGGTCAGCCTCGAGAACGAGGACTGGGAGGAACCAACTCCCATCACAGTCGCGCAGGACGATTCAATCAAGGACACCTTCGAGGCGACGCTCGGCGGCTTCATCCTCAAGGATCGACTGTGGTTCTTCACCGCCGGCCGTACCTTCGATCGCGAGTCGGCGGAGCAGACCTTCATCACCAACGTCCCTTACACCCGCGGCCGCAGCGAGGATCGGCTCGAAGGTAAATTGACCTTGGCCCTCACGCAAAGTCATTCGCTGCTCGGCTCGATCATCGATATCGACAGCCAGACCACCAACAACGATCCGTTCGGCATTGTGCTCGAGACCAAGGCCCTGACCGATCGCGCCGACCCTCAGACCTTGACCGCCTTCAATTACACTGGCATCGCAACGCCGAACCTCTTTCTCGAGGCCCAATACTCCGAGCGTGAGTTCATCATCGCTCAAGGCAGCGGCAGCACGGCCACCGACTTCGTCGGCGGGACCACCCTGATCGATATTCAGAACAGCGCCGCGACCTATCACACGCCCTACTTTTGCGGTAGCTGCCGAGACAACGAGCGCAACAACGAGGCGATGCTGATCAAAGGCTCCTACTTCGCCTCGACTCAGAAGGCAGGCTCCCACGACATCGTGCTGGGATACGACTCGTTCAGCGACCTGACTGCCTCGGAGAACCACCAATCGCCAACCGCCTTCCAGGTCTGGACCGACACAACCATCGAGCGTGACGGTGCCCCTGAGCTCTTTCCGGTGATCACCCCCGGTGTCGCGTACGTCCAGTGGTGGCCAATTTTCAATCCCACCGAAGGTGCTGATTTCACCATCAACTCCATCTTCGCCAACGACAACTGGCAACTCAACGACAAGTGGTCCTTCAACCTCGGCGTCCGGTACGACGAAAACGACGGCAGCAATTCCGGTGGTGCCACGGTAGCCAACGACTCCAACATCAGTCCTCGGCTGGGGGCCACCTATGACCTCAGAGGTGACGGCGACCTGGTGTTTCACACCTCCTATGGTCAGTACGTTGCGGCGCTCAACTTCGGCGTCGCCGACAGCACCTCGGTTGCTGGCTCCACTGCCGATTTCGAGTGGGACTATCAAGGGCCGGCAATCAACGGCGACCCCAATGCGCCAACCGCCAGCCTGATCGGGCAGGACGAAGCCATCCGTCGAGTTTTCGACTGGTTCGACAGCGTTGGTGGAACGTCCAACACGGAGCTGCTGTTTTTCGCCGACGTCCCCGGCGCCAACACCATCATTCGCGACTCCCTGTCCTCACCTACCGCCACCGAGGCGACCTTCGGCGTCACCAAAAAGCTGGGAAGTCGTGGCCTGGTCCGTGCCGACTACGTGCATCGCGACTACGGTGACTTCTACTTCGAACGGCGCGACCTCTCCACCGGCCAGACCAGCACCGAAGAGCTTGGTGACTTCGATCTCGGCTTGATCGTCAATGACGACTCGTTCCTGGAACGGGTCTACGACGGCCTCCACACCCAATTCTCGTATCGGGTGACCGATCGCTTCAACGTTGCTGGCAACTGGACCTGGTCCCACGCCCGCGGCAACTTCGAGGGTGAGAATCGTGACTCTGGCCCACTCACCGGCTCCGCTGGTGAGTACCCGGAGTACAAAGCCTTCGACCAACATCAACCACGGGGTAGCCTGTCGATCGACTCAACCCACAAGGTACGCTTATGGGCAGTCTACGACCTGCTACAAAACGACCATCACAACCTCAGCTTGAGCCTGTTGCAGAGCTTCTCTTCCGGGACTCCGTTCGGCGCCCGCGGTGCGGTCAACAGCCCCAACTTCATCGCTAATCCGGGTTACCTGACACCCCCTCGCTCCGTCAACTATTGGTTCACCGGTCGGGATGCCTTCACCAGCGACGACATCACCAGCACCGACCTCGCCGTCAACTACGCCTTCATGTGGAACCTCGGCGGTAAACGTTTCGAGATCTTCTTACAACCCGAAATATTGAACGTCTTCGACGAGTCCGGGGCCCTGGCGGTCAACACCTCCGTCCTCGACGCCACCAACTCGGCCGACTTCGAAGCCTTCAATCCGTTCACCGAAACCCCGATCCAAGGTGTGCACTGGGATCTGGGCTCCAACTTCGGCCAACCCGTGCGCGACACTGACTACCAGCGCCCGCGGACCTTCCGCGTGTCCGCCGGCTTCCGGTTCTAGATCGGTACCGCTCTTTTAGCGATACCACTCTTCTACCGACACCGCTCCATCTATCGCCCATTTCTGGCCCCGGCCTTTGGCCGGGGCCTTGGCCTGTTCGGAGGCGACGCGCTGGCCAGGGCACCACAGAGTAAGACCACGTTCCGACTTACAACCTCTGGTAACCTCCAAGCGGCCTACGGGCTGAGCCCCAACACCGCTCTTGCCACCCGAGAACCCTGATGACGCCAACCCGTTCGAACCTGTTTCGTTGTGCGACGATCCTCTTGGCGACCCTCGCGGTCAACCTCGGCTCGAGTTACGGTTCGGAGCCGCCCGCAGTCGACAATAGTCGCCTGGTTTACTCGCCTGAGGAAATGATCAACCTCGATCTCGACCGGTTCATCGAACGTTCGGCGCCCCATCTTGCCCCCTATCGCGAGACCCTCTCCCATTGGTCCGCCTATGCGAGCATCAGCCCCAAGATCGTGCTCTCTCTGGTCGAAATGCAGAGCAAGATGATCAGCGACCCGACCAAGCTAGAGTCGACGGTTTCTGATCCAGACGATTCGAAACGCCCCTTGGGTGCATTGATCGCAAAGGCCGGATTCTCGGACCAACTGCGAGACGGCTTGAGTCAGCTCGCTGGCTCGTTCTACGCCTATCCAACTAACACAGACGACTTGCCGCTCCGCGGTCGCGACGCAGGTGCCGCCACCGCAGCGTTGATCGAGCTGCTCGGCTCGCCCGATGCCCTGGCGAGGTTGCTCACCGTTTATTCGGACCTGTTCCCGAACGCACCAGACCTCTCACAACCCACCCCTGGCGCACGCTTTCATGACAAGGCAACGGCACCGGCGCCCAACTTCCTGCAGCTGCCCTACGGCATCGGATTGAGCTGGATCTTCAACGGCTCTCACACGTTCATCGGCAACAACCAGGGACCACCGTCGTCACTCGACTTCAGTCGCAACTGGCCTGGCTGGGGCGCCAACACTTCGAACGATTGGGTGGTTGCCGCGCATGGCGGCACGGTCATCATCCACTCGAGCTGTTTCGCCGAGGTGATCGGCGCTGGAGGCTGGTCGACCTCGTATTACCACCTCGACAACATCGCCGTTGGCAATGGTCAAACCGTTCAAGGTAATCAACGGGTGGCCAACTATGCCAACAACCAAGCCCAAGCTCTTTGTGGCGGTGGCAGCTCGACCGGTCCCCACATCCATTTTTCGCTGCGCCGCAACGGTGAGTTTACGTCGCTGGCTGGCGTTTCGCTGAGCGGCTTTGTGGTCCATCCCGGCAACTTTGACTACCAGACCGACTGTAACTTCTTCTGGCTCGAGCGCGACGGGGTCCGCTTGTGCGCCTGGAGCGGATTGACCAATCCGGGGCCTCTCAGGCCGCCCGCGGCACCGAGCAGCCTCGGCGCCAGAAGCCTCGGCGATCGACGGATCGAGCTGACTTGGAATGACAACTCCGCCGACGAATCGGGCTTCGAGATTCAACGCTCGGCCGGCAGCTTCGCCACCCTCGCCACGGTGGCTGCCAACTCAACCCGCTACGTCGATTCAAACCTGGCGCTGGGTACAACCTACAGCTACCGAGTCAGCGCCCAGAGCGCCGGCGGCTCGTCACCCTGGACCAACACCGCCAGCGCAACCACCGAGGGCCCAGGCGCGCCGACGCAACTCAGCGCCACCCCGCTGTCAGCGTCGGACATCACGCTCTCGTGGCGCGACAACTCGACAAACGAAACCAGCTTCGAGATCGAAGCCAGGACTACCGGTGCTTACAGCCGGCTGCAATCCGTCGCCGCCAACAGCACTCAAGTAACCCTCACCGGCCTCGAGCCCCAGACCACCTACACTTTTCGAGTGCTGGCCACCAGCCAAACCGGCAACTCGGGCTATTCCAATACGGCCACCGCGACGACGTTCCAAGGTGAGCCCGAGCCGTGCGTCGAGGACGACACCACGTTGTGTTTGCTCGCTGGACGCTTCAAGGTTGAGGTGTCGTTTCGGGACCACCAGGATCAAACCGGAGACGCCCGCAAAGTGGTTTCTGCCTCCGACTCGGGACTGTTGTGGTTCTTTGACGACGCCAACTGGGAGATGCTGGTCAAGGTGCTCGATGGCTGCGCAATCAACGATCGCTTCTGGGTTTTTGCTGCTGCCACCACCGATGTCGAGTTCACCCTACGGGTCACCGACAGCTTCACCGGCGTAGTGTCCTCAACCTTCAATCCGCTCGGCCGCGCAGCTTCAGCAGTCACCAACACCGACGCCTTCGCCACCTGCCAGGTAAACCCACCACCTGGAACGACCCGACCGAATCCTGACCTCGGAGCGGCCCACCCTTGATCGACGTCGAAACCTTTCTCCGCGAACATAGCGTTGAGGAGTTGTGCGCCACCGCCGAGAGTTATTTTGCACGGTTGGACGGCGAAGCGTTGATCGTCCACGAGGCCCGCAAGCCGTTTGCCAACCTGCTCGAGGCACCTCAGAGTCTGCACAAACTCGGGCTGCTGCTCGGTGGTCTGCGGTTGGGCCAGGGTATGACGGTGATGGACTTTGGCGGCGGCTTGGGCTGGCTGTCACGTTACCTCAACCAACTCGGTTGTGAGACCGTCACCGTCGACGTCTCGACCACGGCTCTGCGCCTCGGCCGCCAAGCCTTCGATCGCCACTATGTTGGCGAGCAGCGCGCACCGGCCCATTTCCTCCCCTTCGATGGCCGGCGCTTGAACTGGCCCGACGCCTCGGTGGATCGTGTGATCTGCTTCGACGCTTTTCACCACATCCCGAATCAACGCGAAGCCCTCGGCGAGATGCAACGGGTCCTGCGTCCCGGTGGTATCGCTGGTTTTGCTGAACCGGGTCGACGGCATTCCCGCACCGCACCGGCGCAGCTGGAGATGGCCAAGACCATCACTCTCGAAAACGATATCCGCCTGGAACACATCTTCGCCCTTGCCCAGGACGCCGGCTTCACCGATTTCGCTTGCACGCAAGGCATCCCTCAACCCACCCTCTTCTCCCTCGCCGACTACCTGCGGGTTGCTGCCCCAGCGGTGGGCCTCGGCAAGCTGAGGAGTCTGCGCACCTGGTGGCGTCGACACGTCTGGCCCCGACCACTGGCGCGCACCGTGCGAGAGATGGTGCGCCAGGGTATGACCGACGGCCCGGTCTTCTTCTTCCACAACGGTCCGTTTGTGCCAGACAGCCGCAGCCCCGAAGGGCTCAGCCATCACCTCGAGCTCGGCCCCATCCCGGCGTCAGCCTCTGCCGGCGAGTCAATCGAGCTCAGCGTTACCGTCACCAACACTGGCACTGCCCGTTGGCTCGACCAAAGCCGCGACATGATCGGCGTGGTCCAGCTCGGGGTCCAACTCGTCGACCCTGAACGCAACACCGTCGACGATGACCATCATCGGCAACCTCTCGGACGTTCCATCGCCGCCGGTGAACAGGTCACGCTCCAGACGACGGTGCCAATCCCTCGGCCTGGAAAGATCCAGCTGCGGTTTGATCTTGTTGCCGAACAGATCGCCTGGTTCGAGCGTTTGGGTTCGTCACCCGTAGACATCGAGTTCGACGTGCTCTGAAGCTGACTGAGCTTCTTTTGGGCAGTCGTCCAGGCACGTCTCAAGCCAAGGAGGCCCCTTCCGCATCTTCAGAATTGATGTTGGGTTGCTGCCTCGCCTCACTACGCGACGTCAACCAGGCGCCCATGATGACCAGAGCCGTACCTACGATCGCCGCTGGGTGCACCGTCTCTCCAAGAACTACGACGCCGAGGGCCACGGCGACGGGGGCTCCCAGGTAGAGGGGCACTGACCCACGGGTGCTCCCGACCCGTCCAACCAGTGCGATCATCATCTAGAACACGCGACCCAAGTCGCTCTCGTAGAAGCCGGCCTGGGCGCCGCCGTGCTCCCCCGGCTCGGCCGCGGCCCTTTGCCAGAAGGTGTCCACATCGTCCCGGATCCCCAGCCCTGGAGCGCCAGGTTTTTGCCGTGTGGCGAAAAGACGCCAGCCGCCGCCCGGCCATCGCCACCCTCGTCGACGCCTTGCGCCACCAGGGGAAGAGCTACGATTCTATGGTCTGAGGGCTTCGAAAGCGTCGGGCTCGCCTCTGGTCAGCTGCCCCAATAGCCGGCGCACGAGCTCGACCCGTGGATGCCCTGGTTCGAGCCGCACCGCCGTCTGTAGGTGCTCGACAGCACGCCGGGGATCGGCGAGTGAGCCGCCATAAAGAACGCCGAGCTCATAATGTGACTTGGCGTGAGACGGTTGATCCTTGAGCACGGTGCGGAACGCTGAGGCAGCGTCGCCGGGGCGCCCGAGCTTCTTCAAGAGCAGCCCCTGGTTGAACCGCGCCCGCCAATGCCCGGGTTCGACGACCAACGCCCGCTGGTAAGCGGCAAGGGCGGGCTCGGGCCGCCCCTGCTCTTCGAGAGCAATGGCGAGGTGGTTCCAGCCCTCCGCATGGTCAGGCTCGATCGCGACGACGCGGCGGGCCTGGCTTTCGGCATCCGACCACCGCGCACGGCGCAGCTCGAGCGCGGCGAGAGCGTTGTGCACCTCTGCCGAAGGTGGACGCAGGGCGGCGACGGCAGCGCGCAGATGTTCCTCTGCTTCTGGCACCCCCTGACGGGCGAGCAACACGCCGAGACGGGCTCGTAAGGTGCCATCCCGAGGCTGGAAAGCCAGCGCCTGGCGATAAACCGCCACCGCATCCTCAGGCCGATCCTCCGCCAGCAGACTGCCGAGGGCTCGCCAGCCGTGAACCAAGTAGGGCTCACGTTCGACAGCACGGCGCAGTCGCGCCTCCGCTGCCTGAATCTCGCCAGCCGGACCTTCCACCAATTCGGCAACACCGATATCGATCCGCGGCTGCCCTGGGTGCTCGGCAGCCAGCAATTGCAGCAAGTCGACGGCGTCGTCGGGGCGGTCCAGGCGAACCAGAGCGCGCACCTTCTCGAGCCCCGCGTCGAGCGAGTTTGGATCGATGGCCAGTGCCGCCTCCAACGCTTCCAAGGCCGATGGGTCGTCACCAGCACGGCCGAGTAACACCGCCAGTCCGAGGACCAAGCTGGCGTTGTCGGGATCGAGCTCGAGGGCACGCCGCGCCAACTCGATCGCCTCGTCGAGCTCACCTTGTTCTGCCAGTGCTTTGGCGAGATCCGCCAACGCGGTCAGGTTTTCCGGATCCCGCTCCAGCACCTGGCGCAGTTCATTGCCGGCGTGCTCAAAATCATGCCGGTAGAGGGCTGCTTGGGCCCGTTCGATGGCTCGATGGACCTCGATCATCAACTTGGGGTCCGGCCGCTGGCGTCGGTCCGGCGATCCGCGAGCTGTCAAATAGCCGAGGCTGCGCAGCTTCTCCTGCGTGGCGGCGTCTACCGGCAGCTCGTTGTGCTGTTCCGCATCATTGGCACGTCGTGCCAGGTCGTCACGCAACTCGCGCGCCCGCTCCCCCTTGGTGAGCAACAGATTGTGCCGCTCGCCAGGATCCGCCGGCAGATGGTAAAGCTCGGGCGCAGGCGCATCGATCCACTTCCAACCCGCACGACGCACGCTGCGTATGCGTGCCCAGCCGTAGGTATGAAACGGCACCAAGGTTTCAGCGTAGAGGATCCGTGCTTCGACTCCCTCCGCCCCTTGCGACCGTATCGCTGGCCCCTGGCTCGAGCCGTCGAGGGGCCGATCGGCACGCAAGGCCTCAAGAGCGTCTTCGAGCCCGAGCAAATCGAGGGCGGTCGGCAACAAGTCGACCTGACTGACCTCGTGGCGCAGTCGCAAAGGAGCCGCCGTCCCACCGCCACCCGGTGGACGCACGATCCAGGGGATTCGTAATGTCGCGTCGTAAGCCAACATGCCGTGACTGGCTTCACCGTGTTCACCCAGGCTTTCACCGTGATCGGCAATCACCATCACCATCAAATCGTCAACGCTCAACCGCGAGTGCTCCAACAGACGCCCCAGCTGCGCATCGACGTAGGCGATCTCACCGTCGTAGGGCTGCTCCCGAAAGCGCGACGCAAACGGTTCCGGCGGTGCGTAAACCGCATGGGGATCAAAGAGATGCA
This sequence comes from Acidobacteriota bacterium, assembly GCA_029263395.1. Taxonomy (GTDB): domain Bacteria; phylum Acidobacteriota; class Thermoanaerobaculia; order Multivoradales; family J023; genus JAAELT01. Next base: position 33,243 of record JAJCXO010000266.1, on the reverse strand, counting down.
CCCAGAGAAAGAACGTCTGCTCTTGACCCAGAGTATTAAGCCACGCATGAGCCGCATCCACTGTGACTTCCGCCGGCCGCTCGGCAACCATCCGCGGTGCTTTCGGACGACCAGCAGCCAAATCGTCGTCATACACTTCGAAGCCTTGATCAAGGCCGTAGCGCCGTTCGAGTACCGCTGCTGACACAAACGCCGCGGTCCGATAACCCTCTCCCAACAAAACCTCAGCCAACGTGGTCGTCGACGACCCCAGGCTGTGAATGCCGTTGTTGCGCACCCCATGGGACGGCGGATCGAGACCGGTGAAAAGGCTGGCATGCGACGGCAACGTCACCGGAGTTACGGCGTAGGCCCGTTCGAAGACCACCCCACCCTGCGCCAGGCTCTGCAAGACCGGCGTTTCGACGCCATCGGCGCCGTAAGGTTCGAGATGATCGGCGCGGGTAGTATCGAGCGTGACGAGCAGGAAGGACGGTGCGGGTGGTTTGGGTTCGGGTTCGGGTTCGGGTGCAGCGCAGGCCGTCAGAATCGAGACCACACTCCAAGCCAGCGCAGTCGAAGCCATGACCGGACCGCGGCCCCGCCGACGATCACGAGTCAAGGGTGGGCTCGGGGGTGGGCAGCAACACCACATAAACATCCTGGGCACAACAACGGCGGCCAGCGCGATACCGTTCGAGATTGCCCCGCAAACGTTCGGCTGCCCGGGGTGAGCCGCGCTGTTCCGTCGCCTGCAGCAGGCCACTTTGTATGTCGACCGCCTCCAAGAAGCGGCCGACTTGGGCCAACGCCATTGCCAACGTCTCACCATGGAGCACCGTTTGGCGCCACTTGAAGAGATCTCGGGCCAGATCAAGAGACCGTTTGCCGTCACGCAGGGTATCCACCGGCGAGACCGCCAAAAAACGCGCCAACAGCAGTTTCAGCTGGCGGTTGTCCGGTAATGCCACAACTGCCGCCTCGAGTCGGGTGCCAGCCTCTTCGTACCGCTGGTCGAAGATCAGCGCGCTGACCTCCCCAACCCGAGCCTCGGGGTGGTTCGGCAGTCGCTCGACGACAGCCGCATAGTGGCGGGTAGCCTCGGCGAAACGGTTGGCCAAGCCGAGGGTATCCGCCAGCCGCAAGGTGAGCGTTGTGGCGTCTGGATCGAGAGCAACCGCCTGCTCGAGCTCTTCCACCGCCACCGTGAACTCGCCGCGATCGATCGCCAGGGTCGCTAGATTACCCCGCACCAGCGCCTGCTCCGTCGCGTCGAGTTGCAAATCAAGTGCGGCACGGTAGTGTTCGAAGGCCTCGGCAGGTCGCCCGAGACGCTGGTGCACCATGCCGAGATGTAGCCGAGGAGCGCCGCGATCCGGTTCGAGGGCAGCCAACCGACGAAGGTCGGGAATCGCCTCTGTCTCGCGACCGAGCTGGATGCGAGCCATCGCCCGACCGGTGAGGGCCTGGGTACTGTCCGGCCGCTTGGCCAGCACCTGGTTGTAGTACTCGACAGCCTCCTCACGACGACCGCGCCGCACCAACACACCGGCAGCGTCAAAAAGTGCCGCCATAACCACAGGCTCGTTGCCGGACGGCAGCTCGAGGGCGGCCTGTAAGTGCCGGAGGGCCTCTTCATCGGACTCCTGGACGATCAACAAACCGCCCGTAACGTAGTGGAATCGCGCCCAGGTGGTCAGGCTCAGCCCTCCCCTCTCGGTCTCGAGCTTCTTGAAAGCAGTGGTCAGAAACTCGGCTGCTCCCGGCGTCTCGCCGAGGTGAGCGACGGCAAACCCCAACAGTTCCCGTGGGCTAACGTCCGCTGATTCGACCTGGGCCAACAATACGTTGGCGGCGGATACCTTGGCGATGCGCGCCAAGTGATCGAGCCGCGGATCTTGGAAGGCAACGTCAACCTCGCCGCGCAGTTCGAGGTGCCGTTTGGCGCCCTCGAGGTCGCCAAGCTGGCGCAACGCCACCGCCAATGGATAGTGGATAGCCGTCGCCTGCGGTTGTATCTCGAGTGCCTGCCGAAAGTACTTCACCGCAGCCTCGAACTCAGCCTCGGCCGACGCCACTTTACCCAGCCCTGCGAGCGCCGCGGCTGAGACTGGCGACGGCTCGAGGACCAGCTCGAAGTGCTGCCCGGCTTCCCGGGGTCGATCGAGTTGCAACAACAGCTCACCGGAGCGAATCAGACTCGGCAGATCACTCGGCTCGCTGGCCAGTACGTCGGCAAAACTCGCTAGAGATGCCTCGAGGGCGCCTAGATCCTGGTGCAAGATTCCAGCGTCATAGGCCCAACGCGCCTCGCTCGGAGCCAGCCGTCGAGCGTTCTGGTAGGCCACCTCGGCAGCAAGATGGAACTGGTGGGCGTGGTAAAGCTCCCCGAGTTGGCCGCTGGCTATCGCCAGTTCCTCCGGCTGGAGGGTTGAAGGTTGCTGACGCCAACGCTCTCGTGCAGAGTCGAACGCGGAGTGCCATTGCTCCAACTCCCGTCGGATCACCGGATCCGTATCGCCAAAGTCTGGGCGAGGTACCACGGTCACGTCGAGCCGGCCATCACCAGCGTCGGCACCTGCGTCAGCACCAGTGTCCGCACCTGCGTCAGCACCCTTGCCAGCACCGTGAGCCGTTCCCACCATCCCCGTCATGAGGTGCAGCCCGACCATGATCAGCGTCAACCAACTCCCCTGCCGTCGTCTCTGCGTCACCGGTTCTACGGCCCGGCCCGTTGCCCCCGTGTTCATCCTTTATTTGTAACACTTTGACCCGAGTTGAAGGCGCTGGCTCATCCCACCGACCGTGCTGTCCAGCCCTAGTCAGAGGCACGTTGTGCCCACTGAGTTGTCGTGCGCAGTGAGTTGACAACTACTCCCACCTCGCCGTACCCTGGAAAGATGGCAAGGATGCGAGTGAAGACCCTGTTACCCGGCCTCTTGACTGGCCTGTTGGCGATCGTGCTGTTGAGCAGCGCGCTGACCGGTGACGCCAAAGCCTCTGCGATCGACGCAGAGGTGGATGCCAGAGTCCAGCAAGCAGCGCACTTCGACGCGCCACAGAACGAAGCTCCCGGCGGCTTGTCTGGCGATGGAATACCGCCCGAAATTGTCTCGCCGCTAGCGGTTGTTGGTAAGGGTGAACGGTCCACTTCGGCGGTCTTCGACACCGCGCCTAGGGTCCATTCGTTTCGCCTCGCAGCTGCGGCTAGGATCGCACGCCGGGCAGCACCGACGGCACGCTCGACACCGCTTTATCTCAGCCACTGCGCCTTTCTCTGTTGATCGCCTCTGCCTGGAGCCCGATGCTCGGGGCGCTCCAGGCTACGACCGCCGCAGCGTAGAAGCCGCCTACGGCTTCGCACGGCTCGCGGCCTCCCGAGGCTGGATTCGACACACCCGCACGCCGTGACGTGCGCCGGTGATCCACCGATCAAACCGGGGACTCCCATCCCCGTGAGGAGATAGGCCATGGCAATGAAAAGAAGACCCCCGTTCACGTTGATGTTGATTGCTGCCGCTTTGGTGACGGCTCTGGTACTCCCTGTAATGCGCGGCGAGACCCCAATTGACCTCGGGCTCGATCTGGCGGGCGGCGTCACCGTCACCTACCGCCCCGACTTCGACAGTCGACTCGACACCCACGCCACGGTGCCGCGTAGCGAGCTACTCGAGCTCGCCAAGGAGACGCTGGCCAGCCGCCTCTACCGATCCCTGAGCACCGTACCGGACGTGGTGGTGCGCGGCGACGAAACGATTGTGGTGTCGATCCCGGGCGTCCAAGATCATCGTCAAGTCTTGGAATTAGTCGGCAAAACGTACCATCTGACGTTTCGGCTGGTAGACCAAACCGACACGGGTACAGCTCTCCGTGCCGATACCGCCGGTACAGCTGCCGACAACGCCTACGCCTATGCCGGTCGCACCCTCCAGCTCGAACCGGCGATCTTTTCGGGCGACATGCTCGACGCTCGATATTTGCGGGTCGAGACCGGACCGACGGGCGACTTCAACCCGGCCGGTGATGCTCCACGGGTCGCGTTTCGCTTCCGACCACCCCACGACGAGGCTTTTGGCCAATTCACCGCTGACAACGTCGGGCGCGAAATGGCGATTTTGCTCGACGACCACGTCGAATGGTCGGGTCGTATCGAAAGCCAGATTCGCGGCAACGGGGTGTTGCAAGGCGCCTACACCGTCGAAGAGGCCAACAACCTGGCTCGTATGTTGCGCTCCGGTTCCCTGCCGATTTCACTCAACATGGAGAGCCTCGCCGCGATTGGACCGAGTCTCGGTCAGGAAGTCCAAGACCTCGGGCTCTCGGCCCTGCTGCTGTCCTTGGCGATGCTGATTGGAGTGCTGCTCATCGCCTACTTCCACCGCAGCTGGTTCCTGTTGGCGGGCACCCTCTCCCTCGGCTTCCTGTTGCTTGCCGTCGGCGGTTTGGTGGCGGCTTTTGGTCTCACCCTGGACATGGCGGGGATTGCCGGACTGGTGTTGTCCGTCGGTATGGGTATGGACGCTTTCATCCTGATTTTCGAAGCCTTGGACCGTAAGCTCGCTCGGTCCGCTTCCCGGAAGTCAACAGCTCGAGACTCTAGCTCGGACGAGCTTCAGGGCAGCCCGAGTCGATGGATCGGCCGGCTCTACTCGTTCTCCCAGGAAGGCCGGGTCCTGTTCCACGCCAACGCCACCACCGCCCTGGTGATGATGTTGCTGTTGACCGGGGAACGCCTGCGCTCGTTTGCCCTCTTCATCTTTGTCGGTATTGCCGCTTCGGTGCTGACCATCTTCACCACCCGCGAGATCCTGAAGCGCACCCACGGCCTGTTACCCGACACCAACATCGACCTGCTGGGCTGGATTCGTGGCCGCCGTCCAGGCATCCTGCGTGGGCGTCGACTGTACGGTGCGGCGGTGACGCTGGGCCTTGTGATCACCCTGGTGATGGCGGTTGCTGGCCCCACCGCTAGCGCTCCTGCGCTCGAGCTCGGCAGCGACTTCGAAGCCGGCACCCAGTTGATCCTCACCAGCACCGGCAGTGCCAACACCGGCAGTGCCAGCACAGAAGGCACCAGCACCGACGCGGCACTGCGCAGGCTCCAAGACCGTCTACCGGGAGTCGACATTCGCCACCAGACGCTGGGCGAACCCGTTGACGGCCGCTCCCTCGTCACCCTGGGTGTGGCTCTACAAGGTGACGAACACGCCAATCTCGATCCAACCACAACAGCCGACTCCGCAACCGCCGAAACTTGGGGACCGCTGTCCGTCAAAGAGCTCATCGAGCTGATGGCCGCCGAATCCGTCACCCTCGAAAGCGCCACCTCGATCGACAGCCGGGTATCGAGTCAGCGTCTATTGCGCAGCCTGTCGGTTTTCATCCTGTCGTTCTTCCTGCTCGCCCTCTACTTTGTGGTGTTACAAGGGCCGATCAACGGCGCCCTCACCACTAGCAAGGCCCGGCCGCTCTCCGCCGGTTCCCGCGGCCTGATCTTCACCGGCATCCTGTTGGCGGTCGTACTCGACATCGTGGTGATCGCAATATTCCTGGCCCACACCCACTTCGCCATTGACCTACCCATCGTGGCCGCCCTACTGACCGTCATCGGCTATTCGGTGAACGACTCTGTGGTGCTGTGGAGCCACGTCCGCAACCGCCACCGCACAGCCGAGCGAGGCCAGCCGATCCGCGACTTGGTCAGCGACAGCGTTGATGACATCCTCAGTCGAGCCTGCCTGACCAGCCTGTCGACCATGGTGCCCGCCATCGCCATCCTCATCGTCGGCCTGCGTCCCCTCGAAGGGTTTGCCTGGGTGATGATCGTCGGCACTATCGCCGGCACTCTGTCGTCGTTGTTTGTGGTCGGCGGGATGGCAGTACGAGCGTTGGAACGTGAGACCAGGGGATCCGTCCCAGCCGTCCAGGCGACCGTAACGAGCCCATAACTTGACCGCTCGAGCGTCGATCGCACGGTCCCAACCGTCCAGAAACCGCAATCGAGCGTAAATCCTACGATCCTGAGCCTGCAGAGACCGCAATCGAGCGTTGATCGCACAATCCTCACGGCGAGGAGACCACGATTCACGCTCGATCGCACGTTCCCAACGGTGAAGAGACCACGATTTACGCTGGATTGCACTCTCCTGACGGTGAGGGACGTGCGATTGACGTTCGATCGTGGGTTTGGGGGATGGACAGATTTCACTGAAAGTTCCAGACCTGATAAGGCGCCGCAATCGCCGAAATGCTGCTGGCCCTCGGTCCGCCAGAAGGTGATCTCGTCGCGGCGGCTGAAAAGAGCTGTCGTTCCTCCGTCGCCACCTACACCGTTCGCCTCGGCTGGATCTTCGGTCGTCAGGGCAGGTCGGAAGCGATCGATGTCCTGCTACAAGAGCCGTACTGCGTCTTCGGCGCTGGCTATGTCCCATTCGAAGCCCTGACCGGACGACTTGATGGCCTGATCTCTCAGTACATGCTGATCGAGAACTACTCGGCTGCGGACTGGCTCTCTGCACTGCCGGACTGCCAAAGTTAGACCAAGCGGAGTTTCGACACTAGGTGGTGCGAGCGGCGTTCGGAACGCGGGACTTCCGACTAGCTCGCTCCTGTCTCCTCGCCGACCTCCACCTGGGTCTTGTCAAGGACATCGCGAACCGGAGCGAGATTCATCTCGTACACCTCACCAGCAACCTGGTCCTCGATCTCTTGCAGACGATGCTCGTTGAGCCTCTCTCGCTTCAGCTCATCCCAACGATGTACTGGCATGGTTCAGACCTCCATTGTTTCCGGGTAGCCGGTCCAGATCGTTTTCCGCCCGAGGGCCTTGTTGCTGCCAAAAGCAGCACCCCAGCTTAGGGTCCCAGTCAAGTCTATAGCCGGAACCTAGAATGCAACAGCGGTATACACTGCGGGCCTCCCGAGTTCACCGGAACGCCCGCCAGCCAAGCCAACAACCTTGAACCCGACAGCTCCCGAAACGAGCGACCATGAACAACCAAACAGCATCCCAACATCTTGATCGGGGAAACGAACGATGAAGCGACCGATCATAAGCTTGATGCTGCTCGCCCTGATGGGCACAGGCTCCCTATCCTCAGTCCGTGCCCTCGACGAGAAGCGGATCGTGGCGATTGGGGACATTCACGGAGCCTACGACGGATTGGTTTCGATCCTCCGCACTGCCGAGTTGATCGACGCCGAAAACCGGTGGATAGGCGGCGCTAGCACGTTGGTGCAGACCGGCGACTTGCTCGATCGTGGAGTTCAATTGCGTGAGGTCATGGACCTGTTGATGTCGCTCCAAGACCAGGCGACTGAACAGGGAGGCCGAGCGCTTGTGCTGCTGGGTAATCACGAAGTTTTCAACTTGAGAGGTGATCTAGCCGACGTCACGCCGAAGGTTTTCGATGCGTTCGTCGATGATGGCTCAGAGAAACGCCGCCAGAAAGCCTACAAAGAGTACGCGCGCTGGGCGAAGCGCCAGGAAAGTCTGCTGACCGCTGCCGGCCTCACGGCGGAATCCGAGGCGGAGTGGCTCGAAAGCCACCCCGTCGGCCGACTGGAATATCAGGAGGCGCTCGGCCCCGAGGGTCACTACGGACCTTGGCTCCGGTCGCTGCCGACGATCGCCAGGATCGACGACATACTGTTCATGCATGGCGGTCTGGCCCCCGAGTTCGCCGAGTCCAACGAAGCCACCATCAACCAGCAGATCAACGAAGAGCTCGAACGCCTCGATCGATGCCGGGCGATGCTGATTAGTGACGGATTGATTCTGCCGACGACCACCACACGCGACATGGTCAAGATGAGTGCCGCCCGGCTCAGCTGGCTGCAGGCCGAGCTCGCGAAAATCGAACAATTCGGTGGCAACCGAAACGCGACCTTGGAACGGAGCCACCGTCAGCAGCAAAGTCGGATCTACGCGTGTGTTTCGGACTACAACAGCTGGCTGCTCACCAACAATCGCGGGCCTCACTTCTTCCGTGGACACGCAACCTCCAAGAACGATGAAGCACTCGCGGACCTGACTCGAGTACTCGAAGGCTGGGGCGCCAAACGGCTGGTGGTTGGCCACACCACTATGGCGAAGGGGCGGATTCGAGACCGCTTCGATGGTCAGGTGTTCTTCATCGATACCGGTATGTTGTCCAGTGTCTATGAGAGTGGCCAAGCCTCGGCCCTGGAGATCCGGGGAGATCAGCTGCGGGCGATCTACGTCGACGACAGCGAACAGCTGTGGCCAGAACCTTCTACTCCCTAAGCGATCCGCCCTGAGCGGCCCGAGCTCGCACCCCAACAACACTTCGGAAGGCTGTGTCATATCAGAGCACCTAGACTGCGTCGCTACCTCTCCGTTTTAGCCATCCTTGGGATCGTCCCCTGCATGACACCTGCACCCAGCGCCGCGGCCGGACCAGCAGCCGAAATGCCCGGCCTCTACGATAGCCACGAGATGCTCCAGCTGACCATCTCAGCACCACTGATGACCTTGCTCGAAGGCGCAGGCGAGGACAATGGAGTCAGCGCCACCGTCGCGTTCGAGGACGGCCGAAGCGTCGCGATCAAGCTAAAAACGTATGGCAAGAGCCGAAGGCGGGAGTGCGACTTGCCGCCGTTGAAGCTGGATATCGAGCTGGACTCAGCCCTCGGTACGCCCTTCGAGGGGGCGGGGCCGCTGCGAATTGTGACCCACTGTCGGTCCCCCGAGCTCGAGGGACATGTGCTGCTCGAGTATCTACTTTACAGAGCCTACACCCACCTCGCGGAACCCGCCCTCCGTGTCCGCCTCGCCAATTTTCGCTACCAAGAGACCGATGGCAGCAGTCGCGACATCGAGGCCCTCGGCTACTTCATCGAGGATATCGGCGTCGCCGCGGAACGCAGCGGATCCTCGTGGTTGGATATCCAACGTCTGCGGCTGGCCGACCTCGACGCCACCCACACTGCGCTAGTCGGCCTGTTCCAATACATGGCCGGCAACACCGACTGGTCCGCCCTAAGCGGTCCCCCAGGCGAGCGCTGCTGCCACAACGCCGCCGTCGTAAGCAACGGGCAGCCAGGGCCGCACGTTCTCCTACCCTACGACTTCGATCAATCCGGCCTGATCAACACTCCCTATGCGGTGCCAGCCAAAACACTCGGGCTCCGCGATGTCACTCAGCGCAAGTATCGCGGCTTCTGCGCCCACAACAACGAGCTAATCGCGGCCATCACAACCTTCAACACGCAGCATGCGGAGCTCGAATCGCTTTTCGCCGATCCCTCATTACCCCACGCAGCAATGCGAGCCAACGCCTGGAAATACATCACTCGCTTTTACCGCGAGATCAACGATCCAAAGAAGCTGAGCAACCGGATCGTCGGTCGATGCCGAAAACCTACGGGTTGAGCAACGCAACCGTTCAGTCTCCCTGACCGGGATCTTCACCGAATGGCGAGCGCTCACCCTGTTTCCTTTGAACCCCCTGCAGATGAACCAGAGAGGCTTGAAGCTGACTCACGGCGTTCTTCTCAAGCTAGCTCCCCGCTGCTCGCCCGCCTGGCTGCAACTGATCGTGGAAGGGGCTGGGGGCCGGAAGGGCCCATCGGGCGGGGCCCTGGGAGTGGTGCCCTAGGTCGGATTGAACCACCGACACCCTGATTTTCAGGTTCAGCCCTCCGCCTTATCGTTCTACATCGCTGCCCTGCGCCAGGGCAAACGAAGGTCACCCACTCGGAGAGAAGGCAGGGCTAAACTCGAGACGTAGCTTCTACTCACCGGCGCCGCGCAAGGATCTCTCCAAGATTTCCCCCGCCAGGTACAAGCCCGCACGCATCATTTCTTCCAGAACTGGCCTAGCTGCCGGAATAAGACCAGCTTCCTTGCCAGCGAGAACGAGGCCGAGGGTACCGACACAGGGGAGGCCAACGACCCGGGCACAATTACGGGCGGCCCGGTCGTCGAGGACACAAGTAAAGCCTGGCTGCTCCTTGGCCCAACTCAACACTGCGCTTTCGCCCGCGCCTAGATCCCAAGCGGCGATCGCTTGGCCTACAGAGGAAGGATCTCCAAAGGTCACCCAGTCTGCTGCCCGAACGGCGGCGGCGGTCTGATCTCGCGCCTCGCCTGCTTCCAGCTCACCCAGCACCGCTGCTGGCACCACTACTTCTTCGGCCAGCTCTCGTAGTAAGGAGAGTTGTTGTGCGGCGGCCAGGAGAATAAGCGGGGATGCGTTAACGACGAGCTTCACGGATATGCTCCAGCTCTCCAGCCAGCTCATCCTCCGTCACCTGCAGGATCGGCTCCTTCCGCCGACTCAGTTCGGCAAGGAACCCCGCTCGGCTCAGCCCCGCGATCTCGGACGCCTTACTCTGGGACAAGATCCCCTGGCGATACCATTGGACGCAGGCCGCGAGTTTCATCTCGCACGCGAAATCTTCAGGAGCCATTCTCAATGCCGAGAAGGCCCCAGCCGGTAGCTCGCATTGGATCATCGTCGCCATACAAGTCCTCCAGACTTCTCTAGGATACGCGATATCGGCCTACAAGTCCCATTACCCATTTCCTCAGCGTAGTGGTGCCGGGCAACGTCTCGCCGGCTGCGCGTCTCAACGGGGGGAAAGAAACAGAACCTCGGGTGGCAGAGGGTCGACTTCTAAACCCTCAAAAGAAGTTTGACGAAAATTGAGCAGTTTCCCTGCCAGTTTTGGCGTTTATATGCAAACATAGGAATATGCGCTTGCAATGGCCTCTCGGCGAGGCTGGCGGATCGAGATCTACTAATTTTTGCTCACGGAGATTGATGATGAAAACCAACGGTCTAATCTTTTTTGTGATGGTCCTGCTTGCTGGAGGGGCCAACGCTGGTCCTGATAATGCGGTCAATCAGACGGGCGCTCTCGCTGGACTCACAAACGATTGGGTAGCCGCTTCCCTAGATACCGAATCAAACTTAGAGCGCGATCCGCGCTTGGTTGGTTCTGCTGGGACTCCTAGCTCGGAGCGAGTCGCCCCTCAAAAAAGCTCTTCACGAGCGTCGACAGCTATTGACTGGACATCTCCTGGTTTCGTTGTTGCGGAGCTGGCTGCGGCGCAATCCGCCGGTTTGGCCTGTTCCGACGTTGCAACGTGTCCGGCGACCGGTGAGAGTCATCGTTGCGTGTGCACCTCCTCGACCGGCGGCGCCTGTAATGCCTATGTCAGACCGTTCCCAAACGGAACCTGTTCTCACAGGTGCCTGTCTTGCTTTCCTGGTTGTGGTTCGACTTGTGTTGTAGTTTTTGACTAGAGGGCAAACCGAAGGAGTGATCCAGGCACAATTGCGGGCGCCCAGCGTTGACGGAGAGCCCTTCACGCCTCGACGAAGGCCTTCAACCTCGACAGGGCGCTATCCCATTGCTCGGCTACCGTATCGAGGTACGACCGGGCGAGTTTGATCGGCTCCGGCGCGAAGCTGAACTGGTTCTCGCGGCCAACTCGGCTGGATTTGACGAGCCCCGCCTGCTCCAGCACACGCAGATGTTTGGTAACTCCCTGACGCGTCAGGCTCAGGCCGTCGGTCAATTGAGCGATGGAATGCGCCTGCCCGTCACCGAGGCGAGCGACCAGTTCGAGGCGGGTGGCGTCGCCCAACGCCGCGAACACCGGCGCGGGGTGGGTTGACGGGGGACTGGGCTCAGGATTCGACATGGGCGGTAATGTTCTCGGTTTGAATGTCCCACCCTTGTGCGTTTTCACGCAGGGCATCTAGCCGGCGTGAGTCGTCTGGCAACGCCCTGAAGCCGGACTCCGAGATCACCAGACGGGTGCCGGTAGCCGTCGGCTCTAGCTTGAACTCGACCAGGGTTTTTGGCTCATCTGAATAATCGACGTCGGAATCGCCACCATAGGGGCACCATCTGAACGAGAAGTAGGTTTCAGGCTCCATCGCTTCGACGGTCGCCTCCCACCTCAAGTGCTCATGCCCCGGGTAGGTGATCCACCCGAGCGAAACCTCCCCCACCACAAACGGTCCCTCCAACTTGACGCGAAACCACTCACCGAATTCTTGATGGTCGGTCACCGCTCGCCAAACGCGGGCAATCGGGGCCTTCAACTCGATGCGTCTCTCGATCCGATCCTCAATACGATCTTCGATGCTGTTGTCCATAACGCAACCTCCTAGTTGCGCTTATAGTGCCATACGTCAACCAGAAGCGCAACTCAAAGGTTGCATTAAGCTGACCGATCCCTAAACGTCGACTAAGCTGACGACATCCACCTCGAACTTCGACGGCCGGATCTTCACCGCGACAGCATCCGCTGGCAGGCGGGCCACAACGCGACGGCCCCCGTCGGATGACCTCACGACATGGACTGCGGCTTTGGTCCAGGTCATGTCCCCAACCATGACGTCGGTCCGGATCCCGAGCACGGTAGCCTCTTTGACAGTAGGCCCGATATCGAACACGAAGTAGCGACTGGTGTCACTCTCGGCCGGCGGCAAATCGATCCGGTCGCTCTGAGATCCACCCACCGGACCGAGCTCGATCCGTGGTAGATCGTCGAATAAGGTTCCGAGGAGATGGGCTGGAAGATATCCCGTGTTGCCGGGAAGTCGACTGGCCAACAAACGTTCGACGGACTCGAGAATGATCACATCGGCACGGGCAAATTCATCCACGATGCTGACCAGTTTGCCGTCCGGTATCCCACGGATCCAACTGATCCACGTGCTCTTCGCGAGATACTGGGGCAGCATGCTGAGATATCGGGCACCAAAGGAATCATGAATCGACAGCACCTGTGGCATGAATCGCCGCGTCCGCTTGTTGAGCGCCACCATGCGCCGTCGACTTTTCTCCTGGGCCACAATCTTGACTCGGACATTGCGCTTGAGCCAATACTCGGTACTCTCGATCCAAGTCGGCAAGCCGATGAGCTTGGCCAAGTCGCCGTGATGGCCTCCGGGTCGGCTCTTCACGGCACTTTCGTCCCACAAGGTAGGGTCTAACCGGTCAACAATTTGCCGGGTGGCTTCGAGGGCACCGCCGCTCGTCCAATGCGTATCATTGGGCCAATAGATATCCTCATCTGAACGGGCCTTCAGCGCTTCCATCGCCTGCCACCCGTCGATGTAACCCGGCAGGTTGGCGTCTGCAAATGCGGCCTGCAGCTCTTGCCGCCACGCTCGTGAGGTCTTGGCCACAGAATCGATCGGCCCCAGGAGCTCGGGGTAGATGGATTCTTTGTCGGGAACGATCAACACGATCAACCGACGCCCCGAGGCGTCCAGAATCCGCGACATCTCGGTCAACTGCGAGACAATGTCTCGCGGTGTGGTCGCCACCTCATCTTGCGGCACTGTTGTCGCCTCACCAACGCCCACTACCGACCACCGATCGAACAGCCAGCCGTCGCGGCCGATCAATACGTCAGGATTGGGGCTGTCGCCAAACACTGCGAGGTCGATCCAGGCGTCGAGGCTGAGGGCTGAGACCCGCAGCGGTACGCGGTCCCCGAAGGCCCTGGCGAGATCCTTATACAGCTCGGAGTCGATCAGGCGGTCGACAGACCAGGCTGGCAAGGCCGTCAGGTGGCGCTCTTCGAGCTCACTAAAGTTACTTCCGACGCCAAACGCTGCCAGCACCAACGGCACCGTCAACCAAACGGCAAAAGCCGCCACAACCACCATCTGGCTACGACGGGTCATCAGAACTGAAAATAGAGGAACGGGCTGAAGTTACCGCTGGCAATCAGGGTCGTGGCGACCACTGCACCACCGCCCAGCCACACCAGTCGGCCGAGTGTTGCGAAGCTTCCGTGACTCTCGACGAGCTGTGGACCGGCAACAAAGTCCCGCGGCAAGAACACGACCAGAGCTGCAAGTGCGGTGACCAACGCGACCCGATGAGTCATCGCCATGGCCACTTCAGGTGCCAAGGCAAAGCCGGAGAAAGAGAACATCGCGGCATAAATCTCGGCGGCATGGGTCACAGAGTCAGCGCGAAAAACAACCCAGCCGAGCATGACCAGCAGCAGCACCATCAGCCGTCGCAGCCCTTCCAACGACGAACCGTCGGTCGGCCGTTGACCGGTGATGCGTTCGACCACCAACAGGACACCGTGGAAAACGCCCCAGAGTAGAAAGGTCCAATTGGCACCATGCCAAATGCCGGTCAGCAGAAAGACGATCACCAGGTTGCGGTAGGTTGCCCCGAGTCCCCCGCGGCTGCCACCCAGGGGAATGTAGAGGTAGTCGCGCAACCAACTCGACAGAGTGATATGCCAGCGACGCCAAAAGTCGGTGATCGAGATCGCGGAATATGGACGTCGGAAGTTCTCGGGAAACGTGAAGCCAAACATTCGACCGAGGCCAATCGCCATGTCCGAATAACCCGAGAAGTCGAAGTAGATCTGCAGGGTGTAAGCACCGACGCCGAGCCACGCGGTGGCAGTGTTGAGCTGATCACCGGGTAAGGCGAAGGTCGCGTCGGCGAGGGCACCGGCAGCGTCCGCGACAACCACCTTCTTGACCAGACCGTGTACAAAACGAACCACACCGTCAGCCATATCGTCGAGCCGTGTGTGGCGCTCGCGGATCTGGGCCGAGATCTCGTGATACCGCACGATCGGGCCGCAAATCAACTGCGGAAAGAGCGCTACGTAAAGTGCAAAGTCGAGCGGGTTGCGCAGGTGTTCCGCACGTCCTCGAGCCAGGTCGATGGTGTAGGACATGCTCTGGAAGGTAAAAAACGAGATGCCTATCGGCAGCCCAATTGTGGTCCAGGCGATGGTGCCGAGGTCGAGCGCAGCGCCGAGGTCATTGAGCTCCCGGACGACGAAGTTGGCGTATTTGAAGTAGGCCAGAAGCCCCAGGTTGACCCCCACTGACAGACCGATGCCCAGCCGCATCGTGCGGCGTCGTCCTTGGTCGCGAGCCCGCGCCACCAGCCAGCCGGCAAAGTAGTCGACCACAATCGACACCGCCAGAATGGCGATAAAGGCTCCCCCACTCCAGGTGTAGAAGAGCACTGACGCCAACAGCAGCACACTGTTTTCGAAACGCCGCGGTACGAGGCGATACAGCCCAAGCAAGATGGGCAGAAAGAGAAATAGAAATTCGATGGACGAGAAAACCATCACAGACCCCGGAAGGCGGGACATCAATCGGCGCGAGGTGCGCTGATGCTAGCGGGATCTGGCCTGAGAGTCACGGTCTCTCAAGAGGTAGATCTCGAAAGATCTACCTCTCGAGACTTAGGTTTTTTCGAGGGTTACAGCCAGTTGGTGAGCAGGCCGCCGAGCGCAAACAAGAAACCCATCACAAAGGCAGGTCCCCAGCCGTCGAGTTCGAAGGGTTCCAAGACAAGGTCGGTGATCTTGAGCAAAATGGCATTGATGGCGGTGGTGACAACAATCCCGAACAGACCCAGGGTCAGCCAATTCAGGGGCCAGGTGAGGATGGCCAGAACCCAGCCCAGCAACCAGCCGATGAGGACGTTACACAATCCAAAAACCAGCGCGACAGCGGCGGCAGCGCCGGTGCCTCGAACTTTGATCCCAGACGAAACTTGCGGACTGATCGCCGCAATGGCCGTGAAGACGATGAATTTGATTAATAAGCTGAACATAAGAGCCTCTACGGTTCACACTGGGGCAATATTCAAAAGCCACCGATTGATGACTCAGTCATCCAAAGCGTAGCGGCAGCAACGGGTCACTTGCCAGCCACCACCTTCAAGGGCCAATGCCCCCACCGCTCCAGCCTCGGGCAGCATGTGGTACAACGTCCAATCGGCAGCGCGTTGTGGATCCCCCCCGAGATGAATGAATCGTGCGGGTTGCTCCGGAATGAGGGACACACAGAAACGGTCCAAGGGTTCGGAAAGGCCTTCACCAATCGCTTTGATGTAAGCCTCTTTGCGGGTCCAGCAATTGAAGAACGCGACCGCCCGATCGGCCTCGGCCACTCGGCGCAAGTCATCCCGTTCTTCGGCGGCAAAAAAGTGTTCGGAGATGTCCAAGGCATCAGGCATCGGACGCAGGACCTCAACGTCAACCCCAAGCTCGGCTCCGCGAGTGAAAGCGTAAATCGCCAAGTCTTTGGAGTCGGTGAGGTTGAAATGTAGCGTCTCCGCTGCTGGCGTGTCGGCTTGAGGTACAAACGGTTTGCCCTTGTCGCCTTCCGCAAATTGCACGACGGTAGGATCTTGATCGAGATAGGCCCCCACCAGTCGACGCAGGGCACCGCGGCGAACGATGAACCGGCGGCGATGACGATCAAATTTGAATCGCTCGGAGCGCTGGATCTCCTCCGGTGTCAGCAGCTGGCGAAACGCCGCTACCTTGTCCGCCGACGGATACAGATCGACACTCCACAGATGGACTTCTCTGGTGCGGGGAGGGGTATCGACCCTCGTCGCGGTCGGAAACTGGTCGAGCGCGATAGACTGGTTAGATAACGTCGACATCCTACTGATTGTAAGTTAGCACCACGGTAGTTCCAACCGATGACACCCAATCTGTCTGTTCTCCAACGCTTCGAGCAGCACGTCCAAGATCGCCCAGATCAAAGTCTTTACGTCTTTATCGACGCCAAAGGGCGCGATCAGGCCAGTTTCACCTATCGTCAATTCGGCGAGGCCACCAGTAGGCTGGCGACGTTCCTCACCGAGGATTTGGGGCTGCACAAGGGTGATCGGGCACTGCTGGTTTATCCGCCGTCCCTAGACTTCGTGACCGCATTTGTCGGCTGTATGGTTGCCGGCATCATGCCAGTGCCGGTGGCGCCGCCCAATCCGATGAAATTGACCGCCGACCTCAAGGCGTTCGAGGCAGTGGCCACCAACAGCGGCAGCCGTGTGATCTTGACCGACGGCAGCTATCTGCGCGCCAAGCGTTTGGCCGCAGCGAAGGATCTTTTTGCGCGCCGAGAAGGCGCCTGGTCGGCACTCCCCTGGCATCGTACCGATCGACTTCGAGGCGCATCGAAGGACTTCCCGGTTCACGTGCCGGACCTCGACGATACTGCCTTCTTGCAGTACACCTCCGGCTCTACTTCGAGCCCCAAGGGAGTGATGATCTCCCATGGCAACATCCTGCATCAGCTTGCCATCAACTCCGCCGACCTGGGTCTCAGGTCGACATCGCGCTCGGTGATGTGGGTACCGCACTTTCACGATTTTGGCCTGGTCAGCGGCATCCTGAGCGCACTTTACGGCAACGGTGCCCTATACATAATGTCGCCGATCAGCTTCCTGCGGCGGCCCTATCTTTGGTTCGACGTGATGTCGCGAATCCAGGCCACCCACACAGCGGCACCCGATTTTGCTTACCGACTAGCGGTGCGCAAGACGACCCCCGAGCAGCGCCAAGGCTGGGATCTGAGCACCGTCGAGGTAGCGATGAGCGCTGCCGAACCGATTCGTGCTTCGACCGTCGACGCGTTTGTCGACGCCTTTGCAGTGTCGAAGTTTTCGTCCGACGCTTTTTGCCCCGCTTACGGATTGGCCGAACATACGGTCGGCGTCTCGGTATTCGGCCGCAAGCGCTTGCGCGTCGATCGTGATCAGCTCGAGCACCATCGCACCGTTGTCGTCGCCACCGATGACAACCGTGACGCCCTGACTTTGTTCGGTTGCGGCCCACCGTCCGAGGGCGTTGACGTGCGTATCGTCGATCCTAAAACTCACCTCGAGTTGCATGGCGAAGCTATCGGCGAAATCTGGGTCGACTCGCCCAGCAAGGCCCTTGGCTACTACGGCCTGGACGAACTCTCAGAACAGGCCTTTTGTGCTCGCTTGGCCGAGGCTGCCGACGGTGCCAGCAGTAACGGCTACCTACGGACCGGCGACCTCGGTTTCGTGTTCGAGGGTGAGGTTTTCGTCACCGGTCGTATCAAGGACCTGATCATCCTCCGCGGCCGCAATCTCTATCCACAGGATCTCGAAGAATCTGTCTTCTCCAGTCATGCCCTGATTCGCCCAGGTCGCGCCGTCGCCTTCTCTGCCCCGCCGTCCGACAGTGGTGGCAGTGCTGGCACCGGTAACGAACGCGAACAAATTGTGGTGCTAACCGAGGTCCTGAACAAGAAACTCACCTCCGACCAGCTCGACGACGTCGTACACGCCGCTCGCTCCAGCGTCCAGCATGACCACGGTATCTCCTGCGACGCCATCCTGGTTGCGCCACCTGGGGCCATCCTCAAGACCACCAGTGGCAAAGTCCGCCGTCAAGCCTGCCGCCAGGCCTACCTCGACGGGGTCTTGCAAGACAGCCTCTTGCGAATCGACATCAAACCGCCGCATCGAACAAGCTAGATCCCGTCCAGTTTGCCATTTTCGGCTCAGTGAGGGAGGTCTTGTGGAGCGAGCAAGCAGCGAGCATGTTTGAGCTTCGCACCTGTTGGCATCTCGTATCCGATGGCACCACAATAACTTAGGCATACTACAAGAGATCCGGCGAGTTCTGGAGCGGCGGCGCAGCCCACAAGATCGACCGAACTCTCGGTTTGCCATTTTCGGCTCAGTGAGGGAGGTCTTGTGCCATCGGACGGGATCGCTAGCCTAATTCGCTTTGCGCGCTTGGAGACGGCGCCAGGCTTCGAGACGGCGCTTCATGATGCGTTCGAGCTGTTCGTTGACCTCGGCGATCCGCTGCTTGAGCTCTACTTTGTCGCCGACCTTCTCGCAGCGAATCGGTGGGTAGAACTTGACGATCATCGGCTTGAACAGCCGCGGATACGGGCGATGACGGGGCCAGACCTCGAAGGCGCCGACGATGGTGGCGGGTACGATGTCGACGCCACAGGTGAGGGCAGCACGGGCAGCTCCAGATTGAATCTTACGCAGCTTGCCATCGCGACTGAGGGAGCCTTCAGGGAAGAGGATCAGGCGGTGGCCATCGCGAAGCACTTTGAGACATTGCTGATATCCATCACGATCCCGACGCTCCCCGAGTGGTACGCCGCGGAAGGTGCGTAACCACCAACCGATTGCCGGCTTTTGGAAGTACTCCCGATCGACGGCGCAGAATACCGGTTGCGGCACACGGTACCCGATCGGCAAGGCGTCGAACCGGGTTTGATGATTGGGCGCGATGATCGCCGGGCCAGAGCGCGGGATGTACGTCGCGTTCCGGACCTTCAAGAAGTACACCGTCTTGAAGACTAGGAAGATCACCACCCGCTGAATTTGCAGAAAAATGGGAACCAGAGTGCGTTTGAGCATGGAAATAGGCTCGCTCAGTTCGATAGAACTTTGAGCAATATCGTGTCAGCGATACCGCGCTAACGATACTGAGAGTAGAAATCCAAGGACTGCCGAAAGCCGTCTTCGAAAGAGGTCGGCTCGAGGTCGGGCAACAAGGCAGCCAACTTTCGGTTGGAAAAATCGTTGTCCTGGGCAACCAGCTTGAGACGAATCGACGTCACTGACGAGGCTGCAACTTCGGGATCAATCCCGAGCAGCAGTTCACGCAGTCGCACCGGCGCATAAAGCAGGCGATAAGGGATGCTGACGCGAGGCGGCTTGTAATCGAAGGCACGACAGATGGTGGTGATCACTTGTCGGTAACTGATCGGCTCACCGTCGGTGACGTGATACACCGGATCCGCGGTGTCGATGGCAACCGCCTCAGGGTCGACCAGACGTCGGATGATCTCGGCCAAGTCCGGCGCCCAGATCAACGACATACGGGCACGGCCACCGCTCAGCCAGAAGGGATAACTACGAGCCGCTTTGATCAATCGTGGCAACACCGCGCCGTCACCGTCGCCATAAACGAACCGGTGGCGCAATATCACGCCTTGAAAGTCGCGGTCTCGACTATGGTCGAGAACAATCTTCTCAGCAGCTGCCTTGGAGCGCGAGAACGGCGTATCAGGACGTACTGGCGTGGCTTCGTCGGCGTTGCGGTGCACTCCGTGGCCGTAAATCCCCACCGAGCTGAGATAGATCAACCGCTCGACCCCAACCTCCGCCGCAGCGCGACACAGGGTTTGTGTGCCCTCAATATTGATCTTCTCGAAACCCGAGCCGTCGTGATCCACGTGCTTGGAGGCGAGGTGGACGACCGCACGCACACCCTGGGTGACTCGGTCTAGGGTTGCCGGATCACCCAAATCGCCTTGCACGGCCTCGATGCCGGGATACGACGCGGAAAAATCGTCACTAAACCGAATGTCGAAGGCGCGGACCGGCAAGCTCACCTCAGCCAGCGCCTGCACCACGTGGCGGGCAATAAAACCGTTGGCACCAGTGACCAGAATCATCCGTTGTCCAATGCTGGTGAAGCCGGCATCAAAGCCTCGATGGCCTCGCGCAACCGACGGGTCAACTGATCAGCGGTACCGGTCGGCGGCAGCGCTTCGCCGACCACAAGTCGTGGCGCTCCATGATGACCGCGAGTTGTGCCGTAAAGGTAACACGGCAGCATGGGTGCTTGATTGGCGATTGCCACTTCAGCCGCCCAGGTCTTGAACTCACCGAGGGCGTCTGGAAAGCGCCCCATCTCGGGGTAGATTAGCAAGGTCTCACCGGCAGCCAGCAAAACTCCAGTATCTGCCAGGAACTGTTCACGACTCTCAACTTTCAAGATGTTGGCCAAAGCCATCGCGAAGCGCCTCAAGGCACTTCGGAAGAGTCGTGGTTTGGCACCGCAAATGGTGAAGCGACTGGGCGCGGCCAGGATCAGATACACCGAATCAATGAACGCTGCATGATTGCAGGCCAAGATCATCGCTGAGCGCTGCCGTGGAAGACGCTCGCCATGCTCCACCCGAAAACCCTTGAGCAGGTAGACCGGACCCTTGAGCAGGAGCCTCAGGATCGCACGCAGAGCCAGGAAAAGCGGCCGGTTGACAATCATCCAAGAAAGCGTTCGCTGAAGCGTTGCGCGTTGTCGTGGAATAGCAAGGGCGCTAGGTCCATCGCCCCGGCCTGCCGCAACGTCGCCAAATGTAACCGCAGATTGAAGGGATAGGCGAACGGCGCCGAGTCGTTACCCCAAAACACCTTCGTCCAATCAACGGTAGCCTCGGCACCCAACAAGCGGCGCAGAGCGAACAGTCCAAAGCCGCTGATGTCGGCCCACACGTTGTCGTGTTGGGTCACCATTTGTGCCGCTTCCTCGTGCCAGACCGCGCCCCCGAGGTGACACAGAATGAACTGGAGCTGCGGGAATTTGCGGGCGGTGAGATCGTAGAACAGAGGGTTGGCGTACCGTGAGCTCATGAACAGCCCGGCTTTCGCCTCTTCCGCCTTGTGGCGGGCGGTGATGAAACCGGTGTGGATCATGGCCACCAATTGCAACCGCTCCATGGTGCCCCAAAACTCGTCAAGAGCTGGGTCGTCGCCTTCGTAACCTGCGACCGGCAACAACTTGACAACTCTGGCACCATTAGCCGCAAAGCTTTCGAGGGCCGCCACTGCCTGTGGCATGCGAGGATCCACGAATTGTGATGCCCAGAACCGATCTCCATGCTGCTCAGCGAGGGCCAGGAGTTTTTCGTTGCCCCACAACGAGGTGGCTTGCGGTGGCGCTGATTGCAGCAGCACACGCTCGACGCCAAAACCTTGCATCGCCGCCAGCTGCATCTCGAGGACGCCGTCGATGGCGGGCAAGATCTGGTGCATGTCGATAATCCGTTCCGGCTTGTCATCAACCGTGATGGACGCCAAGAAACGGAGATCCATGAGTCGTGCTCGATCCCGAGGGAAACTACAAACTGGGCAAACTTCGGCCGCCGCTTCGAGGGGCGCACGACAGTAGGTGTACTCACATAACCGCATAGTGTGGTGCTCGCTCGACGGTGTTATCGAAGACAGTGTTATCTCGAAGACGGAGTTGATCGAAGACGGAGTTGATCGAAGACGGAGCCTTTGAGGCTGGATCTCGTGTCTATTGAGACAGCGCCTCGAAGGTTGCGCCTTTAACGACGGTGAATCTAAGACGGTGCCTTTCGAAGACGGTGCCTTTTGAAAGACAGTGAATCGCTAGCTTGGCGCGCCTAGCGGGTCTCGCGAGTAGCGGATACCGCTCGGCTGGTCTACTGGGCGTGGTGCCCTCAAGTTCTCGGTTCAGCCCTTGGCCTTCAACGCCGCACGACGCATGCGCTCGATCGCCCGCTTGGGATAGATGCTCCAGCGTCCCGACATGTAGCCAATCTCAGCCTCGTTCTGGACGAAATGGCCCTCATAAAACATGCCGATCAACTTGTCGCGCTTGTATTTCTTGTCACTCACCGTGCTGTTGACATAAACCGGCGTTCCGAGTTCGGCGAAGGTTGTGAAATCAACCGTCATTCCGTTGAGGACGAAGCTCCAGTCCCGCGGCACGCCGTAAGAGATATGCGCAACGGCAGTGCCGAGCTGACGGCCAGCCTCGACCATCATCAGTCCAGGATAGTGATCGAGGGGATGCTCGAAAAAGAAAGGGTGATCATCGGACAGCGCGAGCTGACCGATAAACTCGTCAGGATAATCCTCACCCACCGGTTCCACCCGCGAAATGAAGGCGTTCTCTTGGTGGTCCTTGTGGACTAGGCCTTTGTCCATGATCGGCATATTGCCGGTCCGTGTCTCCTCGTCCCAAGCCCGAAGCCGATCCAACACTTCAGCTAGCACAACCATCGAGTCCCTTTCCTCTCGGGCGATGCCCGCAAAGACGGCTCCGCCGTCATCACTCTCGTCGAATACCTGACTTGCAGCGAGATACTCTAATGGCCGGACCGGACACGGTCAACCAGCGGAGAGGGGGGACCCCGGGGCTGCTCGCCAAAAGCAGCCCCGCGCACAAGCCCGATCCGCAGCTCAATGCACTAAGTGCAGCAACCTGAGCTGCGGTTGCACGGGGACAGGCTCATGCTGGGGTTTCGCAGTGATGGCGGGATTGAGGAAGAACGCACTATTCGGCACCAACCTTTGAGAAGGATATGGCTCAGGGTTTTGATGCTCGACTAACTGAAACCAGGTCATGGCTCGTTCCTCATCTGGCTGAGGCTGTTTAAACGGTTTGGTTTCACCCTTACAGATGATTCCGATCACCTGAGAACCCACCAGTAGGCTTCTCGGCGACGAGATTTTCTTTTGCACAGGGCGTGCCACTCGCTCCGGACGCCACCTTCACAGGCTCAAAGAATTCCAACAAGTCTATTCAGGACAGTTAGTTAATGATCTCAAGATAAACTCTTAAAGACACCTGACCGTAACGCCAGATCTGTCTGCGCCGGGCAAATCAGCGCTTCTGCACAAGAATCAGGCAATGAATGCCAATTCTGTTGGCAGTTTGCCACAGCACCCCGACTCAACCCTTAGATCTGCCCACTTGGCACTGCCAACTAAGTTGCCGCCAACGCCTAGGCACCGACGCCAACGGTCCACGAGATGAGGTGAGGCGGCTAAGCTTCGCGGCCCCCTTTGAGCCTCCCCTGCAAGGCCTCGAGCTCGGCCCACTCACCCTTGCTGGCCAGCCCGCCCTGACGCGGCCAGGACCCAGGATCGTGCATGCGAAAACGCGGTCCGGCCTCGTCGAGCACCGAGCGTAGGAACGAGACGTCGGCCCCAGCCAGTTGCTCCCAAGTCTCGATCCCTTTGGCATTCAGCAGGCTCTCGATTTTCGGGCCGATGCCTTCGATCTTCTTGAGATCATCTTTTTTGGTTGGAGCCGCCGCTGCTGGAATGGCGGCAGCCAGCGGCACCGTGGTCGCTGGTGGCACTTTGCTAGCTGGTGACACGGTGGTCGCTGGTGGCACGGTGGTCGCTGTCTGCACAGTGCCAGCCGGCTCCCCAGTAACTGGCGCCGCCGGTGTCCCGAGGTCCGCGAGGGCAACCGGGGAGGTTGCAGCAGCGTCGGGCAACGCCGGCTGATTGAGACATGCTTCGAGATCTAACTGGCACACCGCCAGCTCTTCACGCAGGGAGGCCCGCTCGTCACCACAGAGGTCCCGCTCCTTGCGACAGGATTCGAGCTCGTTGCGACACTCGTCATGCCGCCGCTGGCCACGATCCTCGATCTCTCGGACTTGTTCTTGAAAACCACGCCGCCCAAGCCACCAACCCAACACCGCACCTAGCAGAAACGCGATCAGCAAGCACAACAGCATCTGCATCATCAGATAAGTCATCAGCCATCCTCCACTACTTGAATCTCGATCCTGCGGTTCTTCTGTCGACCTTCTTCGGTATCGTTGTCGGCGATCGGGCGAGTTGCGCCATAACCTTCGGTCGCGAATCGCTCGGCAGGCAGCCCCTTGCTGACCAAGTAGGCGACTGCTGCTTGGGCTCGAAGCTTGCTGAGGTCAGCGTTGAACTGCTGGCTGCCTGTCAAGTCGGTATGGCCTGAAATTGCGATACGGCCGCCCCCCGGTTGTGCTGCCAACAGAACATAGACCCGATCGAGAGTTGCTCGACCCTTTGTCGTCAGGTTGTCGCTGTTGGTGGCGAATTCGACGACACTGTCGCGTAAGACAGCATCGAGCGAGGATTGCAGTGTGCGGTCATCAGACTCTGGCTCAATTCCAGACTCTGGTTCAACCCCTGACCCTGGTTCAATCCCTGACCCTGGTTTTCCACTAAACCCTGGTTCAACGCCAGACCCTGGTTCAACGTCAGACCCTGGTTCAATCCCAGACTCTGCTTCTCCAGTAGACCCTGGTTCAACGTCAGACCCTGGTTCTTCACTCGACGTCGGTTCGCCGGTAACCCCTCCAGCGCCCGACGAGGACTCTGTCGCTGACCCTGATCGGTCAATCGAGCTGGCATCGGGGTTCTGCGCGGTGCCGGAAGTGGCCGCCGAATCGCTGAAGGTCAAACGATTGTCGACGACACGAATGCCACGCAGCTGCGCAACGAGCTCGCCGGCTCGGTTACGCACGGCGTCCGACACCACGCTACCCGTCAGCGTCGCGTCACGCCCCTCGATGGTCAGCATCGCCGGATCCAGACCAGCAGCGGTCAAAGCCTGCTGACCGTGGCTGTTGAGCTCAGCTTCGATATGTGGAGCATGGCACTGCAAACACACGAGACACAGAATAGCCAGCCCAATCAAGCTCAGGATTGGTATGAGGATTCGCTGCATAAACGAGCCCCTTTCCAAGAAAAACACTATAAAAAACCAGGCCCATCATGAGATGGCACCGGCTGGACACACTTCAATTGTTCCGCTTCGAGAAGGCCAGCTTACCAACACACCAGGGCGTGCTCCAAAGATGTGATTGGTACCCATGAATCGACGCATAATGGGTCTCGCGTGCCCACGCATCGCGAGATACGCTTTGTTCTGTCAAGCCTTCGTCTTCCCAAGGAGCAGAAGATGCGATCCACGGACACCGAGATTCTTCCCAGTGCTTGCCCTCTCGATTGCCCAGATACGTGCAGTCTCGAGATTACGGTCACTGATGGCAAGGTCCAGAAGCTGGAAGGTTCGCGACTCAATCCTCTGACCGAGGGTTTCATTTGCTCCAAAGTTCGTCGCTTCGGGCGCCACCTCTACGGTGATGAACGGTTGCGCTACCCTCTAGTACGCACGGGAACAAAAGGTCGTGGTGAATTTGAGCGCATTGATTGGGACTCGGCTCTAGAGCTCATCGCCAAGAACCTGCGCACTACCCGCGAGCAACATGGTGGTGAAGCGATCCTGCCGCTGTGTTACGGCGGCTCAAATGGCTATTTGACTCAGGACACCCTCGACGCACGACTGTTTCGCCGCCTCGGCGCCTCACGGCTCGAGCGCACCGTCTGTGCGGCGGCTACCAGTCGTGCTTTAGCCGGGCTCTACGGCAAGATGCCTGGCGTGGCGTTCGACGACTACCGATATGCCCGCCTGATTGTGGTCTGGGGCGCCAATCCATCTGTCGCTGGTATCCATCTCGTGCCGATTATCCAACAGGCGCAGCAAGCGGGCGCCAAGTTGGTGGTGGTTGATCCTCGACGCACGCCGTTGGCGAAGAAGGCGGATCTACACCTGGCGCCCCGCCCAGGGACCGATCTACCGGTGGCGCTGAGTCTCATCCGCTGGCTGTTCGAGTCGGGCGCGGCCGATTTAGAGTTCATGGCACAACACGCCACAGGCAGCGAAGAGCTTCGCACCAGAGCGTCGACCTGGACCTTCGAGCGTGTCGCCGAAGTCTCAGGGGTGCCGGTTGAAGACCTCGAGACCTTCGGCCGCCTTTACGCGGCGACCACCCCTGCCGTCATCCGTTGCGGCTGGGGACCGGAGCGCAATCGCAACGGCGGCTCGGCAATTGCCGCGATCCTCGCCTTACCGGCCGTGGCCGGCAAGTTCGGGCAGCGCGGCGGAGGTTATACCCTCTCCAACTCTGGCGCCTGGCACCTCAATTCGGCAGCCCTAGCGAACGAAGACGAGCCGGCGACTCGAGCGGTCAACATGAATCATGTCGGTGAGATGTTGCTCCACGGCGAGCCACCGATCCACCACCTCTTCGTCTACAACGCCAATCCGCTTGCGACCCTCCCAGAACAAGAGAAAGTCCGCGTTGGACTCGAGCGCAAAGATCTGTTCACCGTTGTCTTCGAACAAGTGATGACTGATACCGCTCGTTACGCCGATGTTGTGTTGCCGGCGACAACCTTCCTAGAACACCACGAGCTGCGACGCGGTTACGGCACGTATGCCCTGCTCGAAGGACAACCGGTGATCGCACCGGTCGGTGAGTCGCGCCCCAACTACCAGGTGTTCGGTGAGCTGTGCCATCGTCTCGATCTTGGGCGCGAAGGCGAGCCGGAGTCGCCGCAAGAGCTGGTGGCAAGTTTGCTGGCTCAAAGCGATCGCGGCGACGAATTGCGCACCGCCCTCGATGATCCTGGCATTGCCTTTCCCGAAACTGGCCAGAACCCGGTGCAGTTTGTCGATCTATTCCCAGGCACCAGCGACGGCAAGATCCATCTGCTCTCGGAAGCCCTCGATCGCGAAGCGACCCACGGTCTCTACACTTATCAGGACGATCCCGGCAACCAGCAGGCGCCGTTAGCCTTGATCTCACCGTCGACCAGTCGCACAATCAGCTCCACCTTCGGCCAGTTGGTGCGGCGACAAGTTGCCGTTGAGATGAACCCGAACGACGCTCAGGCCCGCGGCCTAAACAACGGCGACTCGGTTCGGGTGTTCAATGCTTCGGGTGAGGTCCAATGTAAGCTGCAAATCAGTCGGGATCTGCAGCCCGGCGTGGCGATGATGCCCAAGGGCCTGTGGTCTCACAACACCCTCAACGGTGCAACTCCCAACGCCCTTGCCCCAGACACTCTCACCGACTTGGCCGGCGGCGCCTGCTTCAACGACGCTCGAGTCGAGATTGCAGCACTGTAGCTAAGAGATCCTACCTTGCCGTTTTCAGGTCAGGGATGGGAGCCTTGTGGAGCCCCAGTGATGGCTCGCGCTACGGTCTTGACTTCACGAAAAAAGATGTCGAGGTCCGCCTCGGTTAGATCCGGATGAATACAGACCAGACGGATCCAGCGCCGACCGCCGACCCGCACGTGGCTGACGACCAGCCGGGACTCACGCTCGAGCTGCTCACAGATCTCAACACTCGAACAACCCGCAACACTGAAACAGACGTTGAATGACGCTGGCGGCTGGGACCGCTGTAGGTCACACAACAGCAACTCGGGATCCGCCGTCACCTGCTCGGCGGCACGACCGGCAAGGGCGAACAGCCGATCGATGCGGCGGGCGTAGCCAGCATCTCCATGATGCTTCCACGCTGCCCACAGTTTGAGCGCGTCATTACGACGAGCACATTGCATGGAGCGCTGCGCGGGGTTGTAATCGCTGTGGGTCTGAAAAAGATACTCTGCTTCTTCACCGAAATGTTTCTCGAGCAACCCACGGCGCCGTACCAGCAACACCGAACAACTGAGGGGCACTCCCTGGGCCTTGTGCGCGTCCCAACTGAAGGAGTCGGCGAGCTCGCAGCCATCGAGGTGGTGGCGATGCTGGCGTGACAGCAGGACAGAGCCGCCATATGCACCATCGACGTGTAACCACAGGCCGTGCTCTGACGCAACCGAAGCCAACTCACGCAAGGGATCAAAAGCACCCAAGACAGTAGTACCCGCGGTGGCGTTGATCATCAACGGAGTGGCGCCTTCGTTTCGATCCGCCTCGATCATGCGAGCGAGGGCAGCAACATCCATTCGACCACAGCCGTCGATCGGTACTTTGCGTGCGTTGTGGCGGCCGAGCCCAGTGATCCCCAGTGCTCTGGAAATCGAAAAATGTCCCTCAGCCGAGGTGTAGACCAGGCAACGACCAGCAGCGGACGTAAGACCCTGGTTGCGAACGTCAGGGAGTGCCTCGTTGCGGGCCAGGATCATGGCTGTCAGGTTGGATAGAGATCCCCCAGCCGTAAACATTCCCTCGCCGTCTGTAAAGCCGACTAACGCTGCCATGTGAGCGAGCACTTCCCGCTCCACCAGCACCTGGGCGCCAGCCGCCTTAAACGTATGCATTGGGGTGTTGGCGAGTACCGACATGATCTCGGCCAGGGTGGCGACAGCATCACGACCGGCAAAAAGCTGATTGAAAAAGCGCCGGCTGGCGATACGCGGCGTGGCATCCCAGAGTTGCCGCAGCGTGGCGAGTAGCGGTGCCATCGCTTGGCCTTCAGTTCCCAAGGTCAAATCGAGCTGACTGGCGAGTTCATCGGGCTCGATATACGGCCTGACCGGAGACTTCTCTTCGTGATCCAGCAACTCACTCGCTAGATCGAATGCGGTCTTCAAATCTTCCTTCCTCACGATCGCTTCACTCCCGTACTCAGACCTTACCCTTCCAAGGTGTCAACACTCGTTCCAGATAACGCATCGCAAGGTCGGATAAATAGGCGATGGTGCCGATCACGACAATCCCCATGATCACCACATCGGACACCAAAAAATCTGAAGCCTGCTGAATCATGGCGCCGAGACCAGCTTGGGCCGCAATCAATTCGGCAGCTACCAAGGTTGTCCAGCCGAACCCGAGACCGATACGCATACCGGTAAGGATCTCCGGCATGGCGCCCCGCAAGATCACGTGCCAGACCACCTGCAACCGCGACGCCCCCATCGAGTAAGCGGCGTGGATCTGCTCGATCGGCACCGAGCGCACCCCAGCACGGGCATTGAGTGCCATCGGTGCAAAAATTGCCAGGTAGATGACGACAATCTTGGTGAGTTCGCCAATACCAAACCAAATCACCATCAAGGGCAAATAGGCGAGCGGTGGGATCGGTCGATAGAATTCTAACGGTGGATCCAGAATGCCCCGTGCTACCCGACTCATGCCCATCAACACACCGACCGGTACTGCCGTCGCTACAGCGAGCAGAAAAGCCAAACCCACCCGCGATAAGCTAGCCCAGATGTGCTCCACCATGGTGGCGCCGCCGAATCCCTCCTCGACAACCTCGAGAAACCGATCGAGTACCGCTCCAGGACCTGGCAAGAACAACGGCTCCACCCAGCCCGCTGCGGTGACGCCCCACCACGCGAGAAACAGTGCCGCCGTTGTCGCCAAGCTGAGACCACGGCTACTACCACCGCCTCCAGGAGCGCCGTAGCTATCAGCCATCCTGGCCTCCCCGAAGCCCAACATCGGTCGCGTCGCGGACATGACCGGAACGAATATGTTCGAGGACACGTTCACGCAGGGCGATGAACTCGGCGTCAGATTTCACCGCCCGCGCATCGCGCTCAGCGAGGAATCGGCGTGAAAAGTCGACATCATAGGATGCCGCCAGCCGACCGGGACGCGGTGACATCACAAGCAACCGAGTAGCCATGAACAGCGCTTCCTCGACGCTGTGGGTGATGAAAAACACCGTTTTACCACTCGCCTGCCAGAGGTCGAGAATCAGCTCTTGCGATGTCTCGCGGGTCAGGGCGTCGAGAGCACCCAGGGGCTCGTCCATCAACAGCATCTCCGGGTCGCTGGTCAGCGCTCGCGCCATACCGACCCGCTGTTGCATGCCACCGGACAGCTGATAAACCGGGTGATGATGAAAGTCTTGCAGTCCGACACTAGCTAGATTGCGCACCGCAGCCGCGCGCCGCTCGGTTGCCGACACTCCCTGTAATTTGAGACCGAGCTCGACATTCGCGAGTACATCGAGCCAAGGCATCAGAGCGTTACGCTGGAAAACCACACCGCGATCGGCTCCTGGCCCGACAATCTCCTCACCATTGAGCAGCAAACGGCCGGATGTTGGCCTCGAGAATCCGGCCATCAAGTTGAGCAGAGTTGTTTTGCCACAGCCCGACTCGCCGACCACAACCACAAAGTCGCCAGATGCCAACGTGAGATCAACATCAGACAGCGCCGTCACGTCCTCTCCTGGCCTACGGCCGGGAAAAGTCATCGACACGCCCTCAATGGCGAGCGTGCTCATAACCAACCGGCGGTCAGCCTACTCCGCCCGCGCCGCCAGCGCCGCCTCGACATACTCCGAGGTGACAAATCGACCATAGTCGGCCGCCAGGTCCGGGATCTTTTTCTGTTGACGCAGGAAATCCGCGGTATCGCGCAGGGCCTGGGCTGCACCGCTTTTCGATGCTCCGCCCAACCACTGCTCTGAAGCCTGCGTCT
The DNA here is from genome assembly GCA_029263395.1 of Acidobacteriota bacterium. GTDB lineage: Bacteria > Acidobacteriota > Thermoanaerobaculia > Multivoradales > J023 > JAAELT01. The sequence continues at coordinate 2,714 of JAJCXO010000266.1, read as the reverse complement.
CGAGCGGCAAGAAATTGTACAACGCCAACACCCGGGGCACATCCTTCGGCTCACCACCAACAGTACGAACAATCGCTTTTACCTCGGCAGAATCCGGCGTCCAAGCCTCCGGACGGTCACGGTACGACGCATCGGTTGCGGCCAAAACCTCGACAAATTGGCGCATGAACACCTTGTTGGCCTCAGCAAAGTCACGTAGCACCACCAATCCATCAAAGGTCGGACGGCCGAGCTTGCTGAGGTCACCGGAAGTGACCAACACCTTGCCGGTCTTCTGGATGCGCCCGAGGGCCGGATCCCACACGAAGGCGGCGTCGATTTGCCGACGCAGCCACGCCGCCGCGATCTGATTTGGTTGCATGTTGAGAATCTCGACCGTCGAAGGATCAATCCCATAGTGCTCGAGAGCGAACAGGGCGTGATAATGAGTGGTCGAAGCAAACGGCACCGCCAACTTCTTGCCTACCAGATCCTGCGGGACGTCGATTCCGGACCCGTCGCGCACCACCAGCGCCTCGGCAGCACCGATGTCCTCGGCAATCCAAAACAGTTGCATGTCGATACCCCGACTGACACCCGCGGCAATCGGACTCGAGCCTGCAAGGGCAATGTCAACATCGCCGGAAGCCATAGCAGCCAGCACCTTGCCTGGCGCGTCGAACTTCCGGAAATCGATTTCGCGACCGGTTGCTCGCTCGAAAGCCTCGGTTGCAATCGCCACTTTCCATGGATTGTAGATCAGCTGGTAGCCGACGGTTACGGTGTCTGCTTGCACCGATCCAGGCAGCAGACAGAAGAGAACAAGGAAGGCACACAGTGAATATCGCATACGTTGATGATCTCGAATTGTAATGAAAAACGGTGATCGAACCGCGGAACTAAGCGTTTACCAGGCGGAGGTATCACCGGACTCGAAACCGTCCGCAAAGATCAAGCCGGGTTCACCGACGGTAATCTCCAAGGCTTCCGTACCCCAAAACTGCTGGCCGGTGATCGTATTGATCTCGGTCGGCTCGACGGCGTTCATCGCCAAGACTCCGTCCTCAGTTCGCGACCGAACCAACCAGCTTTGTGGTGATGTACCGGGTGGTACCGGGTTGTTCTGAGTGAGTAGGCTGGAGTCGACCCGTGCTGCCGGGGTCAAGTAATACGTCCCTTCAGACGGGAAGGTCACGCTAGCCGAGAACGTCGTCGGCGAACCGAAACACGGCGTGCCAGCGATCTGTTGCTGAGCAGCAGTCTGGCCACTGAATGTATTCAACGGATCAACATCATTGCCAAAACGGACCCGGGTCTCGTCCACTTCGAAACAACCCCGCACCTGCCACTCGACGGTCACTGTTTCGGACGCCGTGATCGTGGTCGGAATCGAGTCTCGATTAGTCCACATCAGATAAGGCTCGGCAATGTCGATCGCAGCCAATCCAACCCGCAGATTCTTGGGAACATAGCCATCTTCGGAGCCACCCGGCGTCAGCAGATCGGCATCTCCACCCAAGGTCGCAACCGGTGGCATCTTTTGGTTCGAGATCTCAATGGTGTAGGCCGCTGCACGCCAGCCATCGGTCGGCCAGGTGGCATCGGCGTTCGCCACGTCCCAGCTGCTGGCATAGGCGCTATCGTCCAGAGGACCGTGCACCGCCCCGAGGAGATCGGTTGACGTACCGACTGGCGACAACCCGTTGTAGGGGCCACCGAAGCTCTGCATTCGAAGCCCCAATCGGTTGTGGATACGGTCGTCGGGGCTCTCGGTATTACCCATATCGTGCAGCGGCGAGCCCCACGGATGAATGATGATCTCAATGCCACCGTGGTAATCGAGCAACACTCGGAACAGGTGCCGTCGCGCCACTTCGTGAATGGCCCGGGCCCCGACAGTCGAAAGACTTACATCGTCACCACAGAAGCCGGGATCGCAGCGATCGTAGATGTGATCGCGGTTCATATCCTCGCTGCCCTCAGTTCCGGGACTGGCCCGGACCCCGTGGTTGAAGCCATGAGGATTGACCAGTGGCATGAAGTAGATCTCGCGCCGATCGACCAATTCGGTCAGCCATGGATCTGTGCCGTAGCTTTCGAGCAGGAGTCGGGCGAGTTCGAGACAGACTTCCAGGCTGACGATCTCGTCACCATGCTGAACCCCGACCATCAGCACTTCCGGTTTGTCGAAGCCGAGGGACTCGTTGGTGATCCGCAGAATATGATGTTCGAGCTCGACGGCGCCATCGGGCACTGTCGGTAGACCGTAAAGATCCTGTGCTGTCCAATGTTCGGCGAGGCCAGGGAAAGCCGTCGCAAAACCTTCGAGCTCGGTCACCATGCTGTTGTAGTCATGGTAGGCAAATGGCGCCGCCAAGGCGGGCGCAGCCAAAAACACCACGACACCCAAGCCTGCCATCACACTGAACGTCTTGAACTGTCTCATTCGAGTACCCAGCCTCGGATGGTCACGGTCAGGTCGTCGACGGCACCACTCACCGGATCAAAGCTGGCATAAACATGAAGATAACGGTGGACGATGTCGAATCGAGCCGGCAGCCGAGGACCGCGCAGTTCGAGATACCAGAGTCCATCCTCATGGGCCATTACCTGGCCTACCCACTCTCCAGGGTCGGCTGGCAGCTGCCAGCCACGGGTCGCTTCAAGCTGATTGCGCGACAGTGCCTCGATATCGATCTCCCGAATCTGTGACCACTGCTGCCGGACTCGGTCCT
>JAJCXO010000265.1 GCA_029263395.1 Acidobacteriota bacterium | reverse complement strand
ATCTGGTTGACCGAGTCAAGAAAGCGGCTTCCCGAACGGGAATGGTCACCGACACAGCGAAGCTCATGGTGCGTCCGGGGCCGATCTCAGAGGACAGCCGGTATCTACCTACGTTGGACAGCAGTGGCGGGCGCTTCCAGCTATGGGGAAGCCGTGGCTCGATCCCAATATCGGGACCTGAGTTTGTTCGTCACGGCGGAAATACGTCCTGCATGACGCTGGAATACGGCGACGACCTGATCATCTTCGATGCCGGGTCCGGGCTGCGTAACCTGGGGCTGACCCTGGCCAAAGGCGAGCCGCGCAAGTTGCACCTGTTCATTACCCATACCCATTGGGACCACATCCAGGGATTCCCTTTTTTTGCTCCAGCGTTCATTCCTGGCTTCGAAATCACCATTTATGGAGCGCTCGGCTTCAACAAGAATCTCGAAACGCTTTTCCGTGGGCAGTTCGACCCCGACTACTTCCCGATTCAGATGGAGAACATGGACGCCGACCTGGAATTCTCCTATGTCGGTGACGTGCCGATCCGCATCGGTAATATCCGCATTTCTTGGGCGTTCACACAGCATCCCGGACCCACGCTCTGTTATAAGGCCGAACTGCCTAGTAAGGCCATCGCCTTTGTTCCCGACAACGAAATCTTCCAGGGATACATGGGGCGGCCTCAGGATATCCCGCAAGATCGAGAGTTGTTGTCTCTTTACGGACCGATGATCGATTTCCTGCGGGGAGTGGACGTATTGGTTCACGAGGCCCAGTACACAGCGGAGGAATATCGCCGGACGGTGCGTCATGGCCATTCCTCGATGCCCAATGCCTGCTATCTGGCGAAAATTAGCGAAGCCAAACGATGGGTTGTCATCCATCACGATCCCAATCACAACGACGACTTCCTGCGCGACAAGCTGAGTCTCACACGTCAAGTCCTCGACCACCTGGGGTATCCGGTGCCAGTGACGCATGGCTACGATGGTCTGATCGAGTACTTGTAGCCGCCGCGAGAGAGGTGGAAGGTATGATCGGGTGAGGATGTCTCGCTATGAGTTCGCCTTCGCACCAGCCGTCCATCGGTAGTCCGGTCGTCGATCCGGTCCGACCCCGAGCCAAGCTCACCCTGCGGTGGGTGCTGGTGGTTCCTTTCGTTCTACAGCTCGTTGTGGCGGTGGGATGGACCGGCTGGCTGTCGATTCGGAATGGGCGCCAGGCCGTTGCCGAAGTCACCAGTAGTCTTCGAGACGAGGTTTCGATCCACATTCGAGAGTACGTCGAGTCGTACCTCGAGGTGTCGCACCTGATCAACGAACTGAATGCCGACGCCATTGCGCAAGGGCAGCTGGACTTCACGAATCCAGTGGATTTGGGACGTCATTTCTGTCGGCAATTTGATCAATTCCCGAACGCAGGTTTCATTTTCTTCGGTTCCAGCCTGGGAGGCTCAGCTGGAGCTGGTCGCTACTTGGACGGCACTAGAACCGTCGATACCACCGATGTCGATCCTGAGCGCGGGATCGTCAGCGGTACGCGCTACGAATACTTGGCGGGACCCAACGGTGAGCGCCTAGAGCAGCTCAAAGCGGATCCTGGTTTCGATGCTCGTGAGCGGCCCTGGTTCAAGGCCGCGGAGGCGGCCAAGGGACCCGTGTGGAGTGCCGTGTACCCTATGTTTGCCGAAAATGCGCTGGCGATGGCGGCCAGCCGCCCAGTCTACGACGAGGCGGGTGAGTTGTTGGGGGTCCTGGCGGTCGATATGCGGTTGGCTGGGATCAATGCGTTCCTGCGCCAGCTTGCAGTAGCCAAACGCGGGGAGACGTTCATCCTCGATCGGGAAGGCTTGCCTGTTGCATCGTCGATGGAGGAGGCGACACTGATCGCCGGGACGAGTGGTCGTGGTCCGGGCCGGTTGCCGGCAGCCGCTTCAGCAGAGCCATTGATTGGTGGGACGACTTGGTTCCTGATTGGTCGATTCGGCTCACTTGCGGCGATCGAAGGGGATCACCAGCTCGAGTTCGAGCTTCAGGGCAAGAACCAATACGTTCAGGTGACAGAGCTTGCTGACGGACGCGGACTCGATTGGTTGGTTGTGACTGTTGTTCCGGAGTCTGACTACATGGGGCCGATCGCAGACAACCAGCGCCGTACGATCTTGCTCTGTCTGGTCGCTTTTGTGCTTGCCACCTTGCTCGGCTTGTGGACATCACGTTGGATTGCTCGTCCGATCCGACGCCTGAACACGGCATCTCGAGCGCTCGCCGGCGGCGATCTGCAGCAGCGAGTCACCGTTGAGGGAGTGGACGAACTCGGTGACTTGGCGCACTCCTTCAACCTGATGGCCGCACAGCTCGAGGATTCTTTCGAGGCGCTCGAGGAGCGCGTCGAAGAGCGGACTGGTGAGCTCCAAGTGGCAAAGGAGGCTGCTGACGCAGCCAATCGAGCAAAAACGAGATTCCTAGCCAATATCAGCCACGAGATTCGCACTCCGTTGGCAGCGGTCTTGGGTTATGTTGAGCTTTTGTGGGATCGCCACAAGACGGCGGAGGAGGCTGAAGATTACCTCCGTACTATTCGCAACAATGGTGGCCACCTCAACCAGCTGTTGAGTGATTTACTCGATGTCAGTCGCATCGAGGCTGGTCGTTTGGAGCTCGACATCAAATCGAGTGAGCTTGCTGAGCTGCTGGCTTATTTGAGCTCGGCGTTCGAGCCGCAGGTGAGAGAGCGCGGACTAGACTTCGAGATCGAGACTGAAGACTGGCTGCCGTGGCGGTTTGCGGTTGATGGCGTACGGTTGCGCCAGATTCTTTCCAATCTGCTCAGCAACGCGATCAAGTACACCGAACACGGCAGTGTGCGGTTGATTGTCAAAAGTGATGTCGAGGCCCAACCTGACAAGGCACCGCCATCACCCGTCATGGAGTGCAGTCAGGCGACGCTCACCTTCGAGGTAGTGGATACCGGCGTCGGCATCAGCGAGGAAGATCAGCGACAGTTGTTTCGGCGATTTACCCAGCTCGATACCTCCTCAGCTCAGCGGCCGACCGGTTTTGGTTTGGGGCTCTCCATTACCCGTCAACTGGCAGATCTGATGGGTGGCGAGATCACCGTCACCAGTCGCGAGGGGCACGGTTCTACATTCTCGGTGCGACTACCGGTGACCATGTGTTCCGAGTGGGCGCATTCGGTTAGAGAATTTCAACGCTTGTCTAGCGCGTCGACTCTTTTCGAGTTGACTCCGATCTTCGGAACGGTTCTGATCGCCGACGATTCGGAATCACTGCGCCTTCTGTGTTGGCGTATCCTGAGTCGCTGGGGACTGGAGTGCCAAATTGCAGTCAACGGTCGCGAGGTGGTAGAGAAGGCCGAGCATGGCCACTTCGATGTCATTCTCATGGACTGGCAGATGCCAGTGATGGATGGCTTGCAAGCGACGACCAAGCTGCGCCGCGATGGCTGCACGACACCGATCCTCGCACTGACGGCGGCAGCGATGTTCGGTGACCGGGAACGATGTTTGGCGGCGGGTTGCAACAGCTACTTGGTCAAACCGATCGATTTCAAGGAGCTGCATCGGATCTTGAACAAGATGCTGCAGTCGCCAGTAGAACCGGCGGCCATAGAGTCAGCTGTAGAAAGGCCGATTACGGCGTCTGTACTGACTCCGCCCAACGATGATGGAGAGCTTTTTGGCGATCGAGAGCTTGCCGACCTCGTCCGAGGTTTCGTGCAAGGGTTGCCGACCAAAGTGACGAGCTTGCGTGCCGCGCTGACGGCGGCAGATTGGGTTGGTTTTGATGCCGCCGTGCACAAATTGGTGGGAACCACAGGAACCTACGGTCTCAGCGAAATCTTTGAGGTTGCCGAGGCCCTCGAACAGACTGGGTTTCGACGGGATGCAGAATCCGCAACATTGTTGCTTGATCGGCTGGCCGAGGCCGTCGACAGCGCGGTACAGTTGATGGCGCGATAGAGTCGCACGCGGGTTAACGATAGGGGAAGAGGTCGACTGGGTGATGAACGAGGCGGGCAAAAGACCCCTGATCTTGACGATCGACGACGATCCGGACCTGGTGGCGATCATCACGCTGCATGTTCGGCGATGGGGGCACAACAGCCGTAGCGTCGGCAGCGCTGCCGAGCTCTGGCGTTTCCTAGACCGCGAGACGCCCGACGCGATGTTGTTGGATGTGATGTTGGGAGACGCCGACGGCTCCCGGCTGGTCGCCGATCTCAAGACCCGCCTACCTGATGTGCCGGTGATCATGATCACCCGCAGCGCGTCGGTTGAGGCGGCGGTTCGCTGTATGAAGCATGGCGCTGCAGACTACATTACCAAGCCACTCGATTTTAGTCGTCTGGAGAAAGCGATTCGGATCGCCCTCGAGGTTGGCGATCTAGCTCGCCGATCCCGCCGTGAGCCCGTCGAGCGACAGGCTCCGTTCTATGGCATGATCGGTAGCAGCCCCGCGATGCAACGGCTCTATCAGCTGATCGAAAACGTTGCGCCAGCGGATGTTTCTGCCCTGATCCTAGGCGAGACGGGGACTGGCAAAGAGCTGGTGGCGCGTGCGATTCACCGAGCGAGCCCGCGTCGTGATCAGCCATTTGTACCCGTCAATGCGGCTGCGATACCTCACAATCTCATCGAGAGCGAGCTGTTTGGCCACGAGCGGGGAGCGTTTACTGGTGCTGATCAAGTCCATCTCGGTTTTTGTGAGCAGGCTGACGGTGGGACGTTGTTCCTCGATGAGATTGGAGACATGAGCTTCGACGTCCAAGTGAAGCTGCTGCGCTTTCTTCAGGATCACGTCGTGCAGCGGGTAGGTTCGCGTAAGGCGCGACGGGTTGATGTGCGAGTGCTGGCGGCTACCAACATCGATCCTCGGCAGCAGATCGCAAAGCGCAAACTGAGGGAAGATCTCTACTATCGATTGCGGGTGGTGAGCTTGGATTTACCACCGTTGCGGCAGCGTGAAGGCGATATCACGTTGCTCGCAGAGCACTTCATGACCCGCGCTGCACAACGCCACCAACGAGACTTTGAGCGGCTGCTGCCAACGACCGCTGCAGTCCTCGCCGACTATCCGTGGCCGGGGAATGTTCGTGAGCTCGAGAATGTGATCGAAGAGGCGGTGGTGGTGCATCGCGGCACCGATCTCGCTCCCGATATGTTGCCGGCCGAGGTTCGTCGAGGCGGTGAGGTGTCGGACGACTGGGCGGCTGACGGTGCGGTAATGGAGCAAGCCTCCCCGTCGCGTGGATCGTCAATTCCGCGGTTCAATGCTCGCGAGCAGGTTGAGAAAGAGACGATTGCTAACGCGTTGGCGCGTACCGGCGGCGAGATCGAAGAGGCGGCGAGTGAACTCGGCATCAGTCGCGCGACGATTTATCGTCGGATCAAAAAGTACGGATTGCCCAGTCGGCGCTCGTAATGCGGCGATTCCTGTGGGGTAGTTGGTCGGTGGGATTGGTGGCTTCCGGCCTGGTGCTGATGCTGCTGATGTCGTGCCGCCCCAAACCGGCAACCGGCCTCGAGAAGGTGTTCGATCTGGGGGCCGAGTTGGCCACGGCTGAGGTCGAGACCGAAGTCCGTTCGATCGACTTCGGCGATTCGAGTCACCGGCGTCATCTGGTGGCGGGGTGGTCCCGAGGCGAGCTCGATCAGGGACGGAATCGGAGCTTTGCTTGGGGGATCGGCGACGTCTCAGTGGTCGAACTGCATCTGCTGACACCGCGAACACTCGAGCTGACGCTGGAAGGGCGCCCTTTCGACTACCCCGGGGCGCAACCGCAGGCTGTGACGGTTGCAGTCAACGACCAGCGACTTGGCGACCTCGAGTTCGGTCCTGGGCTTTCAACCCATCGAATGAAGATCTCCCGCGAATATCTGGCCGCGGGGGCCAATCGACTCGACCTGATCTATCGTTGGAGCCGAAGCCCGCGGGAGCTTTCGCAAGGCGGTGATCGGCGGTCATTGGCCGTTGCGTGGTACATGGTCCGCGTAGGAGCCGAAGGCGCTGCCGTGCCCAGTCCGAGTCCTGATTTGGAAAATCCAACACGATTCTTTCTGCCGTTCGGAAGCGAGGTGGCTTACCATGTCGCACCGTCGTCGGGTAGCGAGTTGCGCATCGAGCGTTGGTCAACTCGGGGTGCGGTGCGAGGAACGTTGGAGCTTACTCTCCAGGCAGAGGCTCAGCCTGCGCAACGTCTTGGTGTGCTCGCTCGTTCCGGCCGGGGAGCGACCCTCCCATTACCTGCTGGGAATCTCTTTCGGTTGGCTTTGCGGGCGATACCAGAGCCACAGGCCAAAACAGGGCTTGAGCAAACGGACGAAGATGCTCCGGAGATCAGTGTCTCAGGAGTGATGTTGGACGGCGCGGCAATCTGGGCACCGGCTGAAGAGTTGGACGCCGAAACAGCTACCTCGATCTCGCCTGAGACAGCTCCACCGGGGCCTCAGCGCCCAAACGTGGTGCTCTACGTCATCGACACGCTGCGGGCAGATCACTTGGGCTGTTATGGCTACGACCGACCGCTCTCGCCACGACTGGATGCCTTTGCCGAGCAGGCGGTGCTCTTTGAGCGGGCGGTAGCTCAGTCGTCTTGGACTCGATCTTCGATGGCGTCGATCTTCACCGGTCTGTGGCCATACACGCATGCCACGAATCGCCGGTCGGAGCGCTTGAGCGAGGCGGCGCAGACCCTGCCTGAACGGTTGCAAGCTGTGGGCTACCAGACCGTAGCCTTCATCACCAATCCCAACCTCACCGCTGGCTTTGGATTTGATCAGGGATTCGATCACTTCGACTATCTCGGAGAAGAGGCCACTTCGGCCGATGTCCACCAGCGAGTTGTCGACTGGCTAGCAGCACGAGACGACGAGGATCCCTTCCTGCTGTATGTCCACACCCTCGACCCGCATGCACCGTATATTCCGCCGACAGATGTCCGCGAGCGTTGGGCGCCGCAGGTCTCCGCCGCGACAGCGGCCCATTCGATGCAGCTAGTCGACGATTTGCAAGCCGGCCGGATCGAGGTCTCCGATGCGTTGCTAGCAGACCTGGAAGCGCTTTACGACGCTGAGATTGCGGCCAACGACACTAGCTTTGGTGCGCTGATTGACGAGCTGACGGCGCATGAACTCTATGACGAGGCGTTGGTGATTGTGGTCTCCGATCACGGCGAAGAGTTTCATGAGCACGGCAACTGGCAGCACGGTAGAGCTCTGCACAACGAGTCGATCAATGTGCCGTTGATCCTCAAGCTGCCCGGGATGCAGTCGGGGCAACGAATCGTTCAGCGAGTGCAGCACATCGATCTTTTGCCGACCCTGTTGGCCACGCTTGGTCTCGAGATCGAGCCGACGCTCGAGGGCCGTAGCCTCTTACCGTTGCTTAGGGGAGGGTCGACAGTACCCCCGTCGACGATTGTGCCAGCATCGGATCCGACGGCACGGGTGTTTTCTTACCTCCATCTCGACGGGGCAGCGCGAGTGAGTGTCCAAGAGGGGAACTGGAAGCTCATCCAACAGATCGAACATGGACAACTGGTGTGGCCGCGCCTGTATGATCTGGCCACAGATCCCACTGAGCTCGAGAATCTCGCCGATCGTTACCCCGTCCGCACCGGTTATCTGGCCGCGGTTATCCGAAGAAAGTTGGCTGCCCCCGATGTGCGCCTCGAAGCCGCCGACGGCGTGATTGACGAAGGTGTCAAGAAGAGCCTGCAGGCTCTCGGCTACCTCGACTGAGGTTTGGCGTTGAACTCCGGGCCGATCTGAGGCCGGCCCTGGTTGTTTCGGGACGATGTCTTGTGACGGTGTCTTGTGACGATGTCTCGCGCCAGTTATCCCACGGCGCTGGCTCGCGACGTTGTCTCACGTCGGTAGTTTGTCTCACGTGTCTCAATATTTTTCTCAGTGAGTCTCGCATCGCCTTGAGACAAGTTTGAGAAATGTAGCGGCCGAGCGCGTTTTCGACTGGTATGGAGCTTGCTAATAGAGGGTTATGCATGCATCAGCGTTCCCACGAAGGCTTTCGAAGACTCCGCAGATCGATGACCCCGTGAATGAGTTCCTACAGGAGTGACGATATGAAAACACGTTCTTTACTGTCTGCCCTGACCGTGGCGGCAGTTTTTGTTTCCATCCTTGCTAGCGGCCGTGTACAGGCCGCCAATCATCGCGAAGCGCCGCTGACCGCGCTTGATCACAAAGCCGATATTTCTGATTTTTTTGCTTTTGTTAGTTACGACGATCCGTCAAAAGTGACGTTTATTCTCGACGTCGATCCGTTGCTCGAGCCCTCGAACGGGCCGACACATTTCCCGTTCGATCCCGAGATGCTCTATACCATCAAAATCGACAACAACTTCGATGCCTCGCGCGATGTTGCGTTCGAGTTCCGTTTCAAAACCGAGTTCAGGGCACCGGGTGTGTTCACTGGATTGGTGGGAGCGGGAGACGGCCTCGTTTCGCCGGACAACTCGCCGGCACCGGTACCGCCGGGTACACCGATTGTGCCGCCCGCCATCACCGCGTTGGACGGGCCGGGGTCCGAGGGTTTCAATTTGCGACAGAGCTATTCGGTGACCTTGTTGCGTGGTGGCGAAGTTGGGGCGACCCGTACGTTGTTGTCTGATGGGCAAACGCTATTTGCGGTGCCGACCAACGCGGGACCGCGCACTATGCCTGACTACCCGGCGCTGGCCGACCAGGGCATCTACGACCTGGGCAATGGGATGCGGGTGTTTGCCGGCACTGTGGAAGATCCGTTCTGGATCGATCTTGGTGCGGCGTTCGACTCCCTCAATCTGCGTGCCGATGCTTTCGAGACCGGTGTGGCAGGCGTGCTAAGTGATGCCCAAGACGCGAACGATTTCGACAACTTTGCCGCAGACGACGTTGCTGGCTTCAACGTCAATGCCATCGCTATTGAAGTACCGATTACCATGTTGACATCTGATGGCCAGATCCACGCGGCCGACGATCCATTGGCGACCATCGGCGCGTGGGGAACGACCAGCCGTCCGAAGGAGAAGAAGTACTTGGGCCCGGGAGAGACGCCTGAGGTGTCGGATTCCATGGTGCAGATCCAGCGCATGGCCAATCCGCTGATCAACGAGCTGATTATCGGTATCGGGTCGAAAGACAAGTTCTCGATGAGCTTACCTCGCGACGATGCACAGTTTGCCAACTTTGCCCTCGATCCGGTGTTGGCGCGGGTGCTCAATGCGGTTTATGACGCCACTGTGGCCCCGGGAGTGTTGCCGGTTCCAGATGCGCCGCGGCTCGATCTCTTGCCGTTGGTGCAGTACCTCCCGCCGATTGCTGCTGCGGGCACGCCGGCAGGTCCGGTGGCGGATCTGTTACGTCTCAACACCGGTGTCGGACCCACCCCGTTCGATGATCGTTCGCGCCTCGGCCTGCTCGGTGGTGATGGCGCCGGGTTCCCAAATGGCCGGCGGGTGTCGGACGACGTGACCGACATTGCATTGCGTGCCGTGGTCGGGGTACTCGCCGGCCCGCCGTTTGACGGCTTCCCCCACAATCGTGTTGGCGATGGCGTCAACGCAAACGATGCTCCCTACCGTGAGACCTTCCCCTACGTTGGCTATGCCCACTCTGGCGTCGAGAGTCGGCATGTCGATCCGGGCGAGATCGGCTGCACTGGCACCTGCCCGTAGCGTCTGACGCGTATTCCCTCCCTCGGCTCCCTCGAAGCCGCGGGAGGATTGTTACCCCTCCCCAGCTTGCCACCGGCCGTAAGGAGAATCCGTCATGACCCGAACCCTCCGCCGAGTGCTCGCCCTAGTGACCCTGATGTTTCCGACGCTCAGCATGCCGTCTCTTGGCGAGCCGTTTCGACCCACCGACGATGACTACGTCCTGGAATCGTTGCCGACTCGCCTGGTCGGCGACTCGCGTCTGCGGAACCTCCGTGCACTTCGGTCCGAACTCACGCAAGACGCCGAGAACCTCGATCTCGCAGTGCGCCTGGCGAGTGATTACATTGCCGTCGGTCGCTCCGAAGGTGATCCCCGATATCAAGGGTATGCACGAGCCGTTCTGGCGCCGTGGTGGGATCTGGCGCAGCCACCACCCGATGTGCTGATGCTGCGTGCGACCATCCGGCAGAACGGTCACGAATTCGACCAAGCCTTGGAGGATCTCGAGCGTTTGCTGCGTATCCGGCCGCGTCACCCGCAAGCTTGGTTGACGCGTGCGGTGATCCTGCAAGTGCAAGGGCGCTACGCTGAAGCTTACGAGAGCTGCTGGCCTTTACAGCGATCCAATCGCCTCCTGGCGGCGGCTTGCCTGGCGAGCGCCGCTAGCTCGAATGGCCACGCCGAAGGCAGTTACGACCTGTTGCGGCGAACTCTGGCGACGACGCCGGTCGCCGACATCGAAGACCGATTATGGGCGTTGACCGGGCTGGCCGAGATCGCCATCCGACTCGGTCGGTATGAAGTTGCCGAAGGCCATTTTGAAGCAGCCCTAGCACTCGACGTCAGAGATATTTATCTGCTCGGCGCCTATGCTGACTTGCTGCTCGACCTCGATCGACCCAGAGACGTTCGCCGGCTGCTTGCCGAGGAGACCCGATCCGATGCCTTGCTGCTGCGATTGGCTGTGGCGGAGTCTAGGCTCGGGTCTCCCGATTTCGACCAACACGCCGAGATGCTGGCAGATCGTTTCTCAGAGACCCGGCGGCGTGGCGATCAGCTGCACTTGGGGGCTGAATCCCGTTTCCACTTGGAGCTCACCGGCCAAGTCGATGAGGCGCTGCGGTTGGCGCTCGATAACTGGCGCGTCCAGCGTGAACCGGTCGATGCTCGACGGGTGCTCGAAGCAGCTCTCGCAGCGCGTGATGCAGGGGCAGCGGCCCCGTTGATCGCTTGGCTCGAAGAAACCGGCTTGCAAGACGTGCGACTCGCCAAGCTCGTGATCCAACTCCAGGAGATGGCCTGATGACTACATCGATCAAATCCAAGATGATCGTCATATGGGCCATGCTGTGGTTGGCTGCGGTGTCTGTCAGCTGGGCTCACAAACCGAGCGATAGCTACCTGAGCGTGGAGCGGACGGCCGATGGGCTGTCAGGGCAGTGGGACATCGCCTTACGTGATCTCGAATTTGCGCTCGGTCTTGATGCCGACCAGAACGGAGACATCAGCTGGGGTGAGTTGAAGTCACAACATGAGACGATCGCCGACTATGCCCTGGCCCGGCTGGACGTCACTGCTGCCGGCGTCGACTGTACGTTGCAGGCCACCGATCACTTGGTCGACCGTCACAGCGACGGTGCCTATTCCGTGATGCGTTTCGCCGCCACCTGCCCCAACAACGATGGGCTGGCACTCGACTATCGACTGTTCTTTGATCTGGATCCATCCCATCGCGGCCTCTTGCGATTCGAATCGGTAGATGGCGAGCAGGCCGCCGTGCTGTCACCGGATGCCTCCCAACTCGAGCTCGTACCGCATCAGTTCGGGGCTTGGCGCCAGCTCGTCCAGTATTGGCGGGAAGGGGTTTGGCATATCTGGATCGGTTTTGATCACATCCTATTTCTACTGACTCTGCTGCTTGCCGCAGTCCTACGACGTGACGGCGACGGGTGTTGGCGGTCAGTGACCACGTTTCGACCGGCTTTGCTGGAGGTGGCCGGTATCGTCACCGCATTCACTGTCGCGCACTCTCTGACGTTGATGGCAGCGATCTTCGGCTGGGTGAGCCTGTCGTCACGCCTAGTAGAGTCGGCGATCGCTGCCACGGTGGTGCTGGCAGCGGTCAACAATCTGTACCCGATCCTGCCCGGTCGGCGCTGGGTCGTTGCCTTTGTGCTCGGTCTGATTCACGGTTTTGGCTTCGCTGGGGTTTTGGTTGATCTCGGATTGTCGAGTAGCACCCTGGCGATCGCCCTGGTCGGTTTCAATGTAGGCGTCGAGGTTGGGCAGTTGGCGATCGTCGCGCTTTTCCTGCCCATCGCCTTCTGGTTGCGAGATTCTTGGTTCTATCGCCAGGTGGTTTTCACCCTCGGCTCGGGGGCGGTTGCCCTCCTCGCAACCGTATGGCTGCTGGAGCGCGGACTGGATATGAAGCTGCTGAGCCTGTAGGACGGCGAGAGCGGTTGGGGACAACTTGTCTGTCGACTGGGAATCCTCAGCTGTTCTCGCCTCTTACTGTGTGTGGTCAAACAAGACCGTGCGGCCGAACAAAGCTGTGTGACGACACAACACCGAGTGATCGAGGAAAACAGGTCTCGAACACCGAGCGTTGCATCATCGCGATCCCGAGCCTTTGTTGGAGTACGGAACGGATTGGCCTTACGGCCTACAGAGAGTCATCGATCGTGCGTTGGCCAAAAACCGTGACCTTCGGTACGGTTCAATGGTCGAACTCGAGGCAGACTTGGCTCGTCTCGTCACGGTGGCTCAGTGCGCTAGGCGCTGCTACCGAGTGGCCGCGAATGCGTTCGGCCGACCGCAGTCGATCGGCGGCCGAGTTGGGCGCCGATGCTTGCAGCCTTGGGCCTTGCTGTCGTCGCGTTGGCTCCGCGAGCCTGTGGCGTGAGGGCTCTACGGAGCGAGCGACGGGGGGGCGAGGCGTCAGTACTTCAGAAATTGCTCGCTAACCAGCGCGATGTACCGTATCAATCACTGCTCAAGATTTTCTTGGCAGAGCGGGTACAAACAGAGTTGCAGCCCCGCTAGTCGCAGGCGTCAGATATGGCGGAGAGAGCAGGGATCGAACCTGCGCACCGAGATCAACGGTGGCCTCCGGGTAGCAACCGGGCACATTGCCGCTCTGTCATCTCTCCTTGGTGGCCCCGGTGGGATTCGAACCCACACCTCACGCCTTTTGAGGGCGCTGCCTCTGCCAGTTGGGCTACAGGGCCAAACTAAACTGTTCAGGTCTGGTGCCGACGAGAGGATTCGAACCTCCAACCACCAGGCTCTCGACCTGGCGCCTCTGCCAGTTGGGCTACGTCGGCAAGGAAACAAACATGGTGCCGCTCCAGGGAGTCGAACCCTGAACTTCTGGATCCTAAATCCAGCGCCTCTGCCAATTGGGCTAGAGCGGCGTGGTGGGGATGGAAGGAATCGAACCCTCCAGGCAGCACTTCGGACTTACGCAACAGGTCTACAGCCCATCCCGCCTCCATAGCGGTCTACATCCCCAAAACCTTGTCAAAGAGTTGGCGGAGGGTAGAGGAGTCGAACCCCCAGCGAAACGCCGCCCTGGTTTTCAAGACCAGTTGCCAGCCCACCCAGCAGTACCCTCCGGGAAGATTTATCCTTTGCTCAATTACTATTTGACATACGGGTTCCTTATACACGTTCATTTGAACAGTGCGAGTTGGCGCAACAATTCCCTGCGAAAGATCAACTAGTGGAAATCTTCGCTGAGAGAATCACTGTTGCGAGAGTTATGTGTCGTCTTCGGATGTGCAGCTTCGGCGACTCTGTATTCAATACAGAGTGTTGAATACGCAGTGCCGAATACGCTGTACCGAAAACAGTACTAACGCAAAAACCCCCGGATGCTCAGAAGCGCCCGGGGGTCGTTACGATCGCGTTTGATGCGCGTGGTGTAGCCTACACCTCGACCCCCCTGACGTTGGTCAGCATCGAGTAACTGGAGAGGGGTAAGAGGATTCTTTTCATGGCGAGGGGAAGAGTAACTGAGAGGTTCGGAGAAGTCAATGGTTTTTCGAAAGGATTGTTGGCCGTTGGAAAACCTATCAATGAAGTCGGAGAGGTGGTCGCTTGGTTACCCAAGCTGAGGTGTGCCTACCAAGCCAGCGTGTGCCTACCAAGCGGAGGTGTCACCCGACTCGAAGCTGTCCTGGAAGATGATGCCAGAACCGACCCCGCAACTGTCTGGAACTCCGTTGCCATCCTCATCTGAGGCAGTGCCGTTGGAAATGTCGCAGGAGTCGGGAATCAAGTTGAGGTTGCAGTCGATAGTGTCACCCGGCACAAAGTCGAAACCGGTTGGATGTTCAACTCCGGAGTTGACGCCGAGCACGTAGGCGCGCAGCAGGAAGCCGGTGGTGGCATCAAAATGATAAATCCGAGCGTTGGTGAGATGGAGGGGCTCTGGTCGTCGATCTTCGTGATCATGGGCACGACTGACATAAACGCCGCCGTCAGGGCCGAGTCGCAGTCCCCAAGGTTGGTCGAGGGTGAGCCGAGTGGCGGTGCCACCCTGATTGAACTGTCGTACGAACGCTCCGGTTGATCCGTCGAATTCCAGCACCTGATTGGAACCGTAACTTGCCACCAGTAGGTTGCCTGAGGGGAGGACAAGCAAGCCGTGCGGATCGATCAAACCACCGTTATCGGCGACGGAGACCACCTCGCCGATCAGGTTGCCAGTGAGACTGTTGAACTCCAGCACCCGGTTGTCGCTGCTGGTGACGAGGAGGTTGCCTCCATCTCCAGGTCGGAATGCCAACCCAAACGGCGCCGTGAGACCGCCCGTGCTGGCCGCTACCATCTCGCCGAGGAACGCGCCGGTGGTGCTGTTGTAAGCCAAGACGGAGTGCGTGCCACGACTAGCGACCAACAGCCTGCCATCGGTGGTCAGCGCCATTCCGGCTGGCTCGCTCAGACCGCCAGTGCCGCTGGCGACAAGGTCACCCGTGATGGTGCCGTCCATAGCAATCTCCACGACCCTATGATCGAGGCGACTGGAGACCAAGATTCGGCGGTCGGCGGTGATCAGCAGATCTTGCCCCTCGGCGATGCCAGCGTCGTCGGACACGCTGGTCAGTGGGCCAACTTTTGCGAGGTATTCGCGAACCCGGGTGTGGTCGATGCTTGCCAACCAAACGTTGTTGGCGTGATCGAGTGCTTCGAGATCCGGCACCGTGTCCCGGTCGCAGTCTTCGCATGCGTCGAGCATGGCGTTGCGATTCAGATCCAGGCTCATATCAGCCTGGATTTCGTCGTAGTCTGGCATGGAGTTGGAGTTGCAGTCGGCCTCGCACTCATCGGGAATGCCATTGCCATAGAGATCATCGCTCGTGCCCTGGGAGATATCGATGTCGTCGGGTATGGAGTTGGTGTTGCAGTCGGCTTCACATTCGTCGGGAATGCCGTTCATGTTGAGATCGTTGCTGGTACCGCCGCTGATGTCGGCGTCGTCGAGCACACCGTTGCTGTTGCAGTCTTCACATTCGTCAGGAATGCTGTTCATGTTGACGTCGGCGCTGGCACCGAGTGCGATGTCGAGGGCGTCATCGTTGGCGTTTTGATTACAGTCTGCGACCAAGCAGGCACTGTTCGCAAAGAGATCTTCCATGATTGTCTGGGTGCCGGTGTGGAACCGCAGATCGGTGTTGGACGCGCCACCGGTGAAGGTCTGACCGCAGTACGACATGATGGTGCCGCGTTGTGCTGTCGAGTTTTCGTCGTCGCAGGTGTCGATCCCCAGACTATGGGTGTGGGGTGATCCCGAGCTATGGCCGAGCTCGTGGGCCGAGACGGTGATGTCGCGGTTGACCACACTGGGGGATGTGGGATCGTCGAAGAATCCGAGAATGTAACCGGCAACCGAATAGCCTTGGCTGCCGCATAGGCCACCGAGGAAGGCGACGCCGCCATACGGCAGGTTGCGTCGGCCGGTAAAGAATTGCGCAACATCGCGTTGGACAGCGCCCATGTTGGCTTCCCAGTGGCTCTGGAAGCTGCCGAGTGGATCGGGCTCGTTGAACAGGTCCGCGGGGTCGTCCCACAGCCGAACGAAGCTGAGGTCGATCCGGGCACCGGTATCCCGCACATAAACCTCGGACACTGCGGCGTAGGCCGCAACGACGTAGGCTGACGCAGCGTCGAGGTCGTTGAAGAGTTGGAAGAACTCGTAGTCGGTCTCAACCGCAACCTCGAGCTGCCGCAGACCTCGGATCGGCGGTGCGCCGACCTGGGGCCGGCTGCCGATCAACGGCGGCGCGCCAACTAGCGCGTTGGTGGCGACCTGCTGCACCAGCAGTTTTTGTGAGAGCTCTGAGTCGTCAGTGCCACACATCGGGACATCGAGAGCCGAACCGCCAGCCATCGGAGCAAGCGTCACGGTCAGCTGACGTGGTTGTTGGGAGGCGATGCGGTAACGCTGACCCTGGTAGTCGATAGTGCCCAGACTGCCGTGTTCAGTGAGCGCCAGAAAAGCTCGGGAACTGGGATCGTCCGCGATCGTTCCACGCAGCAGGACAACACTGTCGGTATCGAAGTCGATCAGTTGATCTTCACAGTCGTCGCAGCCTGCTTGCCCATCTTGAGTCCGCCCCAGGACGAAACGCGTTCCTGAGTGGGTGACTCGGAAGCGCTCGAGTGCGAGGTCGACCTTCAGATGGTGTTGCAGCGGAAAGTTGGAGAGGGTGGTTTTGCCGGTGATCGCACGCCAAGTACTCCACGGTTCGACCAGCTCAATTTGGTGACTGGGCCCGTTGGATGTTGTCAGTCGACAGCAGTCCATCGTCGAATCTCCGCTGGATGCCAGCGCGGAATTGGCAGCTACTACCGCCAGGGTGAGAAGGACGGTCTTGACGAGGGATCGATTCATGGGCTCTCTCCTTGATACCGACTAGCTGGTCGCACTGCTTAGCGCTGCAGTGGTTGAAATCAGGGTACTGAGGATTCTTTCGAGGCGGGCATTCGACTTGTCGTCGATGAGTGCTCCGTTGTCGCTGAAGGCACTGTGTGCTCCACCCAGGGACATGTCCCCTGGCACCACCAGAACACCCATTCCGCTGAGAATCGCCCGAACGTGGACGAGGCCCCGCATCCCTCCCAGGCTACCCGGTGAGGCACTGAGCAGACCGGCAACTTTGCCGCGGTAGGCCGCTGACATCGCGACGCCATCCGCCGGTCGAGACGTCCAGTCGATGACGTTCTTGAGCAGCGGGGTAATCGAACCGTTGTATTCGGGACAGGCGATGAGCAGCGCGTCGTGGTCGAGCATGAGCTGCCGCAGCTTTGTCGCGTTGTCGTGGATACCCTCGACGGCCTCGAGGTCGCCGTCGAACAACGGAATGGGATAGTCGGCAAGCTCGACGAGCGTCACGTCCGCACCCAAGGTGCGCGCTTTGATAGCCGCAGTGGCAACAAGCTTTCTGTTGAAGGACTCGCGCCGTGCGCTGCCTGCGAAGGCCATGATTCGGGGCATTCCATCTACTCCGTAAGTTGTTGGCTGCTGAAGCCCCCGCCCAAGCTCGAGGGTAGGAGCATCGGAGTTTATGTTCACAAAGGATTCTAGGGCGCGAAGGTTGCTAACGCGACAAGTTTCTCGGTTGAGAGTCCAGCCCTGTTCAGTCACATGGCCTCCTCCATAGAATTGCTTTCGATCTTGAGAGCTGTTCTAGTGTTGTAATGGCCGATCGGCTATCTCAACAGTCTTCGGGTTGACGAATCGACCCCTATTCAAGGAGGAAGCATGAGAACGTGTTCCGGACAGGAAAGATTTGCCAGGTACCTACAAGAGGTTGCCACGATACTGTGTGTCGCGGCTTTCAGTGTCGCGGCTTTCAGTGTCGCGGTTGTCGGTGTCGCAGGCGCTGATGAGTTGCAGATACCCGCTGCAGCGGATTCGACGGTGGTGGAAACTCCCGAAGAAGGGGCTGTCGAGCAGAAGACTGCTGACGAAGGGGCGACAACTCGAGCAGTGATGCAGCGCCCAGCGGACTCGAGCCTTGCAGAGCAGCTCCAGGTTTACATCGATCCGGAAACGGGAAAAATGATCGTGCCGCCGGCCAAGGGTCGCCGGCAAGTGCCGTCGGATCTCCGCGAACGTCTCAGCACGTCACACGATGGCCTGAAGGTGGTCGAAACGCCTTTTGGTTATTCGTATGTCGACCTCGAGGGACGTTTTCTCAATGCCACGTCCGTCACGGTGGGTCCAGACGGTAGCGTAAAGTACCAGCATGGCATGCCGATCGAGCCCGAGGCGGCGCGACTTGGTGTGGAACAGATAGAGACGGCACAGCCGGGAACCGGGGCGATTTCGGCCAAAGATGGCGTGCCAGCTGAGGAGGTGGCGCAATGAGGCCCTCCTACCCGAGATGTGGTTTCGTCACCTCGATCGTGTTTGTTGCCGCCATTGGGCTACTGCCGATGGCTGTCTCGGCGGCAACCTTGACGATCGTCAATGACAATGCTCCTGGCGTCGGCTTCAATGACCCGACGCCGGTGTCGCCGGTCGCTGGGAATCCTGGAACAACCCTTGGCCAGCAAAGGCTCAATGTGTTCCAGGCTGCGCTCGATACCTGGGGTAACACGGTGGCTAGCGCGGTCGAAATCCCGGTGATCGCAGAGTTTTCTCCGTTGAACTGCGGTGCCACCTCTGGAGTCTTGGGCGCAGCAGGGCCTGACAGATATATCCGGGGAGGCGGCCTGGGCCCCGTTTGGCATCCTTTTGCCTTGGCCAATGCCCGTGAAGGCATCGACATTGGTCCGCTGCTTGGCTTGCCTGCCAATTCGCCGAATATCTTTGCTGTTTTCAACAGCGCCGTTGACGACGATCCGGGTTGCCTGACGGGGTTCAGCTGGTGGTATGGCATCGGTAGTCCGGCGCCGGCGAATACCTTCGACCTGTTCGGTGCGATCTTTCACGAGGTGGCCCATGGGCTCGGCTTTGCCACGATTGTCGACCGTGCGACCGGAGCCAAGTTCGACAATACGGACGATGTCTACATGCGGAATCTCGAGGACCATAACACTGGTGAGCTGTGGCCCAACATGACCGACGGTGAGCGTGCTGCTTCGATCCTCGATACCGGAGATCTTCACTGGGTTGGGCCGAGCGCGGTCGCCCAGAGCGGAGTGTTGTCGAACGGCGTCCACCCCACCGGCCACATTCAGATGTATGCACCGGATCCGTCGGAAGCAGGTTCGTCGACCTCCCACTGGGATACTGCGCTGTTGCCTGATGAGGTGATGGAGCCGTTTGCCGAGCCCAATGCCCAAAACCTGGTTACGACCAACCTGATGCAGGACATCGGCTGGGAGTTGATGCCAAGTGTCGGCACCTGTGTCCCTGACAACACGACCCTGTGCCTCAACAACGATCGTTTCAAGGTCCAGGTCGCCTGGGCTACCGCTACGGATTCTGGGCCAGGTGTGGTGGTGCCGGGTGGCACCGACGACTCGAGCAATCTCTATTTCTTCGACGCCAACAACTGGGAGATGCTCATCAAGGTGCTCAATGGCTGCGCGTTCACCAATCACTATTGGGTCTTCTTCGCAGCCACCACCGACGTCGAGTTCACGGTGACGGTGACCGATACCCAAAACGGTGCGGTGGAGACCTACTTCAATCCGCTGGGCCAACCCGCCAACGCAGTGACCGACACGTTTGCGTTTGCGACCTGCCCGTAAGTTCGAGCGACCCCTCGATCGACCAGGGCGGTCTGTCAGAGGACAGATCGCCCGTCGATCTGAACGGATTGGGTTTCGCTCCGCGGAGCTAATCAGGAACGATCATCACAGAAGAGCCGGCTCTGGGGACGCCGACACGGGATGAGATCAGGCTCGTCGGCAGCTCTGGGATCATCACGATCCTCATCAGAATGTCGCCAAAATGACCCGGTGAGACCTCAAGGCCGCCGAGAAACCGCCCCGATATCACCTGGTAATAACGCACAACGTCGGTCAATAGCAGCGTCTTTACCCGGGGAAACTGTGAAATGTCGGCCGACAAAAGCGATATCACCCGGTAATATCGGACTTGTCGGCCGACAAAAGCGATATTACCGGGTTGGCAGAGTTTATGTCCACGGACGAAAGGCTCATCACGCCGTGAGGATCCCGTAGGTCGACGACATGCGTCAAGATTCGCTGGGAATCGGTCGCCTCTGTACTGTCCAGAGTCAAGATCACCCGGTGATCTGACGCCTCGAGCGTGCCTCCAGGCATGGTTCGGTGAGGAATCGAGAGTCGGTCGACCTCGTGGGCTGCGCCGCAGCTCCGGAAACTCGCCGGGTCTCTTGCGGGAGGCGTCAGTCCTTGTTGTGCCATCTGATACGACACCCTAAGAGCTTCCAGGCTCAAACACGCTCGCTGCGTGCTCGCCCCACGAGGTCTCCTTCCCCGAGCCAAAACAGCAGGAATTCAAGGATGGTCGTATGGCTTCCCCGGCCACAGTCCGATGTAGGATCTGCCGTCATGAGTAGCTCAAAAGAGAAATATGGTGGCCATACCATGGTCGGCCCCCTTCGTCGTGTCCTTGTCCGACGGCCAGACGAGAGTTTTGCGGTCGATGATCCGGAACGGTGGCATTACACCTCCCAGCCGGATCTGGCCGCGGCACAGAACGAACACGATGCCTTGGTCGAGACGTTGCGGCAAGCCGGTGCGGAAGTACTGTTTCACGAGGCTCCGCAGCCGGATCGAGCGGATGCAATTTACGTCTTCGATCCGGTGTGGATAACCGATGGTGGTGCAGTGGTGCTGAGCATGGGCAAGGCGCTGCGGCGTGGTGAAGAGGATGTCTTGGCGCAGCGGCTCGAGGTGTTGGGGGTGCCGGTTTTGTTCCGTCTTGAAGGCGCAGCCCGAGCCGAAGGCGGTGACCTGATGTGGCTCGACGAGCGCACCCTGGTTGCCGGCCGCGGCTTCCGGACCAACGCGGCGGGGATCGAACAGCTGCGTTCTGGTCTAGCTAGCCTCGGGGTCGAGGTGGTGGCGGTCGATCTGCCGTATTTCACCGGTCCAGAAGCGTGCCTTCACTTGCTGTCTCTCATCAGCATGCTCGATCGCGATTTGGCAGTGATCTATCCACCGTTGGCGCCGGTACCCTTCTGGGAGTTGTTGCAAGCGCACGGAGTGCAGTTGGTCGAGGTGCCAGAGGAGGAATTCGCCACGATGGGACCCAACGTGCTGGCGTTGGCACCTCGTCGATGTCTGATGCTGGAGGGGAATCCGGTGACCCAACAACGACTCGAGGCGGCGGGATGTGAGGTGAAAACCTACCGTGGTCGAGAGATCTCTTGGAAAGCCGAGGGGGGACCAACCTGTCTCACGCGTCCGGTGTTGCGAGACGTATAGGTCAGAGGGTTGGGGGGCGTCACCGGGGTTCTGATCTGCTGAGGCGGCTTGGCACTGATACACTGTGAGCGTTCTTTTAGACTGTAGCCGTTCACTTGTGATCGCTGACGCGCCGCCGTCCGACCCACCACCCGCGAATAGACTCACCGTGGAAAACAGAGATTTCAATCTGCTTGTTGTCGACGACAACGAGATGAACCGCGACATGCTCTCGCGTCGTTTGGAGCGCAAGGGTTACCGCGTCCGAGTTGCCGAAGATGGCGAGAAGGCGCTGGCGATGATCGATCGCGAGCCGGTGGATCTGGTGCTGCTCGACATCATGATGCCGGGTATCGATGGGGTCGAAGTGCTGAAGATTCTGCGTCGTAAATACTCGCAGGTGCAGCTGCCGATCATCATGGCCACAGCCAAGGCCAACAGTGACGACATGATCGAAGCGCTGGACCATGGTGCCAATGACTACGTCATCAAACCGCTCGACTTCAAAGTGGTGTTGGCGCGAGTGCAAACCCACCTGCGAACCAAGAGTGCAAAGCCGGTTCCCAAGAGTGGCGAACCGACGGTCGCCGAGTTGGCGCCGGGGGTTGTACTGGCGGGCAAGTATCGCCTCGGCGATCCGATTGGTGCAGGCACTTTTGGTGCCGTCTACCGTGCGGTGCACGTTGATCTCGATCACGAGGTTGCGGTCAAGATCCTGCAACCCAGTGTCACTGCTAACGACGAGACCCTGAAGCGATTTCGTCAGGAAGGAGTGGCGGCGTGCAAAGTTCGCCATCCCAACGCGGTCGCGGTATCAGACTTCGGCGTGAGTGATACCGGTGTCGCGTACTTGGTGATGGAGTTGCTCAAGGGATCGGGTCTCGAGAATGAGATCCGCGAGCAGGGACGGTTGTCGCCACGACGCTGTGTCGAGATTCTCGAACCGGTGTGTCATGTGATGGCCGAAGCTCACGAGGCCGGGCTTGTCCACCGCGACATCAAGCCCGAGAACATCTTCCTGCACCAGACGGCTCAAGGTGAGCTCGTCAAAGTGCTCGACTTCGGCATTGCCAAATTGGTTGGGGAGGCGGTGACGCAAGAGAATCTGACCGCCGAGGGCTGGGTGTTGGGAACGCCCGCCTACATGGCACCTGAGCGCATTTCGTCCACCGACCTGAACGACCGAGCCGATGTTTACAGTCTTGGTGTCATGCTGTTCGAGATGCTGACCGGCAGCCGTCCGTTCAACGCCGTCAATCGTGATCCAATGTCGATGATCATGATGCACGTCAACTCTCCGGCGCCGACGCTACGCAGCGTCGCTCCGGATCTCCACGAGAGCCTGGAGGCAGTGGTTGCCGCTGCCATGATCAAGGATCCGTCGCAGCGGCCGAGCGCTCGCGAGTTGGGTGAATCGCTCAGACAGACCGTGGATAGGATTCCGGAGTCCGCGCAGACTTTTCAGGGAATCGCGGAGAGCCCAGCCGTGGATCACCACGCTCCAACGGTGTCGTTTGCGGATTCGCAGCAGTCCCAGATGGTAAAAGACGAGGCTCCCAAGGGTTTCCTGGGACGGTGGATGCGCAAGATCCAACAGATCCTGGAATCCTAGCGGCGTCGATAGAGGAGATCCCGGCTCATGAGTATTCGACGCAGGCTCTTCCTGTCGTTTTTCGTCATCCTTGCCCTCTTCGGTCTCAACATCTTCTTCGACCGCGTGGGTAACGCCGAGCGAGAACAGAGCTTCGATAACGTCAGGCGTGCTGTCGAGCGCCAGCTGCTGGTGAGCGATATCGAACAATCGCTGCAGGAACAACGCAATTCGGTAGCTGATTTCAGGGTACTCGCCGATGCTGGTATGGCCAGTTTGGCGGCTGAGCAGGTTGTAGATCTGACGGCGCGGCTCGAACTTCTCGAGGGGCAGGTCACGCGGCTGGAACGCCTCGCCGGAACGGGTGGCCAACTTGCCAATGCCGACTATCAGCAGCGGATTGCCGAGTTTGGTGAGCTCTTTCGTCAGATCAAGCAGGATTGGATCGCGTTCTACGGCAGCCTGGAGGAGGGGGCGGACACTCTACTGGAAGACGCTTTACCGGCAGGCGGTGAGCCGTCAGCGGAGACGACTGCCGGTGCTGTGGCGCCAGCAGTCAGAGCTGAGGCGTCGGTAGCCGGGACCAACCCCGAGCCGATAACGGAGGATGGAGGCGAGTTGTCGGGTCAGCCAATAGGCGGCGGAGATCCGACGAGCGATGAAACTTCGCTAGCCGAGCCCATCCCACCGCCAGATCCTGTTGCAGAGGCGTTCGGCAAGCTCAGGCTGCTCGAAAACGACGAACGCAAACGGGTGGAAGCGTCAACCAGAGAATTCAACGACGTCACGCGTCGCACCGACCGTATCGGTCTGGGGATTTTTGCGCTGTCAGCGCTGCTGGCGCTTGGCGTTGCGCTGCTCGTCTCCTCACACCTCAATCGTGGTTTGCAGGCCCTCAGGTCAGGGGCCAAACGGATTGGAGAGGGCGACCTCGAGCATCGGATCCCGCACCGTGGTCGCGACGAGCTAGGCCAGTTGGCGACTTCGTTCAATCAGATGTCGGAGAAGCTGCAAGTTGCTCGGACGCGTGTGGAAGAGTCTCGGGCAGCGGCCGAAGATGCCAATCAGGCCAAGAGCACGTTTTTGGCCAACATGAGCCACGAGCTGCGGACACCTATGAACGCCATCATCGGCTATACCGAGATGTTGACCGAGGATGCCGAGGACCTTGGACAGGAAGACTTCATCCCTGACCTGAAGAAGATCCTGTCGGCTGGCAAACACCTGTTGGAGCTGATCAACGACGTCCTCGATCTATCGAAGATCGAAGCCGGCAAGATGACACTGTTCTTGGAAGAGTTTACCGTCGGCGACTTGATCGACGATGTCACGACCACCATCCAGCCGTTGGTCGACAAAAATGCCAACCGTTTGGTGGTTGACGTTGATCCGCGTGCCGGTCTGCTCAAGGCGGATGAGACCAAGGTGCGGCAAACCTTGTTCAATCTGTTGTCTAACGCCAGCAAATTTACTGATCGAGGGACGATCACGCTCAAGGCACGGCGTCGGCCCCTGGTTGACGTAGCAGAAGCAGGTGCTGACGGTTGGGTCTTCATAGTCGCCGACACTGGGATCGGCATGAGCCCAGAGGCGATAGCCAAGGTCTTCGAGGAATTTACCCAGGCCGACTCGTCGACGACGCGCAAGTTTGGTGGCACCGGTCTCGGGTTGACGATCAGCAAGAAGTTCTGTCAGCTGATGGGAGGCGACATCACGGTCGAGAGTGTTCACGGCCAGGGAACCACCTTCACCGTGCAGTTGCCGGCGGTGGTGCGTGAGCTGAACGCCGAACGACCGCCAGCTCGCACGTCGCCAGCGTCCGTCGAATCTGGGTCACAACATATCCCGAGCGGTGCACGTACCGTACTGGTGATCGACGACGACATGGCAACCTTAGATCTAACGCGGCGATTCCTCACCCGCGAGGGGTTTACCGTGGTCTCGGCGACCAACGGTGTGCGTGGCCTGGAGTTGGCCAAGAAGGTCAAGCCGAGTGCCATCACCCTCGATGTGATGATGCCGGGGATGGATGGTTGGGCAGTATTGTCAGCACTGAAGAAAGATCCCGAGACGGTTGATATCCCGGTCATCATGTTGACCATGTTGGACGAGAAAGAGATGGGTTTTGCTCTCGGCGCGTCGGAATACATGTCGAAGCCGATCGATCGCACGCGACTGTCGTCCTACCTCGACAAATATCTAGGCAGCTCCCGTGCTGGCGGCGGGCAGGTACTAGTAGTGGACGACGAAGCGGATACTCGTGAGTTGATTCGGCGTGGGCTGGAGAAAGACGGCTGGAGTATCGACGAAGCCGAAAACGGTTTAGTGGCGCTCGCCCACCTCGACAAGGCGGTGCCGGATCTCATCCTGCTCGACTTGGTGATGCCGCAAATGGATGGATTCGAGTTTTTGGCTGAGCTTCGTGGCACCGAGGCATGGCACAATATCCCGGTTGTAGTGGTCACCGCTCAGGACTTGACTGCGGAGGAGCAGTCCAAATTGGACGGCCAAGTCGATGCGGTACTCAAGAAAGGGCAACGCGACCAGTTGTTGGACCATCTCCGAGATTTGGTGACGGAGTGTGTCGCACGCCACGGGTCAGAAGGAGCACCGCTGGATGTCTAGGATCCTCTTGGTCGAAGACAACGAGATGAATCTCGACATGCTGTCGCGGCGATTGAGGCGCCGGAAATTCGAGGTTTTGATTGCGGAGGACGGTCAGCAAGGGATCGAGGTTGCCGAGCGGGAACGGCCAGACTTGATCCTGATGGACATGAGTCTGCCGGTGCTCGATGGTTGGGAGGCGACCCGTCGTCTAAAGGCCGATCCTGCAACTCGCGATATTCCGGTGATCGCCCTCACCGCCCATGCCATGGCTGAAGATCGGCAGAGGGCATTGGCCGCCGGGTGTGATGACTACGACACGAAACCTGTCGAATTCCGTCGTCTGCTACGCAAAATGGCGGCATTGTTGAATCCACAGGACTAGCGGTATCCCGTCAGCCGTAACGCCCGTTGATGCTTCGTCACCAAGAAGCAGCCGGATCAGCAAGACTCTTGGTAGGTTGCATCCAGAAACTCGTTGTTCGTCTCCCAGGTAGGCCCCTGTGGAGCGAGCACGCGGCGAGTATGTATGAGC
>JAJCXO010000264.1 GCA_029263395.1 Acidobacteriota bacterium | reverse complement strand
CCCCCCGTTGGGCAAGGCGGCCGGCCAGTTCGCAGCCCATCCGCACGACCTGTCTGCGGTCGTTGTTGGGCGGGACTTAGCCAGAGATGGTGAATCGGACCTTCTGCGCCCCCGAGATCATCTGGAGGGCGAACAGTGCCGAGGTAAAACTGGGGGCACTGAGCTGCGACCGCATGGTGGTGACTAGGCTGTCGATGCTGACCACCCGGTCGTGTTCAGCGCCCTTCCAAGGGACGACGAAGGGTTGGCCTTCGTCGCTTCCCGTCTCGATATTCCGCAGCGTCTTGTGGAAGGTCGCAGGGTCACCCGTTGGGGCGTCGACGCCGAAGTGCATGGTTTCGGGCTTGAGATAGAACTCGAGGGTTTGAACGTCACCCTCGAACAGGCACAGCAGTACGTTCGAAGATAGCTTCTCGAGGCGAAGGATCTCGAGCGGCGATTCGCCGGCGGGTACTAGCCCTTCATTGTTCAAGCGCGTGGCGTAGCCGTCGAAGTGTGAACCCGGCCAGCCGGAAACCAGGGTGGAGCGCAAGAGGAATCCGCTGAGGTTGCCGTAGGGGGTGGCGATGGGGTGGCTCACATCCTGTGAATGATCGGAGGTGGTGACCCGGCCGATGCTGAAGGCGCCGTCCAGCATCGACTCGATCCACAGCGGGTCTACTTGAAAGAAGCGTATCGACTCGACCGGCAATAGTCGCTCGTCGGGTACGAGATAGTCGAATGGGACGTCCTTCAAGAGGCTCGCCTGGCGGAAGAATTCGACCACCCCAGCGGGAACCTCGGTGTTAGACAGCGAACCCTCGAGGGGTAGGTGCTCAACCTCGTGCTCGTCGTGTTTGAGCGCCTGGGCGGTCGCCCGCTTCCACTGGTACAGATCGACGGCGGTTTTCTTGCTGTGCAGCATCAGCAGCCGTCCGAGCTGCCAGGCGGCGGCGTAGGAAGTGTCGAACAGGCCGCTGCTCGGATCGTAGCTCAGCAGCTCATCGGAAGCTCGGACCGGCAGATTCAGGGGGACCGCCGGGCGACCGGGCACCAGGGGGCCATGGTACCAGGACACGGTGTGATCGCCGTCGCGCAGATGGTGGGGCAGGGGGACTCGACCTTTGCCAAGATGGGTATTCGCGGCGTGTGAGGAAGTGTCGGCAAGCCGCAAGGTGCCGGGGCTGCGTTTTAGGTCGAGGATCAGATTGGTGAAGCTTTGGGACGGATCGACGCAGGCGAAACGCCAGCTCTCGAGGCAGACCAGGCGGACCAGGTCGCTGTCGCCAGCGCCGAGCCATTGGAAGCCATTGCCATGGGGCTCAAAGCGGTTCTCGACCGACACCAGATAGGCGGTGCTGAAGCCGTTCTGCTGCGGCAGACGGTTGGCGATGACCGTCGCCAGCTCGGGCCCCGTCGCCTTGTCCGTCCCGTCCTTGCCCTGGCGAACGTGGGCGAGGTACCCCAGCTCAGGTTTGTCCGGTAGCGCCTGTTGCAAGACCCCGCGCTCGACATCGATCACCTGGACCAAGTCTTCCGCATGCTGGCCTGGCTCGAGCTCGAAGGGGGGAAATGTGCCGCCGCCGTGTCCTTGTTGAAGCTTGCCGAGACTGAGAGTCTGGAGCCGGGGACGCGCCGCGGGAGAGGAGAAGTCACTGTCATGGAGGATCAGGAGGGCAAGCCAGGGCAGCTTGCTGTCGACGTTGCCGTCCGGTGTACGCTCCCAAGGCAAGGTGCTACTCACAAGGCTGATGTGGGGTAACACGTTGTCATGATCGCCGCTCGACCCGGGGGGCGGAAACACCGAGTCGACGTCCGCCGGAGTCAAAGCCGCAAAACGTGCGCCGGTGACAGCAAACTGAATCTCGCGCGAGTAGGGGGTTGCCGGCACTTCGCCGTCGCTGCTGCTGATCGTCTGCTCGACGCGCACATGGTAGAGGCCGCTCTCCATGGCCGGGCGATGGTATTGGATGAACTGGACTTTGGATGTGGACATGCCTGCTCCCTAGAGGGCGGATCGATCGATCTGTGGCGCGATGACAAACGACGCGACGAGCGTTTCGATATCGAGCGCCACGTCGTGACCGGCGTCGAACCCCAGGGCCGTGAGCATTGGATCGCGGGTGGCGCTGGCATTGTCGAAGGTGTTTTGGATGGTTTGGCGGCGTGTTGGATCATTTCCGGCTGGCCGCCTGATCTCCGCCATCGTCTGCCAGGCGTAAGCGTCCGAGATCAGGTGGGTGTTGAGTAACAACGCGGCAGCCCTGAGGTCATGGATCGCAGCGCCTTCAGTCGGGGCGGAGACATGCGAGATCCGGTAACCGGCCAGCGGGTCGGCCCCGGCGGGATCGGTGACAAAACGTTGCTGGTTGACCGCGGGCGGGGCCAGACGCACCGGGTTTGTCGAGACGATGTCGGGATCGCCCCACATCGCGCTCGGCGCCTTTTTTGTCATCGGCTCGAAGGTGAATAGGTGCTCGGCGGCGGACCCATTATCGTAGGTGATGGTGATGTGTTGGCTGCTCACGAAGCTGGACGCGGTCACCCCCATCGGTGCGATACCAAACTCCGTATAGGCACCGCCGGTGGACAGCGCGGTTGGGCCCGAACCCTGACTGGCAGTCTTGACCGGAAAGAACGAGCTGACCTCGAAGCTGAAGCTGCGGGGGTTGACTACCCACATCTCCGTCCCGCCGGAGGTCAGCTTGCGCTTCAAGCCCGAGCTGTTGGTGATCGCGCACACTTCGGTGGGGTGAGGCAAGAACGAGGCTTCGAATTGGCCCCAATCGATCGCCAGAGGATCGCTCGAGGACTGGTCGCCAAACTCGATCGTCACGTGCCAGAACACCACCTTGATCCGGGCCCAGCCGCCGAAGTCCGGGCCCCAGATGTGGAGGTCGGCGCCAACATCGATGGGACCGATCCAACTGTAGCTAGCGGAGATGTCGACGTAGGTGTGGAGATCGTAGTGATAGGGCTTCCAGCAGATCAGTAGATCCGCTCCCGCCCGGAACGAGGCGTGGGCGGGGCCGCTGTGGTAACTCGCATGTAGGGCACAGCCGGCCATGAGAGCGTGGGCGCAGAGCGCAAAATAGGACTCGCCACTGATCGAGGTATGGCTGTCGATCCGCCAATTGAAGCCGAGCCGCGGAACCTGTGGATAATGTGACGGAACGACAAAGTCGGGGTGGTAACCGCCGAGGGTCACGACGAAGTCGCCGGCATGGTCACCGGCGAACCACAGGAAGAACGCAAACCCGCCGGTCAGCTCGCAGTCGGGAGAGAAGAGGTAGGACGAGCGTGCAAGCTCGGCTTCAACCGCCAACACCCCCTCGGCGGGGATGACCGAAGCCTTGAGCAGTAGCTCGACATAGGCTAGGGGCGAGATGTTGTCGCCTTCGTTGGGGGGCACCGACAGGCTGGAGACCCCGAGCAGATCGATCTCGAAACGACCGCCGAGCTCGACGGTCAACAGCGCGAAGGAGTCGATCAGCTTGAACGAGCTGAACTTGACGCCGATCGCCACGAACCCGGCGCCAACCGCCGGTCCGATGTAGTCGTCGAGCTTATCGAGCTGTTGCTCGACGATGGCCGCGAGATCGCCGGCCGCCCCGGTGTCGGGAAAATCGCCGTCCCTCGCTTCGGCAACCAAGGGAAATTGCGCCACCTGGTCGATGGACGGCACGGTCAACGAACGGTTGTAACCAAAACCCGCTGCCAGGCCCTCGACGAAGAAGAACGGCGGCCCGCCGAGGGGAAAGTCCAGCACCGCGTACAAGAACAACGAGGGGTGCCCCTTGAAACGCGCATAGGAGCCGATTGCATGCAGGCCAAGCTCTTCGCCGCCGAGCTCGGCGTTGACGATCAGCGCGCCGTCGTACTCTTCGAAGTGTGTTTCGCCGCGGGTGCCCTCTTTGCGCAAGAACGCGCCGAGGATTTGCAGCGGGCCTTCGCTGAAGTCCATGCCGAGTCCCTCGAGCTCAAAATGAGGCTCGAAGTGAGTCAGCGGCGAGCTCACCCCGAGGCCTTCGAGGGCGAGCGAGAAGCCACCTAGGCTGAACGAGGCGTCGAGGAGCAGCTCGAGCTCATCAGACGAGCTGTGGAACGCCAGCCCGACGCGTTCGAGCTCGACCGGGCCGAAGGTCTTCTGCAATGGAAACCACTTGGTGCCGCTCTGCTCCGCGGCGTTCGGATCGTGGGTTACCGCGCCGCTCTGGTGATCGAGCCGCACCGGCAGCTCGAGCTTGTGACTGTGACCGCCGAATTGCACCGTCGTGCGCAGGTCGAGCCCCGCAGTGACCGCATCCTGGGGCCAACTGGCCACACGTTTGCCGGCCAGGGCCCCGAGTGCTGCCATCTCACCGGTGTCAAAATCCGCTGAGGCGGCGAGGATCTGCAGGTCGAGCTTGACCGTTTCGCCGGCTGGGAACGCCTTGCCCACCAGCGGCAGGTGCGAGAGGTTGATGCCGGTGCCGGCGCCTACCGCAAAACAAGCCTTGGCCGTGCCACTGGACGGTTGCACCCAGGCCCCCAACGCGTTTTTCAGGCTGATTTCGAAGGAGCTCGGGATCGCGTTCGCCAGCGCCGACGACACCGGGTGGACGAGGTCGCTGACCCGTCGGCTGGCGCCGTCCTGATCGTAATAACCGGCAATCGCAACGCGGCCGAGGCCCTCCTCATGGAGGTGAAGGTCGAAGGTGAGCTCATTCGAGCTGTCCCACAAACTTCGAAACGAGAAGCGCTGAGCGCCGGTGTCCAAATCGGCGTCCAAGGTGTCGAGGGTCAGGTGGTCGACGAAGGCGGGTAAAGCAACACTGAATTTGCTGGCGAGGTCGGTGGCGAGATGGCCGAGGGGGATAGCTGCGTGCCCCCGGGTGCTGCCCGCGAAATGCCAGGCGCCTGTTGGTTGCACCCGTTCGCCACCGAGACGCAGGGTGCCGCCGCCCACGTCGAAGGTGGCTTCGACGGATCCAAACGGTGCGGCGCTGCCGGCTCCCATAACCGCCAGCTCCACCTCACTCAACGAGACCCCGGGGATCACCGTCCATGCATCGACGAGGGTTCCCTGGAAGGCGTAGCTGTGTTTCCGGGCATTGGCCGAAACCCGCAACTGCTCAACTTCCAAGTGTTCGAGCCCCGAGCCGGGTAATAAAGCCGCGAGCCATGATCCCAGCGCGATCCTCCCGTCGGGAGCCAGCTCCGCCTCGAGCTCGAGCTCTGGTACACGGATCGAAGCGTCGAAGGTGGTGCCCCCGAGCTCGAAGGTGCCGAAGATTCGGGTCCAGGCTTTGCTCACTCCGGCCAACGGCGGAAAGAAGAGCGTCACGCCGAGGGTGACCTGCTGGAGCGTCAAAAGCTCCGGGATCAGATGCCAGTGATCGGCGCCGGTTAGGTCGAGGGTGAGCGAGACAAGCTCGTGGTGGGTCCGATCGACAACCACCGCGATGCCACTGAGATGGAGCCCGGCGGAGATTGGCAACTCCGGCGGGATCTGGTCAAAATTGAAGCCGCTGACGATACCGGCGAGATCGCCGAGCCCGGTGATGGGGACGGAGCAGGTGGCGTGCGCCACCAGGTTGTCGACGCCGGCGTCCGGAGTCGTGGCGGTCAGGGTGACGCTCTGCGGTCCCGCGGCGACCGTGAAGTGGTAGGCGACGCCACCCGGCAGCGCGTCGAGCACATCGCTGTGAGTCAGATCTTCGAGATGATGGATCTGAGGCATCGTCGCCCCCCTAGCTTTCGGTTGTGTGGATGGTCACGGCGCCATTCGACGCCACGGTGTAGTAATAACTCCCGCCTTCGATCTCGTCCGGTGCGGGGGCGGGTTTGGCGCGGTAGGCATACACCGTCGTGTAGAGCGCATCGCTGGACTTGACCTGGTGATACCGTCGCAGTGCGGCGTTTTTCGGTCGGTCGTCGAACTCCACGTAGTTGTGCGCGGTTGCGGTGTGTAGGGTCGTCCAGCTGCGAAGATCATCGATCACCGTCCCCCGGGGCAGTCCGACGCCACCGGCACAGCCGAATCGTCGGGTCCCCGAGCTGATGAAGGCGACCTCGGGTTTGATGGCGTCGATGAAGGGTTTTTTTGTCGAGGTGTTGCTGCCGTGGTGGCCCACCTTGAGCACAACCTTGCCTTCCTGCTTCCAGCCGGCGAGCGCTTGTTTGTGCTTCTGGACGATGAAGCTCTCGGTCTCCTCGGTGGCGTCACCCATCAGAAAGAACTTGATGCCACCATATTTGAGCACGATCACGACGCTGTTTTGATTGCTGAGACTGCCCGACGCCTTCCTTCTAACCGAGCTCATCATGACGTTCGCCGCCAGAATTCGACCCGCGACGCCACTGCGGGTCAGCAGCGCGTTATCGGCTTTGTCGTTGTAGCCGGGCCCAAGCCCACGGACGTCCTGCGCACGGGCGGTCAAGGCTTGTCGCAACTTGCGGTTGTATTCGGTCAGCTGTCCGCCGTAACGGACATGGTTGAAACGGAGGTTGAGGGTGGTGCTCACGTCCGCCAACATGTTGTAGTGATCTTGATCCGGGTGGGTGAGCACCAAGGTCTCGATCGTCGTGCCCCCGTTGAGGTTGCGTCGCAGGGCGGCCTCAACCTCGGGTTGCACAATCGCCTTGTCCTTGGTGCTGCCGCAGTCGATCATCATGACGCTGTTGTCGGGGTAAACGACCAGGGCGCAGTCCCCCTGGCCGGCGTCGGTGATAATGACGTTGAGCTCGGCTTGGGGCATGTTGCAACTCCTGATCTCGAGCGTGGCTTACGAAAGCTGTTGCTTCAGGTCCGCGATCTGCGCGTTCAATGCCGCGATTTCCTGGTCTTTCTCAGCCTTCAGCTCTTTGATCGCTTCGACGACCAAGGCGTGCAGCTGCGAATAGTCGACGCTTTTGTACTCGTGGACGTTCTCTTCAAAGCCGCCGTCGTCGAGTTGTGTCTTGACCGTGGTCGTTTCTTGCCGGACCAACCCGGGAAGCACCTGCTCGACGTCCTGGGCGATCAGGCCCATGCGCTCCGTTGCCTCGACCGCGTCCGCCGGGGCACCGAAGTGTTTCTCCGCATCCCACCGGTAGCTGTAACCCTGGAGCGCGAGTACTTTGTCGAGGGAGCTGGCAAGCGGGGCGGCGTCCTGCTTGAGCCCACGATCGGCGGGGGTACGCCGCGCAACGAGGCGATCGTGCCCCCAATCACCGCTGTAGAACTTGCCGGAGGAACTCTGTTGCCAAAACGTCCCGCCGTACTGGTGCCCGACGATATACGCATTACCTTGGACCTGAAGCTTGTAGCTGGGACTCGTCGTGCCGATGCCGACGTTGCCGTCGGCCGATATCGTGAGCCGTGGATTCAACCCGTTGGTGTAGAGGTTGAGAGGGCTGTTGGACTCGGTCCCGAACCAGCCGTCGGTACCATCCACATAGGTCGACAGCCTGACGTTAGAGGGCCCCAAATGGGAGAATCCAAAACTAGGTAAGGCGTCGGTGCAGAGTGCTACGGGCCGGTCCGGGGCGTGGTAATGCCCGCGATTCCATTTGATACCGATGTAATGATTTTCGCTGTGACTGCCTATTGTCAAGGGCGGTATCTCGAAGCTGTTGTTGGTGGTAAAAGTCAGTGGTTGATCCGTAGCTGTCAAGATCATTGCACCGAGCTTAGAGTCGAACGCAGTTGAGAGTTGACTCCCACCTTCGACATGGACAAAGCCGCGAGTGCTCGGACCTGTGCCCGTCTCCACCGTCAAGGCACCAAGCTGCTGCCGGGTCTGGATCCCAACATCATGGCCGTTGATGGTGAGTGGTGACTTCTCGATCGGCACAGCGAAGGAGCCGTCGCTATGCCCGGGAATGTCTTGATAGTCGAGGTGCAGCAGCGTCTGGCCCGACGCCTCACTGGTCACGATGTTGCCGATCTCCAACTCGACGGACTGGCCCGCCGGCCAAGATTCGTCCCTCGGGGTCAGTGTCCAGAGCAGGTCTGCATCGGGGCCAGTGATTTGAAAGGCGCTACCCGCGACGGTGAAGGCGCCGACCTGGCTCGTCGAGGCCAATTTGAAATCAGTGGTGTCGAAGAAGAGCTGAAACTTGGCCTTTGGGCGGCCATCACCCTGGAGAGGCAGCTCGATGTCGGAAAGGTTGACAATCCGCAGCGTGAGCTGGTTTTGGGTCGAACCGTCGTCGAGGACCGTGGGCAAAGAAGAGAAGCCGACGTGGAGCGGCACGGAATTCGACCGGCTGCGGTTGACGATGTCCACGGTCGTCAACGCATTGGGATCGTAGGATCCATGATGGGGTATTCCCGGGTTTGCCGCTGGATGGATCTGAGAATAGGCCGCGTCAGTTTCCCAGACGCACTGCACCGAGGTACTCCGATCGCCGCCCGCGGATGCCGCGGCAAAGTCTTTCAACGTCAAGCTGAGGGGATTCGCCGAATCGATGGTCAACGCTGCCCTACCGATGTACAAGAAATAGATCGAGACGTGGTTCGAGGTATCTTGCTGATTGCCAGGGTGCTGGTAAACGAGGATCGCCCAATCTGTCGACTCCTTGATCGAAATCGCCATCTTGGCCAAGATGCCGGGTGCAAAACCGAGCTCGAAGTGGTGATGTTGCCGGGTCGGCGTGTGATTTTGCTGGGGCTGCAGTGTGATCGAGCCCTGGTCCCTCAGGGGGACCACATTTAGGCCCGTGGTGTCGGCCGCAGTGGGATTGTCGTTGATGAAAAAAAGGTTTGGCAGGGAATCACTCGTTCCAGCGATTTTTGTCCTGAAATCGAAAGCGTAAAATTGTCTCATCATGACGATACGTCTCCTTGCGCGCCCTCGCGCGGTACAGTGGTTTTGAGCCAACCCTCGCGGATCTCGCAGGGCTGGGAGAAACGGGCTTTTTCTTCGGTGGGGCCAAAATGTTTCCGCGTGTTCCAATGCTCGCCGCGTTGGTCCAACCAGGACCACAACCGCCCGTTCTCCTTGGGCAGTGGCAGTCGTAGCGGAGCGTCGGGGCTGAGGTTGGGCTGTCGCGCGGTCACGATTGGAGCGGTCAGGAACGTGATCTCGAGCTTGCGTAGGGCCTCGGCATAGTCGTCGATCGGCAACGCCAGGGAGTTGATCGGCAAGATGCCGCTGCGGACATGGACCCGGCCACGGACATCGACGAGCATCGCCAGCGTCCGGGCCGGCGAGGTCGCCGAGAGCTCGAGGGGCATGGTGCCGGGAGGGCTGTTACCGGATCGTCCGGTGGCGACAGTCCGTGACGTCGCGTGGCCCTCCTGGCGAGGGTAACCGTCAACATCGGCATGGGTGCAAAAAGTGTTGCCGTGGTAGCTGCCGTCGTCGTCTTCGACCCAATAACCCACCAGACCATCGTCGAGCCGGCTTGGCTCGCCGATCTGAACCGGGCAATTCCTGCGCTGAAAGCCGTGGGTTACCCAATCCGGGCTGTCGGCCACCGACGGCGCGGTCCCCGTTTGCTGGTCGTAGGCGTCGACCTTGTGCTTGAACACGGCGAAGCTCTTGTCGCTTGCTGGCAGGCCCTGGAGCTCGAGCTGAATGCGGGTGCGGACCAGGGCCATCGGCCGGCCCATCAATAACGCCAAAGCCTGATGTTGGGCGAAGCTCGCCGGCTCGATCTGTTCGAGGGTCGCCTCGATCGTCGAGACGAAAGTGTCGATGAAGGCCGCGGCGCTGTTGCCGAAGTTGAGGTAGTCGATCATCCGTCGCAAATGCCGGTTGGGAATCTGATTCAACTCGACCCCGCTCGACCCGGGCGCGGCTTGCCATTGCGCCTGCTGATCGATCAACCCGAGCAACTCGCCGGCGCTGGCGTAAACCATCAGGCTGCGGTCGAGCAGGTTGGGCAAGATCCAGCCGCAGACCGGCGAGGTTGCTGGGTGGTTGTTGCCCTCGACCGCATCGGTGGTCGCCGATAGCCAGTTGAAGGTGAGGCGAGCGGGTTGCACGAATCGCTGGGCGAGGCCGTAACGGTGATCGTCATCGGCGATCACCCGCTTGGGGAACAGCTCGCTGGCGGCGATGGTGCAGCCCTTGGAGGGGTCGACTTTGAGGTCGTTGAAACGACCGAAGGAGTCGATCAATCGTAAGCCGGTGATGCGCAGGTCGCCGTCACAGAACGGAGTGAAGTCGTGGAACAGCTGGGGGGATCGCAGCAGCACGTCGCGCAGAACCCCCCCGAGTTGGGTGCCGGTCAGCCTGTACTCGTCAAAGGCGGTGGGGTCGGTGAGGGGCAACTGTAACGCCCGATCTTGAACCAGCAGCGCGTCGTTGAAACCGGCCATGGCCTGCGACAGGAAGGTTGCGCCAACCAGATGGGTGTAGGCGACTGCCGCGGTGCTGACCGGGTCACTGGCATCCGCGGTCGGGTAGGCGAGGCGCAGCGCTTCGACGTTCGCGTCGAGGTATTGTTTGGCCCAACTCGTGTTCTTACCGGCCAAATTTGATCTCCAGGGTTCGGGCAGCCTGGCGTTTTGTTTGACGAGATAGGCCGCGAGGATGTTGGCCAGGCGCAGACCGGTGTGGGCGGAGAGTACTCCGAACCCACGATACGGGCGCTCATGGCCGGCGTTCCCTGAAGCGTAGAATTGGACGTCCCAGGCGAACATCAGCGGATTCCACGGCTGCATCGTCCACCGGTTGAAGCCTGGCCCTCCCGCAGGGCCAGGGTCGGCCTGGTCGACCGCGCTCTCGAGCCTGGCCAACAGTCCTGCTGCATGGGGCAGATTCTCGAGGTCACCCTCGGCAACGTTGGTGAGCATCGCACAGGGCAGCTCCCCGTCTCGATCGTGACGGGAGGTGCGCGTGACGGACGGGCCTTGCATCAAGAGGACCGGGTTGTTGGCCTGCCAGTAGCGCGCCGCGGCAACCGGATTGACGACCAGATCGGAGTCATAATAGGTAATCCAACTGCGGACGCTGTCGATCCTCCGCACCAGGGCGTAGGCGAGTTGTTCGTTGAGCGGCGGAATGTGGAGGCGCATCACCCCGCCTTCGACCGTGATCTGATAGGTGATGCCGTCAACGATCGACCAGACTGCGCCCTCGCGGGTGTAGGGGGCGCCGGGCTGGTCCTGACGCGCGAAGGCGCTCGGAGACAATTCGAGACCGAAGCTCGCTAGCTCGGACGGCCAGGTTCCATCTTGCCAGCTGTCGTCGCCGCCGAGAGCGTTGTTGTCGAGAGGGTCGGTGTAGTTGGTGCCTTCGTTCTCGTTGAAGTATTTGTTCGGATAGGCGGCGATGGGTATGGCAAGCGTCCGGAGGGTGGGGATCACCTGCTTGCTGGTCTGGTCGATGGTCCACTCGATCGCGCCGGTCTCGGTCATGTGGGCCCGCAGCGGGTTGAGGTCACCTGCTTGGATCGCCAAGAGCGCGGTTTCGGAATTCTCCAAGGTGTGGTGTACGTCTTGAGGGCCAGGATCGGGGTTCATGGCGCGCAGTAGCCAACACCAGTCCCCAAAGGCGCGCTCACCCATGCTGGTGATCCGGTTGTTGGCCTGGTCGAAACGCTGTTGCAGCGAGTTGACTTCGGACAACATAGCGGCCAGATCGTCTGGCAAGCTGACTTCTGAAGCCGTGGACGGGTCCGAGCCGGACTTGTAGGCTCGCCAAAGGAGGCCACCGGAGTGGGGGGTGAAACCTTGATTGTGGCGAGCGTCGCCAAACCGCGCGCCGAGATCGAGGCCCCCCGGGGCAATCGAGGGTCCGAGTTGAAAAGCTTCGAGCTGCTCTTCGGCCGCCCGTTCCTGCCCCGGGGCGATCTGCCCGGCGAGGGTGGCGGATAACGCTTCAGCGCCGGTGTAGCCAAGTGCGAGCCCAACTCGCCGGTCCGTTGCCGCCGGGTTTTCAACCATCGAAGTTGCGTCGAAACTCAGCCGCCCGGTGCAGGCCATCCGGTCGGGAAACGTTTCGCTATCGAGCGTCACCGACCATCCACACTGGTTGGCGAGGGCCGTCGCGAGCTTCGCCGGATCTCCGCCTTGCGGGTTGGCCTGCAGCCAGCGGCGCAGAAAATCCTGGTCGCTGTTGGCATACCAGCCAACGAGGTCGTAAACGAGGTGCTGTGGATCGTGCAGGGCATTCGGGTCTGGGTCGTGGAAGCCGAAGACGCTGCGACAATTCGGATACAAGGCCGCAAAAGAAGAGCTCCAGTGGTCGAGCTGGTCGACCCATTCGAATGGCCCCACCCCGGTCAGCGCCATATCGAAGGTGGCGAGATACTCGGCGTCCACATCGTGGCGCAGCCAACTCGTGGCGTTGCAGGCGCGGCCAAGATAACGATAGGGTTGATAAGGTCCACTGAGTCGATTGAAGCCGTGAAACGGGATGGTGACCGCTGGCGGGTGCTCCCCATGCATGTCGCACAGGTCCGGGTACACGTAGTCGCTCTCGATGACCCACCGGTTCTCGACGGTGCCGCGGCGGGAACGCGTCAACAGCCAGCGGTTGGGGACAATAGGAAAGCGGCGTGCGCCTTGATCATTGGACTGGGTGCTGTGGACCAGGGCGTCGGGCAAAGCCCAATGCAGGTGGATGCCTGGTTCGAGGCGTAGAAGTGAGGGCGAGTAGGGGGCCGAAGTGATGATTTCACCCAAGTTGGTAGCGTCTCGATTGTGTTCTGTCCCGTCATCGTCTTTGTAGGCAAAGGGCAGTTTGCTGAAGTCGGCCAGCGGCTCGCGAACCAATGTCTCCGCGGATAGGCACAGAGCGTCGAGGCGGATCGGGACCATCAGAAGGTTGCTCGGCATTGCAGCTTCTCCAAGTCAGAGGGGCATGAACGGCTTCGGCATGATCTTCTCGCCGCAGCCATCGGCCTGAACATCGGGCAAAAGCTGAAATTCGACTTCTCAAAGTCTTAGATCCAGCGGGAGCGTTGGATCTCGAGAACAGCGAGCTTGCGGCGCAAGGGCGCTGTTTTCAGGCGGCACGTTCGGCCGCGGGTGGCCCAACGTGCTCGCTAGCCGGCCCGCTGGCCCGCGATCTGCTGGAGCTTTGCCTGCTCTGTCAGCGCGTCGGCGAGCGTGGGGTCCAGGGCCAAAGCCGACTCGACAGCTTTGAGGCCGCGTGCGATCTCGGAGTTGGCAGCACCCGAGTCTCCCGCTAGCCGTGCGCACTCGGCCCGTCGCCGGTGGAATGCGGCCCATCGCAGCTTCGACTGCACGGCAGGAGCGCTCTCGGCCAGGGCCTCCACAGCGGCCAGCGCCTCCTGCCAGGCGAGCTGGCTGAGAGCCCCCTGGTCTCCAACCTGTTGCCGGCAGCTCAGCGCCGCACTGAGGATCTTCAAGCGCGCCAGGTGGAGCGAGGCGTCAGCTGGAATGAGCTGCATCAGGGGTTCGGTGGTCGCAATGCTTTCCTCGAGCAGGGTGCGCAGCTCAGGCCATTGCTCTGTAGCTCCCGAGTCCAGCTGCCAACGGCCGACGGCGGCATTCATGCCGACCAGATTATTGCGCGCCGAAAGGTGCTCCGGGGCCAGCTCCAACAACTCGCCGAAGCGTTGCCGTCCGCGGTCGGCAGCCGCTCGTGGGTCTCGATCGCGAGAGATCAGCCATTCCGCTTCGGTCCAATGCACCAGTCCCAAGTTCGACAAGGCTGACAGGTAGGCCGGGTCACGGGCGAGAGCCGCCTCGCAGGCATGCACGGCGGACTCGATGGCCGCGGCGACCTCGTTGGCCGTTGCTTGCTCTCGGTGCTGGAGACCGTAGTAGGCGAATTCGCTTTGGACCATGCAGACGCCGTTGTAAATCCGGCTCTGTTGCACGCCAGAGCCCGACAAACCCCGCTGGTAGACCTCTAGAGCTCGCCGAAAGGAGGGCCGCGGATCTTGACCTTTGGCATCCATGGCCAGGCCGTGACGAGCCCAGACGTGACCCAGGCTTTGCCAGCCAAGAGCGAGGCCAGGCGCTTGCTCTAGCCCCGCTTCGAGCGCGGCGGAAGCCTGCTCCAGAACCTCCAGGCTGGGTTCACCGAGCTCCCGCAGTACTTCTGCCTGGGCATAAAGGGCGTTGCCGAGATTGCGGGTCTCGACCGGGCCAGCGGACTGATCGTAGCGTCGTCTGGCCGCCTCGACGATTCGCTTGGCATCGTCTGCCACGGATTCCACCCCGTTCCAGCGCAGCCGTTGTAACAGGCGACGCCAACCGATCTCGACCTGCAGGGAGGCAGAATTCGAGGATTCCGGCAGCACCTCCTGAGCCGCCGCACAGGCCGCTTCGGCGGCGGCGAAGCTGGCCTCCCAGACGGCTTGAGCGGAGCGTTCGGCCAGCTCCAGCTGAGCCTGGACTAGATGACTCTCACAGAGCCTCTCGTAGAGGATCGGTGAGCTCGACGCCCGCTCGAGGGCTTTGGCCAGCGCCTGGCGCTCGCTGGCCAAGGCCTCCGAACTGCCATCATAGTCTTCGGCCGAACGGGCGCGTCTGGCCTCCTCGCGGAAGGTGTCGGCCAGTAGTAGGTCGGCCTCGATCATCCACGGCCAGGTTTCGATGAGCCCCGAGGACAGGCGCCGCGAGGCCTCGAAGCGATCCATCAGGAAGGCACTGAGAGCTTGGGCCAACAGCTGTTCTCCGGCGTCGATCGGAGAGGCGCCAGCGGCTTCCCTGACCAGGGGTAGGGCTTCCCGGCGTAACTCTTGGCGCAGCCTCACCCTCTCGGCGCGGCGCACTTCCGGATCCCGAACGAAGTCTACCAAGCGCAGATCTTGCCGGGCTTCCTCCAGCAGGGCCAAAGCGAGCGCCAGGGACCCGGCCGAGTCGGCGAAGCCTCGCGACCGGGCTCGCCGCAGGCTGAAGGCAGCACGCTCCGGCTCGCCCAACGAAAGCAGGGCACGGCCCACCGCGTATTCTCCCGCCGCCCTGGCCCTGCCATGGCTGGCGGCGACCTCCACCGCCAGGTGCTCGGTGGCCGAAGCCAGGGCTTGTCTTTGCCCGGCGATGGAATGCTTCGGCAACAGCTCGGCAAAACGAAGCTGCGCTTCGATGGCGGCCGAACGCCGGGCAAAAGATTCCGCCTCCCGAGTCTGGCTCTGAACGACCAGACGGTTACGCAGGCCCCAGGTCAGCGAGCCGAGCGCCAGGAGCAGCAGGAAAACCCCCGCAAACCACAGGCGGGGATTGCGCTCTGCCTGGCGCAGCAGGCGACCGGCCCAGCCCACTGGCCGGGCCAAGACCTGCCGCGCTTGTAGAAACCGGTCCAAGTCGCGATAGAAGGCACGGGCGTTGGGATATCGCCGCCGGGGATCTTTCTCCATCGCCTTGGCGGCGATATGCCCGAGCTCAGCAGGTAGATCCGGGCACCGGACTTGCGCCAGCGGCGGCTCGTGCTCCAGTACGCGCATCAGAGCTCCCACCTCGCTGGTCGCGGCGAAAGGAGCCTCGCCGGTCAACGCCTGGTAGAGGATCGCCCCGAGACTGAACACGTCACTGCGGGGATCGATGTCCTCGTCGCCGATGGCCTGCTCCGGCGACAGGTAGCCGGGGGTGCCAAGCACCTGCCCGGTTTCGGTCAGCCGGCTCTGGCCGGAGACCCGCACAATGCCAAAGTCCAGCACGAAGGGGAGCAACTCGCCATCTGCTTGTTCCTCGACCAACAAATTGCTGGGTTTGAGGTCTCGGTGGATCAACCCAGCGTCGTGTGCGGCAGCCACCGCGTCGGCGATCTGCGCCACCAATCGGACCCGCTGCTCGAGCGGTAAGCGCCGCACCACTTCGTCGAGCGGCTCGCCGTCGACATAACGCATGGCGATGAAGCCATGGCCCGCATCGTTGGTCCCGACTTCGTAAATCTCACAAATGCACGGATGGTCGAGGCCAGCCTGGGCAGCCGCCTCCCGCTCACGTCGCCGGGCACTGTCTCCCGAGTCCGGCGGAAAAAGCTTGAGGGCAACCGGCCTGCCGGCGACCGGATCCCAGGCCTTGAAGACCTCGCCGCTGGCGCCACGCCCGATCGGGACGGCGGTGTCGTATCGCACGGCCACAGGTTAGCAGTCAGCGGGCGCCACTGGGGTCAGTCCGGTCCAAAGTGAACAGAGACATGGCCAAGGGATGGTTCCCTTGTAGGACCCGGCCAGCCCTCTAGACCTCGATCCGTAGCTCCTGCATCCGCCGATAGAGCGTGGTCCGGCCCACCTCCAATTCCTCGGCGGTCGCCCGAACATTGCGTCCATTGCGCAGCAGGGCCTCGACGATGACCCCGCGCTCGAAACGCTCTAGATGCGAGCGCAAGGCGTGGGTCGGCGGGTCGAAGTCACCGGTTGACGAAGGCCCG
This sequence comes from Acidobacteriota bacterium, assembly GCA_029263395.1. Lineage (GTDB taxonomy): Bacteria > Acidobacteriota > Thermoanaerobaculia > Multivoradales > J023 > JAAELT01. Next base: position 4,781 of record JAJCXO010000264.1, on the reverse strand, counting down.
GCGATCTCGCGGTGCAGATGACGGCTTTGCAGCAGCTCGCCGTCCTCCAAGAAAAGGGCGGCACGAGCCATCTCTCGTTCGAGTTGGCGAATGTTTCCGGGCCAGGGAAAGGCCAATAGCGCTTCCAAGGCCGCCTGCGAGATTCCGCGCACGACAATTCCGAGCTCCTCGGCAGCCTGACACAAGAACGTTGCCGCCAGATTCGGTAGATCCGCCAGGCGTTCTCGCAAAGGCGGCAGGGTGAAGCGACAATCGGCGATCCGGTGATAAAGGTCGAGGCGAAAATCACCCGCCTCGACCATCGCCGGCAGAGCTTGGTTGGAGGCCGAAATCACCCGTACCCGAGCCGGACGGGCGGCGCGTCCACCGATGCGATAAACCTCACCCTCCTGCAAGACCCGAAGGATCTTGGCTTGAGTCGCCAGCGCCATGTCGCCGATCTCGTCTAGAAACAGGGTGCCGCGGTCGGCCTGCTCGAACTTGCCGGGCCGGGCCTCGACTCCGGTAGCCACCCCCCGCTCGATGCCGAACAACTCGGCCTCCAGCAAATCCTCGGGCAGGGCCGCGCAATTGAGCGCCACCCAGCCACCGGTGGCGCGGGGAGAGCACGCGTGGACAAAACGAGCCAGCACTTCCTTGCCGGTGCCAGATTCGCCGCTAATCAACACGCCGACTTCGCCTCTGGCCACTCTTCTAGCCTCTTCGTAGAGGCGCGCAACCCTCAGGTCGACGGTGGCTGGTTGCGGCAAGGGCACCGCCACGGCGGCGGTTGGCGCAGGGCGCTCGGTGCCGGCTGGCGGCGGCCATTCCAAAGCTGCTAGGCGGGTCACCAGCTCGGCCAACACCAGAAAGCTGCCGTGGTGAACCCCAGGGAGGAACTGAATTCGGGTCTCGAGCCTGCCGGCCCGAAGACAAGAGGTTTCTGCAGCCCCCTCGTCCACCCCTTCGCCGGCCCGGAAGAGGATAGCTGGCTCCGTCTGGCCGCTGGCGCCCACCACCTCGACCCCCCGGCAGGGCAACGAGCCGTAGAGTGCCTGGCCCGCCTCCTGGACCAAAGCCAGCGCCGGGGCAGAGCCCACAGCAGCGGACTCGCCTTCGGGAGCCGCCGCGCGCAACCGCTCGAGGGCCGCAACAACCCGCGGCAGAGCGGAGGAAAGAAACTCGCGGACCGACCCCACCGAGAGCGTCCGCTGCGCGGCGCCGCTCGTCGGGCTCTCTGCCGGGCCGGTAGTGAGCCCGAAGTCCACCGCGGCCTGCACTTCCCGCGGATCCAGCTCTTCCAAGCGACAAGCAACCGAGCCGAGGTGAATCGACTGGCCCGCCCGCACCAGGGTGCGCTGGGTCAGCGGCATTCCATCCAGGCGGCTACCGTTGGAGGATTCCAGATCCTTCAGCCAAACCCCCTCGGCGGACGGCTCTAGGCTGACGTGTCGACGGGAAACCGTCGGGTGATCCAACCGCAGATCCACTGCCGGATCCGAGCCCACCACCTGTTGGCCCTCGGCCAGGGTAAGGCGGCGTTCGCGGCCATCTGCATCGACGACAAAAATCCAAGACACAGTTGAGATCTTACCATCGCAGCCAGGGGGCCGCCCAGGCCGCGCAGCCCATCGGGGACGACCGGACAACCCACGTTCTTGCAAAGGAACAACGGTCGTATTTTCGGTTCTTGTCTGACCTCCCCCTTTGAAAAAGGGGGACCGAGGGGGATTTCTGCTTTCCCCTTCTGACTTCTCACTTTGAAAAAGGGGGACCGAGGGGGATTTCTGGAGCCGTCGGTAACGCATCGAAGAAAATCCCCCCTAACCCCCCTTTTTCAAAGGGGGGAACCCGAAATTCGCGGGGATTGATTCCCATGCGGACGCTCTTGGCAATTGCCCGAGAGCTGTTCCTTGGCGATGAAGCGCCAACCGGCGTTACCGCTAGGCGGGATCAGGGTGAAACCGCTGTCCAGGCGCCGAAGTCGCCGCTTTCGAAGTCGTCGTCAAAGATCAGCGGCGGGCCGGCAGGGCCGCGGCCGAGGCACAGCCCGAGGTCGCCATCGAGTTCGCCCTGCTGAAGATAGAAGGAGCGATCGTCCCAGGAGTCGGTGCCCAACTCGACGGTCATCTCCAACTCGCAGTTGCCAGAAGGCAGGCTGTAGATCGCCACCCAGATCGGGGCGTTGGGATTGCCGACAGCGGTGGGGAAGTCCACGTCGTGCTCGAGGATCGGCAGGGTCGGATCGAGCGTGAAGCCGAATCCCGACTCGCGAACCGCGGCGATCTGCGATCGCTGGGCGAGCAAGGCTCCGGGTTGCCCGCCGGCATCGGCGTGAAAACGCACCGTAATCGGGTCGCCGTCGGCCCGGCAAGGCAGATCGGTGACTCGATCCCGTCGCACCCCCCAGAAGCGTAAGCCGCCGATGTTTGCGCCAATCGTCAACAGACCGGCGATGTCGTCCACCGGCGCCTCGAAGTAGTGGTCGTCGACCGCCGCCGCCGACCTCAGGCCGGAGTTGAAGCGGTTGATATGGGGTTGCTGGTAGAGATCGTAGGGGCCACAGGAGGTACAGGGTCCGGTGGTGGAGCCCGGGTGATCGGGCATACAATCGCAGGCGTTGCCAATGCCGTCCATGTCGTCGTCCAACTGCTCTGGATCGGCCACTGCGGGACAGACGTCGCAAGCGTCGCCAATACCATCGCCGTCGTTGTCCTCTTGCCCGGGGTTGGGTGTCGCCGGGCAATTGTCACAGGCGTCGCCCACGCCGTCGCCGTCCGCCTCGCCCTGCTCTGGGTCGGCGTCCTGGGGACAGACATCGCAGACATCGCCCACGCCATCACCGTCGAGGTCGCTCTGGCCTGGATTGGGCTGAATGGAGCAGTTGTCGCAGGCATCCCCTGACCCGTCGCCGTCGATATCCCCTTGGCCCGGATTGGCGGTGGCGACGCAGTTGTCACAAGTATCACCCAACCCGTCGCCGTCCAGATCCGCCTGCGACGGGTTGCCAGCATCGGCACAGTTGTCGCAAACGTCGCCGACCCCGTCCTGATCGCCGTCCGCCTGAGTGGTGTTGGAGGTCTGCGGGCAGTTGTCGCAGGCATCGCCGGGGCCGTCATCGTCACTGTCCTGTTGGTCGGGATTGGCCAGCCCCAAACAGTTGTCGCACAGGCGGCTGACGCCGTCGCCGTCCAGGTCACCGATGCTGCCGCAGGAGAGTTCGAACGCACCGATGTCGCAAACGGCGTCGGCATCCCCGTCAGCGTCGACCGGCCGCGGCTCGCCGCGCTGATCGTCGGTCAAGAGGGCGTTGGCGGTGCCTAGGTCGAGGTCACCATCGGCAAAGCAGCCGTCTGGATCGCCAGCCTCGGTGGCCGGTTCGCCGAGCAAGAAAGCGTGCACCTGGGTGAAACCACCCCAATCCGCTAGCGGTTCGAAGTCCATGAGAATGCCCGTGATATCCGGATCCGCTCCCAGAGGGGCGATGATGCAACCGCGGTCGCGACTGATTAGATTGTGCCCCAGACTTTCGACCCCATTGCCGCCGCACTCCCAGGTGGTGGGTAAACAAACTGCCCCGGGACAGCGGGCGACATTGCGGCTGAAGATCGTGTTGTTGCTGCGGATCACCCCCAAGAATCCAGCGTAGGTGCCGCCGCCTTGACCGAAGTCATCCTCGTCCGAGTCGGCGTTGTTGAAGGCGAGGGTCGAGCTCTGCAACTCCAAGAAGGCGTCGGTGATGTAGATCCCGCCGCCGTCGCGAGCCGCCAGATTGCCCGAAACCGTGCTGTTGACCAGGGTGGCCTGGCCGCCCCCGAGATAGATCCCGCCACCGCTGCCGTGGTCCGTAACATCCCGCACCGAATTGTCGGCCACCAGACTGCGCAGCAGGTAAAGATGGCCACCACCAACCCGAATGCCTCCGCCCTCGTCGCCAGTCGCCAGGTGGTTATTGCGGATTGTGCTGTCGACCATCTTCAAGGTCCCGCCGTCTACGCGCACGCCGGTGGAGTCCACCCCATCGCGGACCTCGCAGCGGGTGCAGGTTGCGTCACCGGCAAAAACCTCGAGCCCCGGCGCGTCGCCGTTGTCGCCGGGCATGAAGACGACGTTCTCCAAGGTCACTTGTGCGCCCGAATCGTCGATTAGGAAAGCGGTTTCAGTTTTGGCCCTCAACTCCACGTCCTGGACATGCACCGCGACCGGCGTTCCAACCCGAAACGAGGCCGCGTTGACGAATGAGCCGGACTGGCGGATGACCGGCACGCCTCCTTGACCGCGGATCGTCATCGGCTGGGTGATCTCGATCGAGCCACTCGCCAGAATGAGGTAATCGCCACCCGGCAGACTCGGGATCTCGATCAGATGCGGGCCACCGGCCAGCGCATTGGCCTCCTGGATCGCCGCCCTGATGGTGCAGAGGTTCGCGCCGCTATCGCACACCCCGTCACCGGGGAGCGAGTCGTCGAGGTCGTCGGTAAAGTTGGTCACGAAGGTGGCCGCACCGGCCGCAGCCGGCAGGCTCGAGATCAGGGTAAGGGTCAAGGCAAGGCGGCTGAGTATTTGGACGATGGTTTGCACGGGAACTCCTTTTGATGTTGCTTCCTTCTTAGAGAGCAGATCCCGTGCCACCTGCGTACTTGGCCGTAAAACCTTTTATTTCAATACTTAAATAATTGTTGTCAACACGCAACAGAAGCTAGTCTCAGAGTTGGTACTACTCCAGCCCCAATTCCGGGATGCCGAGAGGCTCGACGATGCCGCCCAACAGAACAACTGTTACGGCATGCCGGTGCGGCGAG
>JAJCXO010000263.1 GCA_029263395.1 Acidobacteriota bacterium | reverse complement strand
CGCCTCGATCTCTTCCACTCTGCGGATGAGCTCGGTTTCCCCGTACCCGCGGGGATCGACCCCGTTGGCTTGGCACCAGACCTCTACCTCGCCTGGTTTCCCCGTACCCGCGGGGATCGACCCTTTGTCGTCGCGGTTCCGATGACGAAAACATCGGTTTCCCCGTACCCGCGGGGATCGACCCTTCAGGACACTGCAGGCCCTCAAGACCGCGTCGGTTTCCCCGTACCCGCGGGGATCGACCCTCGTCTTCCTCGCGAGAGACCCGGTTGGCCTCGGTTTCCCCGTACCCGCGGGGATCGACCCTCTAGGCTGCTTGGATTGCCAGCCATTAGGCAGGTTTCCCCGTACCCGCGGGGATCGACCCCAATCGCGGTGGGCGATCCCACCACCAGCGGCGGTTTCCCCGTACCCGCGGGGATCGACCTTGGATTTCGAGTGGAAGGTAGACACGCCTATAGGTTTCCCCGTACCCGCGGGGATCGACCCACATCGCCAACCGCAAGCGCGCCTTGCTCGGTGGTTTCCCCGTACCCGCGGGGATCGACCGTGGTATGTGCCCGTCAAGTTTGGCGTCGATCAGGGTTTCCCCGTACCCGCGGGGATCGACCCATCTCGTAGACAGCACGAGAGACGCGCCCAGAGGTTTCCCCGTACCCGCGGGGATCGACCCTGGATTTCCGAGTGGCGCATCAATGACGCGGCGGTTTCCCCGTACCCGCGGGGACCGACCGTTGCGAGCATCGGCCACGGTGGCGCCTTCCTGGGTTTCCCCGTACCCGCGGGGATCGACCCTGGATGGTACTAGTTGCACTAGTACAACGATCCCAAAGTCCTGGCCGGGTTTCGTAGCGAGATCCCCGACCCCGTAGGGGTCGAATCGTATAGCCCGGGGCTGGGCGACGAGGAGCGTAGCGACGCGGCGCGAGCCCCGGGATATACCAGAGCCAAAAGTCCGCGCCCTGTAAGGGCGAAACCTCGATCCGGTGGTGCCATGTTCCGCCCTTACAGGGCGGTGGGAGGCGGGGTCCGCAGACCCGGGGCTCACGCCGCGTCGCTGGGGCTCCGTGACGCCAGCCCCGGGCTTTACGCTTGGGCCCCTACGGGGCCAGGGCCCTGTTCGATTCTTGCTGGCTGAACCCGACCAGAACTCAGGGGGACGTAGTACTAGTTGCACTAGTGGTTTCCCCGTACCCGCGGGGATCGACCTCAATGGGTTGGGCTGGCTAAGCGTTACTTTCCGGTTTCCCCGTACCCGCGGGGATCGACCCACGGGTACTTCGACGAAGCTCAAAAGGTTCTCGGTTTCCCCGTACCCGCGGGGATCGACCCGTGCTGACCTGGATCGACCCTGAAGCTGACGGGGTTTCCCCGTACCCGCGGGGATCGACCCTAGTAAATTATGGGGCACAAGCTCGCTCGAACAACACCTCTTCACCCGGGTTTTGTCCTGTCTAGACAATAACTCCCTCAGACCGGTGCGGAGCCTTGCTCGTTCAGCAACTTTGGCGTTTCTACGGTAACCGCTTACCAACCGGTAGGACTGGCTGTCTATCTATCTCTTCCGCGACCGACAGCAGCCACCTGGACCGATACGAGACTCGATCATCTGGCGAGTCGACGTCGAGATTGCTTCGTCGAGCTCGCCCGCTAGTATGGCGTCGAGCCAGAGCTTGAGCGCGGCGATCGCTTCCTGATTGGACTCCAGCATCACCCCATGTTCGTAGGCGTCTGCGGCGACGTGCGCTGCCGCTTCGTAGTCCTGAAAGTAACAATGCGCGGCGGCGAGGCCGAGGTGGCTGGCACCTCTATTCTCACCGCTGAGGACGGTCATTTCAGAAGCTCCAGGCCACGGCTTCACCGCTAATGAGCCGTCGTCTCGGTCTTGGGCCACGCCGTCAGCGGTGAGGACGGTGACCCAAGACGCTCAGTTGCATTCCCCCGCGGTTAGGACAGCAACCCGAGACGCTCGGGTGACCTTCCTCACGGTCAGGCGAGCGACCTGAGAACGTCGGGTCGCTTGCCTCACCACTGAGGTGGACCTTCTGCTTGGCGCGAGCTGTGTCCTCACCACTGAGACGGGTATCCCAGAGACTCCGGGACCCCTCCTCAGCGCTGAGGGACCCTTGGCCGGGGTCTCAGGAGGCGCCCTCACTGGTGAGGACAGCGACCCGCGACGCTCCGGTGACCGTCTTGGCCGTGAGGCGAGCGACCCGAGACCGTTGGGTCGTTCACATTTCCTCCGAAGGAGACAATTTGTCCGGCTCGGAAAGCCTTCCTCACCGCTGAGGAAGCCGAAATCGGACTTCCAAATAGCGTTCCTCACCATTGAGGATGCGACTTTAGAATCTGAAAACGGCGTCCTCACCATTGAGGAAACGCCCTCGGTCGTCACAACACGTCTCCTGGTGGGCCCAGGGTGGGAGTTGGAAGGTTGGAGATGTGATGTCCCGCCGGCGCGAGGTAGATCTAACTCGATCCGAGGAAAAGAAAGACGGTATACCCGAAGTAGGCGGCGAGTAGCACCGCACCTTCGACTCGGACCAGGCGACGATTGATCACCAGGGCAACCAACAGCAACAGGCTGATGCCGAGGACAACCCAGAAGTCGACCGCTAGGGACTTGGCGCTGATCTGGATTGGGTGGACGGTGGCGGTGATGCCGAGGATGCACAGGATGTTGAAAATGTTGGAGCCGATGACGTTACCCAGCACCAGATCACCTTCTTTTCGGCGCGCCGCGACGATGGCGGCTGCCAGCTCTGGCAGGCTGGTGCCGAGAGCAACCAGGGTGGCTCCGATCACTCGCTCGGACACTCCCATGGCGCTGGCGATGGTGCTGGCGCCGTGAACCAAAGCTTGGGCACCACCCACCAACAGGCCAACCCCAACGGCGATCAGGATGATCAAGCGGGTGGCGGGAACATGTTCGATGGTGGGCGTTGGATCACTATCGCCTTGAGTGGAGGTCTCGCGGAGCTGGGTCGCGATGAAGAGCACCAACATCACGAACAACAGGAGACCTTCGAACCGGCCGATGTAAAGGCCAGTGGCCATCAAGGGATACAGCAGGATGGTGACGAACACCATGAAGGCGACTTCGCGACGGATGAAGCGTACCGTCACGGTGAGCGGCACCATTAGCGCCGAGATGCCGAGGATCAGCCCGACATTGGCAACGTTGGAGCCTAATACGTTGGCGATCGCCATCTCGGGCGAGCCTCTGTAGGCGGCGGAGAGGGTGGTGGCCAACTCTGGCGCGGAGGTGGCGAAGGCAACGACGGTCAAGCCGATCACCAGCGAGCTGACCCCGAAGTTGCGGGCCAACTTGATCGAGTTGTCCACCAGCAACTCGCCACCCGCATACAGCAGGCCGATACCGGCGAGGACCAAAACTAGAGAAAACAACACCGGATCCGCCTCCTGCTAACTCGCTATCTCGGATGCTAGGTCAAGGTCTTTAGCGAGGCCAGGGTCTCTAGCGAGGCCAACGTCTTTAGCGAGGCCAACGTCTTCGTAGATCGCCTCGGTGAGATCACGAAAGCGTTCGGTGTGACGCGGCTCCCCGGGGTTACCGTTGGTTACCACCGCCACCACCAGATCGTGCTCGGGATCAGCAAATCCGGTGGACGATTGGAAACCACTGTGGCCAAAGGCGCGGCGCGAGGCATGGCGTCCATAACCATAGGGCGGCAAATCGGCCCCGTAGTGATTGGAGTTGACGATGAAACCGAGCCCCCAATCGAGCTTGTGCTTGAAGGTCTGATCAAACATGCCCACACGGTGAGGGGTAGTCAGGGCTTCGACCGCCTGCGGCGAGAGGATACGGTTGTCTTGCCACTGCCCACGCGCCAACAGCATCTCGTAGAACCGGCCGAGTTCACGGATCGGACCGTAGCCGTTGCCACCCGGCGAACAACCCACAACGTGAGACTCGCGGTTCCAGCGGCGCGCCCTCGGAGTGCTGCTTTCGGTACCGTACATCGTGCCCAGGCGCCCATCATAAGCCAGGAAACGGTCTTTCGGCATGCCGATCCAGGAGTCCTTCATGCCGAGGGGTTCGAAAATCTCCTGCCGCACGTAGTGACGGAAATGCCGGCCATCGATCCGCCGCACCAGCTCACCGAGCAGAAACCAACTCGAGCTCAGGTGGTAACCCGCCTTCTCTCCCGGGACCCAACGTGGCTCCGGGCGAGCCTGGCAGATGGTGTCGAGGATCTCGTCCCAACTGGCGTCGGGCCAGCCGACGCTCAGCATGCGGATGCCGCCGGTGTGGGTGAGCACGTGCCGGACCGTGATTCGGTCTTTGCCTCGAGCGGCAAACTCCGGCACATGGCGGGCGATCGGATCGTCGAGATCGAGTTGGCCGCGCTCCCACAATTGGGCGATGGCAACCGCCGCCACCGGCTTGCTGGAAGACAGCCAGATCATCAACGTTTCGGGGGTCATCGCCTGACGCACTGTGCCGCCCTCACTGACGGTATGGTCGCCAACCATGAGTTCGGTATGCCGCAGGCCCTGCCCGCTGCCACCGCTGGCTCTAGCCCCCTGTGAGACGTACACCTGCGCACCAAAATGAAGCCCCTGTTCGATGCCAAGCTCAAGGGCTTCTCGGGTACGCGGTAACTCGATGGGGCTTGGATCAGACATAAATTGTGGGCGGTTTTTGGAGAAGCTCAGAAAAATTTGGACAGCAGCGCAATGGGGCGCGGAGCATAGCAGCTCCGCTCTTGCCTGTATCTACTGCCTGTATCTACGCCGACCCGACCGCCTGAGATGCGCGATCGCTTATCTCTCGACGGTAGGCACTGATCGCAAAAGGCAACAATCCAACCGCAACCAAGGCCAAAACAACCCGAGCCAACAGCGGAAGGGAGATCGCACGCATGTTAGCTAGTGATCCCGTCCTAATATGCATCGAGAGTTCGGTCAGCCTCGTGGGCTGCGCGCCAGGCTCCGAACTCGCCGGGTCGCTGCTGAGGCGCATAGATCAACCCTATGCCACGGGTTCTCGAATCCAGAGGACATACCAGCTCAAACACGCTCCCCTGGTGCTCGCTCCACGAGGCTTCCCTCACTGGACCAAACGAACAACCCTGCTTTTTCCTTCTGATCCCCTCTCCTGGGAGGGTGTGATGGGTGGGCGGGAGAGGGGGCAAGGGGGTGAGGGGTCTGAGGGCAATCATCAGGCATGCCGCTTCAGTTCCAGCCTGGCGACCGACTCGCGGTGGACTTCGTCGGGGCCGTCGGCGAGACGCAGAGTGCGTGACATTGCCCAGTGGTAGGCCAGCGGGAAGTCGCCGCTGACACCGCCACCGCCGTGGGCTTGGATCGCACGATCCAGCACCCGCAGGGCGACATTTGGCGCCACCACTTTGATCATGGCGATCTCGGCCTTGGCCGCTTTGTTGCCGACGGTATCCATCATGTGTGCAGCCTTCAGGGTCAGCAGCCGCGCCTGGTCGATCTCGATCCGGGAAGTTGCGATATCGGCCCGCACCGTGCCCTGCTCGGACAACGTGCGACCAAAGGCCACCCGCTGCTGAACCCGGCGACACATGCTCTCGAGGGCCCGTTCGGCAACTCCGATCAGACGCATACAATGGTGGATCCGCCCGGGGCCCAAACGTCCCTGGGCGATCTCGAAGCCACGGCCTTCACCGAGCAGCATGTTCGACGCCGGCACCCGGACGTTCTCGAAGCTGATTTCGGCGTGACCGTGGGGCGCATCGTCGTAACCGAAAACGGTGAGCATGCGTTTGATGGTGACGCCCGGAGTCGCCAGCGGCACCAGGATCATGGATTGCTGGCGATAGCGGGTGTCTTCGGGATTGGTGACACCCATGAAGATGGCGATTTCGCAGCGCGGATCACCGGCTCCGGAGGTCCACCATTTGGTGCCGTTGATCACGTAGTCGTCACCGTCACGGGTGATCGAGGAGCGGATGTTGGTGGCGTCGGAGGAGGCGACCTCGGGTTCGGTCATGGCAAAACAGGATCGGATCTCACCCGCCAGCAAGGGTTTGAGCCAGCGTTCCTTCTGATCGTCACTGCCATACCGTTCGAGCACTTCCATGTTGCCGGTGTCGGGCGCACCACAATTGAAAATCTCAGGAGCGAAGACCACCCGACCCATCACTTCGCACAATGGCGCGTATTCGAAGTTGGACAGGCCGGCGCCATGTTCACTGTCGGGCAGAAAAAGATTCCACAAGCCGGCCGCCCGAGCGGCAACCTTGAGTTGCTCCATCATCGGCGGCACTTGCCAGCGATCACCCTGATCCACCCAATCGTAAAAGGCGCGTTCGTTGGGATACACGTGGCGCTCCATGAACGTCGTCAGACGTTCATGGTAGTCCTGGGCTCGCTCGGACATCTCGAAAATCATGCGCCGCGCTCCTTTGGGGAATCCAGTCTCGGTAGGTGTTTCTGTTGTGAGGGTAAGCTATCTCGTCATTCCTGTCATGGGAAGCTACCGCTACCGGAGATCTGTATGCTCAACCGCCACCGCGTGATGTTTTGTTCTGCCGTGCCCCTGGTGTTCGCCTCGATCTGTTTCGCGGCAGAGCCTGTCCCGGCGGCCCCTGCCCAGACCGAGCCTGCTCAGACCGAGCCTGCCCAGGCCGAGCCATGGCAAGACGCCCTGCGTTATCTTGCGGCCGGCGAGCTCGATACGGCGGAACGGCTGTTGCTCGACGCCCCCGCCGACGACGCCGAGGCTCTCCTTCTCCTCGGCCAGGTTAACCTCGAGCAGGGGCGTGCCCGAGACGCGGTCGAGGCGTTTGAACGGGTGATTCAACTCGACCCTGCCAGTTCGGAGGCCCAGCTGTGGCTCGGTGATGCCCTGGTGCAACGCATCGACGAGGTGCCGTTTTTGATCAAGTTGCCGATCGCCAACCGCATGCGAAGCGCTTATGAGAAAGCGGTCACGCTCGATCCCGAGAACCTCGAAGCGCGGGTGGCGGTGGCGCGTTATTACGCCGCGGCACCGCCGATGGCCGGCGGTAGCACTGAACGGGCGGAACGCGAACTGGCGGAGATTCGGCGTCGAGACGTTGCGCTGGCGTATGTCACGCAGGGTTTGATCCACGAACATCTCGAGCACTTCGAATCAGCCGAGGCTGAGCTCCGCACCGCGGTTGAGGTTGATCCCGAGTCCGTGCTGAGTTGGCGCGAGCTCGGCTATTACCTGCAACGCCGAGAACGTTGGCCTGAAGCGATCGAAACGTTCGAGCAGGTGCTTGTCCTGGCCGCGGAGGATCCGGCAGCCCTGTTCGAGACCGCACGCAGCGCGCTCATCTTCAGCGAGCAGACACTACAGCGCGCCGAGCGCCATCTCCAAACGTATCTTCAGCTCGAGCCTGGGCCCGATCCGATGCTGCTCGGCGCCGCCACGCCGCCGCGTGGCTCCGTCGCACACCACACGCTACAAGCGATCCGCCATCGCCTAGGGAAGACTCCTGGCATCCCGATGCCTCGTGAGGCTGACACCTCGCGGAGTTGTCGATCGCCCGACCCGACCCCGATAGACGGTTGGACCGACTGTCTCTTGAATGTGATCACAGGCGCAGGCGTAAGGTAGTCGAGTTCGATGCTGGATCACAGCTGCTTGATCGTTTTCGCCTCTAGAATTCGCCTTTCTTAGTGAGAGAGCCAGAACTGCTGGTAGCCCTGTGTGCGGAAGGTTGGGGAGCACCCTACCGTGTACAGCTGTGCTTTTGTCCTATTTCATAGCAGACCTATTCCACAGCAGACTTCTTCATAGCCGATGATTGGAGACGTTCGATGACACACAGATCCCTTATCTTGACGTTTGTTGCCTTGTTGGTGGTCCCGAACCTGCTGAGTGTGCCGAACCTGATCGCCGCCGAACCGGCTTTTGGCCCAGACGCGGAGGCTATCCACACCGTTCTCCGGCAGCTCGACCGGACGTTGGACCGTCGTCTGGAGGTGGCTGCCCATCACATGGCGGAAGGGACGTTCGAGGCCGACAGCTTGAGACAAGACGCCGACGACACCAGCGGGCTGCTCAATCATTTGGAGGCAAAAATCCAATTGCTGGGCAGCGAAGAAGCCACGATCCTACAGCGCAAGCTCGAGCTGTTTCGCCTGCGAGTACGGGATCTCGAGGTTGCCGCCGAACGCGGCAAGTGTCCGCCGGTAGCGCGCTCTGCGGCCAGCGCCGCCGGCTTCGAACCGATTCGCATCACCCACGGCGATCCGCGGCGTGGACCGACACCTCCCCCTAATGATGCCTGTGAGAATGCCACCGTCATCGGCACCCTCGGCACCTTCCTGGGTGACACCTCGGACGCCACCAACGACGGCGAGGCGTCATGCGGCTCCTCGCTGTTTGGTCCCGATGTTTGGTTCAAGATCGAGGTGACGCAGAACGGCCCGGTGTTTGTCGACACCGTGGGCTCAGCCCTCGACACTGTGCTGTCGATCCACACCTCGTGCCCGGGCACCGTGATCAACGAACAATCCTGCAATGACGATATTTTCGGCGACGCGTCGGCCGTCGGCTTCTTCGGCACGGTCGGCACCGAACGCTGGGTCCGGGTCTCAGGCTTCGGCAACGAAGCTGGCACCTACACCCTCAACGTCGGCTCCGGGGGCAGTCTCTCGGGTACCGTGATCGACAACGCAACGTCCGATCCACTGCCCAATATCAACGTCACCCTGGTGAACGGCGAGGGTTTCTCCGTCGGCACACAGACAACGGACGCGATCGGTAGCTACACCTTCGACGACCTGTCGCCCGGCGGTTTTTATGCCTTCACGTCGAACAACTCGGGTTACATCAACGAGGTCTACAACGACGTCACCTGTATGCCCACCTGCGACCCGACCCTCGGCGAGCTGGTGCTGGTCGAGAACGAGATGACCACCACCGACATCAACTTCGCCCTCGATCTCGGCGGCAGCCTGTCCGGCACGGTGACCGCGGCCAGCGCCGAAGGCGGCGGAATCAACAACCTGCGCATCGAGGTTTGGGACGCCGCGGGCGAATTCGTCAACGCGGCGATGACCGATACCAACGGCGACTACACCATCGACAAGCTGGCAACCGGCAACTACTTCGTCAGCACCAACTCCCCACTTTTTCTCAACGAGCTTTATGACAACCTGCCGTGCCCAAGCGGCTTACCCTTCGGTTGCGACGCCACCACCGGCACGCCCGTTGCGGTCAGCCTCGGCACGGTGAGCCCGGGCATCAATTTCGAGCTCGACCGTCAAGGTTCGATCACCGGCACGGTGACCGACACCCTCAGTGGCGATCCCCTGACCTCGGTCTTCGTCGAAGCTTACGATACCGACGGTTCGCGGGTAGCTTTCGCCTACACCGACGGCGCAGGTTTCTACGAGTTGGGTGGTCTGGTCGCGGGTAGCTATTTTGTCGGCACCGATGGTTTTTTCGACCAAATCGACGAACTCTACGACAACATTCCATGTCCTGGCGGGCCCCCCTTTGGATGCGACCTCGACTCCGGCACGCCGGTTGTCGTCACGCTCAATGCGACGACACCAGGTATCAACTTCGTCCTCGACCAACGCGGCGCTCTTGCCGGCACCCTCACCGAAGACGGGAGCGGTGATCCGATCCCGTTCGTGCGAGTCGAGGCTTACAGGGCCAACGGTTCCTTTGCCGGATCGGCATCCAGTGATGCGAGTGGTCTCTACGAGATTGATGGCCTGGACTCCAACACCTACTTCGCCACCACCGACAGCAGCCAGGTTGTCAACGAGCTGTTCGACGACCTACCGTGCCAAGGCGGTTGTGATCCAACTACCGGCTCACCGATCGCCGTCACCGTCAACTCGACGGTCGACGACATCGATTTCACGTTGGTCTCCAAAGGGAAAATCACCGGCACCGTCACACGCGAGGAAAATGGCCTTCCGGTCTCCTTCCGTAGAGTCGAAGTCCGAAACACCGACGGCTTTTTCGTGAGATCTACCTCCACCGACGCAAATGGGCTCTACGTGGTCCAGGCACTCGACGATGGTGACTACTTTGTCAGCACCGATGTCTCGACAGAGGGTCTCCTCGACGAGCTCTTCGATGACATCCCGTGTTTACGAGGGGCTCCCTTCGGCTGTGATGCCACTACCGGAACACCGGTCACCGTGGCCGCCGGTACAGCCGCCACCGGGATCGACTTCGCCCTCGGTACTGGCGGTGTGATCTCCGGCACCTTGACCGACGCCGAAACCGGCGACCCGATCGATTTGGGTCGAGTCAGAATCTACGACACTACTGGATCGGAGGTCCGAGCGCAGTCTTCCAACAGTAGTGGCGATTTTGCGATCGGTGGACTCGACACCGGCACCTACTACGCAACCGCCCAGGAGGATGGCCATCGTCGAGAGCTTTACGACGACATGCCGTGCATCGGCGGCTGTAATCCGCTCACCGGGACGCCGATTGTAGTGACCGTCGGCAGCACCACCGCCGGAATCGACTTCGCCCTCGAGCCGCTGGGCGGGATCTCCGGCACCGTCACCGACGCCGCTACCGGCACGCTCGAAGATACCGGCTTCATCGACCTCTTCAACAGTGCCGGCAACTTCGTCGACTCGGCGTTTTTCGGCCCGTCGGGGGCCTATGAGTTCGACAACGTCGAGCCTGGCACCTACTTCGCTCGGACCGTTCAATTCTTCAGCATCTACGCCAATCAGCTGTATGACGGCCTGCCTTGCCAAGGGAACTGTGATCCCACCACCGGCACGCCGATTGTCGTCACCCTCGGCACAACAACCACCGGTATCGACTTTGCGCTCGAGCGCACCGGTGCCATCTCTGGGGTTGTCCAGTCGTCGGCAGGCCTGCCCGCCGCCAACGTCGAAGTCAGGATCTGGGATGGTGCTGGAACCTTCATCAGTTCGACCGCCTCCGACGCCACTGGGCTCTACACCGTCCGCAGGCTACCGGCCGGCAGCTACTTTGCCACCACCTCGAGCGGTGCCTGGATCGACCAGCTCTTTAACGGCTTACCCTGTGAAGGCGGTTGCGACCCAACCGCCGGCCAGCCGATCCGGGTGACGTCCAGCACTACCACCCGCCACGTCAACTTCAGCCTCGATCGAGGGGGTGCCATCACCGGCACCGTGTCTCGAACATCCGGTGGCCCGCCGATCACCAACGAGTTTGTCGTGCTGTGGGACGCGAACGGATTGCGAGTCAATTCCGAGTTCACCAACGGCGTCGGCGTTTATGTTTTCGATGGTCTGCTGCCGGGTACCTACTATGTTTCGACGGCTGTCGGTTCCAGTTTTCTCGAGGAGCTTTACGACGATATCCCTTGTCCGGGTGGGGCACCCAGCGGCTGCGACCCAACCACCGGTCAACCGATCGCGGTAACAAACAATACGACGGTCAGCGGCATCGACTTCGCACTCTCCACCTTGGGTACGCTCACCGGCACTGTCACCGATGTCGCCAACGGCGTGCCTCTGAGGAATATTCGGGTCGTGTTGTGGGACACCGACTCACAGTTTGTCGACTTGAGCTTTAGCAACTCGGACGGCAACTACCTATTTGATCGCTTGGAGCCGGGTACCTATTTTGTCACCACTGGCAACACCCAGGGTTACCTCGATGAGCTTTACGACAACCTACCTTGTTACAACGGAGCGCCAGCTGGCTGCGAACCCGATAAGGGGACACCCATTCCGGTGGCCCTCGACTCGGTAGTGACCGGTATCAACTTCGAGCTGCTGCTGACGTCGACCGGGCTCACCGGCACCGTCACCGATCAAGCCACCGGTGAGCCCTTGCCCAACGTGCTGATCGACATCTGGAACACGGCGGGTATCCGTGTCACCACCGCCATTACCGGCGCCGCTGGTACCTACTTCGTCAGCTTGCCGACGAACGCCTACTTCGCCTCGACCGACGCCAACTCCGGCCTGCTAATGGACGAGATTTACGACGACATCTCGTGCCCAGCGCCAGCCTTCGGCAGCCTCTGTGATGCCACCACCGGAACCGCAATTTCGGTAACGTCTTCGGGCACCGCGGGCGACCCCGGGGTGACCGACGGGATCGATTTCAGTCTCGGCAGCTCGATCGTATTCAGCGACGGCTTTGAAACGGGGGATACTACCGCTTGGTCCAACAGCACCGATAACGAATAGTCCCCGCGGCTTTCAGTCACCGCTGCGACGCCCGTGGCGGCGCTGCGCGGCCGTGGTGCAAATCGCACCATGGCTGTGCAGACGCTGCAGGCGACTTGACCCCCAAACCGCTCTCGAACCTTTCCTAGATAGAACCGTAGAAGGACCACATTTCCGCTCGCGAGGCCGTGCCTCAGACGAGCGAGGCCTACTACTCGGATCTAGTAAAGACTAGGAGAGACCATGACTGTATCGACACGCCACGACCCCATCCCCGTCCTAGACCCCTACCATGGCATCTACGCCCATGGTGTCGAGACCCGCGCCGGTGCCCGGATGCTCCACATCTCCGGCCAAATCCCCCAATCCCCCGACGGGCACCTGCCCCCGGATTTCCCCAGCCAATGCCGACAAGCACTGAAGAACGTCGAATCGGTGCTTCATTCCGCCAACATGACCTTGTCCGACATCGTCAAAATGTCCTTTTTCTTGACGCGACGGGAAGACATGAGCGCCTTGGTCGACGTCCGCAAGGAAATGCTGGACGGCGTTCGACCGGCCATCACCACAATCTTCGTCGCCGGCCTGGTGTCGCCGGATTGGCTGGTAGAAGTTGAAGTGGTGGCTTGCGCGGAGTAGTCGAACCTACGAGATTCTAGCCAGGCAGCAGAACGAGGCGCTCATCGGCTTCGATCACGTCGATTCCACCACCCGAGCGGCTCTCGCTGAGCTTGGTCCCGTTCGACCCGTGGTTGTACGGGACCCTATGGGTATCTACAATGACATCAATGGGCCAAATTCGACCAGCTGGGTCAGAGACAGGGCCTTCGCCTAGGGCAGTCCTAGAAGACGCTCATGATGACCGACGAACAACTCCGAACACTGATCGCCGATCACGAAGCCGATCGTGTCGAGTTCACAGTCTCGACCAAAAACACGGACAAGTTCGCGGCAGCAGTCTGCGTGTTCGCCAACGATCTACCAAACCACGGGCAGCCCGGCCACCTCGTCATCGGCGTCGATGACAGCGGCCAGTTCGCCGGGCTGGCTGTCACTGACGAGCTGCTTCGCAATCTCGGTGGACTACGCGATGACGGCAATATCCAACCTTTGCCGAGTCTAACCGTTGAAAAAGTCATCACGTCCGATGGCGAAGTCGCAATCGTCACGGTCCAACCCTCCCCCTTGCC
The DNA here is from genome assembly GCA_029263395.1 of Acidobacteriota bacterium. GTDB lineage: Bacteria > Acidobacteriota > Thermoanaerobaculia > Multivoradales > J023 > JAAELT01. The sequence continues at coordinate 175,878 of JAJCXO010000263.1, read as the reverse complement.
GCCAGTCCGCTACAAAGGCCGGATCTGTGTCCGCATCGGCCCGCGCCGAGGCTACGCGACCGAGCAGGATGAACGCATCCTGATCGAACGCAGAGTGGCACATGCCAAGACTTTCGACGCACAACCCTGTCTCGGCAGCAGCTTAGGGGATCTTCACCGATCTCTATTCTTGATCGACTATCTGCAGCAAGCCGTCGCACCCGAAGTGATCGAAGAAAACAACCGACCTCTGGAGCAGCAACTTGCTGGTTTGCGATTCTTCGAGCTCAAAACGGCAACACCTACACACGCGGGAATCCTATTGTTCGGCCTCGATGTCAGGCACTGGCTTGCTGGAGCCTACGTCCAGTTTTTGCGAGTGGCCGGAGATTCGCTGGCCGAGCCGGTCACTGACGACCATGTTTTGAGCGGCGATCTGCTGACCAACCTCCGCGAGCTCACAGCCCTCCTCGATGCGCAAACCACTCGGTATCCGGTCCACGAAAGCGGTCTACGTGAAGTCGAAGTCGAAACCTACCCGCGTGTGGCAGTACGTGAGTTGGTGATGAACGCCATCATGCACCGCGACTACGCTTCGACAGCGCCGGTACGCATCACCTGGTTTGACGATCGAATCGAGATTCAGAGCCCGGGTGGTCTCTATGGCGAAGCCTCCCCTGAGAACTTTCCGCGTCAGACCAGCTACCGCAACCCTGTCGTGGCGGAAGCCCTCAAAGCCTTGGGCTACGTCAACCGTTATGGGCGCGGTGTCGTGCGAGCTCAGCAAACTCTCCAACGCAACGGCAACCCTCCAGCTGAGTTCCAGTTCGACCACGGATATGTTCTAGCGACCCTCCGGAAACGCCCATGAAGACAATCGCCTTTTTCAACAACAAAGGGGGCGTCGGCAAAACGTCGTTGGTCTACCACCTCGCCTGGATGTACGGCGACATGGGTTTGTCCGTGGTTGCTGCCGACCTGGACCCACAGGCCAACCTGACCAGCATGTTCGTCTCCGATGATCGGTTGGAGGAGCTGTGGCCTGAAAACAGCCACGCTCTGACCGTCTATGGTGCGATGGATCCGCTACTCGATGGAACCGGCGACATCGCGCCGCCTCACATTGAATCCATCACACAGAACATCGGCCTGCTGGTGGGAGATTTGGCCCTATCGGCTTCGGAGGACGAGTTGACCAGTCAATGGCCGGCGTGTCTCGACCGCAAGGCGCGAGCCTTCCGCGTCATCTCGGCCATCTGGCGCGTAATCGAAAAGGCTGCTCAGGCGCGTGAGGCTGACGTCGTTTTGATCGACGTCGGACCCAATCTAGGCGCTCTTAACCGCTCGTCTCTGATCGCCGCAGAACACGTCGTGATTCCGCTGGCTCCTGATCTCTATTCGCTCCAAGGTCTTCGCAACCTTGGGCCTACACTTCGCCGTTGGCGCAACCAATGGATTGAACGATCGGAGCGTAATCCGGTGGACGGTCTTTCGCTGCCATCCGGGAAAATGGCCCCTACAGGCTATGTCCTGATGCAGCATGCTGTCCGCCTCGATCGACCCGTCAAGGCTTATGAACGCTGGATGGCACGAATTCCCTCGGTTTACGGAACCGCTGTGATCGATGACCCGTTGACGACGACCGGCTTGTCTGTTGATCGTGATCCGAGTTGCCTAGCAACTCTCAAGCACTACCGTAGTCTGATGCCAATGGCCCAAGATGCTCGCAAGCCAATGTTCTTTCTCAAGCCTGCGGACGGCGCGCTCGGCGGCCACGTCGAGGCGGTGCGGTCTTGTTATCGCGACTTCGAAGCGTTGGCACGCACCATCGCCGAACGCACCGGGGTACCGATCGCTTGACGATCGCCTTTCTTCGGCCAGGCTTTCAATAGGGGAGGTTCGCCCATGCCACAACACTTCGATGCCGCCAGCACCCTGAAAACACTCGAACCGGGGCGATACCTGGCCCACCTCGACACATCCTGGGGCCAGGGAAGGGCGTTGTTCGGAGGTATTCAGGCAGCGCTGATGGTAAGGGCTTGCGACAGCCTGATAGAGGATGACAGCCGCCGCCTGCGGACATTGTCGCTGTCGTTTTGCAAGGCTGCCGCGGCAGGAGACATCGAGATCGAAGCACGGCTCGAGCGTGGTGGACGCTACGTCAGCCACTTCACTGCTCGCCTGGTTCAGAATGAGGAAACCGTGGCGACGGCTATCGCCCTCTACGCCCGCGACCGTGACGATCCCCTGGTCTTCGAAGGAGCCGAGCCGCCTGTCCTACCCGAGCCAGAGTCGATCGAGCGCCTGCCGCCGCACCCGGCTAACCCGGTCTTCACCCGTCACTTCGACACTCGCTTCGTACCCGGCACCCAACCTTATGCCGGCGCCGAAGAGCCCGAAGTGGCGGGTTGGTTGCGATTCGCCGAGCCGACGACTCTCGACGGTGCGGCGATGGCAGCTCTACTCGATGTGTGGCCACCCGCCGTTCTCTCGACGTTGGCACCACCAAGAGCCTCGGCATCGGTGGATCTGCGGTATGATATCTTGCAACCGCTACCCATCGCTGACGCGGCGATCGACGACTTCTATGCTTTTCGGTGCCGCATCATCCATTGGAGCGCCGGCCACGGTATCGACGAAGGCGAGCTCTGGACCCGCGACGGACGGCCGGTGGCACGGATCCGTCAATTGCGGGTCATCTTCTAGAATCGAGGGGAAACGGACAACCCAAGGGGCGATGTGAACTCGAAGCGACTTAAACGTCTGAAGATCGTGGCCGTGGCGCTGGCAGTTTTCTTCGTCTTGGTCTACTTGAACAACGCGTCGTGGCTGGCCGAACCCATTGCAGACCGGCCGCTCCTTTTTGCTCACCGGGCCCTCGGCCAGGGATTCAGCCTAGAGGGCCTGACCGGGAAAACTTGCACCGCATCCAGGATGCTGCCCCCGGAGCACAACTTCCTCGAGAACACACTCCCGGCCATGCAAGCCGCCTTCGACTACGGAGCGGACGTCATTGAATTCGACGTGCACAGAACGGTCGACGACCGGTTCGTCGTGTTCCATGATTGGACGATCGATTGCCAAACGGAGGGTGAGGGCATCACCCGAGAACATTCGCTCGAATACCTGCAAACGCTCGACATTGGCTACGGCTATACCGCAGACGACGGCAAGACATGGCCCTTTCGAGGTCAAGGTGTCGGGATGATACCTTCGCTCGAGCAAGTGTTGACGCGCTTTCCCGATCGGGAGTTCTTGATCGACGTCAAGGGCAACCGTGCTGAGGAGGGCAGGCGACTGGCGGAGCGGCTGACCGAGCTGAATGGTAACCGCGACGGCGAGATCGCGGTCCATGGTGCCACGAGGGTGGTCAGTGTCATCCATGAGCACCTACCCAACATCCGCACGATCACGCGTCCAATGCTGAAGCAATGCCTGATGCGCTACATCGCGGTCGGCTGGACAGGCTATGTGCCGGCCGCCTGCCAGCATAAAGTGCTCACCGTGCCGGCCAACGTTGCACCGTGGCTCTGGGGCTGGCCCAACCGACTCTTGCAGCGGATGGACCAAATCGGCACCCGCATCGTGCTGATCGGCGATTACGGTGGCGAGAGCTTCTCAAAGGGCTTCGACGATCCAAGTCGTGTCGAGGCGCTTCCGAAAGACTACTCTGGAGGGATCTGGACGAACCGTATTGACCTCATCGGTCCCGCCGTCCGTAACCGCTACGAGCCACCAGCCTAGACTCTGCGTTCAAACAGGACTGCATTTGCTGGAGCCTTGCAAGGACTCGCCATGGCGGAACAGCTTGTCGACACGATGGAGACAAATGGATTCGCACACACCGTACGCCACGTCCACTACCCAGATGTGGGGCACAATTTCGGGGGCGGTCAACAGGCTTACGGTGTTCCCAACCTTCCGCCGAAGGACCGTGGGGATTCGCGGGGAGGGTCCCGACAGGGGAACTCCATCGCAGGCGTTGACGCCTGGAGAGAAGTGCTCAGCTTTCTCGCGTCCCACCTTCGCTAGAGTGCCATTTGGAGCGCTAGTCGGGCGAATTGCCTCTCGCTATAGCCAAGCACTCGGGCGAACTGCGCAGCACGCCTGAGGCTGAGGTTTTTCCTGCCCTTTTCGATATCGCAGAGATGAGATCGAGAGATACCCAGCTGTCGAGCACAGTTGGCCTGGCTGGCTTCTTCGCCAAGCCGGATCGAGAGTAGGAGATCGCTCAGTGTCAGGGGGTTACCGCTGACACCTTCGAGGAAACGAATCGCAGAACTCTTGCCTTTTTTAGTCATGTTTCTGGCTACCCACAAATGGATTGTACACCAACCGGATCATTACGCTGACCTCTCCGATTCCGACAAGCCAGCCTTTACTCTTGCGCCTATTTTCTTGAGCGCTCGACTATAAATGGCACGAATGTTCACGTTCGTGGTGTTCCATCTCTTCGCAAGTGCCGATGATGCTTCGTTGGGCATCCTCTGGTGCCTCTCCCCCCATTTGTAGTGATAGAGCCTTTCTAGTACTACATCCTTTTCTCGATCAGAGAGCGAGTCTAAGGCTTCTCTGGCGAGTTCAGTTTGCCTTGACGGCATGGCTCTAGGCAGTTCGCAGAATTCGTCAGGGTTATCCATTCCGAGAGCTATATCCATGCAGTCGTGAGAGCGCAGCGTGTCGCAAATAACATTGTTGGCAATTCCGCCGATCCATGCTCGGATTCCCCGGCTTCGCGATTTCGAGTTCTCCGGCCCTTCATACCTGAATGTTTCTGCGCCTTGGTAGGCTCGCCTAAACGTCTCTTGAACGACATCCTCTTCGCCGTTTATCACAACGTTCCTCATACGACTGCTGCATATCGTTGAATAGAGCCATGTTGCATGACGTCTGAACAACTCTGCGTATGCGTCGCGGGCCGCATCTTCGTCCCCATCACGGAGACTCATAAGGCCCAGTAGGTCTGCATCCGTTTCTCCAGAAAAATCTATCCTCGACTTCGGTGCTAACGGTAGCCTCATGTCTCTTCCAATCTTCTCAGTAAGAGTACGAGGAACCGCGACCGTCCAAGCTCATGTCACGGTTCATCGAATACGTTTCCAGAGTGAGGAAATAGCCTCAAGTTTTCTAATTGACCCAAGGAGAAACAGTCATGGCTCGTTATCGAATCGTTTGCACCGAACAAGTGTCAGCCACCGCACATCCGAACAACGCCAAGATCGTTGCTGTCGGGACAGGTACGGATCCAGGTAAAGCCGAAAAGCGCTGGACCGTAGCCGAAGTTGTGACGGCAATGGATTCTGGCGACACCTTCTACACCGAGGGTGAGACCAGCGGGCGGGTAGCCGAGGTCGAGAAATATTGGTGTGCTGCCTGCCCTGCGTGGCATATCCGCTCGAAAGCCGATGCTGTAACCGACAACAATCTAGACTCCCTTCGTTCTTGTAATTGGAAGAGCTAGGCTCCCTCGATTCTCCAAGCCACATTGCCCGAGATCGTCCAATCACTGCTGCTGAGTAGCCGAGGCGCCGCGGCATGAAGGCAATCTGCGAATGGTTACATGGCAGAGGCAACTGTGAGAGTCGCGCTCTACATCTGTTTGACACCATCTCGAGCGATTGGTTGAAAAGGTAATACCGCAGCCTGCTTTTTTCCGAGACCCGGCAGCAGACCGTCAGAAATTCCGCTGACGAGTAGGGTACGAGCTTGGAGCTCGGATACACCGCACCCGGAGCGCGAGGAGCGTGCCTGGCTACCTAGTTAGCGGCCATCGGTTCTTCGGGTTTCAGATTCTGACGGGCAAGTTTGCTTGCGAGCCAAAATGCTGACACCTATTGGGCTGGCAATGCAGTGAATAGACGAACCTGGACTACCGATCGCACACCAACTCATCATCCGAAAGAAAAAGGAAATTCAGCATGGGAATACTTAGCGGCCTTCTCGGCAATGCATCAGAATGCGACCCCAAAGAAGCTCAAGCGGAGTTCCAGCAGCTATTTTTACCCGACGAAGAGGTACACCGTGCTTACAAACTGATACGCGATGCGTTTCTTTTCACACCACGCCGCCTCATTATGGCTGATCGCCAAGGCATCAGTGGCATCAAGGTTGAATACCAGTCTCTTCCATACAAATCCATTACACGTTTTTCGGTTGAGACCGCAGGCACCTTCGATCTAGATGCAGAGCTCAAGATTTGGATCTCCGGCACTTCGGCACCTATACAGAAACAGTTCAACAAGAAGGTGAATGTTTACGAGGTGCAACAGGCACTCGCACACTATGTGCTCAGCCTCTGAACAGCCAACACTTCACCATAAAAACCAAGGCCGGCGTCGTGGCGACGACTCACAACGGGGACATGGGCACAGCAGGCTAATCGCTGCTGGCCGACATTGACCTGACCAACCCTGGCGCTTGGCCGAGTGTTGACGGTATTTTCGAACAAGCCGTCCGAGCGGAAGACTGACTCGCTCGATTTACATCTACAGAAAAAATTGAGTTGAAGTACTCGGTGGCTGGTCAATTGTCACCGAGCTACAGCAACGAAGCGTTTCACTCGGAACTGGAAGAGCAAGCAAGATTCAACTGTTCCAACAATGTTTCCCAACGGGTAAACTGTGCATGGTTCTCGTACATGCACTTGTTATCTTTCAGGCTCGAGATTCCGCTGAATCTCCTCCACCTCAACCTCCCGACCCGCCGCTCGATATGCAACGTCAAGCGTAGCGAGGGGACGAGGGTCTTGACGACGGGTTAGCTCGACAGCACGCTCCGCCAGCTCGACGGCACGGGCAGGATCATGGATCTCAGGATCGGTGTGGGTGGCGAGGGCATAGGCGAGGTTGTTGAGGGCGCTGACACGATCCGGATCGATCTCCAAGACGGCAGTCCAATGTTGGACCGCGCCGGTGATGTCACCTCGACGGGCCAAGATACCGGCGAGGTTGTTGTGGGCGACGACTGCGTCGGTCTCGCGAAGTGCCGCCAAGGAGAGTGTGGCGCGGTATTCGCTGATGGCTTGGTCGAGTAGGCCATCAGCGGCGAGGCTCTCGGCAAAGGACAGACGAGCTTCGGAATCCTCGGGATCGGCGTCGACGGCCTGACGGAAGGCATCCTGAGCACGGTCGGCGTCTCCCTTGGCCTTCCAAAGCAATCCCTTACGCCAATGCCAGAGGGAAAGGTCCGGCTCCGTGGGTACCCAGGCGATACCGGTCAGAATCCGTGCGCCGAGCAGCAGCACAACGCCGATGGCCAGTGCTCGGTAACGGCGCTCGATCGCGGCACGGGCCAGGACGGCGAGCCCATAACCTGCGAACAAGATAAGAACCGGCACCACCGGGGCTCGGAAGCGAGCCGAGACGAAAAAAGGCAGGAACGACAGACAGTAGACGTCGACGCTGGCAATCAGCAGCACGGTTGTTTCGAGACGGCGCGTGAGCTCTGGCCCTGGCGACGGCGGACGACCTCTCCACTCCCAAGCGAGCCAAGCCAGACCTAAGAGTGCGAGGGCTAGGACGGTGGCGAAACTCGGTCCAAATCTCAGGGTCGATGAGCTCTGGCGCTCGAAGTGGAGGATCTTGTTGTTCGAGACTTCAGCCGGTCCCCAGAATAGTGCCAACTTGCGCAGCATGAGCCCTAGTACCGCACCGGGATCGGCGAGAGCATAGCCCAAGGCTCGGCGGCTGAAATAAGACGAAACCTCCGAGTCGGCCATCGGTTGCCCAACTAGACGCTCGACACCCGCGGCGATCAATGGATAGTCGAAGGAGTCCCAACCGCCGGTGAGTCCAGCGATCTGCCCGAGCTCGGGAACTCCGGGCTGCATGCCGTCACTTTGTGGATGGGTACCCACAAAAAGATTGACGCCAGCGTTGGAGGTGATCCACACCAGGTCGCCCGACACTCGGAGGTTGCGGAGGGTTGCGGGGATCGTCGCGACGATAAACGCCATGACGAAGGCGAACGCCGGAATCAGGAAAGGTCGCCGCAAACAGGTACCGCGCCCTTCTCGACGTGCAACCAGCCAGACGATCCAAAGCACAAAAACCGGTACCAACACCGCTGCGTTGGGCCTCACCAAGGCAGCGATGCCAAGCAAGACGCCAGCGGCCACGGCGCGGCGCACGGTAAAACCCTGGGGCCAGCGCACCACCACCGTCAACGACGCCAACAGCAGAAAAATCAGCAAGGTGACCGCCATCAACTCGGCTTCGAAAAAGATGAACAACCAATAGATGGCAGCAAGCCAGGCAGAACACAGGGCCGCGACTTCGCCATAAACCCGTTGCGCCAGGCGGTAGAGCAACCAACAGCTGGCGAGGCCGAGGATCATCTGCAACAACCGTGGCCAGACATACCCGCCGCCGGTGACGGCGTAGATCGCGGCCAAGGCGATGGGGTAGCCGGGGGGCCGAAAGTACGGACGCTGCGGGATCTCGGGATCGGTCACCCCGGCCGGGGGTGTCCAATCCTCGGACAGCAACGCACGAGCCCAATAGTCGTGGTATTGGGCTTCAAATTGCGGCGCATCAAAATCCGGTCCTCGGGTGACCTCGAGCAGATAGGTGAGGCGCAGCAACGCACCGATCAGCAAGATCGCGCCGAGCAGCCAGCGCTGGCGAGTCGACCGCTCAGGCACGGCCCGCCACCGCGGCCTTCTTCTTCCTCCGCCGTCGCCACTTGAGATGGCGACGCAATTCGTGGGCGGTGGGGCTCTCGACCTGATCGAGGAACGCCTCGATCGGGCCGGAGTAGAGCAGATCACCACCATGCACACCGCCGCCAGGTCCCAAGTCGACAATCCACTCGGTGCGGGCGATGAGTTCGGTAGCGTGTTCGACGATCACCACCCCGTGCCCCTGTTCGACCAGGCGCTTCAGCGTGCCATACAGCAGATCGATATCGGCCAGATGTAAGCCGGTGGTGGGTTCGTCGAAGATGAAGAGTCGGTGCCCTTCCGACGCCGGGCGATCGAGAAAACTGGCCAGCTTGAGACGTTGCGCCTCGCCGCCGGAGAGAGTTGAGGTTGGCTGCCCGAGGCGCAGGTAGCCAAGGCCAACATCCGCCAACGCTTGCAGTCGACGGCAGAGTCGGGTGCGATCGGCAAAAACATCGAGCGCCGTGTCGACCGTCAGCTCGAGGGTTTCGAAGATGTTGCGGCCACGGCAGGTGACCGCCAGCACCTCGGGCCTGAACCGACGACCCTCGCAGGTATCACAGCGCACGGTGACCGCGGCCATGAACTGCATGTCAACTTCGAGCACACCGGTACCCCGGCATTCCGAACAGCGGCCGCGATCGAGATTGAACGAAAAATGACCGGGCTCGATGTGACGCTTGCGGGCTGCGTCCGTGGCGGCGAAGAGCTTGCGGATCTCGTCGTAGGCTTTGACGTAGGTCACCGGGTTGGAGCGGCTGGAGCGCCCCAACGGCCGTTGATCCACCAGCGTGACGTCAGCCACGGCTTCGAGCCCAACTAGCCCATCACATTCGCCAGGCTCGACGTTGACGACACCTTTGGCCCGTTGGTAGGTGCCGTGCAACACATTTTCGATTAGGGTCGACTTGCCGGAGCCCGAAACACCGGTCACCGCCACCAAGGTGGCTAGAGGCAGCTCGACGTTTAGGCCGCGCAGATTGTTCGCCGTCGCGCCGAGGATCTCGAGCCGCGGACGTTCTGCGAGCGGCAACGTCGCTTCACTGAATTGATCAGCCAGCTGCTGACGGGTCATGGAGGGTCGATCCCGTAAGTAGCTAGCGGTCAGGGAGCGGTCGTTGGCGAGGATGTCGTCGAGACTACCTTCCGCCATCACTTGACCACCGTGTTCGCCCGCCATCGGCCCGAGATCGATGACATGGTCAGCACCCCGAATCAACGTTGGATCGTGCTCCACCACCAAAACGGTATTGCCACGGGCGGCGAGGTCTCGCAACAACGCAACCAGGCGCCCGGAGTCTTGCGGATGCAGCCCGATGGTGGGTTCGTCGAGCACGTAGAGGGTACTGGTCAAGCCGGAGCCCAAGGCGGTAGCGAGTTGGATACGCTGCGCTTCGCCGCCGGAGAGGGTGCGCGAGTGGCGATCCAAGCTCAAGTAGTCCAGCCCGACCCGGTGGAGGGTGGTGAGTCGCTCGTCGAGCTGTTCCAATAAATGGCCGGCGACGGCATGATCCCGATGCGTCCACGATTGATCACCCAGCCAGGCTCGAAGCTGCTCGATGGTCAACGCGGTGAGCTGTGGCAAGGTCCGCTCTCGCAACCGCACCGCCAACGCTTCGGGTTTGAGACGGGCGCCAGCGCACTCCGGGCACGGGTTGTAGGCTCGGTAGCGCGACAGCAAAATGCGCACGTGCATGCGGTAGATCTTGCGTTCGAGACGCTTGAAGAATTTGTCGAGGCTGGTGAACGTCCCTTGGCCACTCCACACGAATCGACGGTCAGCCTCGGACAGCTCTTGCCAAGGCACGTCGAGGGGTATGCCGTGCTCGCGGCAGGCACTGAGCAGCTTGCGGTAACGGGTTTCGTGCGCCGGAGTATTCCACGGCGCAAGCGGCTTCTCGGACAGAGTCTTCGACGGATCAGGAATTACCCGCTCGGGATCGATCCCGATCACCCGCCCAAATCCTTGACAGGTGACACAGGCACCGAGCGGCGAGTTGACCGAGAACAACGCCGGCACCGGCCGCGGCAGGCTGGCACCACAGTCGGTGCAGGTCAGGGCGCGACCGTAATGCGTTGGCCTGTCTTGTCCCTCGGCCAGAACCTGGACCTTGCCGCCAGTGAGCTGAAAAGCCTCCTCGATCGCCGCGGCAAGCCGTGCCGTGGCACCGCCGCCCGCTTTGAAACGACCGAGCACCAGGGGCAAGGGATCGAGCGCTTTCAGCCAGCGGTCACTGGGCTTCATGCGCACCACCTCACCGTCCTGGTAGCGGCGAAAAAAGCCCTGACGGATGAGTTCGGCAAGCTTGACGTTGGCTTCCCGCTTCGGACGCTCGAGGTGGGCCAGCAGCAGCACCTTGTCACCAGCTTCGCCAGAGGTGATGCCATCGGCAACCTCTTGCGGGGTAAAACGTCTCACACTACCGTGGCCATTGGGACAGCTGACTTCACCCAAATGGGTGTAGACCAGTCGCAGGACGTCATAAACCTCGGTGATGGTGCCGACCGACGACCGTGCATTCTTGATCGAATTACGGGCTTCGAGCGCAACTGCCGGCAAGATGTTGGTCATCGTCTCGACCGGCGGGCGTTCCATTTGGTCGAGAAACTGCCGAGCATAGGTCGACATCGACTCGACGAAGCGCCGCTGGGCTTCGGCGTAAACCGTGTCGAAGACCAACGAGGATTTACCAGCACCTGAGAGCCCGGTGACCACCGTGACTTGGGCGTGGGGTACTCGGCAGCAAACCCCTTTGAGATTGTGGGTGCGGGCGCCGACAATTTCTATGGCGGGGGTAAGCTCAGGCATGGGTCGCAATGATAGAGCATCGGACGAGATCTGCCGGCGTCACCTGACGTCCGCGGATATTCACCAATGCCCTCCCACTAAGCTCGACGCTTCCGTTTCACCGGCTGTTCCGTTGTACTGGACTGTGCCGTTGTATTGGCTGTTCCGTTGCACCGACAATGTTAGTCTGAGCGTCTCGTTTCACTATTACTAGCCAAGACTTCAAGCCAAGACTTCAACCCGAGACTTCAAGCCAAGGTTCGAGCGAGATGCCAGCCCCGGTAAGCTGCTGATCTCGAAAGATCACCGAAACCCTGTCAAACTAGCCTTTAAGATAGACGAAGGGGCGCCGCGAGATGAGTACATCCAGAATCTCAGGGCGAGGGCGAGGCAACAGACGGAAGCAACGGCTTCCTCTGGCGCGGCTGTGCCTTCTGGCACTGTGTCTTTTGGCACCGGGGTTTCTGGTGCTGAGCGGCTGTGTAGACCCAGACGAGATTGCTCCCGAAGGGGTCTTCACCGCCCGAGACGACCTGACCCAACTGACGCTGATCGTTGTAGGAGCCTATCCGGCGTCAGCAGTCGCCGAGATGGGCGGATTGGTCGCATGGCTGAACGAGGGCCTGAGGGAACAGGGATTGCAGCTTGGGGTGCGCGTCGCCAGTTCGGTTCCGGAAGCCGCCAGCTGGCTGAAATCGGGTACGGCCGACCTGTACTTGGATTCGCCCCATCCGATCTTGCTGGCGCGTCATCTGAGTGGCTGTCGGCCGATCTTACGACGTTGGAAATTCGGCTCGCCGACCTATGAGTCGTTGATTTTCGTGCGCGAAGACTCCGGCATCCAGAACCTCGAAGCGCTGCGCGGTCGAACGATCGCATTCGAGGATCGTTATTCCTCGTCGTCGTTTTTCCTACCGGTGGATCTCCTGATGTCGAAGGGATTCGAGGGAATCTTTCTCCGCCAAGCTGACGATCCAGTACCGGCGGATCGCCTGGGTTTCGTCTTTTCCGGCGGCGACTCGAACACGATGCACTGGGTCTTGGCCGGCAAGGTGACCGCTGGTGCCATGAACGGATGGAATGTTGATCATTTGTCGAGTGGCGACCGTGCGCTGCTGCGCATCCTGGCGACAACCGACAACATCCCACGACACCTGGTTGCGGCGCGCTCGGATCTCGACCCAGCGGCCGAGGCGACCTTTCGCGAGCTACTGATGTCGGCTCATGAGAGCGACTCGGGGAAGGACATGCTCGCCAAGTTTTCGTCCACCGATCGCTTCGACGCTATTCCGGCCGATTTTCTCGCGGACATTGACCGCATGCAAGCGTCCGTTGTGAGCCTGGATCGTCTCGTGTCAGAGACTGAGCTGCCATGAAGACGAGTCTCCGTTCGCTGACGTTGCTCTACACCGTGGGCCTGGCGTTCATCGTCAGCAGTGCGGTGGGGTTGGGCATGTATGCCATCGCAAGACAGAGTCTGCAGCAGGCTTATCAGAATCGGTTCGAAGCTTCGGCCCGCGAATCTGCTTATCAGTTGGTCGACCCAGTTTATAACTTGGATGCTTTTGCGGTGCAACGACTCCGCAACGTGCTGGCGAATTCCGATCCGTCGCTGATGCGTAGCTTGGTGATCGACCGCAAGGGAATGCCTTTTGGCGGCTGGGTTGATTGGCAACGAGACGAAGTTGAAGTCGCGTTCGAGGAGGTACAACGCACCGGCAGCTGGCGCATCGACACCCGAGGTGTCGACACTAGGGATGAGGCTTGGGGCTTCTTTGGGCCGATCGTCGACGCTTCGGGAGAATTCCACGGCGCGGTGGTTTTTGAGTATTCCACCGTTGAGTTACGGCAAGATCTCAATCGTATGGCCGGCGCCGCGGTGGCGACGGCACTTGCAGCAACTCTCGCCGGCTGTCTGATGGGTTTGGCGTTGGCGCGCCGCGGCACCCGCCCCTTTCGCCAGCTAGTCGAGTCAGTAAGGGAGATCGGCGAGCAGCGATTCCGCACTCCGGTGCACATTTCGTCGTTTGTCGAGTTGCGCCAGCTGGCGGAGGCGATCGACCGGATGGCGTCCCAGCTAGACAAGACCACCGTCTCACTGGAAGAGGCGGAGGAGGCGCGACAGGAAGCAGAACGCGCCAATAAGCTCAAGAGTCGTTTCCTGGCCAACCTCAGCCACGAGGTACGAACCCCACTACACGCGATCGTGGGGCATGCCGACTTGTTACGCAACGAGGGTGTTGACGCGACTCAAGCCGATCGTCTCGATGGCATCCAAGTAGCAGCAGGCTCTCTGCTGCAGTTGATCGAAGACATTCTCGATTTGGCGCTGATTGAGTCGGGTAACCTGGAGATGAACTCCGACACGCTCGACCTCGCACAACTGGTCCACGAGGTGGTCGAGAAGACTCACAACCGCGCCGATCCGGGCACCCTCGATCTCTTCGGCCTGGTAGCCCCGACCGTCGAACGCCAACGTCGTGGCGACGCTGAGCGCATCCAACAGGTGCTGATCAACCTGGTCTCCAACGCTCTGAAATTTACCCGCCATGGCCATGTTGTGCTCGAGGTGACAGCTCCGGCATCCGATCGGGTGTTTTTTGTTGTCCACGATACGGGACCCGGCATTCCGGCTTCCGAAATCGAGACGATCTTCCAGCCGTTTGCGCGGCTGATCGCTGACAGTGCATCGATTTCGGGCTCGGGCCTGGGTCTAGCGATCTGCCGCCAGCTCGCCAGGGCGATGCACGGAGAGTTACGGATCGACAGCGTCGAAGGCGAAGGGACTCGAGCGACCTTCGAGATTCCGATGCCGGTCCTGGCGCAGGATCGGACGCCAGATTCAAGGCCCTCGATTCGTCCGTTCGGTTTTCCACCGATTGCGGAACGGCTGCTCACCTCATGGTTCCCGAACGGACCTTCAGAGACTGACGAGGTGGCCTTGGTTTACTTGGAGGGGTGTGACAATTTTGACGAGGTCGCCGCTACTCTGGAAGAAATCGAGACCGTCTTGGTGTTCTCGCCTTCGGGCCTGAACTTACCAAGTCTGGATCATGTCCAGACCTACCGCACGCCGGTGACAACGGTGGCGATCGAAGAAGCGCTCGAACACCGCGAGCCGACGCGGCAGCCGACCGAGCAGCGATCGTCGTTCACCGACTTGGAGGTCTTGGTCGTCGAAGACAACCTGATCAACCAACTGGTGTTGAGCTCGATGCTGGAAAAACTGGGGTGTCGCGTGCGCACCGCCGCCGATGGCCAACTGGGAGTCGAAGCCTGGCGCGAGCACCGCCCTGCCATCCTCCTGATGGACTGTTCGATGCCAGTGCTCGACGGCTTCGAGGCAACCCGCATGATTCGCCGCGAAGAAGGCCAGGCAGGTAACAACCGAGTGCCAATTCTGGCGGTCACCGCCCACACCACAAAAGATGATCGTCAACGTGCCGAGCAGGCTGGAATGGATGCCTTCCTGACCAAACCCCTGGCGTTCGATACCCTGACCGAGCTCCTGACGACGTGGTGCGGATCACCCGGTGAGTCGACCCTCGAGGTGCCGTCCGTCGCCGATCGGGGCTAGCCCGTCAGGCGCGAGAAAGACCAAGAATAGCGGATGGGAATAGGCAAACAGGGCACTAGAATCAACGTCCTGGCCATCACAGACCGCGACGAAGCCTGACTCGTGAAGGAGTTGAACATTGGACCAATGGTTGGACAGCAGTCGCCCGATCCGCCAAGGCGAGGCGTTGGACCTCGACAAGCTGGAACCTTACCTACGCGCCCAGCTTCCCGAGATCCGTGAGCCGTTGGTGATCGAGCAGTTCCCGAGTGGCTTCTCGAATCTCACCTATCTGCTGCGCGCCGGAGATATGGAATTCGTCTTGCGCCGACCACCATTCGGCAATCGGGTCAAGTCCGCCCATGACATGGGCCGTGAATATCGTGTGCTCGACCGGCTGAACGCAATTTACCCGCAAGCCCCAAAACCGTACCTATACTGCGACGACGACGCGGTGCTGGGGGCCCCCTTTTACGTCATGGAGCGGCGACGCGGTGTGATTCTTCGGCGCGAGCTGCCGGCTGGACTCGAGCTCAGCCCGGTGATGGCGGAGCGATTGTGCGAATCGTTCATCGACAACTTGGCGACCCTCCACACCCTCGACTATCAGGCGGCGGGGCTCGGTGATCTCGGCAAGCCGGAGGGTTATGTCGAGCGCCAGATCGGTGGCTGGGCCAAGCGTTACCAGAAGGCTCAGACCGACAGTTGGGCCGAGTTGGATCAGACTGCGGCTTGGCTGCATGCCCACATGCCCACCGAGTCGGGAGCCTCGTTGGTGCACAACGACTACAAATACGACAACATCCTGCTCGACCCCGACGACTTGACACAGATCGTTGGCGTGCTGGATTGGGAAATGTGCACCGTCGGCGATCCGTTGATGGACCTCGGCACCACCCTGGCCTATTGGACCGAAGCGACTGACGACCCACGCTGGCGTGCGGCCGGTTTTGGGCCCACCGCCATGCCCGGCAGCATGACTCGGCAACAGCTCGCTGACCGATACCAACAACAAACCGGCTTCGATGGTTCGAGCTTGACGTTTTACTTCTGTTTTGGCCTCTTCAAGCTAGCGGTCATCGTCCAGCAGATCTACTATCGCTTCTTCAAAGGCCACACCCAGGACCCGCGTTTCGCCAATCTCAACGAGATGGTTGGACTGTTGGGGCAGGTTGCTGCTCAGGCAATCGAGCGTGACAAGATCTGAGGCTGACCACACCGCAATACGAGGTGAATCGAGATGAGACGGCGACACGAGATGATCGAAAGCTCGGCTATGGGCCGACGGGTGCATGTCTGGGCGTTTGGCGATTGGGGCGCCCCTCTGTTGGTCTTCCCGTCCGCAGCCGGCTTCGCCCACGAATGGGATCGGCAAGGGATGGTCGAATTGCTGGCGCCACTGATCCAAGCCGGCAAACTCAAGCTCTACTGCCCGGAGTCCAACGTCTCGCAGTCGTGGACCGACAAAGAGACTGATCCCCGTTTACGGGTCAAGTACCACATGCTCTATGAGCAGTTCATTCTGAATGATCTGGTCCCTGCAATCCGCCACGATTGCAACAGCGAAACGATTCGCATCGCTACCACTGGGGCGAGCCTGGGCGCGTTTTATGCAGCCAATTTCGCCCTCAAACACTCCGAGATCTTCCACTACGCTCTCTGCCTGAGCGGTCGCTATAACACCTCCCACTTCACCGACGGTTATACCAATACCGACATCTACTTCAACAACCCCCTCGCCTACGTCTCGAATTTGGACGGCGAGCACTTGGAGACGGTACGCAACAATACCCATCTCTCATTGGTGTGCGGACAGGGCAAGTGGGAGGAAGGGTGTATCGAAGAAACCAACGCCCTCGCCGACGTGCTGGAAGCGAAGGGTATTCCCCACCATCGCGACATCTGGGGTCACGACGTCAGTCACGACTGGATCTGGTGGAAGCGCCAAGCCTGGCTGCATCTCAAGAACACGTTTGGTCAGTGATAACCTAGCTGGTGATGGATGTGAAGACCCATGCCTTGGGCCTCGTCGCTGTGATCACGTATAGCTGGTGTTGTTTATCGGCGTCGGGCGCTGGGGCTCAAACCGCTGCAATTTCGAAATGGCGCCTCGACGTCGAGTCCGTCGAAAAAAGCCTGAGCGAAGGCAAGTGGAAAGCGGTTCAACGTAAGGCCAACAAGCTAGCGACAGACATCAGGCATGAGGCCTGGCACGACCGAGGGCTCAAGGAATTACTCGCCGATGTCGCGATGTACCAGGCTGTGGCCTACGCCAATCTGGGCAAAACCGAGGACGCGATCTGGTACTGGCAAGTGGCGCAAAACATCGATCATCGCATCCGAAACAAGAGCCTAGACAGTTACGGATCCGCCGCTAAGCTGCTGCGCGAGTTTCCCTTGAGGCCTCTTGGCAAAGCACCGCCCAGCGTTCAGCTAGTAGAGCAGGTCTACAGCAAATTCAAGCCTGCT
The DNA here is from genome assembly GCA_029263395.1 of Acidobacteriota bacterium. Taxonomy (GTDB): domain Bacteria; phylum Acidobacteriota; class Thermoanaerobaculia; order Multivoradales; family J023; genus JAAELT01. The sequence continues at coordinate 158,427 of JAJCXO010000263.1, read as the reverse complement.
ATTCCTCCCACGAAATGGGCCCCCGAGCTCCTCTACAACGCCTCCATTGCGAGTGAGCGCCCAGGTTCTGTTTTTGTCGAGTTTTTGGTAGATCGCCGCGGGCGCGCCCGCCACCCTGTCATGGCACGGTCCGATATCCATCCCGTGCTCGTCTACGGTGTGTTGGTTGCGCTACGCGACCTACCGGCCTTCGAGCCAGCCCAATTTGCGGGAGGTTCGGTCGACAGTCTGTTCGACCTCGGTGTACCTCTCCGCATGTCTCGCTGGGATCAAGGCGGCCAGGCCTTTACAGGTGAAGTTCAGTAGACCATCGGGGATACTCGGCGACGTTCCAAACTTCTGATATTCTCCGCTGCGAACATCGAACCGACGGCAGTTCCGGGATCGACCCGAGGAGGACCAGAAGCGTGAGAGTCTCTTCGCTTCGAGTGACGCTATGAAAGCAGCGTTCAACTTGCTGGTGGCGCTCTTCGGCATGTGGTTGCTGTGGTCCGGCCACTACACCCCACTGCTGGTCAGCATCGGGCTGGTGTCGTGCCTCGGGGTTGTGCTGTTATGCCAACGCATGGGCATTGTCGACCGTGAGGCCCTACCTCTCGATCTCACTTGGAGAACGCTGCGCTACATCCCCTGGCTGGCACTCGAAGTGGTGAAATCCAACCTCGACTTGGCGCGGCGGGTGTTGAGTCCGCGCATGCCGATCAGCCCCCAGCTGATCGAGCTACAGGCGACACAGAAGACCGACCTCGGCCTGGTGACACTGGCCAATTCGATCACCTTGACGCCCTCGACTGTGACCATCGAGGCAACGAGTGATGGTCGCCTCGTGGTCCATGCTTTGGCAAGCGACATCGCTGAGGATCTCTTAAAAGGCGAGATGGATCGACGGGTCACGCGAGTCGAGGGAAGTGTCGCGGGGACTATGGAGAACACGGCCTGATGTTTGCGGCGCCGATGATAGCCATCTTGGTCAGCATGGCCATGCTTTTGGTCAGAGCAGTCAAAGGCCCGACGGTCTTCGACCGCATCCTCTCCGTCAACAGCTTCGGCACCAAAACGGTGCTGCTGATCGCGGTCCTCGGCTTCCTCACTGGGCGCCCAGCGTTTCTCGATTTGGCTTTGGTTTACGCTCTGATGAACTTCATCAGCACGATCGCCGTGCTGAAATTTACGCGCTTCGGTAGCTTGGCGGGGAAACGACTACGGCCGACTGAACCTCAGGCGGCGGACTCCTGATGCCAGGTGCTCTCGATATCCTCAGCTGGGCTTGTCTGCTCGCAGGCTCGTTCTTCGCCCTGGTTTCGAGTCTCGCCATGCTGCGCTTGCCCGACTTCTACAGCCGCGTTCACGGCGCCAGCATTTCCGACACCATGGGAGCCGGTTTGATCTTGCTCGGTCTGGTCTTCCAAGCCGGGCTCAGTCTGGTGACCGTGAAACTGGGCCTGGTGTTGATGTTTCTGGTGATCACCGGACCGACGTCCAGCCACACCCTCGCCAAAGCGGCCTATCGACTCGGTCTCGATCCACAGCTCCGATCCAAAGAGGAGAACGCGTCATCCCAGAACTGACCGACCTCGGACTGATCGACATGGTTTTGCTGGCCTTCCTAGTGGCGATCACATGGGCCATCATTCAGCTACGAGACCTCTTCGCTGCGGTCATGTTGACTGGAATCTTCAGCCTCATCTCGGCCTGCTTATTCATGGTGATGGACGCCGTTGACGTCGCCTTCACCGAAGCCGCGGTGGGCGCCGGCATCTCGACCATCCTGATGCTGCGCACCCTGGCACTCACCGAGGGACGCTCGGATCCGCGCTACAACCGCCTGGAGCTAGGGCCGCTGGCAGTGGTCGTCGCGATTGGGGCGGTGCTGATTTACGGCACCTTTGACATGCCTCGGTTCGGCGATCCCAACGCTCCCATCCACACCCACATGGTTCCGCGATTCCTCGAACAATCCAGCGAAATCGGCATCCCGAATATCGTCACGTCGATACTGGGCTCCTATCGTGGCTACGACACGTTCGGCGAAACCACGGTCGTCTTCACCGCTGCAATCGGGGTTTTTCTGCTGCTCAGCGATCTGCGTCGAGGGCGACGGGTGGACGACGCCCTACGCGACGACATCATCCTGCGCATCGGCGCCAAAGCTCCGATCCCCTTCATCATGGTGTTTGCACTCTACGTGCAGTTTCACGGCGACTATGGACCTGGAGGTGGCTTCCAGGCAGGGGTGATCTTCGCTGCCGCGATCGTGCTTTACACCCTGGTTTTTGGCCTTGCCAAGGCGGAAAAGATCTTTCGCCGGCGCCGGCTCGAGCTGCTGGTTGCTGGTGGGGTGCTGCTCTACGGTGCTGTCGGCGTGGTCTCGATGCTATTCGGCGGCAACTTTCTCGACTACAACGTCCTCGCCCATGATCCGGTGCATGGCCAACACTATGGCATCTTGTTGATCGAGCTCGGGGTCGGCATCACTGTGGCTGCGGTGATGGTGTCCTTATTTTTCCTCTTTGCAAGACGGCAGCAAGTCTGATGGATGTAGGGCTCTACAACTACTGGGCGGTGATCGTGCTCATGATGACCGGCCTCTACGTAGTCATCTCCCGCAGCAACTTGATCAAAAAGCTCATCGGCCTCAACGTCTTCCAGGTCTCGGTAATCATGTTCTACATCAGCATCGGCAAGGTGAAAGGGGGCACTGCGCCGATCCTCGAGGAGGGATTCGAGGTTTACTCGAACCCGGTACCTCATGTTTTGATGCTGACTGCCATCGTCGTCGGCGTCGCCACCCTGGCTCTTGCCTTGGCGCTGGTCGTGCGCCTGCATGGTGCCTATGGCACCATCGAGGAAGACGAGATCGCAGAGATAGACACCCGCGAGACGAACGCTCTAGAGTCGAACGCTCGGGAGATTGGCGCTCCAATGTCATGATCGAACATCTGCCGATCCTGCAGATCTTAGTACCAATGCTGACGGCACCCTTGTGCGTGTTGTCGCGACGACCCCTGGTGTCTTGGGGACTGGCCCTGACGGCCACCTGGTTCGCCCTGGCGACGTCGATCCAGTTGCTGATCCGCGTGTTAGCCGAAGGCACCCAAAGCTACGAGCTCGGCGGTTGGCCGCCGCCGTGGGGTATCGAGCTGCGTATCGACTTGGTCAACGTCTTCGTCTTGCTGATCGTGACCGCGATCAGCTCGGTTGTGTTGACCGCCGCTCCCCGCAGTCTAGAGAAGGAGATCTCCAGCGATCGGCATTACCTTTTCTATGCCGCTTACCTGCTGTGTATGACCGGATTGCTCGGCATGACCGCAACTGGCGACGCGTTCAATGTGTTCGTCTTCCTCGAGATTTCGTCGCTGTCGTCCTACATCCTGATTTCCCTGGGACCCACCCGCCGCGCCCTACACTCCGCGTTTCAATACCTGGTCATGGGCACCTTGGGCGGCACGTTTGTGCTGCTCGGCGTCGGCATGCTCTACATGGTCACCGGCACTCTGAATATCGTCGACATGGGGGCTCGCCTGGGTGACCTCGGCCCCAACCGGACGGTGTTGGTCGCCTTGGCGGTCATTGTTGTCGGTACCAGCATCAAGATGGCGCTGTTCCCGCTCCATGCCTGGCTACCCAACGCCTACACCTATGCCCCAGCTCTGGTGACCGCGTTTCTCGCCGCCACTGCCACCAAGGTGGCGTATTACATGCTGGTGAAATTTGTCTTCCGGGTGTTCGGGGTCGAGCTTGCGTTCACCGCTCTGCGCCTAGATGCGGTGTTGATGCCGGTGGCGATCCTGGCAATGTTCATCGCCTCGACGGTGGCGATTTACCAGAGTGACGTCAAACGGATACTGGCCTATTCGAGCCTGGCTCAGATCGGCTACATGGTGCTCGGTCTGAGCCTGGCATCGGTCACCGGTCTGACCGGCGGCATCGTACATCTCTTCAATCACGCCATCATGAAGAGCGCGCTGTTCTTGGCGCTGGCCTGCGTGGTGCTGCGGATCGGATCGACTCAGCTCAACGACATGCGTGGCCTGGGTCGACGCATGCCACTCACCGCAGCGGCATTTGTCGGTGCCGGTTTAGGGTTGATTGGCGTACCGATGACCGCTGGCTTCGTCAGCAAATGGTTCTTGGTGCTCGCAGCCCTCGAGAGTGGCTACTGGCCGGTGGCGGTATTGATTCTGCTGAGCTCGTTGCTGGCGGTGATCTACATCTGGCGAGTGATTGAAGTCATGTACTTTCAACCGCCGCCCGACGATGCGGCGAAGCTCACGGAAGCGCCCTGGAGCATGCTGGGGCCAACTTGGGTCCTGGTCGGTGCCACCTTCTACTTCGGGATCTCGACTTCGCTGACCGTCGGCGTCGCCAGCCAGGCAGCCGACTTGCTAGTCAACGGGGCCGCACCGTGAGCGCATCGTCAGCGGCGGCACTTGCTGTCCTCTGGCCACTCCTCGGTGCAGTCTGTGTCGCCTTGTTGGGAGAGAAACGGCGCAACCTCCGAGAAGCCGCAACGTTGGTGACTGCCAGCAGCCTGTTGGTGCTGGTTGCCACCGTCATCTTGCCCGAGGTCCAGGCAGGGGAACGGCCGCGCTTCGAGCTGCTAGAAGTGTTGCCCGGGTTGGCGCTCGCGTTTGAAGTCGAGCCCTTGGGGATGCTTTTTGCCCTGGTCGCGTCGAGTTTGTGGATCATCACCACGGTTTTTGCGATCGGTTATCTCCGCGGCCATGACGAGCAGCATCAAACGCGGTTCTTCGTCTGCTTTGCGCTCGCGATCGCGGGCGCTTTGGGAGTGGCCTTCGCTGCCAACGTCTTCACTCTCTTCGTGTTCTACGAGGCGATCACCCTGTCGACCTATCCGTTGGTCACCCACCATGGCACGGAGAGTGCCAAGCGCGCTGGCCGCGTTTATCTCGGCATCTTGATGGGCACCTCGATCGCCTTCTTGTTGTTAGCGATGGTCTGGACCTACTTCGCGGCGGGTACCACCGACTTCCGACCTGGCGGCATCCTGGCGGGCAAGGTCGAGGGTTCAGCGCTGGCGGTGCTGTTGGGGCTGTACGCCTTTGGAACCGCCAAAGCGGCATTGATGCCGTTTCACCGCTGGCTGCCGGCAGCGATGGTCGCACCGACGCCGGTCAGTGCCTTGTTACACGCCGTGGCCGTGGTCAAAGCCGGTGTGTTCACGGTGATGAAAATTGTGGTCTACATCTTCGGTATCGATCTCCTGCAGACCACCGGCGCCAGCACCTGGCTGACCTGGGTTGCGGCTTTTACCCTGCTTTCCGCCTCGACCGTTGCGCTCACCCGCAACAACCTCAAAGCCCGGCTGGCTTATTCGACCATCAGCCAACTGTCTTACATTGTGCTGGGTGCAGCCCTGGCCAATACCTGGGGTGTGATCGGTGGCTCGATGCATATCGCCATGCATGCGGTCGGCAAGATCACCCTATTCTTCTGTGCCGGTGCGATCTACGTCGGCGCCCACAAGACTGAAATTAGCGACATGCGTGGACTGGGACGTCAGATGCCGTTTACCTTTGGCGCCTTCCTGGTGGGCTCGCTGAGCGTCATCGGAGTGCCGCCGCTGGGCGGCTCGTGGAGCAAATGGTATCTGGCCCTGAGTACTGCGGAAGCGGACCACCTGGTGATGATGGCGGTGTTGATGATCAGTTCACTGTTGAGCATCGGCTATCTGATGCCGGTTGTCGGCCGTGGTTTTTTTGCCACCCCGGAGAAGGCTGAGACCACGGACCACCACTCGACTCCGCGCGAGCCCTGGCTCTGTGTGCTGCCACCGGTAGTCACCGCGGTCGGCTGCATCGCGCTGTTTTTCTTCGCTGAGAGCATCTACCAATTGCTGAACGGAATCATCCTGCGATGACCCAGCGACACGACGAACCCCAGAGGTGGTTGGACGATCCCAAACACGTCGAGTGGATTTTTCGCGTTCTCGTCGGCGCCTGTGTGGTGTTGGTGGGGATCGACTTTTTCCTTCACCGACATGCCCACTTCGCCTGGGAGGCCATCCCCGGCTTCTATGGCATCTTTGGTTTTATCGCCTTCTGGGTCATCGTGATCATCGGCAAGAACCTGCGCAAGATTTTGATGCGTCGCGAGGACTACTATGATCGATAGCCTGCCACCCGGCTGGGTCCTGATCGTAGGCGCTCTGATCATCCCACTGCTCAAGGGCAAGCTGCAGTCGGCCTGGATGTTGCTGTTGCCAATCCTGGGCTTCGCGCAGCTACTGACTCTCGAACACGGCAATCACGGTCAACTCGAGCTGTTCGGTTATCAGCTCACGTTACTCCGCGTTGACCGCCTGAGCCTGATCTTCGGCTACATTTTTCATCTGGCGGCCTTCCTGAGCGTGCTCTACGCCTTGCACGTTCGCGACGTGCGGCAGCACGTCTCCGGCATGATGTACGCTGGCAGCGCCATCGGCGCCGTTTTTGCGGGCGACTTCCTCACCCTCTTCATCTATTGGGAGATCACCGCGATCTCGTCGGTCTACTTGATCTGGGCCAGCGAGACCGAGCGCTCTTATCGCGCCGGCATGCGTTATCTGGTGATCCAAGTAGGCTCCGGCGTGCTGCTACTTTCGGGAGTGATTCTGCATTTTCAGGCGACCGGATCGCTGGCTTTCGAGAACTTGATCGGCCCCAGCGGCGATCTCGGCTCAGCCGGCCCCGGGGTGGTACTAATCTTCATCGCCTTCGGCATCAAATGTGCCTTCCCGCTACTGCACAATTGGTTGCAGGATTCCTATCCCGAGGCGACGGTGACCGGCACAGTTTTCCTTTCCGCCTTCACCACCAAGCTAGCGGTTTACGCCCTGGCGCGGGCATTCGCCGGCACTGAGATCTTGATCTGGATCGGTGTCACCATGACCTTGTTCCCGGTCTTGTTCGCAGTGATCGAGAACGACCTGCGACGGGTCTTGGCCTACAGCCTGAACAACCAGCTGGGTTTCATGGTGGTCGGCATCGGAGTCGGTACGGAAATGGCGTTGAATGGCACCGTCGCCCACGCCTTCTGCCACATTCTCTACAAGGCTCTGCTGTTCATGTCGATGGGGGCGGTGCTGCACCGCGTCGGAACGATCAAGGCGACCGAGCTCGGCGGGCTCTACAAATCGATGCCATGGACCGCAGCGTTCTGTATGGTCGGCGCGGCGTCGATTTCGGCCTTCCCACTATTCAGCGGTTTCATCTCGAAATCACTGATTCTGAGCGCGGTGGCTGAGGAACATCTCGTCATTATTTGGATCGGATTGTTGATCGCTTCCGCGGGTGTGATGGAGCATTCCGGGATCAAAATCCCATTTTTTGCATTCTTCGCCCACGACTCGGGCAAACGCTGCAAAGAAGCACCCTGGAACATGTTGCTCGCAATGGGTATCGCGGCGACTCTCTGCGTCCTGATCGGCACCTTCCCGAGCGCCCTCTACAGCCTCTTGCCCTACACCGTCGATTACCAGCCATATACCAGCAGCCATGTTGTCACCCAACTGCAGCTTTTGTTGTTCGCAGCCTTGGCCTTCGCGGTACTGATGAAAACCCGGATCTATCCGCCGGAAGTTGCTTCGACCAACATCGACTCCGATTGGGTCTATCGCAAGGCGTTGCCGTCCCTGACTGGCAGCGTCGCACGCGTCGGTGGTGGCGCCTGGAACGCGCTAATGGCGACTCTTGGACGAGGGTTGGCAGCGATCCGCCAGGGCCTCAACAAACTCTACGGTCCACAGGGCATCTTCGCCCGCAACTGGACCACTGGCAGCATCACGCTGAGGGTCGCGTTGATGCTGGGCGGCTATCTGTTGTTCTACTTTGTTTTCTAGCAGACCTGTTTTCTAGCAGACCTGTCTTTTTGACAGACCGTCTTCTAGCAGCCTCCGCGCCCGTTCTCCTGCGTGTTTACTCAGCTTCTCATTTCAAGAATTCTGACGATTCAATGACCTGCGAACTGTCAGAATTTTGAAAAAAATGACGATTCAACGCCGTTGAATCATCAGAAAACTCAAAATTCTGATGATTCAAACGCTTCAAACCGTCAGAACGAATGAAAGTCTGACGGTTCAAGTGTAATGAATCGTCAGAATAGTTGAGATTCTGACGATTCAAAACGCCACAAACCGTCAGAATCGACGATGGCTGATCGCTGTGCCACGCAAAAATCGATCGGCCATCCAATGGCTGATCGCTGTGCCACGCTAAAATCGATCGGCCATCCAATGGCTAATTGCTGTGCCACGCGAAAATTGATCGGCCATCCCATGGCTGATCGCTGTGCCACGCGAAAATCGATCGGCCATCGGCCGATCTGGCGCTTATGAGGTACAAAAGTGTGTGTAAGGCCTGAAACCGGGTAGCTGATTCGAGATCTCGGCCACTTCAGAACCCTCCAGGGATAAAAAGTCTATTTCTTGCGACAGATTTAGGCTTTTCAACCCAGAGAGCTAAATTTGTCCACGCGGAGCCTAGGACACTGGCGGTGAACCTCCTCGCTTCGACCACTGCATCTGCTGCCTTTTGCGGAATCGCTTGTTGACCACGGCGTTGACGCTCGACTCAACAAAAGCCGTCGAGATGGCGTCGCCGTGTCGCCAGCGTTCGCCGTAGTTTGGGGTCAGTCGGCCGTTTTTCTCGATGTAGGTCCGAAATTCACGGACCGCCTGCTCGAGTTTTCTCCCTTTTGGATACGTGTCCCCAAACTCCTCGACGGAACACTCGAGGTCTTCGATCTCATGCAGCGCCTCGCAGGGAATGCAGATGCCAAAACTTCGAAGAGTCGACGGCGCGGCTTGGCATCGTGACAGTGGACAAAACCGAAGTACTTTGCGGGTCCGTCCCGCGGAATCGACTTGCTTCGCCGGACCCGCTACCCGTCAGTGGGCATTAGAAACACATCCGACGGGGCCTCATAGCCGGGGCTGGGCTCGCCATAGTCTCGGCCGGGGCCAGACGGTAGCTCGGGCAGCTCGGCAACCTCAGCTTCGCGCCCTTGCTTCCGAAGCAGCTCGGCCAACATCACGGCCGCCGACGTGCCCGCTTGTTCCCAGTCCGCGTCTGCTGGATCGACTGGGCAATAGTCGAGAATCTTTCGATAGAGTTTTTCGGCTTTGCCGACATCACCGAGAGATTCCAGACAGCCAGCAAGCAAACCTTCAGCACGACCCACCTCGCACCCTTCGCCGTATTCCTCCAACAAAATGGCGCGGGCTTGAGAATACAACTTTTGAGCCGCTGGGACATACGTACTCGGGTCCGGGTCGCTGCCATCCTCGCGCCTCTTATAGGCGAGTGTGCTAGCCGTGCCGCCCATCAGAATCAGGGTGTCAGCCAGGCCCACATAGCGCGGACCTCGGGCACTCTCTTTGATCTCGTAGGCTTGTAGAAGAAGCCTCATTTGTTCCTTGGAGTCACTGACAGCCCGCGCCGCCATGTCGAGCGACCGCGCAAGCGTTAGCGGCTCGGCTGAGTCGAGAGCAAGCTCGACGGCTAGCAGCAGGTTGCCGTTGCCAGCTTCAAAATCCCCAACGGCCCACAGTCTTTTTGCTTCTTTCATCAAGGCATCCCATTCGGGATGACTGCTCTCGATCTCATCCGCCGCCAGGGGCAAACACAGAGACAGAGTGACCACGGTGACGAAAGATCGGATTAAAGCCCGCATGCTTGTTTCACCTTCGCTGCGTTGTTGGTCTTCCAGGTCCGTTTAGGCCCCGTGGAACCGCCAAACGGGGACGATCCTACGGGATTGAATCTCTTTTAGTACCCTTCGATAGCCTCTAGCTCGGCATATCGCTCTTGCTTTTGTAGGAGTTCGGCCAACATCGCCTCGGCATTCCAGCCGGCGTTAGGCTCTGATGTTTCGGGCATCTCCTCGATTGGCGGGCATGCCTCGATAACCGAACGATAAAGTCGTTCGGCCTTGTGTGGGTCGCCGTTCAGCTCATGAGTGAGCCCAATCAAGATATCGACGTGGCCGACTTCACAAGAGACATCGCCATAGTTCTCGGCGAATATTCCCCTCGCTTCATGACGGATAGCCCAGCCGGGTTTGATCCGTTTCGCGATATCTCGATCATCTGGAAACTCCAGAGCCGTTTCTCTGTCGACTACCTCAGCCAAGAGCATCATCGTCTCGGCGACTTCTGCCGATCGTTCTCCGTATCGCTTGCGCTTCTTTTCGAGCGCCATCTCTAGCAGGGCTCGACGGTCGGTTAGGTCAACAAGATGACTAGATCCAAGCGTGTCAAGCTCTACGATGGTCGCCTCGTCGGTACCTTCTCTCGTCGCCGCATCCATTGCAGCAATGATGCTTGCTCGATAGGGCTCTAGCTCGGATGGGTCTGATTGAGTAACGGCTGTAGGCTCGCCAGCCACGGCAGAGAAAGCCAGCCCCAACAATAACAGTGTGATGATTTTTCTCATAATTAGAATCCTGAGCAGCTACTTGAAACGAGACCGTCAATCTCTGCCGGCGTGATGCCTGCGGTCAGCTCAAATTGTCCCGCAACATGGAGCGCCTCGTGTACGAGCTTTCGTGCCGCTTGCGCTTGTGTGAGGTTAAAAAACGAATCACACAAGAACACGTAAGGATACCGCGATCCGGGAGAGACAGTCCAGGCCGAGTTACCTGCGCTACAGGGTACCTCTGACCCTGACGATACGCCCTCACCATTCCTAAAAATAATGAAGTTGTTGAGTAGCCATTTCCCACTATGGCTCACTTCGAGTCCAGCAAAAAGCATCATACAGTCAGTGGGTTCGTAGTCTGGATCCTTGAGAGGTTTTAGCGGCGAAAGAGCGCCGCGCTTGAGAGCTTTGCGCTTTGCGGCGTTCAACTTAAACGTTTGATCGGCTAGAAATGAGGTACCCGGATGGCCACCACCTGACCCACGCGGCCCCGCACCTGGATTTCTACCGGGCTCTGGGTTCGGATTTCTCGCTACTGTTGTATCGAAGGGATCTGGACCAATTGGACACCGGATCTCAAAGCCTGAATTCCAACTGATACACAAACAGTCGTAGGTGCTACCGCAGCGTGACAACGTTGCACCGTCGGCCGGTGTTGCAGCAGCCAGAAATGAAAAGACAGCCGTCAGCACTACTAATCTACGCATAGTCGTTTCTCCTTTGACCCCTTTCAAGGGGTCAATATTGATTGGATATAACGACTGTACGATATGCAAATAGGGCGTTTCTACGAGAAATCGCTTACCTACCGGTAGGAATGTCGACTTTAGTTCTTCCGCGATCGGCAGCAGCCACCTGGGCCTATACGTGTCTCGATCATCTGGCGAGTCGTCGTCGATATCGCCTCGGTCAGCTCGCCCGCTTGGATCGCGTCAAGCCAAACCTTGAGTACGGCGATGGCTTCGCGGTCTGACTTCAACACCTCGACATACTCAAACGCACCAGCCGCAATGATCGACGCCTGTTCATAGTCTCGGAAGTAGGCGTGCATTGCCGCGAGGTCGATCGAGACTAGTACTATTTCGAAGGGTAGAGCTAACCGCAAAAATCCTCGACGCGCCGATGCGAGCGCGGTAATTGCACGAGGATGCATATCTAGCGCCCACCACAAAAGACCCTCAAGCCAACCCAGTTTATGACGAGGGACTCCATCACAGTGAGACCTCAGCAACTTGCGGGCTGTTCTCACTTGTATCAGTCCATCGCGGAGCACACCCACAGACGATGTGTTGAGCGCGGCCCAAGCGAGGTTATGTGTAGCGGTATGGTGTACGCGAGCAGACCTCGCCGAAAGTCTCGGCTCTGATAGTTCTAGAGCTTCGCCGGTTACGTATATGGACTCATCGTACGCGCCACGCACAATAAGCACATAGCCCAGCCTAGCAAGAGCCTCCGCCAACTTCGCGTGCTTATGGCCCCTATAGTGAGCGACAGCTGTACTTGCTAGGTCAAGGGCTTCATCCAGTCTTTGTTGACAAGCTCGCAACATCGCGAATCTACTAGTTATCTCTGCTCTCACATCGAGGGAGACGGCATCGGAATCGCCAATTCTCAGTGCGATCTGATACTCGGCGTCCGCCTGATCGTGTTTGCCTACCGATCGCAGCGCACCCCCCAATACAGCGTGTGCCATCGCTAGACCTTCAGCATGGTCCTTGTCGGCCGGCACCAGTAGAGCAATATCCGGCGCGACCCTTGCCCAAGGTAGAGCGTACTGCGGGTTATCAAATATCAATCCATCGCAGTGATCCATGTAGAGCCGCAAAAAAGTTGATCGGTGGTAAGCCTTACGCCGAGTAAGACTTGCCGGATCATCCGACATCTCCCGCAGCAATCTCTTGGCCCTCTCCTCAGATTGATTCATATCAAGTCAAGAGATTAGCGCAAACGAGCGCGCCGAGAAACCCCTGCGCGCTCTCGTTGTTACCCTAACCGGACGGGATAATCCCTGGACCGTGGCCTGATCGCACCGCTGTTGTAACGTGCATCGCATAACCTCCTGAAAGCACGGCGCGCTGAATTGCGGCCGGCGTGGTCAAGGTTGACCATTTTCATAAGAAATAGGTTACCGATCGGTAGCCTATTTCTTATGGTTTCGCCTTGACTCTTCTCGGTAGTCTTTTTCCCTACCGTGAACAGCAGGAACACAAGCCCCGAAACGACGCAAGCTCTACTCGCCAGCCTCGAAGCGCTGGCGAGCGAATGCCCCTCTGATGCTCTCTTGAGCTTCACTGTGAGGACGTGGCTGGCCAGCCCTGCCCGTGCTGATCTCTTGCAGTTCGCCCGGTCGTGGGGGATCGAGGATGAGCAACTCGCGGCCACCGTGGCGAGCACGGCCACAGGGCTCGACACCATAGAGCGGCGGCGGGTTGGCTGGCGAACACCTCAACAGATCATCGGTGACCAGGCACCGCCCACTCTCGCGCTGCTACAGCTCGCCATTGCACGCCGTGAGCGCATTTCGGGCGTAGGCCGGCGTAGGAGACTCGACACCGTTATCCACACGCTCGAACGGGCCTACGTCATCGAAACGCGACGGGCTCATATCCAAGACTTTCTCCAGCCGCCAGCTAAGCCCGTGGCGGTTGATCTCAGTTGGTTGCGCCCGCTCTCCTCAGCGGCCAACACCCCTGACGGCAACACGGCGGCATAGGTGTGGTGATGGGTACTGTGTTACCGCCAGGGGTTTCGTTTCCCGTTAGACCGCACGCCCGCACAGTTGGGCGGTATCGTTTTGTCGCGAAGTTGGTTGTGGTGTGGATGCCGGTTGATCATTGCCAGCGCCGCCACGGGTTGACACCCGAGGCAACTGGATGGCGCCCTCCGGGCTCAAGAGTTTGGAGTCCAAGATCAGAGCCCGTAGGGCGGAACACGGTAGCCCAGGGGGTAAACCCTGGGTGTTGGTTGTGGTGTGGATGCCGGGTTGATCATCGCCCACCCCGCCACGGGTTGACACCCGAGGCAACTGGATGGCGCCCTCCGGGCTCAAGAGTTCGGAGTCCAAGATCAGAGCCCGTAGGGCGGAACACGGTAGCCCAGGGGGTAAACCCTGGGTGTTGGTTTCGGCTCTGGTAGCCAGGGGATCGGAGTTCCGGTGTGGGCTGATTTAGCCCACGCCGATTAAGACAGCGGTCCTACCAGGCGGAGGTGTCGCCGCTCTCGAAGCTGTCCGCGAAGATGATCCCAGTGCTGTCGACGGTGAAGTCGGCATTCGAGATATCAAAGAAGATGTTGCCGGAGCACTGCACTTTGAGACGGGTCTGAGTCGAGTCGACGTCCGGCACCTGGATGGCCTCGCTGCCGTCGTTAGGAGTTCCGAGCAGTGCCGTCTCGGTGTAGGTTGCGCCACCGTCTGCAGAGAACAGGATATCGACCTCACTACAGCTGATCGGCGCCGAGGTGGTGCCGGCAACGTCCCAGGTTACGGTCTCGGTATCCAGACCGTTCCAGCTAACCGCGGTGTTCGGTGCGGTGACCCGGAAGTTGTCCCCAACATCGGAGACCACAACGTCAGTCGAGTCGTAGTCGACGCCACCGCCGCCCGCACGGTTGTCACGTACCATCAACCGGAAGGTCAAGGTACGTGCATAACTGGGTAGGATCTCGCCGAGGGTCTGCGTATTGTTCGCCAGATCCGAGAGCTGCGGGAAGGTGCGGCAGTTGGAGAGGACCGGTGAGAACGATCGAAAGATTGGCGCATCACCCACCGGCGAATTGGGAGCGCCGGCCGGTCCCAGGTTGAACTGCTCCCAACCATAGGTCAGGGTGTCGAGGTTCGGGTCGGTGGCTGAGCCACAGAGCTCAAACGGTGTGTTGATTGGAATCGTGTAGGACGGCCCTGCTTCCACCGACGGCGGGGTATTGCCGGTGGCAGTGGGTGTGTCACAGCTGTTGCCGGAGCCAGCCGTGATGTAGTTGACGATCTCCTGGTAGCTGATGGCGTGGAAGTGATCGTCACTGTTCGGCTGAATGTTCTGGCTGCCACAGATGCCGGCATAAGCCTGAATGGTTGTGCCACTGCCCGGTTCGTAGGCAGTAGAACCGTTGCGGTTACCCCCGGCACAGTTGCCGGCGGTGCCATTGAAGGTGTGGTTGCCGTCCCATTGATGACCCATTTCGTGAGCGACAAAGTCGATCCAGAACACATCGCCGGTCGGCGACCCGAGACCGGTCACGCCACGGGCCTTGGAGCCATTGACGCAAGGCACTCCGAGCGAGGCAACACCACCGCCGCCGGTGGAGAAGACGTGCCCAATATCGTAGTTGGCGCTACCGATCACGTTGTCGAGATTGGTCTGGTTCTGACCCAACATCGCAACGCCATTGGTGTTGGTGTACGGGTCGGTACCACCATTCGTATAGACAATCAGATTGTTGTTCGGAATCAATGTCATACGGATCGCCAAGTCGCGCTCGTAGACTTCGTTGACCCGGTTCATTGCTGTCACGATTGCCGCCTGGCCCTCGGCCACTGTGGGAGCGCCAGCGGAATGGAACGCCGTGTATTCGCCGGTCGCAGCGACGGCTGTCCGGTAGGTCTTCAGCATGTCGCCGTTGGGCAATGTTCCGCCGCGCTGATTGGCAGCACTCGAGTGCCCCAGCTCGGCCGCCACCGGCTCACCAGTGACCCCACAGCGAAACTCGGAGGCTGACGGATTGATCGTGGCCCGTGTCCAATAGCTGATGTGATGGATGTCGTCACCGCGGTTCATCGGATCTATGTAGATGCTGCCGGACGGCGACGAGATTTTGGCGTGGAAACCAGCAGGCGTAAGATCGAAACGCGTGGTCGCTGCCGGATCATCAATCCCTTGGCCGCGGAAGGTTCGGATCTCAGGGAACTTTGCCGCTAGTTCCGGCGCCATGATTGGCGACTCTTCGATGCGAAATCGACCGAACTCGCCACCCGGTAGCGGCAGCTCTAGGATGATATTTGCGACCTGCGCATTGGCGCTGTTCTCGAGCGGCGCTGCACCGAGCACAGCTTCGAGAGCCGCTTGATCCACCGCCACCGCGCGGTAGCTGGACGCTTCGATCCAACGTTCGCCTGTGATCGGTGTATCAACTTCCGAGACGTCACTCCAGATCACTGACTGTGCAAGACTCGACGAGGGTGTCGCCAGAGCGACAAGTAAAAGGAGTGCCATTGCCAAGAGAGGGACTTTGGGCGGATACATCAGGGTTCTCCTGTTCTCCAAACGCGGAGTGAGTTGTGTTGAACCAGGCCGAAGGGGGGAGTTGTGGCGAGGATATCTCTATGGAGCTATAGACCACCTCTAAGAATGCACCTTTCAGTGGGTCGACCGCAACCCTTAATTTCCTTTCTCGCCCGAGCGATAGGAATCTGGGGACTTCTTCAAACTTTTGGATGCCTCAGCCAGCAAATCTAGACCGCCACTTGCCATCGCCTTACCAAGCGATTCCGTAGTCTTCACCAAAATTGCTGGCACCACCCCACATCGTGCCGTGTTCACGATCGAAATAGATCGCGGTGATCGGCCCTGAAGTACGGGGCCTGGCTTCGACCTCATAACCCATGGTTTCGAGCTTGGATCGAACCCAAGCCGGCACATCGTCGCGCACGACCAGACGACCAGGCTCAGACTTGTGAGCGCCGAACGAGCTCTGCATCTGATAACTGGTGATATTTGAAGCTTCGGCAGCCTGTTGCACGTTCATACCGAACTCGACGATGTTGAGAAAAAACTGCAACAGATTCTGATCCTGGGTATCCCCCCCTTGGACGGCGAACGACAGATAGGGCGTTCCGTCTTTGAGCGCGATACCTGGGGTCAAGGTCGCCCGCGGACGTTGACCGGGTTGTACGAGGTTGTAGGGATTCATGCGCTCATCGAGCACGAAGCTCTGCATACGCTGCGACAGACCGATGCCGGTATCGCCCGCGATGAAAGCTGGAATCCAACCGCCACTGGGTGTCACCGAAACCACCCAACCCTCGGCGTCGGCCGCCTGGATCGACGTGGTGCCCACTCGAAAGGCCTCGTCATGGGTCAAGGACAAGCTTTGCTGCCAGCTGTCTTCTCCCTCGGCATCAGCAGCCGGCGGAATCGGCGTCCACTGATCCAAGAGTTCTAAGAACGGATGGTCGCCATTCTGGAAAAGATAAGGGTTCCCCGGCTTGGCATTGGCATTGTTCTTCCGCCAGTCGATTTGCTCGTAACGCTTGCGGGCATAATCCTTCGACAGCAACCCGGTGATCGGCTCCTCGGGCGGCACATAAGGGTCACCATAATAAAAATCACGATCCGCAAAGGCCAAGTTCATCGCTTGATAAAGGGCATGGATGTAGCCGGCGCTGTTGTAACCGAGGGCCTCGAGGTCGATGTTCTCGAGGATGTTGAGCGCCTGCAGCATCACCGGGCCCTGGACCCAATGGGTGAGTTTGTAGACCTCGACACCCCGGTAGTCGGTACTCACTGGCTCTTCGACGTAGACCTGCCAGCGATCGAGATCTTCCATCGTGATCAAGCCACCTTGATCACGGGTCGCACGGACCAGTTCTTCCGCAATGTCTCCACGGTAGAAACGATCGTAGGCAGCGTAGATCGCCTGCTTGCGATTTTTCCCTGCCTTCAGCGCCGCCTGCTCGGCAGCAACGAGCTTCTGCAGCGTTGCCAACAGATCAGGTTGGCGAAAAATCTCCCCTGGGTAGGGAGCCGCCCGTGAGCCTTTGGCGTCCAGATGCGGTAGGAAGACCTTCTTCGAGGCCGGCCATTGGCTGAGGATCTCTCGTCGTCGCTCCATGTTGTTGGCTTGCGACGCCTCAATCGGATAACCGTCTGCCATCTGAATCGACGGCTCTAGAACCTCTTGCAGGCTCATCGACCCGAACTCGGCGAGCATCACCATCAAACCGCCAGGGGTTCCCGGCGTCACTGCTGCCAGAGGACCAAATTCAGGCGGATACTGCATGCCTTGGTCGCGGAAGAACTTCGCCGTCGCACCGCTGGGAGCAACACCCAACGCATTGATCCCCTTCACCTCTTTAGTATGGGGATTGTAGATCAGTGCCTGGGTTTCACCGCCCCAACCCAGAGTGTCCCACATTGTGCTGGTAGCGGCGAGCATCGCACAGGTAGCGTCTACAGCATTGCCGCCACGAGTAAAAATTGTGGCTCCAGCAGTTGCTGCCAGAGGCTTGCCCGTAATCGCCACCCAGTGTTTGCCATGGAGAACCGGTTTGACGGTCCGCTGAGCAAAAGCCAGCGGTGCGATGCAACCGCTCACAAGAGCTAGCGTGAACAGGGCTCGGATTCTGGCTCTCCACCGCATCGTTTGTCCTCCAGTGGGGTTGCGCGACTTGCTAAGTCTTCGAGAGTTGTACTGTAATAGTCAGTACTGTAAC
This sequence comes from Acidobacteriota bacterium, assembly GCA_029263395.1. GTDB lineage: Bacteria > Acidobacteriota > Thermoanaerobaculia > Multivoradales > J023 > JAAELT01. The sequence goes on along the minus strand of JAJCXO010000263.1, from coordinate 140,583 downwards.
GGTAACTCAAAAATTGTCGTTGGACGTCAGCCGTCGAAAGATTGCCTGATCGTAACCTCGAGCCGACCTCGACAGGTGTCGAGGCTGTGCGCCGCTGTTGCGGCATGTCATGCCTTTTGACGGGTAAACATTCTCACCTTGGCCCAGGGAGAACTTACCTATCTAGTAGATTTTCCCGGGCTGCCAGACCACAAAATCCAAGATCGAGCCGGTGAATCAAGAGCTTGGAGGGTATCAGAGGTTGGCATGTGCTTTGCTACTCCAAGGACTGTCAGCACGCTAGAAAGTCAGCCCGCTAGAAAGTCAGTACGTTGAAATCGAAGCTGGGTACAGCCTCGTGCCGCTGCCCAAGCATTCAACGCTGTGCCCTGTTTGAATTGGACCCTGCTTGAATTGGGACTCTGCAAACAGCGCACTTATCACCCGGAACTGTGTCATCAGAGGAGACGAAACATGGGTTACAAAATCGAGGACATCGAAGGTATCGGTCCGGCGTATGCCGAGAAGCTTGCCAGCGTGGGTATCAAAAATACCGACGCCTTTCTCGAGAAGTGTTGCGACCGCAAGGGCCGTAAGCAGGTCTGCGCACAAACGGACCTGTCGGAGAAGCATGTGTTGAAGTGGGCCAACCTCGCCGACCTCATGCGGATCTCGGGTATCGGGCCGCAGTTCAGTGAATTGTTGGAAGCCGCGGGCGTCGATACCGTCAAGGAGCTCCGCAACCGCAACGCCGAAAACCTCGCGACCAAAATGAAAGAAGTCCAGCAAGAAAAGCGCCTGACCCGGACCGCTCCAGGAGTCAGCACCGTCAGTCGTTGGATCGCCCGGGCCAAGGAAATGGACCCGGTCATTTCGCACTAACGGAGCCCCTCACCCCCTGGCCCCCTTCTCCCACCCACCCTTCAGACCCTCCCGGGAGAGGGGGAACCAGACGGTAGATGCAGGGTTGGTCCTTGAATTCGGAGCTGCTGCGCAGCTCACAAGGTAGACCGAGCACTCGATGCATCTGGTGGCGACCGTTTATCGGCTGGTGGTTGGGTGATCAGGCGTGCGCTTCGATTGCGCGTGACATAGTTCCACCCCCATTGCACCAACACCAAAACCCGGTTCTGGAACTCAGCTAAGTACATCAAGTGGACAAATAGCCAGGTCAACCAGGCAAAGAGGCCTGAAAAACGCAGGCCGGCGATTTCGGCAACAGCTTTCTTGCGCCCGATCGTCGCCATGTTGCCCTTGTCGAGATAACGAAACGGTGCGACCTGCCTTTGATCTTGCACTGTGCCTTCGCTAAGCCGTGTTTCGATAAGACGTGCTACGTATCGCCCCTGCTGCATGGCCACTGCTGCCAGTCCTGGCAGCGGACGCTCGAGCTGGTGACCATAGTTCGCCAGATCGCCGATGACAAAAACCTCGGGCCGCCCGGCCAGGCTGCAGTCTGGCTCGACCACAACCCTGCCGATTCGGTCGAGAACCGCAGCGCTGGCCTCGCAAAGTGCTTTCCCCAACGGCGAGGCCTCGACTCCAGCAGCCCACAGCACATTGTCACAAGCCACGGTCTGGCGCTCACTTTCCCCGGCGCGGATGACGATACTCATGGGTTCTATGTGCTCAACGATCCAACCGGTGCGAACTGTGACACCGAGTTGCTCGAGGCTATCGGTGGCCTTGCGCGAAAGTACCTCGGGGAAAGACGGCAGAACTCGCTCAGCACCTTCGATCAAGAGGATGGTGGCCATTGCTGGATCGATGTTACGAAACTCACCGGCCAACGTTCGCTTCGAGATCTCAGCCAAGGCACCAGCAAGCTCGACCCCGGTCGGTCCAGCACCAACCACCGCAAACGTGAGCAGCGCGCGGATCCGTTCGGGGGACGATTCGAGTTCTGCGCGCTCGAATGCCAGCAACACGTTGCGACGAATGCGCGTCGCATCTTCAAGCGACTTCAACCCTGGCGCCAACTCCGCCCACTCCGGATGTCCAAAGTAGCTTTGTCCCGCCCCTGCCGCCACAATCAGCGAGTCGTATTCAAGCGCATTTGCCTCGCCCTCGCCGGCCTCGACTAATACCCGTCGACGCTCGAGATCAATGCCTGTCACTTCACCGAGGCGAACGTGAGCTTTGGAGCGCCCTCGGAGTAGTGACCGCAGCGGGGTCGCTATATTGGCCGGGGACAGACCGCCGGTCGCCACCTGATAGAGCAAGGGTTGGAACAGATGATGATTCCGTCGATCGATCATCGTCACCTTGGTTGCCGACCGACGGAACGCACGGGCTGCACACAGGCCACCGAAACCACCCCCGACGATCACTACATGATGGTCTGCCATCACGTCACCTTTGCTGAGCCGTCGCCGAGACGCCACTCAGAAAAGTAGCCAGGACCTCGACAAAAGCGTCGTGCTGATCGAGAAAACGGCCAATGTCCAGCCGGCTCGACACCTACGGCTTCGACTCCGGAGTCATCCAGAAACTGGCGTATCGTGAAGGGTGCCATATCGACGTCTCCGTAGATTCTAGGCTGTGGCAGCTGTGGACAGCTCGTCAATCGAACGATCGAGGGCTTCGTCAACGGCGCGTTCCCAACGTTTCGCATCTGCCGTTGCAGAGCCCGACGGGAAGAGGATACCGCGGGATGAGTTGACGATCCCACCCTCCAATATCCCGCCGGCTCCCCGAACGAATCCTCGCAGCGCCGCCTCGGCACTTCCACCCTGCGCACCATAACCCGGTACCAAGAACAGTGCATTAGGTAATAGCTCGCGGATACGCTCGCTCTGTCCTGGATAGGTCGCGCCTACTACCACCCCCAAAGAGGACCACCCCGTGGTGGAACCGCGCAAGCCTTGCGACGATTCACTCAAGGACTCCGCAACAGCTTCGAACACCGTCAAACCTGATTCGAGTCGGCGATCCTGAAAGTCGCCAGAGCCGGGATTGGATGTCTTGACCAATAAGAAGAGACCGCGTTTGTGCTGATGGGCACACTCCAGGAACGGCGCCAGCGTATCGCGCCCCAAATAGGGATTGAGGGTGATCGCATCACACTCGATCGCGGGCTGCACACCGAGATAAGCGTCCGCGTAACCGCGCGCCGTCGAACCGATATCGCCCCGCTTGGCGTCCAGCAACACCAAGAGATCATGTTGCCGCGCCTTTAGCACGATGTTCTCCAGCACTCGCAGACCGCGCCATCCGAGCTGTTCAAAGAAGGCGATCTGTGGCTTGACGATGGCAACCCGGCCGGCAACCTGCTCGAGTATCGCAGCCAAAAACGCCTCGACCGCCTCGCCAGTCTGGGGATCAGACGGGCTCATCGAACCGCATCGAAAAAGCTCCGGCAGTCGATCCAGATGTGGATCCAGACCCACGCATAGAGGGTGGCCAAGACTACGAATTCGTTGAATCAGTTGATCCGCGAAGTGTTGCTGCATGTGAATTCCTCCCAGGATAGGAGATACTCCCTACGTTCCATGGAATCCGCCCGTGGCTGGCGCAACCCATGACTCGACCTGGTTTCTGCCTGCAAGGGTTCGTTCTTGTCGAACTTGATTTGCTGACCAGCTCTTGGCATCCGCCTTGCTTCAGTTATTGTCTCGGACTCCCGAACGACTTTTTCACACGGAGTATACTCAGCCCATTGCGATCAGTAACCGCAGCTTTGATCTCTAGTCACCAAGCCTGGCAACATCAGCCTGTCTCGAGTCACCTTGGTTCTCACTCTTCTCGAGGCAAACGCAGGTCTCGAGGCGAACACAGGTCTCGAGGTGAACACCGTGCGGCGAGAGGTACAACTGACCAGAATCGAGACTTTAGCTTGGACTCGACCATTTCGCTGCCGTTCTCGTTGTATTGACTGTTGGTCATGGACAATCTCAGAGCCTTCTACCAGGGTAGCCTGAAGAACCGCATCGAGACACTGAAGCAGGTCAAGCTGGCCCTGATCAAGGGGGATGAAGAAGCCCGCGAGTCCATCAAGAGAATCGCCCTCTCCCTGAAGAGTACTGGAACTGCCTATGGCGTTTCAGAAATCAGTCGTGCCGCAGACACCCTGCTCGCCGCTTCCGATAGCTCGCTGGTCGAAGCCGTAGACCAGCTACTCGACACTATGCGACGAGTGACCGTCGCCGGGCCGGACGATGTCGCGACAATTCTTATCATCGAGGACGAGCACACCACACAAAAACTCCTCGAGAACAAACTTTCCGGTACCAGCCGTGAAGTACTGATCGCCGAAACGTTGGCCGAAGCCGAGCATCACTTGGCTGAGAGCCCGGTCGACTTGATCATTTTGGATTTGATCTTGCCTGACGAGGACGGGCGCAACCTCTTGGCTCGATTACGCGGCAAGCCAAAGTTCATGGCGACTCCAATCATCGTTGTCTCAGCGGTTGGAGGCTCACAACACAAGACGGAGTGTTATGCCCTGGGGGCCGACGAGTATTTCGAAAAGCCGGTCGATCTCGATGCGCTGTCGGCTACAGTCGCGACCAAGCTGTTGCGCGCTGGGGAGGTATCGCGCGAAGCACGCTACGATTCTCTCACCGGCCTATTGAACCGTGGCGGAGTCTCGATTGCGTTCGTACGGGCTCACTCCCTGGCGCAACGCGCCGGCTACCCCCTATCCTTGGCACTCGCGGATCTCGACGGCCTCAAGCGACTCAACGACACCTACGGCCATGGATGCGGCGACGAAGTTCTCAGGCGAGTAGCCGAAATCCTCACCAAGAGCCTGCGTCGTTCAGACCGTATCGCCAGGTGGGGCGGTGACGAGTTCGTGATTCTGTTTCCGGACGGTACCCCTGCCGGGGCGACTGTCGCTCTGAACAAAGTTCTCAAGGTGCTGGAACAGGAGACCTTCGGTCAAGGTGAACCCCTCAGGGTGCGATTCTCAGCCGGAGTCGTGGGTGTTGGCAAAACCGCCCACCTCGACGAGGTTGTCGCCAAAGCCGACCACTTGCTTTATCGCGCCAAAGCGGCTGGAGGAAGCCGCATCTTGACCTCACGCCAGCGGCCGCGGGCGCCAAAAAAACGAGTGCTTATCGCAGATAGCGATCTCGAAGCCGTGCAACAGATCCAGCAGCGACTGGTGGAAATTGGTCTCGACGTTGTGCATTGCATCGATGGACCGTCGGCACTAGCCGCCGCTCACGATACCAAGATCAATCTAGCCATTCTGGCCACGACGGCCTCGGAAATCGACGGTATGGAGTTGCTCAAGGAACTCCGCAAGACCGCCGCGCATGCCGAGACTCCCATCATTCTACTGACGGCCAACGACAGCGAAGACGAAGCGCTGGCGGCTTTCGAACTCGGCACCGACGACTACATCGTCAAACCCTTCTCGTCTCGCGAGCTCCGAGCCCGAGTGAGTCGACTACTCAAAACGGCAGCCAGGCGAGGCTAGTGGAGGTATCACTCCACCAGTCGGTTCTCGACCGCATAACGGACAATTTCGGCGGTCGATTGCATCGCAAGCTTTTCCAGGATCCGACGTCTATACGTACTGACTGTTTTGACACTGATGGCGAGCTGGCGACCGATCTCGGTCACGGTTTTGCCAGAGGCGAGCAAGCGGGTGACTTCCAGCTCGCGACGCGAAAGATTGTCATGCAACGGGCTATCAGAATCCAGATCGAGATTGAACGCCAGCCTCTCTGCGACTTTGGAGCTGATGTACTTGCCGCCACGGCTGACCTTACGAATCGCTCGGATCAGAGTCTCAGCCGGAGCACCTTTGGTCAAATAGGCACTGGCACCCGCTCTCAGCAAACGAATCGCGTAGCGATCCTCGGGATGCAAACTGAGGACTAGAATCGCTGCGCCGTGAGTTTGCTGCTTGAGGCTCTGCAATACCTCCATGCCACTCATCCCCGGCAACGAAATGTCGAGAATAATCACATCCGGATGGACCCTCGCCGCCTGTACCAGGCCATCTTCACCATCCGCTGCTTCGCAAACGACTTCTATATCACTCGCTCCAGCGAGCAGGCTTTTGATTCCCGTTCGGACGATCGGATGATCGTCGATAATCATCACTCGGATCATGACATCAAGTCTGTCACGGACCAGGTCAGTTATTGACTAGGTCGCAAGGCCGCAAGATTTTTGAGGAAAAGAATGAAAACTCTGCTAGAGAGCCTCAAGTTTAACACGGTTGTGAATTGAAGAGCGAGGGCACCGTGAAGGAAACCGCCAGAGAGCAATCACCTACGACTCGAGTATGGCTGCCGTTTCTCGATGCGTTCCTCAGCTCGGGAATCGCACCGAGCGATGCCGAACCTCAGCTCCTTCGCCAAATTAGAATTACCAACGTTATGAACGTCGCACTTTGCGTGTTGGCGATCCCATTTGTTGCGCTCAATTGGTCGGTTGGAAGGATTTTCATATCCTTCGCCTTATGTGTCGCAACGCTGCTCTGTGTCGGAAATATTCTCTTTTTGCGCCGCAGTCGGGCTCCGGCGCTAGCAGCACACATCGCGATTCTTGCAGCCTATGCAATGCTTGTGCTCGGCAATCTTTCCAGTAGGAACTTGAGCGATCCAAGCTTCGGTTGGCTCTACATCGTTGCCTTGGCCGCAATGCTCACCACCGGCTTGAGGGGAGGTTGGTACTGGATCGCCGTGTTCCTGCTGACCACCCTTGGATTCTGGGCTTTCTCGCCTGGGCCGGAGCTGAATCCGACACTCCTGGCTCCCGCGAGTAGCATCCAGAGTTTGGTGCATCGTATCACCGGCATACTGGCGGTCGCCGTCTTGACAACCATCGCTGTGTTCTTTCAGCGCCAAACCGAGACCAGTCTCGAGGCAGAAATCGTCACAAGAAAACAAGCCGAACAAGGCGCTCGCGAGGCAGATCGCATCAAAGGCGAGTTCCTGGCCAATGTCAGCCACGAGATCCGGACGCCGATGAATGGGGTCGTCGGCATGATCGACCTGCTGACCAAGGCAGATCTCGATCCATCCCACCACCGGTTGGTGGAGGCCATCGACACTTCGGCCGAGACCTTGTTGGTTTTGGTGGATGACTTGCTCGATTTTTCGAAGATGGAGGCGGGAAAATTATCGCTCTACATCATGGACTTCAAACTCCGAGACCTGCTGGAGAAAGCGGTTGCCTTGCTTGCTCCGAAGGCAGCAGAGAGAGGCATCGACCTCGAGCTCTCGATCGCTGAAGAGCTGCCGGATAAACTCTACGGTGATGCGCAGCGCCTGCGACAGGTGTTGCTGAACCTCATCAGCAACGCCATTCGTTTCACTTCCCGAGGTAAAGTCACGGTCAGCGTCGAGCAAATCGATCGCAGCGAGACTGAAGTCTCGGCTCTGTTCTCGGTACACGACACCGGCGTTGGTATCCCAACCGAACATCAAGCCAGTATCTTCTCGCCATTCATCCAGGCAGATGCCACCTCAGCCCGCAAGTTCGGAGGCACCGGACTCGGTCTCGCCATCGCCAAGAGTCTCGTCGAGTTGATGGGTGGTGAGATTGGACTCCGAAGTAAAGCTCGAGAAGGATCGACGTTTTGGTTCCGGCTGCCATTGTGGCAGGCTCGGCAGGGAGTGCCCAAGGGCCTTGTCGTGACCACTCGTGCCAAGTCTCCAAAGACCAACACCGTAACGATCGAACGACGAGAAACTCTGAAGATTCTGGTTGTCGACGACGACGATATCAACCGTTTGGTCGCCGAGAGCCAACTCGAGGACCTCGGCTTCGCGGCAGAAGCCGTCGCAGCCGGCCAGGAGGCGCTGGACCGGTTCGCTGGTAATTGCTACGACGCCATCTTGATGGATTGCCAAATGCCAGACCTCGACGGTTACGAAACCACTCGGAGAATCCGCCAACTAGAAACGAGTCAGCACCACACGGTCATCATCGCGGTCACAGCTCATGCCATGAAAGGGGAGCGAGAACGATGTCTGGCCGCCGGAATGGACGATTATGTTTCGAAGCCACTTCGCGGCGGTGATCTCGCAATGAAACTCGAGCGCTGGCTACCCGTTGACCAAGAGAGACCTCTCCCCGATTTGGAAGCCCAGCCTGTTGATGCCAACGACAAATTCGAAACCCACGACCAGGTACCTCGCAATCTACAGCCTCCGCTAGACGTCGAACAACTGGGACAAAAGACCGGCAAGGATCTGGTAGCGCAGATGCACGCACTTTTTCTGGCAGAAGGCTCCACTCGGATCGAGACGATGCACACAGCACTCAGTCAGGCCGACACCGACCTGCTGGCAAAAACGGCGCACTCGCTGGCCGGCAGCGCCATCTACCTCGGCGCATCGGAGCTATCAGAACTTTGCCGGACGTTGGAAACCCTAGCGGAGGACGGTGATCTCAACCGCTGCCAGACTCACCTTCAGCTACTGGAAGAAGAGCATCGCAAAGTTACCAAAGAAATATCGCGGTCCCAGTCGTCTTGATCCTGCGTTCGCTCACGGGGGATTCGCTCGAGCCGCTAAAACAATCAACTCACGGATCGGAGGAGATGAATTTTTATACCCGATAGAACATTTATTCGACAGCAGACAGCCATTGCCACTCGGTGTCGAAAAAATCTTTTGATTCAACCGACCAGGTCGGCCAGTGCGGCCCTCAAGTCAGCAAAATGACGATGGATTGCTTTCGAATGTGCAACGCTATCTTCCATAAAACCACGACTCGAGTCCTGCTCTAGTTTGGCACAAACCTCCATCATTCGTCCGCCACCAATAATGCCCGAAGACGATTTGAGGGTGTGAGCAAGTCGCTCGATAGCCTCGATGTCAGCATCGGCTAGTGCAACTTCGAGATGATCGAGCTTATCCGGCGTCGAGTCGAGAAAAATCTCGACTGTTTCGCGCAAAATGTCACCACAGCCGTCGTCGAGTTCACGGAGCCCATCGATCACGTTGAGATCGAGGATCTTGGCTTCGGAGATCGGCTCCCGCACACCGCCTGGACCGGCAACCGCAAACGGCTCTGTTGCGGCGTCTCGCCTATCGGCAAGAGCCTCGTAGCTGTTTTCTAGGACACCTCTCAAGTCAGCCAGTTTAAGCGGCTTGCTGACGTAGTCATTCATGCCGGCCGCCAAACAGCGTTGCCGATCGCCGCGGATAGCGTTTGCAGTCACCGCGATCAACCAAGGCCGGTGCGGACCGCTACCTGTGGGCGGCCAGCGCTCGCGGATGCGGCGAGCCGTCTCGAGGCCATCCAACTCGGGCATCTGGATATCGAGTAGAACCACGTCGTACGGCTGGTGCTGCAGAGCGTCGAGCACCTCTTGGCCATTGGTGACGGCGTCGGCCGGACAGCCCAAGCGGTCCAGCATATGGAGGGTCACTTTGCGATTGACCTCGTCGTCCTCGGCTAGCAGGATGGACGGCGGGTTCAACCCCCAGTCATCCATCGGCAAGGGAGGCATCGCCTGGCCCAACGGCAGCGAGTCTCGCGGTTCGAGAATCGACAACAGAGCCGCGTGCAGTTCCGCGGGCTTGATCGGAACCGTCAGCCGGGTCTCCACGAGACCCTCCGTCACGCTGAAGTTTTGGGCGTTCAAACGTCTGAGACCGATAGCCGGGATGTTGAGTTGTCCCAACAAACGGCAGCACTCGCCCAGCGCGCCATCCTTGACAGAGCTGCCCAAGACGACCAGATCCGGAGCTTCAGCGGCGTTGATGGTGTCGGTGACAGAATCAGCCGAGGTCATGGCCTTCGGATCCATACCCCATGACTCGATGTTCTCGGTCAGGACTCGGCGGGTAAACGGAGCGTCCTCCAGTATCAACACGCGTTTCCCTCGGAAGCTCGGCCGTACCGAGCCCAGATAGTTGTCGACACTGGCCGGGAGACCTTCGAGCGGTAATGCAACATGAAAATTCGAACCAACGCCAGTCACACTCTCCACCCACATCTTGCCGCCCATCAGCTCGCAAAGTCGATGACTGATCGCTAGCCCCAGACCGGATCCGCCATGTTTTCTGGCGTCGGAGGTGTCGACTTGACTGAAGACTTCGAAAAGCCCATTTAGATGGTGCCGCGAAACGCCGATACCTGTGTCTTCGACCGTAAAGTGAAGCGGGCAGTGCTGGCCTGCTTCGGGGGCGTCCTCACTGGAGGGTGCACCGCTAGCCGTTACATCACCAGACGCTGCATCTCCGCTCAGAAACTCAACACGGAGGAGCACACCGCCTTCGGCCGTAAATTTGACAGCATTCCCGAGGAGATTGACCAGGATCTGCCGCAACCGCATCGCATCGCCTTCGACCACTACGGGTAGATCCCGGTCGACCGAGTAGGCTAGATCGAGCCCTTTCTCCGCGGCGCGGGGAGCCAGTAATCCTAGAGCCCCTTCAATACAATCTCGCAGCCGAAAGGGCCGGTGATGGATTTCCATTCGCCCAGCTTCGATTTTGGAAAAGTCCAAGATCTCGTCAATCAAAGCGAGCACAGCATCGCCACTCTTACGGGCAATCTCCGTGAACTCACGTTGTGACGGATCGAGATCGGTGTCCAGCAGCAGGTCAGCCATGCCGATCACGCCATTCAGCGGTGTCCGGATCTCATGACTCATCGTAGCCAAGAACCGAGTTTTGGCCTGGCTGGCCTCGAGCAACTTACTGGTCCGATCCTGAACTCGCTTCTCGAGCTCACCTCGCAAGTCTTCCAGCTCAGCATGGGTGCGCATGAATTGATTGGCCAGCGATGCAGCTAGAGAAGCGACCAGGAAGGCGAACCCGAAGCTGGCTAGCCTGGGACCAACAACCAGACCTCGGTCGACCGCAATATCATGGCTGAACGCAACACCGAAGCCGATCGCCCCTACGGCCACGATCCGAGCCTCGGGATGCCGACGCCAAGCTTCGCTGAGAATGGTCCACGTTCCCAAAACGACCAAGCCGATCAAGCTGAGCTGCCAGAACGGAAGAATCATCAGATTCAATTTGAGGCCTGGCGCCACTGCAACCAGCAATGCGGCAGCAGTATTGAGCCCTTGGTAGACCCGCAACGAGCGACTGACTTTCAATCCCAGTAGGGGCCACAATAGTTGGATAAACGCCGCCGCCAAGAGAAAGGCAAGCACATACTCGACTTCCTTGAACACAACGAAGTGATCACCGAGCGAGTACTTCCATTGGGTGCGCAGGAACGTATAGGCCGCAAAACCCATGGAGCAGCCACCAAACCACAAGTAGCCCGTAAGCTGCGGGCGGCGGCGGTAGAGCTCGATATGGAACAGGCCGACCACCAAGAACAATCCCGCCAGGAAAAATGCTGGAAGCTCGGAGACGAGTTCACGGCGTGTCAACTCATCGATTCGCCCGAGCCAGAAGGGGCCTTCCGTCAGACTGCCGCAGATGCCTGGAGTCTGGGAGGACTTCCACACCCGGATCGCGATCACTAGGACGCCCTCACGACTCAAAGCCTCGACCGGAATCGCATAGGTCCGATGCTGGTCGTAATCGATGGCCGATGACGGCGGCAGCGATCCAACCCCACCGAGTCGCCGCCCACCAGCAAAAACTTCATAGGCGCTGTCGATTTTGCCGAGGGTCAGACCCAGCCGCAGATTCGCGAGTATCTCTGGGGTCGTAGCCTGCCCAGAACCGACCTGCATCGCCAACCGATACCAGGAATATTCCGCGTCGAGATCGTGCCGAGCCCCGGTAGGTACCTTGATCTCGAGCCAGCCAGAATCATCGTAATCTGGCTGGGCCCAGGCGAGATCATCACCAGCGCTGAATTTCCACACGACGGCAAGATCGACAAGTTGACCTGGAGTGTCCAGGTCAACAGACAACCTCGGAAAATTGCTAGAGGTCGCTGCTGACGGCGCCACGAAAAAAAGAAAAGTGGCGACGACTCCAATGCCTCGTAGGGCCGACGAACCCAAAAATGATTTCATCATGCAGCCAGTGCCAAGCATAGTGGAGGCACCGGACGGCCAGCAAGCGCCGCTCGCCAAGTCGGAACTCGGGAGGGGGCCGACAGACTGACCTCTCGATGCCTACTCGGATGCCTGCTAACTAACTTAACTAGCCACCCTCAGAAATCAACCTGAAATCCCACCATTGCTGAGCGCGGCAAACCGGGACGCAAGCCATAAGGACGACGAGCCACGACGAAGGCTTCATCGAAGAGATTACGCACCTGCACATAGAGTCGATAACGATCGAACAGCTCGATTTCACCCGACACATCAACGGTCACATGGCTTTCGATGAGCTCGGCGTCGGGAATTTCACCCTGCCCCGCGTTGGTCCGCATCTCATCCACGTAGGTGGCGGACAGAAACGTACTCCAGCCACGGCCAGTGAGACCAATCTCAGCAAACAGCTGATGTTCTGGGATGTAGGGCAGTTCATCACCGCGGATCACTTCGGGACTCCAATCTGCAAAACTGGTTTCGAAGCTGGACTGAAACTCACCCGCGGTGTAGGTGTACGTCGTCCGTACCGGGATGCGAATTCGTGCGTTGTTATCGCTCCCCTTGCTACCGAGACCGGCCAGATCGGTAGAGAAGCTCGCCTCTAGGCCTTGGATCTCAACCGCACCACCATTAAAAAGATCACCGGAACCGGTGCCACCGCCACTGGCGGTATCCGCACCCAGGAGATTGTCGTAGTCGTTGTAGAAACCTACCAGCTCCAAGTCGCTAGCTCCCTGACGGTAGCGTGTTCCGAGCTCGAAGTTGGTACTCCGCTCTTCTTCGACCGGCTCTCTGCTACTTGGACTCGGTGGTGAAAAGCCACGATGGACCCCTCCGAAAATACTCCACTCGGACGATACGTCGTAGCTGATACCGAGTCCCGGGATCACCGCGTCGATCTCGTTCTCTCGGGTCGAAAGATCGGCGCCGGCTCGCAGCGGATCGTTACGACCATAGTCTAGACGCTGAGTTTCTATGTGCTCGAATCGCACCCCCGGAGTGAACGACCAGCGGCCGAATGTGATCTGGTCCTGGACAAAAATTGCCACCGCCTCAGCGCTGCCGATCCGATTCGCCTGGCTTCCCGAACGTCCGGTGGCAGTGAGGACCATCCGGCCGTCCCGAACAGCGTAGAGATCTTCCTCCTGGAGTCGATCCTCTTCGTCTTCGTGGAAGCGCACCCCAACTTCCAGGCTGTGGTCGACACCGTCCCCGTCGTAGCGCCATCCCAACACCGACTGAATACCTTGGGAATAGTAGTCCCGACGATTGTTGCGCAGCGCAAAGGCATCGTCCGGGCTATCGATGTCGCCGCGCAGAAAAGCCAACTGCGTGGCATAGGTTGTAGGGTCGTCGAGGATCCGACCATTGCTGATCCCCTGAGTCGACTCGTTCTTGAACCAGTTACGGAAGAAATTGTTGCGGTAGACGATGGTCGTGACGTCGAAGTGGTCGTTCGGCCGCACAAAATGCCGCAGTTGGATCTGCTCGTGCTCGGTATCGATCCGATCCTCTTGTGAAGCAGCATAACGACGATAGGGCGTCCGGTCGAAATCGCCCTGCGTCAACCCGAGATAGGTTTCGCGCCCCTCCTGATCGGTTCGGCCAAGCTTGACTTCAACCTCTTGGTAAACCCGGGCATCATGATCCGTGTTGAAACGGAGCTTGAACAAATAGTCCTCGAGCTCAAAGCCAGTATCTCCGCCACCATCCAGGTCCTTGAAGCCGTCGGTTTGATGTTGGAAGGTCTCGAAGACAAACCCGACGTGGTCATACGACGCTCCGACTTGCGCATGACCCTTCGCGGTTTCGTGATCTCCGAAAGACAAGTCCACTGTTCCGCTGAGAGTCGAAGGGATCGTGCTCGAGATCAAGTTGAGCGCGCCGCCGTTGGTGAACGGCCCTTGCTTGATCGCCGCGGAACCTTTCCGCACCTCGACCGATTCCATTCGTCCGGCCGTTGGGAAGTAGTAGGCCGACGGCGCGGCATAGGGAGCTGGAGCGATCAGGACGCCATCTTCCAACAGCGTGATCTTGGAGCTGCGTTCGACGCCGGTACCGCGCATTCCGATGTTGGGTCGTAGGCCAAACCCATCTTCTTCTTGAATGTTGATTCCGGGAACCTGGCGCAAGATGCGTTGAATATCGGTGTGGTGATACTTCTCGAGATCCATCTTCGACAGAAAGTGGGCAGATCCAGGAACACGCTCGGCGCTGGTCGAGCTGCCAACCACCATCACTCGGTCGTAAATGATCTCCTGGGAATCCCGGGACTCCGGATCGGACGCCGGATCTGCCACCGCCGGCACTTCTTCGGGTCCGCCCGGTGTCGCCTGTGACGACTCGGCAGGATTGTCTTCACCTGGGTCATCAGCGCTACCTGGGACATCAGCGCTACCTGGGACACCTTGGGCGCTGGCTGCAGCTCCCAGGAGCAGCCAACCGATCAATACAGCGGACAACGTTTGTTGGAACGTGCCCGTTTTCTGACAAAACTGGCTTGGGATCGATGTGTAAGCGGCCTGATTCATGTTGTCGTCCTTTTCGACTCACAGATCAGCGCTGTTGGAAGCACTGTTTGTTCGAAGCACTGTTTGTTCGAAGCACCGTTTGTTGAGACCCAGCCTGTTGAGACTCAATCTCAACAGGCTGCAAAATTTCGCCTTCTTTGTCTTCAGAGGTGCACTCATCCTCGGAACTCAACTTGCCGTGCCGACGCCATGGATCCGATACGTTCGATAAAACGTGTCGGGTGAGAAAGAGGGCACCTGTTGAGATAAAGTCTCAATAGAAGCTTTCTTATTCTGGATCTCTCTGGTCCTGCTTGTCAAGCTTCAGTGCACCGAGGCTCTCTCCATGCTTTGTGCAAACCGCAGGTTGCGGTAGCGCACCATTGACTGCAGGGCAGGCCAATCGCCTAGCGGGCAGGCCAATCTGTGACGCTATCCGTAAGAAGTTCTGGCCGACGACAGCCGCTGGTAGACGACACCGGCCAAGGTCTCAAATCTGCGGTACAATCGGCCTTCTGTAACACTCCGAGTCCCTTCACGCAGACTAGCCGGCAGAGCTATGAACGAACCGTCCACTTGGTGTCTTGAAGGCTATGTCGACGACAAGCGGGAGGTCTGGCGGACCCTGGTCCATAAAGTCCCGTTTCAAGTCGGTCGACGAGCTGATTCTGATCTTGTGTTGCCCTTTGGTCGGGTCTCCCACCAACATGCAGAGCTCATCCAGCGACACACCGGATTGTGTCTGCGGGATATGGGAAGCACCAACGGCACCTTTCTCAATGGCAAGCGGGTTGACCAGGAGTGTCAACTCAAGGACGGCGACATCGTCCATTTTGCGGACCACGAGTTCCGCTTGGTCACGTTTTCCGCACTGCACCCACCTTCGGCCACCCAGACGATTCGGCTCGACGATTTCCATCTACCGTCTCGCAATTTCGACCGGGTGCGCGATTTGCGCAACATGCTCCACAGCGGCGAAGCTCGGGCTGTGTTCCAGCCATTGGTCCATCTCACAACGGGCGAAACCATGGGCTACGAAGTCCTGGGACGTGGCCAGCTCGCCGGTATCGAAACCCCACCACCCGAGCTGTTCTTCCTCGCTGAGGCCCAGAACCTCGAACTCGATTTGAGTGCCGCTTTCCGTAACCGCGGCGCCCAGGACGCCGCTCAGCTGCCCGGAGAACCGGCGATCTTCGTCAACACACACCCCGCCGAGTTGACTCACAGCGACATCCTGTTCACTTCGCTGACCGAGCTCCGCAATCGATTCCCGGATTTGTCGCTGATCCTCGAGATCCACGAGTCCGCGGTGGCCGACCTGTCCGCTCTCCAGAGCCTGCGTTCACGCCTCGAAACGATCGATATCGGGATCGCGTTCGACGACTTCGGCACCGGCCAGGCCAGACTGCTGGAATTGACCGATGTTGCTCCACAGTACGTCAAATTCGACCGCATCTGGGTCGAGAACCTCCATCGAGCGACCCGTAGACGGCTCGATATGGTTGCCACCCTGACCAACATGGTGACGAATATGGGCATCGAGACCATCGCCGAGGGTATCGAGAGCCAGGAAGAAGCTGATGCCTGCCGAGAAATCGGCTTCGCTTACGCCCAGGGGTACTACTTTGGTCGGCCCGCGCCAGTAACTATTTTCGCCAATCCCAGCTGACTCGATTCGAGCCTCGAAGTCTCTCCTCAAGACAACTCCCCAAGACAACGTGGGACCGCCGATGAGCAGCTTACGCCAGCCTTACCTCACCTCGCGGCTTCAGGGCTTCGGGACCAACATCTTCACCGAGATGACCGCGCTGGCCCAGCGCTACGACGCGGTCAATCTAAGCCAGGGTTTCCCGAACTTTGACGGGCCAGACCTCCTCAAGGAGGCCGCCATTCGGGCGATTCGCGACGGTCACAACCAATATTGCCGGATGACCGGCCAGCCCGAGCTCAACCGCGCAATCGCCGCCCACCAAAAGCGCTTTTATGACCTCGAGTTCGACCCGGACCTCGAGATCACAGTGACCAACGGCGCCACCGAAGCGCTATTCGCCACCTTCCAGGCGTTGTTCGAGGTCGGCGACGAGGTCATTTTCTTCGAGCCGTTCTACGACTCCTATCGCGCTTGCATCGCCATGGCCGGGGGCGTCGAGCGGCTGGTGACGCTGCGCTCCCCAGATTTCTCCTACGACGCCGAGGAGCTCGAACGCGCGATCAACCCAAAAACGCGGGCGATTCTGCTCAATACCCCGCACAACCCCACCGGTAAAGTCTTTTCCAGATCCGAGCTCGAAGGGATCGCTGAGCTCGCTCGACGGCACGACCTGCTGGTCATTTCCGACGAAGTTTACGAGCACCTGGTGTTCGAAGGGGAACATCTGCCGATCGCCACCTTGCCGGGGATGCGCGATCGTACGATCACCATCTCGTCGACCGGCAAAACCTTCAGTATGACCGGCTGGAAAATCGGCTATACCTGTGCCTCCGAAGCCTTATCGGCGGCCATTCGTACCGCGCACCAATTCATCACCTTCTGCAACAGTGCACCGTTTCAGCCCGCCATGGCCGAAGCGCTCAGGATCGAAGACCGTTTCTACGATCAGCTACAAGCCGAGTATCTCGAGCGCCGAGACCGCTTGTGTGCCGGGTTGGCAGAGGTCGGATTTGGCGTCCAGCCCCCTGCCGGGACCTACTTTGTTCTGGCCGATATTCGCCCTCTGGGTTTTGACGACGACGTTGAATTCTGCCGTATGTTGCCGGCAGCGGTCGGGGTGGCGGCGATTCCACCAACCGCTTTCTACGTCAACAAAGCCGCGGGACGCCATCTGGTGCGGTTCGCGTTCTGCAAAACTCTCGACATCTTGGACGAGGCGATTGACCGTCTCCACGGCTTAGAGCCGGCGAGAGGATCTGAACGATGAGAATAGCCGCGCTGCAATCCGACATCGTGTGGGAAGATCCTGAGGCGAATTTCGCGCGTTTGCGGCCCTGGATCCGCGCCGCGGCCGGTGCCGGTGCCCGCCTGTTGGTGTTACCAGAGATGTTTTCCGTTGGATTCTCGATGGCAACGGAGCAGATCAGCGAGCCGACCGGTGGCCCCAGTACACGTTTCTTGCTCGACGAGGCATCACGCCACCAGATTTGGCTGGCGGGCTCGCTACCCGAGATCCCTGGCCCCGACGACCCAGACGGTCCCTCAGCAGACGGTTCCTCAGCAGACGGTCTCTCAGCAGACCGTCCCCCAACAGACCGGCGGCCATTTAACACCCTGGTGGTTGCAAGCCCGGATGGTGACCTGACTCGTTATCGCAAGATCCACCCATTCTCTGCCGCCAGGGAAGACGAGCACTACCAGGCCGGAACGTCCTTCACCCACCTCGTCATCGACGGCCTGCGGTTGACCCTCTTCATTTGTTACGACCTGCGCTTTGCCGATGAGTTTTGGGCCACGGCCAACGATACCGATGTCTATTTGGTCGTCGCCAGCTGGCCGGAAGCTCGCCGCCATCATTGGAAGACCCTGCTCACCGCCCGGGCGATCGAAAACCAGGCTTATGTCGTCGGGGTCAACCGAGTGGGCATCGGCGGCAAGCTGCACTACAAGGGGGACTCCCGAATCATCGACCCGACGGGGGCGATCCTGGCGGCAGCGGCGGAGCAGGAGACGTTGATCATGGCCGACGTCGAGACTGACATCGTGCAGCAGACGCGCCAGAAATTCCCGTTCCTACGGGACCGCAGGTAAGGTGGGAGCTGCATCCAAGGCCTCCAAGTCGTCTCCGGCGCTGGCACGGCTGGCGAGTGCCTGCCTGGGAGGCACCGCACGCATCCCGAGTGCCTGGACGCAAACGATGGGGCGGATCTTGGGCACCCTCGGCAGCAAGATCCCGAACCAACAACGGGCGATTGCCGAGCTCAATCTGAAACTCTGTTTCCCTGATCTTTCGACCCAGGAGCTCCAGCATCTCACCCGGCGAAGCCTCGAAGAGAACGCCAAAACCGGCCTCGAGCTTGGAGCGATGTGGCGCTGGCCAGTGGAACGCCTCGTCGAGTTGGAAGACGGCGTCGAAGGCGAAGACCTCCTGCAGCAGGCCCTGGCATCGGATCGCGGGACCGTCCTGCTGGCGCCCCATCTCGGCAATTGGGAGTTCCTCAATCACTTCTTGATGCAGCGCGCCCAACTCGTCTGCCTCTATCGACCGCCCCGCATCGCCGAGCTCGACGACATCATCCTGCGCGCCCGAGGCCGCACCGGCTGCATCTCAGCACCAGCCACCCGCGGTGGTGTACGGCGCGTGCTGCAAGCACTCCGCAACGGCGAGCTCGTGTTGATCCTGCCCGACCAGGAGCCGCTCAAAGCCAATGGCGTCCATGCCCCCTTCTTCGGCATCCCGGCGTTGACCATGACCCTGGTCGCACGAATCCTGCGCCGAACCGGCGCCCAACCCCTTTTTGTATTTGCCCAGCGCCAGCCCAGTGGCAAATTCCGCGTCCGCTTCGTCGAAGCCCCCGACGGCCTGGCCGACAGCGATGAAGTGGTCGCCGCGGCCAACCTCAACGCCGGCGTCGAAGCCTGCGTCCGGTTGTGCCCCGAGCAGTACCTGTGGAGCTACAAACGCTTCAAGACCTCACCCCCGGGAGTAACGACACCTTACCGGGTGTTGTGGAGCCAACGTAAAGCTCGCCGGCTCGACGCTTTACGGGCGAAGAATCCAGCCGATTCCGCGAAGGAGTAAATCCATCCGGAGGCACCACCAAACCTCGGCATCCGTCGAGATCTGCCAACGGCCCGCTGGTAGCTCGAGGGTCGACTTGCCAGACTTCAGCTCGACGCGGAACGGTTCAGCATCTGATTCGATCACTTCGAAAACAACTGTCAGGGGGCCGATCTCGCCTTTGTCGCTCTCGGGCCTGGCAAGGTTGACTGAGACGGGTAGACCGATTGCACCCGCCCAACTCGGCAAGGCAACGATAGCAGCAAGGAACAAGCACAATCGGTACAGCGTCAGCTCCGTCCTACTGGCACCGGTTGAAAGTCGGCAAGCGCCGCATGGTACCGGCCACCTGTGGCCGGCGCCGATTTGCCGAGCTTGCTACTCCTCACCGAGTAGGCAGTGCGAACCACTGCAAGGTGCCCGGCAGGCAGAGGAGTCTGAAGCAAAAAAACCTCGCGGAAACTGCGGCGTTCCGAGAATGCCAAACGTTGCGTAAGAACGCAGCCCAAACGGGCACTGTATTTGGCCTCCAAACATACCCGTCCGATAGTTTGCATTGTTGCTGATCACTTGGATTCCATTATCTTGAGAAATTCCATCGCCACCGACACACACAAGTGCCCTTGACCATACCCAAGCGAGCAACGACCCACGCAAGCCTACAGGCGGCGTTGAGTGCCGCCACTCGTAAGACGTGAGCACAGCTGTGCTAGCGGAGTTGCAGCACTCGACACTCTCGGCTTCAGCGTTCGTTGAATAAGTAAATTGACTCTCTACCGGGACGGAGATCGCCATCAGTGCGAAGAAGGACACAAGGCACAACCGGTTGATCATTGGACACCACTTTCCGTCAGGCCAGCACGTTGGTTGAACTCGGCGCCGATAGAGAAGAAGTCTGCGGTCAGTGGACCTAAAGCTCCCATAGTTGTTCCAGGAGCTATCCTGTTGTAAATGTATCTCTCGACACCATCCATGGATGAGCCTACAGCCGCAAGGGAGTCCGCAAGCTCTCGATAAAGATCACCCAGCCGACCAGCGTTTTCCTTATCGATCGTAAGAGCCAGAGCGTTGTAGGTATCCTCGTCGCCAGCGGCGGCCAAAGTATCCAACTCGACTCCTCGAGACGCTCGCTCTTGTTCTGTCGGTTGATAGTTCGGAAACAAATCGGCGACACGAGCCAATTCGCGCGCCGCTGGTGAACCCGGTTTGTAGTTCATGCGCCGTAACACTTGATCCCAAATTTCAGGGTGAGACCTGTAACCGTGCATCTTCGCAAAGAAGTGAAAAACAAGCATCCGATACGGCACCTGGCGCCCCTTCAACTCGATCGGGAATGGGTCCGCCTGAGCCTTCCACTCGTCGGTGATTACCTCGTCATACGTTAAGTTCGTCGCTGGCTTGTCCTGTGCCAACAACACGCTCGTCATCAGCAACGCAGCAATACTCACGGCGACTGGGTATCTGACACGACTCATACAAATCTCCTTGCCCTCTCTCGGGCGGTTGCTGGAGTCTGCCGTCTCCGGGTTAGATCCATTCGACCTTACAATCTACAACTTTCGAAGAATTCTTGACGAGTTTTGGATTTCAGAATCTGACTCGACCGATCTCTAGCCTGCATCACGGTCACCTACCCCAGGAGACTCGATACAGGGCAACTTGGCAACCTGAATTTCCCGCCTTAAAAACATAGTCTGTTCGGGCGTCAATGAGCGCGTTCTTATGGCATCAAACCAGCGACTAAAGAACGCATTTGCTCGAGTATTGGTCTCCATCACGCGAAGCAACCGGAAGCTATCCGAAGCGAGTCTTTCGAGCTTGGCCCATTCGCCATGGCGATGAAGTACCGCTCCGAGAGCTAGAGTAACCAACGCAATTTCGGTCGGCATCAAGCGAGCTCGGAACCCTTCGAGAGAGATCTCGAGGGCCTTCTCAGCGCGGGCATCCGAGCCTACCTTTGCCCAAAGCTGCCCCTCCACCCACAGAAGACGATACCGAGGAGGGCTTCTTCGCCCACCTTTCACCAAAGTTCTTCCATATCGAATGCTGCGAAACAACAGCTGTAGTTCACTCGGGCTGATGTCGGGCAGACCAACAATATTATCTTCTAGATTGCCGCAAATTGCGTAATGAAGCCGTTTGACGGCTGGAGAGCCGCGATCCGGGTTGGCAGCTAAGGTCAGTGCTTCTGCCCAGCAATCACCACTTTCTACGTATCGCTTGCACCTTCGGAGCACGACACCCTTAATGGTCAAAGCCGTAGCGCGACTCTCACTTCCATCGACGTCTGCTAACAACTCGACAGCTCGCGTTGCCGAAACTAGCGCTTGCTCGTTTCGACCCAGGCTCGCTTGAAGAACCGAAAAACGTTGGTGAACATCAGCCTGAATGGCTACTGAGGTAGGACCCTTAGAAACCAGTCTCAAGGCTTCGTCATAGACATTCTTGGCCCGGTCATACTGCCTGCAAGCCCGGTAGGCTGAACCGAGTGTGATCAAGGATCTAATCAGCCTTTCACGGTGTTCCTGTTGTCCTTCCGGATTGTTCGGCACCGCTACCGCCGAAGCGAGACTTGGGGCGATCTGAGCCCATCTCAAAGCGCTTTGCTTGTTGTTGAATATTCGGTCGTCCACGTCCTCTAAGAATAATCGCAGGAAGGTGGCATCACCGTAGGTTCTGGCACGCTGGAGAACGACCCTGGGATCTGGCGGTAGCTCCCGTAGTAGTCGTTTGGCCCATGTTTCAGAGTGTGCCATCTCGGTCAAAAACACTAACACGGAAGTTGAAAGGGGCAATCAATTTGCCCATGATCAAGCAGCCTACTCTGTTATTTAGACCGCGCGACGTTTTTTCATAACTCACACATTTACAGCGTTTAGGTCGACACCCAGTCGCCTGGTGAACCCAGGAAAAAACACCTCATCAACCCCACACCATAAAACGACAATTCGACCGACCAAGCGGTCGAATCCTCGATACGGCCGCAAAACAGCGGGCATCTTGACCGCTTGAGCACTATCAACGACACCAAAAACTGACAATTTGACAGACCGTAGGGATTGGCGAATTGCGCATCCTGGGAGGCGATCCGTTGCTACCGTTCCCGCTGTCATGGAAAACAACAAGACACCGACGGAATCACTCGCCCTCCTTGAAGCGATCGCCAGCGACCATCCGGCGCTCCTGCCTTTCACCGTGAACGCTCTCCTGGCGAGCCGGGAGCAAGGTCGACTGCAATCGATCGCTCACCAGTGGGGTATCGAGGTTCACCAACTCGTTGAGTTCGTTGCGACGACGGTTCAGCAGCTCAACGAGCTCGAACCAACCTCATCGATCAGCGCGGTGTGAACCCTGGGACGATGGCGGCCACGGGCACGATGAACGACCGACGCAGCCAGAGCAACGCCATGGCGGTGTCGCGGGGTCGATTGCTGATGGTCGACTTGGCTAATTTCAGCTGCTTTTTGAGGTCGGGATCGAGCTGTTTGAGTCGGCGCTCACAAGACCCTAGGATTGAGAGAATGCGGCGACGGCTGTCGTCACAGGGACGATGGGTGTAAAGCAGGCAGTGGTCGATCGCCGCTGCCAGGGCATGACGATCCGGGCCTTGGCGAGTCAGCGAATTGCGGGCTTTTTCAAAGCGTCTATCGGCCCGACGCCAATGACGTAACCTGGCGTGGAGCTGGCCCTCTACCCAGGCTAGGCGAGTCCGGACCTCCGTCCAATGCTCCAGACCCTGCAATCGCATCTTGAACGCTTCAGCAATTTCGAGTGCTTGTTCATCGTGATAGCGCTCGACCAAACGCTGGAGGAAACACGAGAGGAACGCCAAAGCGTCCATGAAATAACCTCGCGGCGACTCCAGATCAACTTCGCGCAGGGTTATACCCACGTCGTCGAGTGCCGGCCCTGGAGCCCCTCTGTAGAAACCCTCGAGACCGCGGATAAAACAGATTCTCCCAAACTTGTCGCCTGAGGCGCAGCCCAGCTTGTCAATCGACTGCGCAATCGCCACGCTGGCCGCTTTCGGGTCGCGACGTTCGACCAAGAGGTCGCCTTGTCGGATATACCAGTCACCTGCGCAAGCTTCACAACAAGTCAACGCGGAGGCTCGGTAGTCTTCCAAGTATTCGCCCGCCTGGTCCCACTCCGTGGTCGCAATGTAGGCGTGGACACGCACCCCTTCGGCATGGTGCATCAGATGCGTGTCGCCGATCTTCTTTGCCAACTCGAGGGCAATCTTGGCCAGCTCGACGCCGGCCTTGGGGCTCTGCAGCGCTCTATCGATACAGTAATCGAAAAACTTTTGGGCGAACTCAGGCTTGTGGCATCGCTTGTCTTTGAGTACAAGCGAAGGTCTCTGCTTGATGCGATTGAGTAAACGTTCCGACCGATTCAGCTGCCGTCTAGATCTTGAACCTTCCGGCGTTTGGGGCGGTGAAGCGCTGGATGATGTCGTCATATGCACCCTATCTACAGAGAGCTTAGCACATAATCTCCCACAAAGAGAATAAACACCCCAAAAGACGGTTACCTACTCCTGCTCTTCTCGCACGGACCGGTATCTCCGTCTTCATTCGCATGTACCTGCCAAAGATACCTTCAATGAAAAGGGCGCCGACAGCCCACTTCGAGACAATAGGCCGTCGGCGCCGAAGCGATTCGACGATCAGTGTCTAGGCCGTCACGGCATTGACCGGACCATCGTCTCTAGGCACGGTGTCGTCTCCAGGTACGGTGTCGTCTCCAGGCACGGTGTCGTCTCCAGGCACGGTGTCATCATCAGGCACCGCATCTCCCGGGACTTCGTCACCCGAGGTTTCGGAACCACCGGTCGACCTGCCGTCCGACGTATCGTCATCTGGCGGAGTGTCGTCCGACGAGGCCGAATCATCGCTGTCATCACTTTGGTGGGTGCGACCCGGCCGGGATGTGGATGGCCGAACTTTGTCGGCCAACTCGATTTCACCGCCGAAGCGGCACAGGTCCTCGAACTGACGCGCCACACGCAAGAAAACCTGGTCGTGGTCCGACATGGCTTCGTGCTTGTCCCGCAAGATCTCGTCGATCTTGCGTTTGGAGCGGTTCATCCGTTCGAGATTCGAGCGCAAGTCGAGCGCAGCTGTAGCCAGCTGTTGCGCCTGGGGGCGCGGATCAAAGGGACTCTCGTAAACGGAGTCTCCCAAGGCCTGCTCAGGCTCACCTTTGAGGATCCGATTGCTGATCAACGTAGCCTGCCGTTGCAGGGTCACGGGATCGCGACCGGTTGTGTCCTGGAGGGCAACACCCTCCAGGGTCGGGTTGTTGTACTGGGCGATCACGCTACGACGCAGACCATCGATCATGCGAGTGATCAAGTCGGTCAGGTTCTTGCGTGTGGTGCGCAGTACACCGTCTTTCTCGTTGGCGACATACAGTTTGTGGTCGAGTGAAACCAGCCGTTCGAGACTGGCCTCGAGAGTACGACCGAAACCGACAATCACCGCGAGTAACGAGGGGGGCTCATCACCCTCCTGTAGGTTGGGCTGAACGATGTCCAGCACTTTGGCGGCCACCGCCGGACCCTGTTGAACCAGGGCCGACAAGACGAATAACGCGGAGCGCATTCGCGTGGTGACCTCTTTCGACATCTTGGCTGCCATAAGGCACCTCCTTCTTTGCCCGGCATGGTGTAGCGAGACACCGCCAGGCGGGTTTGATTTTCACCTGGCGCCACATGCGCCGGGTGTCGTGACCGTCGGCTCGGGAGCTCTCGGCCACGAGCAAGACTGTAGAAGGGGACGTCGACAATTTGTTGACCTCGACCGGTTTTCCGTTAATCAACTGACCGGTCGGTCAATAAACGGGCGTTTTTCGCGTAAACCCTGGACCTTATCGTCTGTGTGGACTTCACACGGGCGTTCTGCGAATCGCAACTCGAGTGTGCGAAGTTCACACGGGCGTTCTGCGAATCGCAACTAGGGTCTGTGAAGTTCACACGGGCGTTCTGCGAATCGCAACTCGGGTCTGCGAAGTTCACACGGGCGTTCTGCAAATCGCAACTCGGGTGTGCGAAGTTCACACGGGCGTTCTGCGAATCACAACTCGGGTGTGCGAAGTCCACACGGTCGACCTGAAACCTTCAATTCGGCCGTGTGAAGTTCACACAGGCGGCTTAGATTTCCCAATTCGGCTGTGTGAAGTCCACAGCCAACCAACGCTTTTTGGCCTCAGGGGTGGCGAAGCTTTCGGTGATCGAGTGTTCGGCCATTTTGAGCAGGACCGGTTCGCGGAGCTGCCCATGTTCCCAGGCGATGCGGTATTCGTTCAGCAGATCGGTGTGGAAGAGGGGAGGGTCGTCGCTGCCGAGGGTGACCGTCAAGCCGGCCTCGACCATCTGCGGCAGCGGATGCGACGCGAGATCGTCGACGGCTTTGAGGGCGAAGTTGCTCGCTGGGCAGACATCACAAGGGATCGCTCGGGCGAGCAAAAGATCCACCACCGCTGGATCGTCCATGGCTGCAATGCCGTGCTGGATACGCTCGGCGCCAAAGTTCTCGATCGCATGTCGAACTTCCTTGGCGGGCCCATGTTCGCCGGCATGACAGACGGTCCGCAAGCCGGCGGCGCGAGCGCGGTCGAACGCGGACGCAAAATCTTCATCCCACCAGCGGTCCGAAGGCCCTCCCATACCCAACGCCACCACCCGTGGGTGGAGTTGAGCCAAGACGACATCGAGGGTCGCATGGGCCGACGCCGACCCCAGGTGGGGCGAAAGATCCGGGATCAGCAGTGAGGAGATGCCACACGCTTTCTCGGCCTGCTCACACCCCGCAACCGCGCCTTCCAACACCACCGACCAATCGAGACCCACTTCCTGGGTGTGGTAACTCGACGAGATGTGAAATTCGACATGTACGGCACCTTGACGATGGGCGGTCCGCAGGTAGTCGTAGGCGATGCGCTGGAAGTCTTCTTTGCGCTTCAGCAAACGGCAAACAAAAAAATAACGTTCGAGAAAGTCTGGAAAGTCACGAAAGCTGTACCAGTTGTGGATGCCTTCCACCGTCTGCGCTGGCGGTTCCACACCATGCGCTGCGGCCAACGCGAGCAGAGTCTCGGCGCCGACACTGCCTTCGAGATGGACGTGCAACTCGGCTTTGGGAGCCGAGCGGATCAGCTCGACGGGAAAGGGAGAGTCGGTCACAGCAGCCTCCGAGAGTTTGGAACGGTGAACGTCGGCGCGATGTTAACGTTCCTCGGCAGACTCGACCAGCGCCCCAATTTGCTCGATCCACACCACCAGTTCCTCGACTGCGGGCTGACCGTCGAGCTCAGTGGCGAGCGCCCGCGACCGGCGCAGCAGGTGTTCGAGCTCAGATTCCGTGGCCTGGCGTCGCTCGAGAATCTCGACCAGTTCGTCGACCAGGATGGTGAACCGGTCGGCGGGGGAGGCTGATTCCTGTTTACTTTCCGCTTCAGGCCCACCAAAGCCAAAGCCGAGGACGATCTCCGCCCGCCGAATAGCCTCGGGCGCAGGCCACCGCCCCTCACTCAGGGCACTGCGAACCTGTTGATAGGAGCCGGCTAGGACGGAACCGGCCAGGGCAGAATCGGCCAGGGCAGAACCGGCCAGGGCGGAACCGGCTCGAGCACCTGCGAAGGATCGATCCGCCGCGCCATCTTCCAATCTAGCCGATTCGCGTACCGGAGCAGGGGCCGCTACCGCAGTTGATTCAACAGTCGCCGGCGCCTGGGGAGGCTGAGCGGCCTGCCGCTTTTCGAACGCACCTGTCGAGTCGGCCCGTTGCCTGGCGCGGGTTTGTTGCTCGCCAGGCGCTTCGGGCTGGGGCTGTTCACTCGGGGTCTCGAGCTTGGGCTGCGGGCCACGGGACGGCGCGGGCTCCGAGCGTTCGACCTTTCGCGTAGCCGGAGAGGGCAGATCTTGGCTTGCCACGGTCTTTTGATCAACCCGAGTTCGATCAGACCTATCTCGATCAGCTGAAACCTCGTCGAGCTCAGCTTGGCCGGCCGTAACCTCGTCGACGACAACTTTGTCGGCCGACGTCACATCGGGGCCTGGTGTCGATTTTTCCTGCAGCCTCGAATCGTCCGGTTTTGCCTCCATCGACGATCTTGTCTCCAGTGGCTCGTTTAGCTGTATTTCCTCGACCAGAACCGTCTCGAGCTCGGCGTCATCCAAACTTTGATCGACAGGAGACCGGTACTGCACGGATTCCGGTGCGACCGCATCAGACGCGGCAGCTTCAGACGCGACAACTCCAGACTCCAAAGCCCCTGCGGGAGTTTGGAATTGGTCCATTTGACGCAAGGCAATCAGGCCGCCACCGACCGCAACAACAAGGCTGGCGGCGATCAGCCACCCGCGCGACGGACTACGTCGAGGAGCGTCGAATACCTCGAGATCCGTTCCTTCGAATCGACCGGAGGACAGATCGGCGGGAATTTCACTTTTGATGCGGGCCGCAAGATCCGCCGGTGGCTCGGGTATCTCAACCTCCGTCAACAGGCTTTTGACCTCACGATCGGTGGGCTGTGTCATATCGCGTCCTCCCCGAGCGCCTCACGCAGGCGACTCGTGGCCAACTTCAGTCGTTTGCGGATCGCGGCGCCCGTCACCTGCTCTTGGCGAGCAATTTCCTCGACCGCCAACTCTCCCCAGAACCGGGCAGAGATGGTGAAGCGCAGCGGCTCGGGCAGGCCGATGACCGCCCGCCGCAATCGTTCCGCCACGTCTCGCTGCTGGAGCTTTGCTGCCTGATCAGGATCAGGATCTTCGATCGCTACCGCTTGTTGCTCGTCGATCGGCTGCAGCAGCACCGGCCGTCGAATCGAGTTGAGGAAGGTGTTGTAAGCGATCCGATAGAGCCAAGTTGTGAGTTGCGACCGCCGCCTGAAGCTCGGCAACGACTTCCACGCCTTGCGGTAGGTCTCTTGGGTCAGATCAGCGGCAGCTTCGGTGTCGCCACCGGTCAATCGTACGAGCGAGGCAAACACCTGACGATAGGTCTCGTCGACCAGTCGCTCGGCCGCTCGCCGGTCTCCCGAGGCCAGAGCTTCGAGAAGATGCCGCTCGTTCGTCGGCTCCACCGTCGGTCCTCCTACTACGCTTCGACAGGTTCGGTGCAGATGTTTCACATCTATGAGACACACCAAACCTCGGATTCGAAACCAATCATAGGAAAAAGACGACCAACGAACGAACTAGGAGCCGCCCAAGCATGCGCTCGGGCGGTGCCGTGGGCGACTCTAGATCCGCTCGATGATGGTGGCGATACCCATGCCGCCGCCGATGCACAGGGTCACCAGGCCGGTGTTGAGATCGCGCCGTTCGAGCTCGTCGACCAAGGTCCCCATCAATGCCGCACCGGTCGCGCCGAGGGGATGCCCCAGGGCGATGGCGCCGCCGTTGACGTTGACTCGCTCGGGATCAATGCCCAGATTGCGCATCGTCTGCAACGGGATTGCGGCAAACGCCTCGTTGATCTCCCAGAGATCGATGTCGGCAGCGTCCATCCCCGCTTTCTCGAGCGCTCGCTGGGAGGCCGGGGTGGGGGCGGTCAACATGATCAACGGCTCGGCGCCGGCGGTCGCCATCGAACGGATGCGCGCCCGTGGTGTCAGGCCGTGCGCTTTGGCGTAGGTATCCGAGGCCACGAGGACTGCCGCCGCACCGTCGACGATACCCGAAGAGTTGCCGGCGGTGTGTACATGTTGGATGTGGTTTCCCGCTTCGGGATACCGCTCGAGGGCGATTTGATCGAGCGTCATACCGTTGCCATTGGGCACCATCGCACCCATCTTGACGAACACTGCATCGAGTTGCCCGAGGGACTCGACAGTGGTGCCAGGACGCGGATGTTCATCTTTCTCTAGGACCACGTCACCGGTCGACGGATCCTTCACCGGGAAGAGGCTCTTGGCGAAATAGCCCTGGGCCACGGCTTCGCCGGCCCGCCGTTGGGATTCGGCAGCATAACGATCAACATCGTCCCGGGTGAATCCTTCGAGGGTGGCAATGAGGTCGGCGCTGATCCCCTGCGGCACTTGGAAAACCTTGTCTCTCAGATGGAGATTGTCTCCGTCCATGCCGCCGCGGTCGGTACCCATCGGCACTCGCGACATGCTCTCGACGCCACCACCGACCGTCAAGTCTTGTTGACCACTCATCACGCCGGTCGCCGCGAAGTTGATCGCCTGGCAACCCGAACCACAGAAGCGATTGAGCGTCACGCCGGTCACTTCTTGTGGCCAGCCGGCCGCCAGCACACTATTGCGGGCGATGTTCGCTCCCTGTTCTTCCGCTTGGCTGACACAACCGACGACTACATCTTCCACGTCGCCTTTGTTGATGCCGGTGCGATCGGCCAGTTGGTTCAAGGTCTGCGCGAGGAGCTCTTGCGGGTGGATACCCGAGAGCGCACCTTTGTCCTTCTTACCGCGTCCGCGAGGAGTACGGACGGCGTCGATGATCCAGGCTTCGTGCATGATCGTGTCTCCGAAAGATTATCGTGTCTATGAAATATCGTGTTTGGGGTTTGGGGGCGGACACTGAACCGCCTCACCATTCTACTTGCCGTAACCTATACTGCGGTATCGTTGCTGCGCTGGAGCTTAGCTTAGGTCCCATCCACGAACGCATCGAGAGTTCGGTCAGGCTCGAGGGCTGCGCAGCAGCTCCGAACTCGCCGGACCGGGTGCGAAACGCTCAAGTCGTTATTAAGCCCCCTGAACCGAAATTCCATGAGCATCGCAGCTCAAACACGCTCGCTGCGTGCTCGCTCCTCGAACCCTCCCTCTCTGAGCCGAAAACGCCAAAGCTGGGCGGAATGCTGAGACTCGGCATGAAATTCGACAAGCCAGAGCTGCTGATCCTCGGCTTGTCCCTGGCTCTGCGACTGGTGATCGTCCAATATGCCACTTGGGTGCCGTTCAGCGATACGCGGGACTACCACGTGCTAGCCCACAACCTGGCCCACGGCCAAGGTTATCTGCAGGTCTACGAAGGGGAAGCTGCCGAGTACCAGGGGATGCCGTTGCGGGCATTCCGCATGCCGGGTTATCCGGTCTTCCTGGCTACCTTGTATACGGTGCTGGGCTGGGAACCGATGTGGGCCTATCTCGCCAATGTCGTCTTCGAGCTCGCCACCCTGCTGCTGATCGTGTGGCTGGGTCAACACCTGTTCAGCCGGCGAGTCGCTTTGATGGCCCAAGCGCTTTTCGGCTTCCATGTGTTGTGGACTCCGAACCTGATGACCGAATCGCTGTTTACGCTCCTATTCACCGCCTTGATGGCTGCCGGCCTACTCATGGATCATACGAATCGACGCCCGGCGGCGTCGGTCGGGTTGGCTGTGAGCTTTGGCGTCCTGCTTGCGGCCTCGGTTTTTGTGCGCCCGATTGCAATTGTCGCGTTGGTGCCAGCGCTCTACCACACCGCCACCTCCACCTCGGGTCGCCGACGTCTGGTCCTCGCCGTTGCTCTCATCTTGCCGCTGTTGGCCGGGCTGAGTTTGTGGTCGGCGCGCAACGCTCAGGTTCTGGGAGATCGAGTGCTGCTGTCGACCAACTTCGGCTCGCACAACACCGCCTCGTTTGGCATCGATCGCCAGCCATTGGTGACTCAGGCACGGTCGCAAGGCTTGGGCGAGGTTGCGGTCGATCGTTTGCTGCGGGTCGAAATCCGCCAGGAGATACGCAGCGATCCGATCGCTGCTGTCGGCATTTATCTGCGACGGGCACTCGGTCTTTTTTCTCTCGAGCCGGCGTGGGAGGTTGGCCTGCTGCGTCAAGTGACGTTCAGCGGACCCGAAGGCTCGCCGTTGATCTCGAAGGTCTACCGAGTCCTCTATGCTCAGTATTACGTGGTCTATCCGCTCGCGCTGTTCGGCTTTCTCGGGCTGCTGATCCGCAGGAAGCTCGGCTTGCTGGGGTGGAGTCTGGTCGCGTTTGCCATCGTCCACGCGGTGGTCTCCGATGGCAACATCCGGTTTGCAGCCCCGCTGTACCCCATCCTCTGTCTGCTAGCGAGTACTGGCACGTTCAGATCGTTTCGCCGAGCAAACCCTCGATCGTTGATTCGAGCTCGGCAACCAGTTCGGTGAAGTGGTCACCGGTGCCGGGTCCGCTGAATCCACTATGGATCCGCCGAACTTTGCCATCCCGCCCGATGAAAACGGTCGTCGGGTACGACAAGATTGCGGTCAAATCGGGCAGCGTGGCCCCGGCGGCGGCCTTGTCACTGACGCCGGCCAGCAGCAACGGGTATTCGATACCGTAACGTTGACCAAACTTCCGGACCATCGATCGATCCCGCTCGGGATCTCCTGAAAACTCATAGGCAAGACCCACAATCTCGAGTCCTTGGTCGCGATATCGACGATGCCACTCGGCCAGCAAGGGCGCCTCGTCATTACAGTTGGGGCACCACGAGCCAAAAATGTTCACGAGAACAACGTTGCCCGCGAACCGCGGATCCGCGAGTGACAGAAGATTGCCATCCAGATCCGGGAACTCAAAAGCGAGCTTGCCTTCGGCGTTGGTGAGCTCAACCTCTTTCCAGGCATCTGGCAGGACTTGTTCATCACCCTCGGCTCGGCGCGCCGTCCAAGTGGCATGGTAGGTGTCCCGAGACCAGAAATCGCCGTGCAAGGTGCCGTCTTCTGCCGTTTGTGCTTGGAACAGGAAGGCATGGGCACCGTCGAAGGTCGAGAGACGCAACCATCCGTTTTCGAACGAACCGGCCAAGAAACGGTAGTCCCCGGTCGGGGTCAAGAAGGTGCCGGTGACGGCATCACCTTGCTGCACAAATTCGGCGCGGGCCACTTCGCTGCCGTCTTCATCGGTGAACTCCGCGGCCCAGTTGCCAGCGATCGAGAGTTCGCTGGCGACCTCAGCGTCGGTGCCCTCGGCATCGGCACGCTCGCTCGGCAGAAATCGACGCTCGTCGCCGCGCACGGCGTGGAACGGCAATGATGAATCCCCGTCAGGCACTGTCTTCCGCCACGTACCCCGCATCGATTCACCGTCCGTCGCTAAATCTGCGGTGATCTCCGAGTCGTACCAGTCAAAGTGGAGCGTCACACTTGCAGCGTTTCGCTCGACCGAGCTGAAGGGCACCTCCTCGGAACCATTGCGAGCCACTGCGTTGAGCTCACCATTTTGATCCTCGATATGCAGAGTGAACGGCAGATCCCCGCCGGGCGAAGCAAGCACCGCCCGCCAAACCCCTTCGAGAGATTGCTCTTGCGGGGTGCTCGACGCGGTATCCTCTGGGTCGGCGCCGCAGGCTACGACGAATGTGGCAGCTAGAATCAGAATTCCGGTCTGCCATGCGTTGCTGTTCCATGCGTTGCTAGTCATAAGCCGATTCTATCCACATCTCCCGAGCTCAGGGTCGCGAAAGTCTCCTCGAACATCCAGCCGATCCAACACACGATGCCAACACAACAAAGCGACAACACGACGTCTGAGCCGGTAGCTCCCGGGTTGGGAATCGTTTTGACCGGTGGTGGCGCTCGCGGCGCCTACCAAGTCGGCGTCCTACGAGGGATCGCACGGCATCTACCCGATTTACGATTCCCGATCATTACCGGCACCTCCGCCGGAGCGATCAACGCCATCTACTTGGCGGCACATCCAGGGTCGCCAACCGAGGCCGCCGAAGATCTCTGTCGTCTGTGGGGCAAACTCGAATTCAGCGACGTGTTCCGGGTGGACTTCTGGTCGCTGGCACGAAGCGCATTCCGTTGGACGTCTCGGTTGGGTTTTGGAATAGGCACCTTGAGTTCCAGAACGCTCGGGCTGTTGGATACAGAACCGCTGCGTCAACTGCTGCGGCGCGAGCTCGGCACCACCAACAACATCCCGAACATCGCCAGCAATATCGCGGACGGCAAGCTTGATGCAGTCGGCCTGATGACCGTCAAATACGCCACCGGACAAACCCTCAGCTGGATTCAAGGGCGGGACATCGAAACCTGGGAACGGCCAGCGCGCCGCAGCCTCGAGACCGAGTTGACGGTCGAGCACGTGATGGCGTCCGCCGCGCTGCCGTTCATGTTCCCAGCGGTTCAACTTGAGGGTGAGTGGTTCGGAGACGGTGGCATCCGTATGGCGGCCCCCTTGTCCCCCGCGTTGCATCTCGGCGCAAATCGTATTCTGGCAGTCTCGAACCAGTATCCGCGATCGCAGAAAGAAGCCGACCAAGCGACCTCCAAGTTTTACCCGCCGCCAGCAAAAATTGCCGGCAACCTCTTGAATGCGATTTTTCTCGACGTCCTGGATCAAGACGTAGAGCGTCTAGAGCGTTTGAACCGGCTGCTCAGAAAGCTGCCGCCAGAAGACCGGGAAGGCATGAAACCGGTCGATATCCTGATGATGCGCCCATCAGAGGATCTCGGACGACTGTCGGCTCAATACGAGCCAAGGCTACCCAAAAGCTTCCGATTCCTCACCCGAAATCTCGGCACCCGTGAAACTGACAGCCCCGACTCGCTGAGTCTGCTGATGTTCCAGGGTGACTACATGAAACGTCTGATCGAAGTGGGCGAGCGGGACGCCGAGAGCCGGATTGATGAAATTCGTGCTCTCGCTCATTCACCCGGGACTGCCTGAATACCCAAAGCACCGAGATCTGCGTATGCCCGTGCTCCTAATACACAGTCTCCGTGCTCCTAATACACCGTGCTCGTCATACACCGTGCTCCTGATACACTGTTACGGGTCTTGAGGTAGCTTGAAACGAGCAACCGCGGAGGAGTTCACTATGCAGATCAAACTTCCAAGCAAACAGACACTTCTCTTTCTCTGCACGGCAATCGTCTTTCAGGGTCTGACTGTCGCAGCAGAGGCTCAAGGTCGTGGCGGTAAATCGCGTTCCATCAGCCATGGCGGGGCAGCGAGTCCTCCCCAAGCCCGAGCCGTGAGTCAACGGGCCGCTCCACGGACAGCTCCACGGGCAACTCCACGACCCGCTCGGTATCCAAGACGATTGGTTCCACCAGCCGGCCTCGGCAGTGCTGCCAATGTGCGCCCGGGTTTTTATCAACAGCTCAACGCTCCACGTAGGCATTCCGGGGGCGGCAACGTTGGGGTTGTACCGGTGTACGTCTACTTGCAGCCAGCTTTGGCTCCGGCCCCGGTGCCAGCTCCCGCACCTGCGCCTCAGCCGATCTACATTGTCAGCCCGAGCGAGGCGCCGGCAGTGCCACAGCCTGTCGCACCCCAACCGGCTGCGCCGACTCCTCCGGTACCGGCTCCCGAACCGGTCGTCGCCAAGCCGCCGACACCGCGCTCGACAGAGCCTGGAGCCGTCGAATTCTCAGTTCATCCAGCAGACGCCCGGGTTTACTTGGACGACGATTATTTGGGCACCGGCGCTGAGATTGCCACCATCGAGAATGGGCATTCGTTCGCTCCAGGAGTCCACGTGCTCGAGGTAACTCATCCGGAGTACCGACCACAACGCCTTGTTTTCGGGGTCCAATCCGAGGAACAGACCCACGTGGTCATCGACCTTGCGACCGACCGCGTTGGCCGACGGTCTCGTATCAAGTAGATCCTCTCGGGGTCTTCTTGTTTCGAGCTGGGGCGGCTTGCGGGTTGGCTTGTTCGGAGCCGATTTAGACCCGTGGTTTGCTACGATGGGGCGTCCTATGTCCATTATTCGGACCGTGCGCTCACCAGAGAAGCCGAAGCATGCAATTCTCCGAAAATCTCTTCTTTCGCCAAGTATTCTTCCTTCTACGGCCTGAAGCCTGGCGGGGCGAGTAGCCGAAATTATGGACCAAAAAATTGGCCCATATCGGGTAGAGGAGAAGATCGGTGTCGGCGGCATGGGCGAAGTCTACAAAGCCTATGACGACCGACTGGATCGATGGGTTGCGATCAAGCGCATTCGCGGGGATCGAGACGAGGCGGCTGAGAATCGAGAACGTTTCCAGCGCGAAGCCCGAGCCACCGCTCAGCTGAATCACGCCGCCATCGTCCATCTCTACGACATCTTCCAGGATGGTGACAGCGACTGTATC
Organism: Acidobacteriota bacterium; assembly: GCA_029263395.1. Classification (GTDB taxonomy): domain Bacteria; phylum Acidobacteriota; class Thermoanaerobaculia; order Multivoradales; family J023; genus JAAELT01. Next base: position 105,425 of record JAJCXO010000263.1, on the reverse strand, counting down.
GTCATGGAGTATGTCCAGGGGCTGACCCTCGACAAGCTGATCAAAAACGGGCCCCTCGAGCCTTTGCAGGTCTCCAGTCTAGGGCATGAAATTGCCACCGGCCTTAGCGAAGCTCACGCCAATGGGATCATCCATCGTGACTTGAAGGTCGAGAATGTCATCGTCACCCCCAAGGGCCATGCCAAAATTCTCGACTTCGGCCTAGCGCGCCCCTTATTGAAGAACGAGTTGGATACGTCCCTCACCGGCAAGGGACAACTCGTCGGCACCAGCCGAACGATGTCTCCAGAGTACGTTAGCGGCGAAGAGATTGATCATCGGTCCGATCTTTTCTCGCTCGGCGTCCTGCTGTACGAGGCTGCCACCAGTCACTCGCCTTTCAAGGCACACAATACGCTGGCAACGCTGAAGCAGGTCATGCTGCATCGTCAGACGCCAGCACATCTGGTGAACTCGAATGTGCCAGAAGAGCTTTCGGACATCATCGAGCGGCTGCTCGAAAAGGATCCAGCGGACCGTCCACAGACAGCACAGGAGGTTGCGGACGAATTCGGCAAAATTTCCGGCCATATGTCCTCTGGAGACCACGACCGACCGCCGATCAGCTCGTCATTCACCAGTAGTCCGACCGAGGTGTTCACGCCCTCGGCAACAGCAGTGGACCTGTGGGTACGACGCCGATGGCTGACATCGCTGAGTGTCCTCCTAGCGGTCGGAGTTCTCGCCACCTATTTCTTGACCCGCTGGTGGTTGGCAGACCAGGACAACATACCCACCCCCGCCTCACCTGGTGATAACTCATCCATCCGAATTGTCCTGGCTGATTTCCAGAATCATACCGGGGACCCATTGCTCGATGATTCCCTGGAAACCGCTTTCAGGTTGGGACTCGAGCAGTCTCGATACGCCTCAGTCCTGCCGCGATCTCACATTGAGGATTCATTGACGCGTATGGAACGGGGTCCCGACACGCCTGTAGACCGTGACCTCGGTATCGAGATCGGTCAACGAGAAGGGGCTCAGGCACTCGTCATCGGAGCGATCGGAAAAATTGGCGATACTTATTCTTTGAGTGCGGAGATTGTTGATCCGCAACAGGGCATCACAACCTTCGCCACCAACGCGAATGCCAAGGACTCACGAGATATCGTGACCGCACTTGAAACCGTTACGAAAACAATTCGATTCAACCTCGGCGAGTCGCGAGCAACGATCGAAGAAACCCAGCAACCTCTCGAACGAGTTACAACTAAGAATCTCGAAGCGCTAAAAGCTTACTCTCTGGGTTGGTTGAAGTCGTTGGAGGGAGACTTAGACGACGCCAGTCAGTTGCTGGAGCGAGCCCTGGAGCTCGACCCAGAATTCGCCATGGCCCATGCAAAACTTGCCACGGTTTATATCAATTTCGGTGTAAACCAAACTAAAACACTCGAGCACCTGAACGAGGCCCTGCGTCTGTCAGACCGTCTTACAGAAATCGAGAAACTGTATGTGGAAGGTTGGGTGGCAAGACTACGGGGTGATCCAGACGGAGTAACCCGCGCATGGTCTTTGATGAGCACTCTATACCCTAACGAATTCTCCGGTCAGTACAACCTCGGAATGGCTTATTGGGTCTACCTCGAGCAATACAAAAATGCCGCGACAGCCTTTGAAGCCGCAACTCACATCGCCGGGCCCACAAATCGTTCGAGAGCCTTCGTCCAGTTAAGCTATTGCCAGATGGCGTTAGGGCTCTTTGAAGAGGCACGTTCAAACCTGGAGCGAGCTAGCTGGCCAGGCAAGCACCTGGCTCTGGCAGAGCTGGACGTCGTCACTCAACGTTATCCAGATGCGCTGCGCCATCTCGAAAAAATTGTCGCTGAGGAATCTTCCTTCCTTCAACTTCGAGGACGGCTACGATTCGCTCAGTATTATGCAAGCAGAGGCCTGCTCGACGAAGCAGCAGGAGAGGCGCTAGAAGCACAACGGCTCGCCGCTGGAGAAGACTTGAGTCAGTACGGTGGCCTGGCAAGCCATCTCAGTGAAACTGTGGCCAGGGAACGTTCAGGGTCGGATGTTCAATTTCTGCAGGCACTCGACAAGAGTACCCAAGCCGCCATGGCGCTCATGGCAACGGATCAAGAAACTCCGGGCTCCTCGCCGGTGCCGATCTTCTCCTTGGTCGGCAAGCTGAATGCGAGAAATGGAGCGATCGACGAAGCCGAGAACATCTTGAAGTCGATAAAGTCGCTCAAGAGCGAGATGATTCCTGCTGCTTGGGAAGCTAATACGATGATGTTGGAGGGGGAAATCCTGGCGGCGAAGGGTAACTTTCAAGCGGCATTAGCGCGTCTCGAGAGTAGCTCAGCCCTTGTGGGTTCGTTTCAAGTTCACGAGAGCTTGGCGCGCATCTCAGAGAAGGCCGGCCAAACGCCAACTGCGATAGCCAATTACAAGTGGCTGACCGAGAATCCCGGTTTGGGACTCGTGGAGTGCCTAGAACAATGCCATGGACTCAGCGTCATCGATTGGGCGTTGGCTTTTTATCATATAGGGCGCCTATCCGAGAGCCAGGGAGACCCAGTGATCGCAGCTCAGTACTACCGGAAATTCACAGACCTCTGGTCAGGCGGATCGAGATCGCCAGAACTAGAGATCGCGAAGGCTCGTCTTGTCGCCTTGGAGAAAAACTAACAATAGCTATCTGCCATGTTTAGCGTCGACTTGTGGTTACAAGTCAGTTTTTCTGGGCACGAACGGCTTAAATGGCAAACCAAGGTCCGAGCCTCCAACTAATTTAACTCCACAGCCGCAAAGGCCAAGCGCACCTTCCTCTGGAGCTTTGACTCCTATCTCCTCTTCTATGAGCGGCCCATTGATAGCCGCAGTATAGAATGCCCCTAGCCCCAGCTCTTCAGCCACGAGATAGAACGTCTGACTAAGGTGCCCGGCGTCCATCAACATGACTCCATACGTCCGGCTGTTGAGTCTGTACTTCCATTGATTTCGGTAGAATCGCGTTGTCATGATCACCAGAACGCTTGCCGAGTCAACATACAGTTGACCGCCACTGAACTCGACGGCCTTGCGCCTAGCCTCGCTCGGTGACATCTTGCGGAGCAAGCTCAACGTATGATCTTTGACATCGTAATGATAAATACCTGGTGTCACTGACTCTACGTTCAATACCAAGGGATAAGCTTCGATGGGGTGAAGCGAGCCGCCGGATGGGCTCGTCTTATGAAGCAAAAGGACATCATCACTCAACTTAGAGTAGCCATGACAACCAAAAACATACCTCAGCAGCGTCGAAAAATCCTCTAGGTTCAGCGCGCGCCTAGTATCGAAAGCACGTACCGTCTTCCGCCGACGCAAGACTTCATAGAGCCCACCTTCCTGGTCGAAGACAGGGAGTTCAACAGGCATTTCTGATGGGCTGACTTCGTGGAAAGCCTTAGGCGGCGGACCGTGGCGACGCACAAATTCAGATGCATCGGCTGCTGCGTTTTCTGCCAACGCCGCAACGTCTTTAGGCTCGGCCGACGCGTTCGGAGTACGGTCCATGAAGTGGTAAAGAGCCGCAGATGCATGCCACTGAGCATCCCACAGAAGGCGCTCTTTTTCACCTGTTGGCACAGAGGACGGGAGATCGTCTCCTCGAATGAGCAGCAATCCCTTCTGGACTAATCTCTCCAGATCGATTTGTGCAAACTCATCCTTCTCGGCGACTTCCGCCACTGGCGTCCACGCACTGGAGGAAAGGCCAGCCAAGAAACTCAGGTCAGCAAGCCTTACTTCGCACTTTTCCTCAGTGAGAGGCGTCAAGGCTGAAAGCCGCGACTCCGTCGAAATCTCAACCTCACCGCGCAGAAGCGCGGCGATATCCACCGCCGGCTCCTCGTCGATCGCAAAGAGGAGATACTTGGACCGCTTGATCTGCTGCATGACAATGCGTCAGCAGCTCAAGGGAGTACCTTGCGGCGAAAGGCCGAGGAGCATCGATCTCAAAACGACGCTTGAACCCACGCCGGGAGACTGGACTCTATTGACCGACGAAGCCTACCCAAAACTTGCTCCACCACGAAGAATCAGACGCATTCATCCCGTCTAGGTGGCCCTGAAGCTCATCAAGGCTCGGAAGCGTCACTTTGGCTGGAACAAGGCTTGGATCGATCTCGAGCTCATACTGAGCAAGGGCAGCCAGGGGATTTGCTTCAAGCTCGGCGCGGAAGCCATCGTCACGGGCGACTCGGTTCAGAAAGGCGGTCTGCCCCCCATTCGAGAGACAGTTTGACTCAGACATCAGTTGTGTCGTCATAGCAGATCCCCCTAGGATCTTCGTTTCTCAGTTGTAGCGGTACGAACCGTTTGTGGCTGGAGCGTTCGCAGCGCTCACATTCGTAGGCGAGCCACTATTATGCCAGACAAAAAGCGACCGCGTCAACACCTGAACGCAATTTGGGACTCCAGGGTCGGAATTGGTACCCATTTGGCAAAGTAAGTCCTGTGCAGCGTCGGCGAAAAGACGGCGACACCAACCACAAGCATCAGCGCCCTCACCCTAGATCTAGGGCCAGGGCAGGCGCCGACACCTTGATGTTGTGGGTGAGGGTGGAGGCGCGCTGAAGGCGCTTCGACCGTCAGGTGTCCTGGTTAGGACGTGACCTCGACCTGGGCCCAGTCCGAACAAATCTTGCGGATCTCTCGCGGCTCATCGTTCTGGAGCGCTTCCTCAGTGAAGCGGTGGATCTCATGGGGGTCGATATGAGATCGCCGCAACGCCAGACGCACTGCACTTACCAGAGCAAACGGGTTGTTGCTCCGCAAACGAACTCGTATGTCGGGGTATCGAGGTGCCATCAAGTACATCATCCTGGTCTCTCTGCTGTATTAGACGCATGAGACCCTGAATTCGTTCACTAAGCCAACCAAAAATCTCAAACTTTCTTCAAACCATCGCAGAAAGGTAGCGGCCGCCTTTTGCCTCGAGAGGATCTCCCCAACGACAGAGAGCCCGCGAAGATCGCGGGCTCTCTGTTTTGAGGGCCGATCAGCTGGAGACGGAAGCCGGGTTAGTTCGCAACCACGGCGCGCGGCCTGCGAACTGGTTTGGGACCCGTAGCAGGGTCCTGCTTCACAGCCTCCTCCATCCCTTCGAACATCTCCTCGAGCCAGAGCTGGCGGCCCGCCAAGACGCCCAACCCGACTTTGTATTTACGGACGTCATCGTTCGACCACAAGTCGGTGAAGAGACGCTTGATCTTTCGTCGCGCCTGGCGGCAGAACAAGTCCGCAAGCTCAGAAGCTTCCCGGGCCTTCGAGTGGCCGCTCTTGTGCATGGCATGCGCTCGACTGACGGTTGCAGCCATCGCAAAGAGCTCGTTGGCAATATCGACAACCCGAAACAAGAACCCTTGTTTGTTCTGCATGCGCGCTTGATGGACCATCATGCCGTGGAAAATCTGCCGCGACAGCCGACGCGTGGACCGATCGACAAAGCGCAAATGGCCAGCAAACGGTCCAAATTCTGAAAAGGTCTTGACGCCTCCGATCCAGCGTGTGGGGTACCACGAGGCATAAAACGCAGCGATCTTGGGCAACTCTTGGAGCTTATCGGCGGCGCTCTTTTCAGGATCGATCATTGCGCCCGCAACTTGCAGGTGTTTGTCGACTGCCTCACGAGCCATGAACAGATGCATGATCTCGCTCGACCCTTCGAAGATCTTGTTGATCCGATAATCCCGCATCAAGCGCTCAACCGACGTCGGCTTCTCTCCGCGTGCACGCAACGATCCGTAGGTCTCATAACCTCGACCACCACGGATCTGCATCGTGTCGTCAACGATCTCCCAGGTGCGGCATGAATTCCACTCCTTGGCGGCCGCCGCCTCCAGCCGAATATCGAAATTGCCTCGGTTGGACATCTCAGTGGCCAGTTTGACGACCGATTCCATGGCGAATGTGACCGATGCCATGTCAGCGATCTTGTGGGCGATCGCCTCGTGTTTACCGACCGGCTTACCCCATTGGACCCGTTCCTGCGACCACTCCCGGCAGATTTTGAGCGCCTGCTTGGCGGCACCAATCGAGCCGTTGGGTATCGACAGCCGCCCATCGTTGAGGGTCGTGAGCGCAATTTTCAGACCTCTACCCTCGCGACCAATCAGATTCTCCTTGGGGACCCTCACGTTCGTGAAGCTGATCACGGCGTTCGCCAAGGCCCGCAGGCCCATGAAGTGGCAGCGATGCTCAACTTTGACACCCTCCCACTCGGTCTCGACCACAAATGCGCTGATGGCTTTGGTTTCGATGTCCCGTGCCATAACCACCAGCAGCTTCGCGAGTGTACCGTTGGTACACCACAGCTTGACTCCATTCAGGACATAGGTATCACCTTCAGAGGTCAACTCGTAGGTTGTCGTCATGCGCGCTGGATCCGAGCCGACCTGCGCCTCAGTCAGTGCGAAGGCAGAAATATCACCCTTGGCGCAGCGCGGGAGGTACTTGCTCTTCTGCTCTTCGGTTCCGAACAACTTGAGCGGCTGTGGCACGCCAATGGATTGGTGAGCAGACAGCAAAGCCGAGATATTGCCGTCTAGGCCACCCAGCAACTCCATGACCTTGGCGTACTCCACCTGACTGAAGCCGAGACCACCGTATTTCTTCGGGATCTTCATACCGAAGGCGCCGAGCTTACGTAAGCCGTCGACAACCTCTTCCGGGTACTCACCTGTGGTGTCGATCTCCTCGGAGTCGACATGGTCTCGCATAAATTCTCTGATCGCATTGAAGAAAGCGACAAACTCAGGCCGCTCCTCTTCTTCCAAAGGGAAAGGATGGATCAGATCCAAACGAAAATTGCCGAGAAACATCTCCCGCATGAAACTTGGTTGAGTCCACTCTTGCTGGCGCGATGCTTCGGCTACTTTCATCGCCTCCGCTTCGCTGACATGAACCTCCTTGACAGCCATGGTTTCTCCTTTACTCAGATCGTTTCCTGATTTATAGCGCCTGTGCGAGGCTCATCGACGGCTGTGCACTCGTCGGCATCAGCATTCCCGCCAAAGCGATTTCCGTCACATCCTGAACCACCGTCTCACTAGCGAGACGCCCTTTCGAGTCGTACCAGCGCGCGATCCACATCACCATGCCCAGGAGACTGAACGCCGCGACCGTGGAATCCACCTGCCGTAGGCGCCCGCTTTCCCTAAGCTCCTCTAGGGTCCGTCGCAAGAACTCAAAGTAGTCTCGCTTACGGTTGACGATGTCTTCTCTCTGCTCGTCCGACAGTCCACCATCCTCGTCGATCAAGATACCCAAAGCTCCCGCTTCATGTGTCAGCAGCCGAGCATGCAGACGGATAATGACCCGCAGGCGCTCTTCTGGATCGGCGATCTGTCTCGATGGCTCCACAACATCCGAATCCAACAGATCCATGGCAAACCCCATGATCGAATACAGCAGCTCTTTCTTGCCCTTGACGTAGTAGTAAAGCCCAGGCTTTGTCAGATCAAGGGCCTCCGCTATTTCGCTCATCGAAGTAGCGTCAAACCCCTTCTCATAGATGATGCGGGCTGCAGTGCGGTAGATGATGCCCGTGCGGTCATCATCAAAAAGGGCTCTCGGCTTGCTGGGAGATCCTGCCATTGCGTACTGGCTCGATTACGGGGCAAAGCCCCGCGGCATGGAGTCGGACGAGTTGATCTCGAAGGATCGGCGGACGCCGCTGAAACCGGTTTACTTACCGGTCGGTAAGATTCTCTGCCAAACGCCTTTGCACTGTCAACAACCGGTCGATCGAGGCAGCATTACCTGAGACGTCTCTGCTCCGGGAGACGCCTCCGAGAAGACGCCTGCGCTCCAGGGAGACGCCTCTGCTCCGGGGTATAACCTAGAGCTTCTGGCTAGCGCGTCGAGCGTCTAACCGCTAAGTATCTCGCATGGGCCGCTCGAGGTTGGCGTGGAGCCAAGTTGGCGTGAGCCAAGAGAGCGGAAATGGTGCACCCAGGAAGATTCGAACTCCCAACCTCCTGATCCGTAGTCAGACGCTCTATCCAGTTGAGCTATGGGTGCAGTGCCTTGCGGACGACGGATTGTAGACCAACTGATCCGCCATCGCAACCCCTGTTCTAGAATCGATTTCTCGGACCTTCGACTACTCGATCAGTCCAGACATCGGGGACGATGCGGAGGCGTAGAGCTTCCTCGGGATACGTCCGGATTGTGCAGCCAGCCAGCCGGCCTCAACGGAGAGCTTCATCGCTCGAGCCATACGCACTGGATCTTCAGCGCAGGCAATCGCGGTATTCATCAACACTCCATCAGCCCCAAGCTCCATCGCCACAGCGGCGTCAGACGCGGTACCGACACCGGCGTCGATGATGACCGGAACGTTGGCTTGCTCGATGATGATTTGAAGATTCGCGGGGTTGCGAATCCCCATGCCAGACCCTATCGGAGCCCCCAACGGCATGACGGCGGCGGCGCCGAGATCTTCGAGTTTCTTACACACGACCGGGTCGTCGTTGGTGTACGGCAAGACCACAAACCCCTCTGCTACCAAAACCTTGGTCGCTTCGAGGAGCTCGGTATTGTCGGGAAATAGTGTTTTCCGATCTCCGATGACCTCGAGCTTGACCCAGGTCCAGCCTCCCAGCTCGCGTGCCAACCGAGCGGTTCGTACAGCTTCATCCGCGGTGTAACAACCTGCCGTATTGGGTAGCAACAGATACTTGTCGCGATCGATATGGTGGATGAAGGCATCATTGTCCGGATCAGCCAGATTCACTCGACGCAGGGCGACGGTCACCATTTCTGCCCCAGCTGCTTCGAATGAGCGGACCATCGTTGCGTTGTCGGTATACTTGCCGCTCCCCAAGATCAGGCGCGATGCTAAGGAACGACCGGCGATCTCGAGCGGCTCGATGGCGAGATCTTCTTCGACGCTGGCTGTGGTCATAGTCTCGGTGCCCCAAGCGGTTGATAGTAGTGGGTGCCCTTGATCGGCGCGCGTAGTTGGTTGAGGAGCTCTTCGAAGTCGCCCGGGCGCTCTGGGAAATTGAGATGGCGGGTATCCACTACCAATAACGGCGAGCGCTGATAGTGGTGGTAGTAGTGGTTGTAGGCGTCAATCAACTCGACAAGATAATCCGCCGACATCTTCTTCTCGTAGTCACGCTGGCGTTTGTTGATCCGGCTCATGCAGGTATCAACGTCCGCTACGAGATAGAGCACCAGATCGGGAGGGGGGACTTGGGGCTCCAGCATGGCATAGAGCTTGTCGTAGATCAGAAGCTCGTCATCGCTGAGGTTAAGATAGGCGAAAATCCGATCCTTTTCGAACGGATAGTCGGCGACGACCAGCCGTTGGAAGAGTTCACGTTGCACTATCTCCTGCTGCTGCTTGAAACGCGACAACAGGTAGTAGAGCTGTGTCTGGAAGGCGGCGCCGGGACGGTCTTTGTAGAATTTGTCGAGGAACGGGTTCGTCGCATCCTCGAGAACTTTGACCCCTTCGAACCGCCGGGTCAACATCTCTACAAGCGTCGTTTTCCCCACCCCTATTGGGCCGTCGATCGCTAGATAATCGATGGGAAGAGAATCGGTGCTCAAGGCAACAGTCCGCGAGTGGATTTCAGTAAATGGTGGGGAGGGATGCTTGTTTCGATCGCGACGGAAGATCGTCAACCATCGAGAGCTGCACTATATCAAGGGCTTGGGAGTGAGTGGGGGCGCGACTTCTCTAAAGGATCCTGAGACAGCAAACCCAAGGAGGTTTTGCCACAAAAAGGCTTACGCCACCACGACTAATACGCACGCTTGTTTCCAGCAAGCAAGGCGGATGTTAGGATCACGTCTCGATTCACTTCTCGGCCGACCGGCAAACAGGTACCATTCCCCATTGGGGTCGACTGTCACCGATCGTATCGATGATTTTGTTTTAGCAGCTTTCGGCTGCGTTCAGGATACAAGGAGACAGCATTTGGCACCCTGGTGGTTACGGGACGGCAACGACAGCCCTGAAGACGAGACGCCTCGCGCCGCTGAAGCGAGCGCGGATACCGACGACAACGTTCCCGCAGCCCCAGACCTCGCGCTAGAGTCCAAACCTGGGCCAGCATCTGGTGCTACCTCGGTGCTTGATCCCACACCGATGGCTGGAACAGAATCAGCGTCTGATCCAGAACCAACATTTGAATCGGTACCAACGTCTGAGCCAGCGTCGAAGGACCAGCTGGCTGAGGCTAGTGAAGAGTCGACCACTACCGACCCACCGAGAAGAAAACGGCGGCGGCGGCGGCGCAAGCCCGCACGACAACTGCCCGGTAGCGAGCCTGAGTCCACTCCGTCTCTCGCCGAGAAGCCAGAAGCTCCGTCAACACCCAGCATTGTCGACTCGACTCATGAGATCGAACCAACTCTGGGCGTCGACGTCGGTCCGAGAGGTTTGGTCTACTCACTCGCGGAACGCGGCCAGTCGATCAATGATGAGCGTAAGATCGCGATGTTCTGCGACTTCGAGAACATCGCACTGGGTGTCCGAGACTCGGAGATCGCCAAGCTCGAGATCACGTTGATCCTGGCCCGCTTGTTGGAGAAGGGCAAAATTATCGTCAAAAAGGCTTACGCTGACTGGGAGCGATACAGCGAGTACAAGAAGCCTTTTCACGAAGCTGCCATTGAGCTCATCGACATCCCTCAGAAGTACTACTCCGGCAAGAACAGTGCCGATATCAAGATGGTCGTCGATGCTATGGATCTGTGTTATTCGAAGGAGCACCTCGACACCTTCGTGCTGGTTTCCGGCGACAGCGACTTCTCGCCTCTGGTCTCGAAGCTCAAAGAGAACAACAAGTACGTGATCGGCGTTGGCGTCAAGAACTCTTCGTCTAGCTTGCTGATCGACAACTGCGACGAGTTCATCTACTACGAGGACATCTGGCGTGACGTTCAACGAGCAGCACGCCTCGATAACCTGTCGCCAAAGGACAGCGAAGTCTTCGGACTCCTGCTGGACGCGATGTTCGCTCTGATCCGCGAAAACAAAGGTGTGCTCTGGGGATCCATGATCAAGCAGACCATGCAGCGCAAGCGCCCATCCTTCAACGAAGGCTACTATGGATACAACACCTTCTCCGAGCTCTTGGAAGACGGAGAACGGAAGAACGTCATCCGGCTCAAGCGTGACCAGAGATCGGGCAACTACGTTGTGACGGGATTTGCCAGCCGACGTTGAGACCCAGCGGATCTGTCTTCAGCTTGACTCGATCATGGCCTGTAGGCGATCGAGACCGAGCTTCACTTCCTCGAGAGGCGGGCCGAAGGAGAGCCGAACGCGCTGGTGAAACCGCGAAAGGCGGCTGGCGCGACGGCGGCCGGGGTTGATGTCGAAGAAGACTCCGGGAACACAGATGACTTGCTGTTGAAGTGCTGCCCGGAAGAACGCCATGCCGTCGGATATTGATTCCGGGAGTTCGGCCAGCGATACGAACGCATAGAAGGTGCCATCCGGCTCGCGGTCGACTGTCATTCCCATATCCCTGACGCGGCGTAACATGAGCTCTCTTTTGGGCTCAAAGGCTCGACGGATCGCCGCCGCCTCAGCAGTTACCCAATCAGGTTTCAACAACTGAACAGCGGCGCGCTGTAGAGGCTTTGACCCGCCACCGTCGAGGAACGAGCCGGCACTTTCGACCGCCTCGATGACTTGCCGGGGCGCTACGGTCCAGGTGATCCGCCACCCTGGATAGCGCCAATTCTTAGTCAGACCGTCGAAAATCACCACCGGATCGCGGTCGACGTCTTCGACGTAACGAGCTGCACTCACCATGGACCCATCATCTTCCGGACTAGGGTTCCAGACGTAGTGTGAGTAGAACTCATCGAGCATCAGCGTGCTGTCGAGCTGGCGACAAATAGCAATCCAATCCGCCAACTCACCCCCAGAGATCAGCTTGCCCATCGGATTGCACGGGTTGGACAGCAGGATTACCGATAACCCACGCCCCAAAATCTCCCGTTTCAGTTCATCTGGGGAAAATTCGTACCCCTGCTCACGGCTGAGTAGGATCGGGATCGGTGAAACCAGACGGAAGATATCGAGCAATTCCTCGTATGCCGTGTAGTCTGGAAGGAAATGCCCTAAATTGACTTGGCCAAGAGAAGCGACCGCTCGAGTCAACGCCGCACGACCACCGGAAGAGATCGAGACGTTCTCCGCCGTGTATTGGGAAGGCAGGCCACGCCGATAGATTCGGTTGTAGAAGGCAGCAACGCTTTCTCGCAGCTCGTAGAGACCCGACACCGGAGCGTATTCGTGGTCAGCGGGGTCAATACTCAACTCAGTGAATCGCGGTGGTGCTCCGGGTAGCGGGCCAGACTCCGGTTGACCCTGCCCTAGATTGCACCAATCGCTGTGGCCGGTCCGGTAACCCAACGCCGTGGCTTCACTGGTTGCATAGATCACTCCCGTCCGCGGAACCGGCCGGAATGCTTGACGGGTGCCAAGCTTCGTTTCTGCTGAAGTCATAAGATCTCGGGGGGTTACTGTGAGGCGTTGGCAAAGGGTATCCGGCTCGCCACGACAACATCACTGGGATCCGCCGGAACGCCACGCTTTATTCGCTCCAATGCTGCAAAAGCGATCATCGCCGCATTGTCGCCCGAGAACTTGAGTGGCACAAGTCGCAGGTCGATACCCAGACGCTCAGCCCACTGTGTGAGCTCGCGTCGTAGCAGTCGATTGGCAGCAACTCCACCCGAAACCGCCAACGTCTGGAAAGGATGAGACTTGTGACGGCTCTCGAGCCGACTCATGATCTGGCCCACTGCAGCACGTCTGAAACCAGCGAGTAAGTCGAGAGCCGCTTCAGGCAGCTCATCTTCACCGCTACGAATCCTCGAAACGTCTAGCCCTGTTGTTTTTTCTAGGTGCTCGATCGCCCGCAACGCTTGAGTCTTCAACCCAGAGTATGAAAAGAACAGGTCTTCCTTGATTCTAGGGATGGTCGGGCGAAAACCCTCAGGGTCTCCCAGCTCTGCCAATTGATCCACCTTTGGGCCTTGCGGGTACTCCAGACCGAGGCGCTTACCAACTTTGTCGAAGGTTTCGCCCATCGCATCGTCGCGGGTCTCGATCAAGCTACACACCTCACCGCGACGGACTTCGAGCAACGATGTGTGGCCACCTGAGACCACTAGGCCATCAAAGTTCTCGGGGACTGGCGTAGCCGGCTGGCCATCAACACTGAGAAAGGGAGAAAACAAATGCCCTTCGATATGGTGTATGCCATGAAAGGGGAGACTGAGGCCCCAGGCAATCGCCCGCCCCAAGGACAAGCCCACCAGTAGACTCCCGACCAACCCCGGGCCGCGGGTGGCGGCAACCGCACCAAAATCACTCCAGTCGACTCCCGCGGCGCCGAGTGCTTCGCTGCTCACCATTGGCCAGTTGCAAAGATGCTCCCGCGAAGCAATTTCCGGTACCACACCGCCATACGGCCGATGCTGGCTCAGCTGGCTCGAGACGACTGAGGCCAGAACTTGGCCCGTCCTGTCGACGACAGCACAGGCAGTATCGTCACAAGACGTTTCAATACCGAGCGTCAGCGGGGATTCGAAGGACATAATCAGGAGCATCCGGGGAAATTCGAGTCGGCTCTCGGTGACCGTTGGCTGTAGTATTTCGGTCCAGTCACCCAGCGTCAAAGATTTTGTTATGAAAAAGCATCACAACTCGACTCTTCTCGAATTGTTGTCAGAGATTCAGGCATTGGATCGGGTCCCCCGCAGTGGCTTTGCTTTGCGTGGTGTCGTCGACCCTGAGAGTGTCAGCGAGCATGTGTTTCACACCACGTTCTTGGCCTGGACGCTGGCCTGTCAAGAGCCGGCACTCGACCGACTGCGGGTTCTCGAACTTGCCTTGGTCCACGATCTGGCCGAGGTTAGGACCGGAGACCTACCCCGGACGGTTGCACCGTACTTTCCAGAAGGCGCCAAAGCTGAAGCTGAGTTGGCTGTGGCGCGAGACCTTCTTGCACCCCTCGAGCCTCGTGGCGTAGACCTTGTTGCTGAGTACCAAGCTCGGACCACGCCAGAAGCCAGGTTCGTTTCCACGTGCGACAAACTCCAATTGCTCGTCAAGGCGGCGGTTTATGCTCGTTGGGGTGCCAAGGGAATGGACGAGTTCCAGACTGGACTCGACACGTTTTCCGACGGTGGCTTCGAAAGCGTCGCCGCACTCCTCAAAGACCTGAGACGCCGGCGGCAAAACGAGTCTGAATCAAGCGACGGCTAATCTGCCATCGGTTGGTCGTCCAACTCGATACCCTTCTTCGCCATGAGACGCCGTAGGCGCTCGTAGAGACTGCCACCAAGTAAGCCATTGGCGGTCACCAAGGCATCGCTCAGCACCACACGCAACGGTTGCTCTCCGCTCCAATACTTAGCGGCATACGGTTCGAGATCTTTGCCAAAGGCTTGTGACAGCGCCATCAAGGCAAGCGCCAAATCGTCGAGATAACCCACAGGGCCAATCAGGCCCTCTGGTATTAGATCAATGGGCAAAACGAAGTAGGCTAGCGTGCTCGCCAGGACGCCGCGAGTGGCCTTCGGAACCTCTTTGTCAATCGACAGTCGAAGCAACAGCATGAAGACATCAGGAACCAGCAACAACAAGGATGTCGCCCGTTGGCCAACTTTACCGCCACGCCGCTCGACTGTCCGAGCAATACTCTGTCGCAGCCGATCATAGAAACTCAACAACCCCGTGCTAGGCAAACGATCCGTCTCTAGTGCCAGAGCGGTGGATTCATCATCTTGTTCGGTTGGGATGAGCTCGAAGGGCCGATCGGGCGTTTGTCGATTTGTCATGATGCTGGCACCTACCCCTAGTTGGTCTGAGCTGTCACTTCTTCCCAAAGATCTCTGAGAGCCTCTTCGACCGTATGGGTCGGCGCCCAACCGAGAGCCCGCAACCGCTCATTGTCACCTTTGAGCAGGTGGATTGCGGATCTCTTCGTCCCGGTATCAACCGTCGCTCGGACTCCAGCTACATCCATCAATCGCTCAAGCATCTCTTGCATCTCTCGGTCTACGCCGCTGGCCAGATTGTAGACCTCCCCCGGCTGCCCTTGCTCGAGGATCACACGATAACCCTCCACCGCATCGCTGACATGGAGGAAATCGAGACGCGACTCCAGGTTGCCGCATTTCAGAACCTCGCGGCGACCCGCTTTGATCTCGGCGAGCTGATGGGCAAAGTCAGGAAGGGCAAAACCTCGAGGCTGACCACGCCCAATACTGTTGAACGACCGAACAACGATGCCGGCAGGATGACCGAGCACAATGTCTTCGGCCGCCACTTTGCTTCGACCGTAGTCACTGAGCGGGGCGCGAGTCTGGTTTTCTCCAATCGGCTGAAGAGACGCCTCGACTTGACCGTACACTTGGCCACTCGACGCCAGAACAACCCGACGGATCGCTTGGCTACCAGCGGCTTCGACCACATGTCGCGTCCCCTCGACATTGACCTGCATGAACTCATCAGACGGCTTGTTGGCTCGCGGTCTCGCCAATCCAGCCAGATGGATCACGGCTTCGGGAAGGCTGGCGGAAATGGCAGCCGCCACCTCATCCCGCGCACGGACATCCACCACATGCACTTCGACGGCGTCAACGTCATCGGCTGTCTTCAGCGATAGCCCGTAGACATCATGCCCGACCGCGGTCAGTCGACGGGCAAGGTGACGACCCACAAAGCCGCCGATGCCGGTGATGAGGACGCGCATGGCTCAGTTGCCGGCAGCAACTCGCTCCCGCCAATAGTCGACAATGTCACTCAAGGTCTTGTCGAAGGGTATCTCTGGCTCCCAGCCAGTGTCAGCCCGAAACTTGGAGCTGTCTCCGATCAAGATCTCGACATCTGAAGGGCGCATACGCTCGGGGTCCTGCTCGATCTTGACGTCGACATCGGTCAATTCGATGAGTCGATTGAGCAAGTCCTGAATAACAATGCCATTGCCTGTCGCGATGTTGTAAACCTCGCCAGGCTTGGCACGGTTGACCGCCAACCAATAGGCGCGGACCATATCCCGAACATCGGTAAAATCACGCACCGATTCGAGATTACCGACACGGATGATCGGCTCGTCTAGGCCCGCTTTGATGCGAGCCAACTGTTTGGCGAAGTTAGAGGTGACAAAAACCTCGCCACGTCTTGGCCCCGTGTGGTTGAAGCCACGGGTACGTATGGCTTTGATGCCATAACTCTGGAAGTATTGATACCCGAGGTAGTCTTGAGCGATCTTAGAGACGGCATAGGTCGACAACGGCCTCAAGGGATTAGTCTCTTTGATCGGTGTTTCGTCCGGTAGGACCAATCCATATTCCTCGCTCGAGCAAGCAATCTGGATAGTTGGATCCAAAGAGAGTGCACGCACGGCTTCGAAGAGATGAGTCTGGCCGAGAACGTTGATATCCAACGTAGCAGCGGGTGCGTTCCAACTGGTCGGGACAAAACTCTGTGCCGCCAGATGGAAAATGGCATCAGGCCGAGTCTGATCGAGCATTCGATAAACCGAGTTGTAGTCGGTGAGATCGGTCTCCACCAACTCCAACTTATCTTCTATGTGAGCGATGTTCTCCATCGGGCTGCGCCACCGCCGAGTGCCGAAAATCTCGACCTGCGGCTGGTGCTCGAGCAGATATTCCGCCAGATGAGAGCCGGCAAAACCGGTGATGCCGGTAATCAGAGCTTTCATGAACCTTCTCCTATTGCAGATACGCCACCAATCCGGCTATCCAGGGTTCAACCCGGCGGCCGATTGTGGCTTCAAAATGACTTGTTTCGAGTACCGAGTATGCTGGCCGTGGGGCCGGCCGGGGGAACTCGGTGGTAGGGACTGGAAGCACCTCAGCTCGAGGTGCTACAAAGTGGGCGATCTCAGTGGCAAACCCATGCCAGGAGACAGCCTCGCGATTGCAGTAGTGAACGATGCCAGAGACGTCTTCTCGAGCAAGTTCCCACAGTGCTCTCGCCAGGAAAGGGGTGTAGGTCGGGCAACCCACTTGATCATCCACGACCCGCAGCGGCCCCTTGCCCTGAGTCATCAGGCGACACATCGTGGTTACGAAGTTGGGGCCGCCAGGGCCAAACAACCAACTCGCACGCACCACGAGTGAGCGTTCATACTTCAGAGCTTCGATTTCCCCCACCAGTTTGCTTTCTCCATAAACCGACTGAGGGTCTGTGGGAGAAGCTTCTACATAGGGGGCTGTCGCCGCACCATCAAACACATAGTCGCTCGAAATGTGGATAAGTCGGGCGCCTGCTTGCTGGGCGACAGCCACGACGTTGGCGACGGCGGAGCCATTGATCTCCAGAGCATGTTGCCGCTCTGTTTCGCAACGATCAACCTGTGTGAAGGCCGCACAATTGATGATGATTTCTGGGTTGAAGGCGGCGACCCACTCACCCAGCTGACGACGATCACCAATGTCGGCACGGGCATGGCCAAGGGCAAGAACCGCTTGCTGTCGCCGTCGCCAAAACGCGGTGACGGCGGATCCCAACATGCCGGTTCCTCCGAAAACGAGGGCTCTCATGGACTCGATAACTCCGATTACCTATCAGGTGATGCCGACTTCGGAATTGTCACCGAGCATGAAGCGGTAGGCCTTGGGCTTGAAATCGGTCTTCACGATACGGACGTTTCGCCCTACGAGAGAACCGTCGATCCGTAGCCCAATATCGCGGATCTCACTGCCCGCCAGAACAATCGAATTCTCGATCTCACAACGAACCAGCTCACACTCATCACCGATCGACGAGTATGGGCCCACAAAGGCATTCTCCAAACGAGTCCCCGCACCGATGACGGCTGGACCTCGTACCAACGAATCGATCAGCTCGACCCCATCCCCCAGCGACACTCGGCCTTCGACACTGCTGCCCTTGCCAATCTTTCCCGGCCCGCGTTGGATGTCGAACGATTCGAGCACAATCCGATTGGCCTCCAACATATCGGCAAGTTTGCCAGTATCTTTCCACCAGCCACGCACCTTGTGCGGATGGACTTCGAACCCTCGATCGATGAGATCTTGAATCGCATCGGTTATCTCGAGCTCGTTGCGCTTGGAGGGCTTGATGCGTCGAACGGATTCAAAAATGTTGGCGTCGAACATGTAGACACCAACCAGGGCCAAATTGCTGCGTGGCTCTGGAGGTTTTTCAACCAGGCGTCGCACGGTACCGTCTTCATGCAGCTCAGCAACACCGAACTGCTGAGGATTGGGCACCTCGGCAAGCAAGATCTCTGCATTGCACCCGAGCTCTTCGAACTCTCTGACCAGACTGGTGATGCCGCCAGCGATCAGGTTGTCCCCCAGATACATCACAAAGGAATCGTCTCCGATGAACTCCTCAGCAATCATCACCGCATGAGCCAAACCACGGGGGGCGTCCTGCTCGATGTAGGTCACCTTTGCGCCGAATTGTGAACCGTCACCTACCGCCGCCTGAATCTCGTCCCTAGTGTCGCCGACAATAATGCCAATCTCGGTGATTCCTGCAGCGACGATCGACTCGATACCGAAAAAGAGTACCGGTTTGTTGGCGACTGGCACCAGTTGCTTGGCTGAGGTGTAAGTCAGCGGCCGCAAGCGCGTGCCTTTGCCGCCGGAGAGAATCAATCCCTTCATGTCTCTACTGTCCTTTGAATCGCAAAGGGAGAAGGCTTCGTCCCATGGATGGAGCCGAGCTGCCCAGGCTCAGAAGGAGTCGTTCAGATCGAGGAACGTCCCCACATTCTTGAGCGTTAACGAGAATCGGATATCTCGATCCGAGACCTCTTGGAAATTAGACTCACGGTATTCGAGCTGCCAGGCATAACACTGGGAAGTCCAGTTGAGAAAATACCTTTGCTGCAGGATGTCCCAAGGACTGCGATTACCCAGCGCATCTTCCCGCCCCTCGACATCGAAGCTGAGCTCTGCCTCGAGACTCAACCTTTCGGGCAGGAGGACCAGCTTGGTGAAAACCCGGAGCTGCTCGCTTTGCTTTTCGCTCACGACAGCCCGCTGCTCGAGCGGTATAACGTTGGGCAGCAACGTCTCGGGGTCTATCGCAAACGGCTCCAGATCCACGGACCAGTTGGAAAACCATGAGAGTCCAAAATTGTGGCGGCCCAGCATTGTCGAACCACTCAGCCTCAGCGACTGGATCTCGACCGAATCGAACAGTGTGCTGAATCCTGCATCGAGACGAATACTCGTCACCTGGCTCGGGTTGACCCGTAAAGCGACACCCAGAGGCCCCTCATCCGTCTGCACCGTGGGGTCTTGTAAAGACTGCTGTCCGGGCTGCTCATCGTCGAGACTCAAACCCTGGCTGACCACCACCGAAGCGATCTCCACCGCTCCGCCTTGATCCTCTTCGTCATCCTTCGGCGCCGCCTTGGCGACGATGCGGTTGGTCACCGAGAACAAGAAACCGTTGCCAGGATTCAGATTGTCGATTTCGTCGAACCGAAAAATGTCATCTTGTTGATCAAAATCGCCGACGAAGCTATAGGCGATCCGTGGTTCGACAATGTGCTTGAACTTGCTGAAACCCCCAACCTTCTTATCGAAGATGCGAGAAATGCTCGGGCCAATGATCTTGAAGCCGGCACGAGGAAAGGTGCGATTCAACGTATCGCCCGAAAACTCCGTTCCACCGGTTTCATTCTCCGTCAAGGAGTCGGTGTAGTGGGTCGCCCGGCCACCGAGCTCGAGCTCTGCTCCAAGCCAAGGCAAGCTGCTGAGTGGGATCGACAGCGTCGGCGCGATGTCCACGCGACCATATTCCTGCGTGCTTCCTAGCACGTCGGTCTCGGAGTTCGGGTCCGGCACCTCGATATCCACCGAAAAGTAGTTCAGTGCCGTTGCGACATCCAGATAGATCTGCGACCGGCCCAATCTGAACTTTCGCAGCTGATACTCGATTTCGGGTAGCTGCCGTCTGACGTCCTTGTTTCTCGGCGCGAGCAGGCGCTCACGCTGATCAACCAGGAAATTCAACGAGTGAGGGCCCCAATTCTTCGTCAAGAAGGCATAGGAATAAATGAACGACCGGCTCTGGATGTCGGCATCCCGCTCGTAGTCTTGGAGATAGTCCAAGTCCGAATAGTCTTGAAACGAGACGACACCGCGAAATCCACCCCAGATGTTCTTGGTCTCATGCAGGAATTCTACTTTCCAGCGGTCGTCTCCCGGACCGGCATCGTCGAACTGCCTGCTGAAGAAGTCCAGATCCGCTCCGTTCGGTTCCCTCAAGAAGTAGGCCCTGAAAATACCCGACGTGACCGGAGAGGGACGGTAGCGGACTTCGTTGCCGAAACCGAGGTAACCATCCGTTGACATATCGAGATGGAACGTGGTGTCTGCGCTGCGACCCAAAGTCTTGAAGTACGCCAGACTGAGCTCGCTGCCACGCCGCTTGGAGTAGCCGGGCTTGGGAACCAAAAAGCCAGAAGAGCGCTCGGTATTTGCCGGCCAGAGAATGTAGGGCGAATAAAACACCGGCAACTTCTTGAACTTCAGCCGTGCGTTCTTGATGCGAGCGTACTCTTCGAGCGTGATCCGTGCTTCCGACATGTGGATGCTCCAACTCGGAACATCTTGTTCACAGGACGTCAGCACGCCGTCGTCGATCGTAAATGTGAGATCGCCGGTTTTGGCGATCTGCGCTCCGGTGATGTAGTAGTCACCGTCGAGGTAGGCTTTCGCTTCAGTCACCCGACCGGTACGGGTATCGAGATCGTATTCGATGGTGCTGCCGACGAGCCGCTGGGCACCTTCGTCCAAGATCACATCACCTTCGGCGGTCAGGAAGTTGGTCGGGATGTCGACCCGCACCCGGTCCGCTTGTAATCTCAAGCTCTGATACTTGAAGTCCACACCCCCAGTTGCGATCAGATAGACATCGCGCTCGTATTCGATGTTGCCGGCTGAGCCCGTCGCACGGCCGCCGCCTGAACCACCGAGCGAGTAGTCGAACTTGATCCGATCTTCTTCCGGCTCGGCTTCCTCGGTGGCGTCAGCGGGGTCAGCACCGGTCGTCGACTCGACTTGCGCCAACGCAGGGCAGACCAGGAGAAAGAACAGCAGCGACAAGATGTGCAGATATCGTTTCATCGAGTTCTCGTGAAGTTGGGATACACGCGTTGACTCAACGCTCGACGATGATGGCGGTAGCTTCGCCACCCCCCAAGCAGATCGCCGCACAACCGCGGCGGGCAGAATGTTGCTCCATCGCATGCAGCAGCGTAACTACGATTCGAGCTCCAGAGGCACCGATCGGATGCCCTAGGGCTACCGCGCCACCGTGAACATTGACTCGCGCCGGTTCGAGATCGAGCTCACGGGCAGCGGCCATGGCAACCACCGAAAACGCCTCGTTAATCTCGAATAGATCGATGTCTCCAACACTCAGCCCGGCACGATCCAAAACCTGTCGTATCGCGCTGACTGGCGCGGTCGTGAACCACTCTGGGTCGTGGGCAAAGGTCGAATGTGCAACGATCCGAGCGATCGGCTCTCGCCCGAGCTTCCGCGCATGGTCAGCTGTTGTCAACACCAAAGCGGCAGCACCATCATTGATGGTGCTGGCGTTGGCAGCGGTGATCGTGCCGGCCTTGTCGAAGGCAGGACGGAGTTTCGACATCTTGGCGAAATTTGCTCGTCCGGGCTCTTCGTCAACCGACACTACGATCGGTTCTCCGCGGCGCTGCGGAATCTCGACCGGAACGATCTCTGACGCCAAACGACCCTCGGCAATCGCGTCTTGAGCCCGACGGTAGCTCTCCTGGGCGTAAGCATCCTGCTCTTCGCGACTGAACGCATACTGCGACGCGCACAGCTCGGCACAGCTACCCATGTGAATGTCCTTGTAAGCATCCCACAGGCCATCGTGGATCATGGAATCCACCAGCTTGCCGTGCCCCAGCCGCAAACCATCGCGAATCCCCGGGGCCAGATACGGGGCCTGGCTCATATTCTCCATGCCACCTGCCGCTGCGATCTGGAAGTCACCACAGCGCAGATCATTCGCAGCGGTCATGATCGCCCGCATGCCAGAACCACACACTTTGTTGAGGGTCAACGCGCCGGTTGACGTCGGACAGCCGGCACTAATCGCTGCTTGGCGCGCAGGGGCTTGGCCCAGGCCAGCAGGTAACACACAGCCCATGTACACTTGATCGATCGCATCAGCCTTGACCTCGGCCTTGGAAAAGGCCGCCGCTAGGGCTTTAGCGCCGAGATCTGGAGCACGCAGCTGCGCCAGCGAGCCTTGGAAAGACCCAATAGGCGTGCGTACAGCACTCAAGACAACAATCTCCTGCATTAAGATCTCCTGAGAACCGGACTTCCGGAAAGTTGGATGCTGGGGATCGAGCACTCGGGCTGCAAAGCTTCGAGGTCAACGAGAATCAGATCAGCGAGGGTCATCGTGGGGACCGAGGGTCATCGTGGGACAGCGTGCTCGACCGCGAATTCGAGCCCTTGGCTATTGAGCCGCCGATGTCGCGGAGGCCGTTTCGGAGTGTCCGATGTTAGCTAAAAAACGGCTGACGGGCTAGCATGGGTCGGTTGGACGCAGCCGCCCCTGACCTCGCCCAACCTAACGGGTAGGACGAACGATTCTTGCGAGTTCTCGGAATCGATTTTGGCGAAGAACGGATCGGCCTTGCCGTTTCGGACGAGGTTGGCCGCTGGGCTTTGCCTTTGACGACCATTCGGAGACAAACCGACCGCCGTGCGGCCTATCAGATTGCAGAGTTGGCGCGCCAGAACGATGTCGAACTGCTCGTGCTGGGAGAACCTCTCGGGCTCGACGGCAGGGCTGGCGAGGCAGCACAACGGGTGCGCCGTTTCGGCCAGCGCCTGGCCAAAGCCAGCGGTCTATCAGTCCACTGGATCAACGAGTCGCTGACCACTGTCGAAGCGAGTGAACGTCTGCGGCAAACCCACAGAACGAAGCCAAGCAAGCAGTTAGACGCGGTTGCGGCTCAAATCATTTTGCAAGAAGCGCTGGATGCGGGGGTGGCTCAACCGTGACTTGGTGGCGATGGCTGATCTTATTGGTCGTGATGCTTTCGGCGGCAGCAACCGCTATCGGCGCTTGGGGTTGGCAACTCCTGAATCAGCCCTTCCGCGGCCACGAAGGCGATCTGTTGGTCAACGTCGAACCCGGATCGAGCGCTTTGGCCATTCTTCGCGAACTCGAGAACCGGGGCATCCTCCAGGACGCACGCTTGGCCAGAGGCTTTCTGGTTTACAGACTCGGAGACCCTTCACTGAAAGCGGGAGAGTACCGCTTCGACGAGCCCTTGAGCACTCCTCAGGTCCTCGAAAAACTGATCCAAGGCCGGGTCTTGACCTACCCGGTGACGGTGATCGAAGGCTGGACCATTGATGAAGTCGCCGAAGTACTGGCGGACAAGGGTCTTGGAGATGTCGAGGCTCTGAGGCGAGAAATGGACCGCAGCGATCTGATCGCAGACCTGGATACCGCAGCAACCGATCTCGAAGGCTACCTCTACCCCGACACTTACCACTTTGCTCGCGGCACCTCGCCACCCGAAATCGTGGCCACCATGTTGCGTACCTTCCGTCAGCGCTTCGCCGAAGTCGAACCGTTGTTACGCGGTCCAAAGCGGCGGACTGTTCGCGAGATTGTCACCCTGGCGAGCATCGTCGAGAAGGAAGCGCAGGTCGCCAGTGAACGGCCTCGGATCGCTGGCGTTTATGCCAACCGCCTGCGCATCGGAATGGGTCTTTATGCCGACCCGACCGTCATTTACGCCTTCAAGCGTATGGGCGACTGGGACGGCAACCTCAGGAAGTCGGACTTGAAAATCGATTCACCTTACAACACCTACGTCTACCCAGGATTGCCACCCGGACCGATCTGCTCACCGGGGGTCGCCAGCCTGATGGCGGCAGCAAATCCAGCCGAAAGCAAAGAGCTCTACTTCGTCAGCCGCAACGACGGCACGCATGTTTTTGCCGAGAGCCTTCGCGAGCACAATCGCAACGTTTACCGCTGGCAGAAGCAATATTGGCGAGACCGTTGGGCTCGCGAAGGCCGAGGCAAGTAGAAAGGCCAGTAGAAATCGTCCGATGCTGCTGGCGTCTCAGGTGTTTCGGAGTACAATCGAGGGTCCAAAATTTGCGCGACGCAGTCGCCTTCGAGCTGGTGAAAGGTGCCAGCTCCCAGGGAAAATCAACCCGCGGCACATGCGAGATTCGGAGTCGTAATGAATACGCGAGAACAATTCGGCAAGTACCTGCTGCTGAAAAAGCTCACCGAGGATCCGCTGGGCGAGACCTTTCGCTCCGGTATGTTGGGCAACAACGGAATGGAACGAGTCGCTCTGCTGCGAGTGATGAACGGCCAGGGAATCGATGGCCAGCGTCTCTGGCAGGCGGTTGGCGGCCGAATCGAGATCCAGTCGCTGTTGCGGAGCCCAAATCTCGGCGAAGGTATCGAAATGGGGGAAGTGCAGGGCATCCCCTACGTCGCCTACGACTACATCTCGGGCAAGAACCTCGCAACGCTGCTCGAGCAGGCAGCAGCCAAGAGGAACTTCATTCCGGCAGAACATGCTCTGTTGATCACCGAGCGGATCGCTCTGGGTCTGGCTTCAGCCAGCGAAAATCGACTCGGCAACGAGCGTATCCTGCATGGATTCCTGATCCCTCACTTGGTGATGATCTCGAATGAAGGAGAGACCCGACTGCTCGGCTTCGAAGTGGCACCAGGCCTGCGATCTTTCGCGGCAAACCCTGTCATCCGTCAGCACTTCGGCCGCTATCTCGCACCTGAAGCGCTGAGTGGAGCACCGCCACATCGCTCTGATGACATTTACTCTCTCGGTGTACTGCTACTCGAGTTGTTGACCGGCAAACCGCTTCCCCCGCCGGCACCTGACGGCTTCGGAACCGTGATCGACCAAAGCACGGTAGCCACCGAGGGTACGCCTATTCCGGCCGAGCTCGGTGAGTTGCTCAAACGTAGTCTGGTCGCCCGTGAACATCGCATCGAAGACATCGTGACGTGGCACAAGACCTTGAACAAGTGGATGTTCGACGGGCAGTACAACCCGACGACATTCAACCTCGCATTCTTCATGCACAACCTCTTTCGGCAAGAGATTGAACGCGAGAGCCAAGAGCTCGAGGTCGAAAAGACCTTGCCGCTGCCGATTGTCCAGCCAACCGCACCCGTCGAGCCCCAAGTTGCGGCCCCGCCAGTGGTTGCCCCACCTACTCTCGAGGCCACCGGCGTCCACGAGGGAACAGACGTCCATGAGCACACCGACACCATTGATGCCCCCAAGAAGTCCAAGGCCGGCCTCTTTGCTGCCCTAGCAGCCCTACTTGTCCTGTTGCTGGGCGGCGGCTACTTCTTGTGGCAAAACAATCAAGCCGGATCTTCTTCGCAGGACTCGACTCAGGCTGCGGCACAGCCGGTGGCACCCGCTCCGGCACCGATCGAGATCTCGGAGCCGGAGGAGGAGGTACCAGCCGGACCCTCTCCCGAAGAGATCAACGAGCAAATTCGCGATTTGATCGGCCAGCGAGCCAGCGAGATGGAAGAGCAGCTCCGCAAACAGTACGACCAACAGTTGGGCGATCTCCAGAAGCAACTGGAATCGGCCAAGAATGAGGCCGAAGCGAGACGTCGCGAGAGCGAAGAAGCCGAGGCCAAAGTACTCGCCGACAAAGCCGCCAAAGAAGCGGAAGCAGAAGCGCTTCGACTTGCCGAAGAAGAGGCAGCAGCGGCGAAAGCAGCGGAAGAGAAACTAGCCGAAGAAGCCGCCCAGTTGGCTGAAGTTTCGCCTCCCCCAGCCGCTGCGGCGCCACCGGAACCGGCGCCCGTCTCCCAAGTCCGGCGTGGCGATCTGGTGCAAATGGGACCTGGGGTCTCACCACCGAAACTAGTGCGGCGCCCGGTACCGCGCTTCCCTGTCATGGCCAAGCGCCTCAACAAGAAAGAAGCCAAGGTCACGATTCGAGTCCTGATTGACGAGAACGGCAGAGTGCTCAAGGCAGAGCTCGCGGGCAAAGAACAAGGCTACGGCTTCGACGACGAGGCCATGGCGGCGGCCCGCAAATCGACCGATGAGCCGGCGAAGAAAGACGGTGTACCAGTCAAGTTCTGGCACACCCTCGCTGTTGAGTTCCGCGACCGTTAGAGGGTCCGGCTACTACAGAGGCACGATCACCCAAGGCGCGGCCACTAAGGAGGTACGGCGCCAACAAAAAAGCCCGGCTTGGAGCCGGGCTTTTTGACGGATCGGGGAACCGCCCAATGCGTTCAGGGCAGCTGGACTCCGTGACCCTTGCGGATCGCGCTGGAATTACCCGAAGTCACCGAACAGATCGAGAGCTTCTCTTTGACCGTATCCACCTTTAGACGAGCCAACTCGTTGACACTCTCGTCGAGCACTTCACCGGTATCCGGATCACGGATGACTTCTTTGGTGCCGACCACGAACTCTTGGCCTGACGAGACTCCTTCGCGCGTTCCACGGTTGACGTAGACCTTGCCGCTCTTGACCATGATGACGCTGCCGCTCCACGCCACGTTCCCCAGCTGACCGATCATGAAATCGACCGCTTGTTGGCTTGCATCGGCGATTGCCAGGCCCAGGTTGTCATTCTTCTGGCCGCCAAACGAGGCTCCCCAGTCGTAGCTGCTGTAGCCGACGAGGCCACCCTTCTGCTTGGCGACACCGACAACGCTCTTGGAGGCCAACACCTGACCGGTGGTCGAGTCGACCATGTAGATGGTGACGTTGATCTCCGACTTACCCTTCTTGCCACCGAGCTTGATGCCTTTGACACGGATGCCGCCACCACTGCCGCTGGTGTTGTGCTGCACATGGGTAATCGCACCTTTGACCAAGATTTGAGCCGGGGTCAACTGACCAACGACCGGCGTTTTGCCGCCGCCGGCAGTCCGCCCCGACTGGCCAAGATCCTGCTCGGCCAGCGCCGCGCCTCGCATATCGCTTTCAGCCAGGACAATGAACTTGCCGCTGCCGTTGAGAAGATCGGTGAGAACGGTTCCCCATGCATCACCAATATCCCATTGTCCACGCCATCCGGCCCGGTTCTCGAATTTGGTCACGCCGATGGTGTATCGCAAGCCTCCGGACTCTGCCGCTGCTTGGAAAGGCACCACCAAGGTGAACAGAAGGGTCAGGACGAGTGCTTTCACGATGGTTCGCATAGTCACAATGGTTCGCATATTTGAGCTCCTCTGCAATCAAACACTTATTGAAATGAGTCACTATAGTGACATACAACGCTGTGGTAACCCCCGACGGGAAACCACACTTCCTCGGCGGATCCTGCGCCGCGTCCAGTCGATCGCCGATCGACTCTGCTGGCCAACCAGACTTTTTTTCGCGTTGTCGCAGCCTGTTCGAACCAACCGGACACTTGTCGTGAGATCAAACTCTGCCAGTCAGAGTCCTGATCGTCCTTGGTGAAGTCGTGTCTGGTGAAGTCGCAGCTTCGTGAAATCAGCGCTTCTGAAGGAAACCGAGTCGATTCCTACAAGAATCTTCGCTCTATTGTAGCCATGCTTGACGCCAGGCAGCAAAGCCCGAAGCCGCTGGCACCATAATTTGCCCAGGAGGTTGGCTCATTTCCACGTCCGCTGCCTGCTCCTACTCTCGCTCCAACGCATCGACCGCACAGATCGCGGCCATGTTGACGATGTCAGTCACTTCGACACCACGTTGTAGGACATGGACCGGCTTCTTCATTCCCAGTAGGACCGGGCCGATCGCCTCCACATCTGCCAACCGCCACAATAGTTTGTAGGCGATGTTGGCGGATTGCAGTTCGGGGAAGATCAAGACGTTCGCAGGCTCTTGGAGTCGACTCCAAGGGTAGGACTCATCGAGAATCGACCCCAAAACGGCCGTATCAGCCTGCATCTCGCCATCGATCACCAGATCCGGCTCACGTTCGGTCGCGATCTGAACAGCCTTTCGCATCTTGCGCGCTGCCGGATGGGTGTTCGAGCCGAAATTCGAAAACGACAGCATCGCTACCTGAGGCGTAATATCGAATCGACGGGCAAATTTTGCGGTCAGGATGGCGATCTCAGCAAGTTCTTCGGCTGTCGGATCGATATTCACCGTGGTGTCAGCGAGGAATAGGATCTTCTCCTTGAAGATCAGGATGTAGGCACCCGAAACCTGCTGCACCTCGCGTCGCAAACCCAACACCTGCAATGCGGGACGAATCGTCTCCGCGTAGTCTTGCGTCAAGCCCGAGATCAAGCCATCAGCGTCACCGAGCTCGACCATCATGGTGCCGTAGTAGTTGCGCGACCGCATCAGCTTACGAGCATCCTCCATGGTGACCCCATCGCGACGACGACGATGATGCAACTCGAGGGCATACCGTTCGAAGCTCTCCGAGTTCTCCGGCCCCTCGTTGTGAATGATCGTCACCTGGTCTTCCGGCAGATCGAGATCACGCAGCTTGTCGAGGATCATCGTCCGTCTCGCCAGCAGGACCGGGTGGGCGATGTTGCGATCGACCAGGATCTTGGCAGCGCGTAGGATCTTGTCGTGCTCACCTTCTGGAAATACCACCCGCTTCGAGTGATGCCTCGCCCGGTCGATAATGCCGCGCATGAGCTCGAAGCGGCGTGAGATCAAAGTTTCCAAATGTTGGCGATAAACTTCGAAATCGTCGATCGGTACGCGCGCTACGCCGCTCTCGATTGCGGCGCTGGCAACCGCTGGCGCTACCCGCAACAAGACCCGGTGATCGAATGGCTTCGGGATTAGGTACTCGGGACCAAATTTCAGCGAGTCGATGCCGTAGGCCTTGAGTACCGAGTCGGGGACATCCTCGCGCGCTAGGTCGGCCAGGGCTTTGACCGCGGCGAGTTTCATGCTCAGATTGATGTCGGTTGCCCGAACGTCGAGGGCGCCACGAAAGATGAACGGGAACCCGAGAACGTTGTTGACCTGATTGGGATAGTCGCTGCGCCCGGTCGCCATGATCACATCCGACCGTGCTTGGACCGCTTCGTCATAGCCAATCTCAGGGGTCGGGTTGGCCAACGCAAACACAATCGGATTGCGCGCCATGGTGTGGAGCATTTCAGGGCTCACCAAGCCACCCACCGAGAGACCAACCAACACATCAGCGTCGACTATCGCGTCGGCCAAGGTGCGTGCTTCGGTAGCCGCCGCGAACCGTTCCTTCAGCGGGTCCATGCGCTCCGTTCGACCCTTGAAGATCACCCCTTTGCTATCGCAGAGAATGATGTTCTCGGCACGGATCCCAAGCTCGACATAAAGCTGGAGACTGGCGATAGCAGCAGCACCGGCGCCCGAGATGACCACTTTGATCTCGCCGGCTTTTTTGTCGACGAGTTCCAACGCATTGAGTAAGGCGGCGGCGGAAATGATTGCCGTGCCATGCTGATCATCGTGGAAAACCGGAATCTTCATGATCTCTTTGAGCCGAGTTTCGATCTCGAAACACTCCGGCCCTTTGATGTCTTCCAGATTGATCCCGCCGAAGCTCGGCTCGAGTCGGCTTACGGTCTGGATGAAGTCTTCAGGGTCCTTGGCATCAATCTCCAAATCGAAGACATCGATGTCGGCGAAGCGTTTGAACAGCACCGCTTTACCTTCCATCACCGGTTTACTAGCGAGCGGACCAATATCGCCCAACCCGAGCACCGCCGTGCCGTTGGAGATCACCGCAACCAGATTGCCGCGGGCGGTATATTCGTAGGCCAGGAGCGGATCTTGCTCAATCGCGAGGCACGGTGCAGCCACCCCGGGAGAATATGCCAAGGACAGATCCCGCTGGGTCGCCGTCGGCTTGGTCGGCACCACCTCGAGCTTGCCTTTACGCCCCTGGGAGTGATACTCGAGCGCTTCTTTATCGAATTTGTTGTCCATTGTCATAGTGTACTCGACCTCTTGTTCGTCACCGACCCATGCCAGATCAGCCATCTACTGGATCTGACGACTCGCCTCTATCGTCTTTCTGTGGATTGACTTTGCCGGTAGCCCACCATCTGTAACGCCCTAACCGAACGCCATAACCGCTAAACAAGGCAATCATCGAATGATCATCGCCCCCGATCAAGGCTCTCTGCTGTTCGTCACCCAACACGACCATGCCCATTTTGCCAGTGAGCTACTCTCCCTCTGGTGCAGCGAAGGGCTGCCAACTCACCCACGGCGACGGGAGCTGCTTTGGGCCGCTTTGGAGCATGACAACGGTTGGCGCGAGATCGATTCCGCACCGATGATTTGTGCCCGAGACGGTAAGCCACACGACTTCATGACGATGCCGACGGCAACCCGCTGGGAAATCTGGCGCCGTGGCACCACCCGTTACCTGGATACCGAACCCTACGCTGCGCTGCTGATCGTACGCCATGCGCTGCGCCTGCACCGGTCCCACCGTGACGATCCAGACTGGGCTGACATCCTTGCGGAGTGGAGCCAACTCGAAACCGCCGCAATCGAAGCCCACGGCTTTGATTCCGCGATGATCGATCTCGACTACCGCTGGATTGACCTCACCGACAGCCTGTCCCTCACCGCCTGCTGTCGCTGGACTGACGAGCTAAAGATCGAGGGTTATCGCGCCCAGCTGCGCGTTGATGAATCTTCGACGAACGCAACACCGGCCTCTGACACGCCAGCCGGTGAAACACTCTGTATCGAACCGTTTCCCCTGGCCGGGGCCACCACCCTGAAGATCGCTTGCCGACGGATCCCGCGGCGTACCTACACCAGCGATACCGACCTTGCGATCGAACTGGCGTCCGCACGCTGGCAGCCACTCAGCGTTCGGATCGCGCCGTTCTAGCTGAGATCCGCACGACGCCCTCGAGGGACCGCGTATAATCAAGTCGATCGAACTCTAGTGCAAACTCCGCCACCTATGGACGGAGCCTTGAAACGGACAGGATTGCGAGTAAGCCATGGCAGACACAAGTTGGTCCGAACGTCGGCAGCGGATCGTGAAATGCAAAACTCACGGCCTCCACTACGACCCAGAAATGAGCACAGGTTGCACTCGCTGCATGCGAGAGGCATCCAAGGCGATGCCCAAACGACCGCCGCAACTCGTCCTGATTCTGCTATGCCTACTGGGTATGGCGTTCATACTGCTCTACATTTTCGGCCCCAACCGCACAGCCCGGACCTCGGCGGACCTCGGCATCGCCGCCCTGCCGGAAACGCGCATCGAGAAGCTGGATCCCGAACCCTATCGCCGACCGATAGAGACTCTCGAAACCGTTCTCTTCGAGACCCCGATCGACGTGAAGGAAGAGCTTTTGGTAGTCAGCTCGGACATCTCGGCGGCTGCCAGCGATCTCAGTGCCTGGATTCTCAACGCCGAGCCGACCTTCGGTGTCGACGCTGCGGACGTGATTGCACGCATGGGGCAAGCCGTGCCGCTCGATCAGGTTGCGGAAATAGATATCCAACGCGCCCGTACTCAGTGGCTGAGGATCCGTAAACAGCACCTCGAGACCGCCAGTTGGTTCTTCGACCCAGCCCAATCGGCTCAGGCCGAGACGTCCTCTGCCGCCGACTACAGCGAAGTTGCTTCCAGCCTGCGTTCACTGGTCGACACTGGACTGTTCGAGGTCCAGACCTTGAGCGATCCAGCCTTCGTAAGTGCTGACGGCGAAACTGCCGACGAGCAATGGCAACGCTTCACCGCTGACTGGCGTCAACAACTCGCCAGTCTCGAGAGTCGCATCCCGCCACGCCCGGGCGCCAACGCCGACAGCCAACTGCTCACCGCCATTCAGGATCTCGAGCAGGCTCTCAGCCAGACCCGGTCGCTCATCGCGTCACCCAACCTACCCAGCGCCTCCGATAGCCGCTTCGAGGAAGCCATCGCTGCGGCGCTTCGCGCTCAACAAGCCTTCGACAATCTGCTGCCCTGAACGGCAGGGGGCCGCACCGAGAACCCAAACGCGCCGAGAGCCTTGCGCTCTCGGCCGCGGCTCGAGTGCAACCGACCTATTGCTGGATCAAATCCAACTGTAGGTCGACCTGCTCGCCGACCGGTACCGAGACCGGCACGCGCTGGGTCGCATAACCTGGCCGAACCAGTTCGATGACGTGTTGTCCAGGCTCGACGATCAGCCCGGCAGAGAGATCCGCGATCTCTCCGGCAGTACCGACAAAATGTCCATCCAGGTAGACGACAGCGTCTGCTGGCGAGCCTTGGATTGAGACGCGCCCGACCTGCCGTTTCGGCGGATCGACCACCTGCGGGTAGCCCCCCCCTTGCAGGTCTTCTTGCGGGTAGGCCTCTTGCGGGTAGACCTCTGCTTCTGGCAGGCCTGATGGCGACGCCGAATACGGAGCGTCCGGCCGGATCGCCTCACCTTCCCGCAGACGATCGTCGACGTCGATGATCACTCCGGGATAGATCGTGTATTGCCGAAACATGGTCTCGTGCCCGGGGTGGTACAACGCGACCTCATACGTTCCCTCGTCCAGCCACAGATACGTCGGATAGCCATCAAACTGGTCGGCGGTTCCTACCAACCGGCCATCGAGATAAACCTCCGCCTGACGGGGCTTGATGTCGAGATCCAGGGCTCCCATCTCGGCCTCTTGCCGCGACACGCTACCGCCGCCGCCACCGGAGATGTAGACGTCGGGCGCATATCGGTAATAACCGAGGCCACCGAAGAAAAACGCGCTGAGCGGTGAATAGTGCCCGTAATAACTATGGTAGTAGCTATCGTGAAAATACGGATCGTAGCCATAACCGTAACCGCTAAAACCGTAACCATAGTGGCCACAACCATAGTGGTGATGATGACGCCGGTAGCTGCCGCTGTGATGACGTCGATCTCGGCGTGACCGATCGTGATCCGGTCTCTGCGTCACGGTCCGGTGTCGCCCAGGACCATGGGTCTCGGTCTCGGGCTTTTTGAAGTCGACGTTCTCTCTCAAATCCGGCGAAGACCAGCCACCGACGCGAAGGCCTGGAGCTCGCTTGCTGACCGGCCTATCGACACGTAAGCCAGGGGCCTCGACACGTAAGCCAGGGGCCACCGTCCGATTCGGGCGGTCAGTGCTTGGGGTGCGCACCTGAGGTACTTGCGGACGAGCCGGCTGGTTTGGCTGGACCCGCCGCTCCCGATTGTTTCGATCACGGACCTGCCTCTCGCGGACCTGCCGATCACGACTGCTTCGATCCCGACTGCTTCGATCACGGACCTCGAGGCCGGGAGCGGTACGGCTCTGAGGACGCTCAGTGCGCGGGCGGGCACGGAGGCCTTCACTGCGCCGGCTGGTCGGCCGTGCGGCCGAGCGGTTGGTCGTGCGCGGCCGGCTCGACGAGGTCGTGGCTTTGGAGGAAGGCCGAGAACCACTCGACCGCGAAGCGCTCGGCCGTGAGCCACTCGAACGTGAGCCGCTCGAACGTGCGCTGCTCGAACGTGAGCTGCTCGAAGACCGTGCCGACGAAGACGACGAAGACTTCGAACTGCTGGACGAAGATCGTGCCGAGCTCGATGCATTCGAATCTTTGCCTTCTTTGTCTCTGGGAGCGGCATCGGCGACTGCCGGCTGTATCAACAGCGCTGTGAGGAGCGCCAGCGACCACCAGTTCACCCGACCGACCGAGGTCATTTGCCTCGCCTTCCTCGGGCCGGCGGCCCTACTGCTCGATGCCCATTGTTCCCTCTCGTGGGCGTCAATCATGACGTGTCTCCTCCATGGGTCCCATCCGGTCTCGCCATCCCCGGTGCAGCCCCCTGATGTAGTGGTAACGTAGGACATTCTCCCATAGGCGAGGCATCCTTATCGGAAAAGGTTGCAAAGTTCGAGCCAACCACTCGTCTCGCCATTGTCGCCAGCGCGACGGCAGCGGCGGCGGTCCCTCGGGAGCAAGCCCAAGAAAGGAACCCAGCTCTTCGTGCAGCTGATAAAAAACCACCGCCGAGTAGCCGGCTTTTTCTTGCCGCTGAGTAAACCGCTTGACCGTCGTTGGGTGATCATGGGCAACCGTTGCCTCGGCCTCGTAAATCAGTCGCATCCCAGCCTTGCACAGCCGGTAGCTGAGTTCGGTATCTTCCCATGCCGCATAGGGAAACTGCAGGTCGAACGGCTCGCGCAGCAACAGATCCCGCGGCAGCGAGATGTTGGACGTGTAGAAGAAGTTGAACGGCACCGAGTTGGGATCTTCGATCAGTGCGTAGCCGAACTGCAGGCCGTATTCGTTGATGTAGCTCAGGAACGGGTTGAGGCGTAGTCGCACATGCCAACCGGTATATCCCAAAACCGCAACCTGGTTGGCGTCCGCGAGCGATCGAATCGCCCGCTGGTGGGTCGCCAGCCATCCCCTAGACGGGACAGTATCGTCACCGAGGAAGGCCACCCTACCCCCAGTCGCGACCTGTACACCCCTGTTGCGTGCCGCGGCCGGACCGAGGTTCTGTTGCCGAATCACGTTGACAGAGATTTGGAAGCTCTGGCTCGCGAGCCATTTCGACGTACCATCGGACGACCCGTCGTCCACCACAATCACCTCGAAGCTCGGCGGCGACTCCTGGGCTTCGAGGGCAGCCAGCACCTCGGGTAGGACATCCATGCGGTTGTAGGTCGGAATGACGACTGAAAAATCCGGCAAATTTCTGTCTCCCTGTCGAATAGATGACGAATCCGTGCGTACAAGCATAGTGTGGAAACGCAAATGATCCTTGCTGAGCCTACCGCTCCCCCCGCTTCGCGTGAAAGCGAATTCGAGCTGGTATCCCGCGCCCGCCTCGGAGATGGTGATGCGCAAACGGAACTAGCCGAGCGACACCGCCAGGCCCTTTTTTTCCTGGCGCTACAGCTGATGGGTAACCGTGACGACGCGATGGACGTCGCCCAGGAAGCTCTTCTGCGATTTTTTAATACCCTACATCGATTCGATTGCCGTCGACCGGTTCGTCCGTGGCTTTTTCAAATCGTGCGCAACCGGGTAGTCGACCTCTATCGTCGGCGCCGAGTCCGGCGTCACGACTCCTTGGACGCAACCGACCACGAAGGCAATCCGCAGCACGTGCTGGTCGACGAAACCGTCGACCCTGAGCGCGACGCGTCCCGAGCCCAACTTCGGGTTCGATTGTTGGCAGCCCTCGATGAGCTGTCGCAAATCCAACGCGAGATTTTGGTGCTGCGCGACTATCAGGATCTATCGTATTCCGAAATCGCAGAAGCATTGAATATTCCATTGGGCACCGTCATGTCACGCCTGCATGGCGCTCGAAAACGCCTGAGACAGACGCTGCAGAACGATCTGCAAGCCCTGGCTCATTAGAGTAAGGAAGCATGGAGCCATGG
The DNA here is from genome assembly GCA_029263395.1 of Acidobacteriota bacterium. Classification (GTDB taxonomy): domain Bacteria; phylum Acidobacteriota; class Thermoanaerobaculia; order Multivoradales; family J023; genus JAAELT01. The sequence goes on along the minus strand of JAJCXO010000263.1, from coordinate 70,035 downwards.
CCCATAACTGTACCCGCGCCTTTGACGAGGAGCTGATTTCTGGCTACCTCGACGGCGCTCTACCCCAGATGCAAGCGCAGAAAGTGCGCTTGCACGTCGAAGATTGTGGCTCCTGCCGCAGTCTGCTGAGCGAGCTGCGCACCTTGCGCGAAGCCGCCCAGTCGACCCGCTTCACCCCGCCTGGCGACGACGAGTGGCCGGAGCTACCCAGAACCCGCCCCAGTCGCTTCACCCGCTCGTTGGGTTGGGTGGTGATGATCGCCTGGCTGGTTGTCGTGAGCGTCTTTGCCCTGTGGCGATTCCTCACTTCAACCGGTGACCCGCTCGAGATCTTCCTGATGCTCGGGCTGCCCGGCGGCTTACTCCTACTTTTCCTCTCGGTGCTTTCAGATCGCCTCCGAGAACTCAAGACCGACCGCTACCGTGGAGTGCACCGATGATCGTCGTCACCACAGAATCGATCACCAACATGCGGATCGTACGGACTCTCGGATTGGTCCGTGGCGCGTCGGTACGCGGTCGTCATCTCGGCAAAGATCTGATTGCTGCCCTCCGCAACACGGTGGGAGGCGAGATCACCGAGTACACCAAGATTCTCTCAGAAACCCGCGAGCAGGCCCTCGACCGCATGGTCGAAGAAGCACAGGAGCTGGGCGCCAACGCTATCGTCACGGCTCGCTTCATGAGCTCCGAAATCGCCACCACTGCCGCCGAGATGTTGGCCTACGGCACCGCCGTTATCGTCGAGCCGGTTGATCCCCCGTCCGCATGATCTCGTCGAGGGTCGTGCGCTCCAGCGGCAGATCCTCGGGCAGCCAGGACTCGAACGCCGTGCTGGCGAATAACGTCGTATCGCCGGGGTAGGTCGGAACCACACATAGCGGGAAACGCTCGAAGATTTCGCGGTCCGAACGGCGGCGACGGGCCTGGACCTGCTGGCGTCGGGCGAACGACGTATCGAGTTGGCCCATCAAGTGGGTCAAGGCCCGTAGCTGAGCCACCGTCCGCGGATCACTGAGCTGCGGCGCCGTCGGCGCCTCTTCCCACAACCACCCCGGCAACAGCGCCCGCGAGGCCTTTCGAACGCCGCGACGCACAAACTCTCGCGGCCCGTAGCCGCGCCACTTCTGCGCCAAGGTAGTGTCGAGCGGGGGAGGCGGCAGCGTGACAGCGGTTGGAGCAGACGCAGCGGCGGGCCCATGGCCGGTGTTGGCAATCTGCCCGGCATAAGGGTTGATCGTCAGCAGATCACCCCCTGGATTGTTCTGGACCATCAACGTCTGGGTGCGATGCTGCAGCGTCAATAGGATCGCCGGTGCCAGTTGCTGCCACAGCTCCGCCTCATAGTTTTTGTAGGCGGTCAGAAAGGCATTCCGTTCGAAGAGGAAGCCACGGTTCTCGTTGCCCAAATGTTGGCTGGTCGCCATCGACCGATGATGCACTACCGCACCGGGTTCGAAGATGACCCGCTCGCCTCCAGACCACAGTCGCCAACCCAGATCCACATCTTCCAAGTAGGCAAAATAATCGTCGTCGAAGGCGCCAGCATCCAGAAACGACGTGCGACGCACGATCATGTTGCCGCCACAGGCAAAGAGCAGCTCGGAACCCGCCGAAGGTACCGTGACCTCGTCCAGAGGGCGACCGAAGTCGCGCTGAAACGCGTGGCCGTCAAAGGTCAGCACCCCTGAAGCAAAGTCCAACCGCTCCCCCGACCAATCGATGATCTGGCCAGACACCGCCGCCACATCGGCGGGAGCTCCAGCCAGGGACTCGACCAACGTCCCCAGCCATTCCGGCTTCGGACGCGTGTCGTTATTCAGGAAGATCACGGCGTCGCCGTTGGATTCGGCAACCAGGCGATTGTTGCCAGCACAGAAGCCTAGGTTGATGGGGCTCGAGATCAAGCGCACTTCGGGATGACGCCGACGGATCCACTCGACGGTACCGTCGGTCGACCCGTTGTCGAGCACCACCACCTCGTACTCGCAGCCGGGCGCCTGCTGTTTGGCAAGCGCCGGCAGACAGGCTTCGAGGTGCTCTCGACCATTCCAGCTCAGGATCAGGACCGAGACCTTGCGTAACCCACTCACGGTGTCACCGCTGGCCGCAACCAGCGCCGTAATCGGCGCTTGATCCGGAAGACGAGATCGTCCGACGGCGCCTGGGTTGCTGGGCGAAAGGCAAACTCCGCCTTGGTCGGATCGAGCCGCGGCGCCTTGGCGAAGTGAACCAACGGCTCCAGCACTCGATCCCAACTGAATTGACGCAGCAGACCAGCGGCAGCCTGACGTCGAGCCGCGGTCGCGTCAGGATCCGTCAACACCTCGCGGAAGGCAGTGGCCAACGCCGCCGCGTCGGACGGCGGCACCACCCAGCCAGCATCATGCTGACGCAACAGGCTGCTCATCGCCCCGCCGTCACTGGTGACCACCGGACAACCCGCTGCCAACGCGTCGAGAAAACGGGTACGCAGCGACAGCCGGGTTTCGAGATTGATGCGATGGGTGGAGACCAACAGATCAACCTCCCGCAGGAGATCGTAACGCCGGTCGGCGCTCACCCAATCGATCATCCGTACGCGCTCTCCCCACCAGCCGCGCCGGGTGCACCACGCCTCGACCTCGCCGGCCAAGGTTTGAGGCGTGCTGTCGGGATTGGGGTTGCGAATGAAATAAACCACCCACTCGGGCCGATCGAGGATCTCGAGCGCCTCCAACACCGGCCACGGGTCGTACCAATCGTAGAGCCCGCCAAAAAGCAGCCGCTTCTCGTCGCCCAGTCGCTCCGGCAGCAACGGGCGGGCCGGCGGCAAACTCGACGGCACGCCAAAGGGCACCAACGCGATCAACTCCGCCAAATCGGGATCCTCTCTCAGCCGTTTTGGGTTGAGACGCCCAAGCGCACTCAAAAACCCGAGGTAAAACTGCCGCTGTTCATCGGACGAGCAGAGAAAGAAGTCACCTTCGGACATCTGCAGAACCCAAGTCGCGTGATCGTTGCGATAAGGATCGAGGCCCAACGAGTCGACATAGTGCAGATTCTCGACCAGGAACGGATCGTAGAGATCGATGGCGGTCGGCAGCTCCGGGACTTCGACCAACAAATCGTTGGCGAGATGGCCCTGGGCAACAGCCGCCTGGCAGTCAGCCACCAGCTCACGCAATCGGCCGCGCTCGAAGCCGCGGACTTCGAGCCCTTGGAGCCCCGCCAGACCCTCGAGTTCCGCCGCTTCGACGACGTCACCGGCGGTCAGCAACACCACCTCGAGCCCGTGTTGCGGCAGCCGCCGCGCCAGCTCGAAGTAGCGAATGCCGATACCTGCCATCCGCTGCCGGATCGGCTCGGAGGGACACAGCACAATCCGCGTCACGCTTTACGCCTCTGGACCCACTGATGAAGCTGCCACGCCTTGCTCGACTCCATGGCACGGATCAGCTCGTTGAGCCGCTCGATCTCATCGTAGGTCTGTCGTAGCGTGTTGGATTGTCCGTCGATCTGGGCCCGCAATGTGTGGATATCCTGAGTCTGCCGGAGGATGTCAGCCTCCCGTTCGCGCAGCTCGGCCCGGGCCCGCCGCTCCGACGTTTCGACCACTTGCTGGTGCACCTGCACTCCCTGCAGCTCACCATTGAGTTCGTGGTACCGCGCCTCACCACGCTGGACCTCTGCATGCAGCGTCTGGATCTCGTCACGACGACCAGCCAACTCGCGGCGCAAACGATTGACGTCTTCATTCTCGACCACCTGATCGGCTCGCAGCGTGTCGATCGCCTGCGCGAGGGTTTCCGCCGCCCGCTCGACGTCCGAGCTCAACGCATGTTTACGCAGTACCCGCGTCTTCATATCCAAGAAATCGGCCCGCCCTCGCGGCTTGTCACCCAAAATGTGATGACCACCGCCGCGGAAGTGTCGATACTCGCAAGTCACCCGCGCCAGATGATGAAACGGCGCCAGGCCTGCGAGCCGAATCAGAAAGTCCCAGTCTTCGAAGAAGGGTAGTGCCTCGTCCAACGGTCCGACCTGTTCGCAGAGCGTACGTTCGATCAGCAGGGTGTGGAATGGGATGTAGTTGTCAAACAACAGCAGCTCGGGATCAAAATCACGGCTGTAGGGTAGGCGACGCTCGACGCACTGCCAGCCATCACCGGTCAAGTCATACACCCCAACCGCCGCATCGGTGTAGGCGATACGCACGCCAGCTGCACCTACCAGCCCGGCGAGGGTGGCGAGGTGCTCCGGATCCACCAGATCATCGTCATCAAGAAATGCGATGAAATCACCGCGGGCGGCGGCAAGGCCAGCGTTGGCAGCTGCCGCTCGTCCCTGGTTGTGTTCGAGGTTGACCACCTGCACCGGCAACGGAAAGTCGTCCGGCACCGCAGGTGGTGCGCCACCATCATTGACGATCACCACGTCGGCCCGAGCGTAGGTGCTCGCCGCCAAGCTGGCCAGGGCTTCGGCCAGCAATTCCGGCCGGTCCTTGGTGCGGACAATCACCGAAATACTCGGCCCATCCTCGACTCTGTCGGCACTCGGCAGTCCCCTAGCTTCGCCAGCCGCCAACACAGCAACCAACCGTGATGGACTGTGGGTCCTGAAGTCGTCGAGAGTCAGCCGTCGATAAGCCTCCGCCGCCTCGACCTCCGGCGTCAACGAGAGCGTGCGGAACCGCGCCAAGCCGAGACTCGCCGCCAGATAGTCATGCTGCGCCTGCTGGCTGGGGTAACAGGCCATCGCTCGACGCAGGGTCTCGACTTCCTGACTGATGTCGACCAACACATCGGGATGTAAGGGATGGTTGATCTCGTAAGCCAGGATCTCGAGATCCACGGCGACCGACCACAACGCATCCTCCCGACGGATGCCGATGAGGACCTCGTGGACCGCCGCAAACGTCGCCCGGTGATCAGCGCTGACTTCGAGCGGCGACGGCACCAGTAACAGTCCTGGACACTGCGACAGCAGAGCCCGACGGATGCCCGTCGACATGGCGTCGCGATGCTGTTCGAGGCTGCCGTCCGGCAAGTCGAGGTGGTCGATTCCGGCCACTCCGAGGACCTCGGCCGCCGCCTTCGCTTCTTGCCGACGGCGACCGCTCATCGCGGCCCGTGCCTCGCCGGCGCCCACGCCGCCGCCGCTATCGGACAGAAACAACACCCGCACCACCGCACCGGCGGCGGTGAGCTGCGTCACCAGCCCGCCGGGACCGAGCACCTCGTCGTCGTAGTGCGGCGCCAGAACCAAAGTGCTGGACGCTCGAACCTGCTCTGTTGTACCCGGTGGTGGGATCATCCGTGTTTGCCTTGCAGACCGCCCTGTGTTGCGTCTGAATCGTCGTACGTTGCGCTCAGTAAAGATTTTTCGCGAGATCCACAGGCCCTCGAATCTCGGCGGCCGAGAGTATAACGTCTGAGCCGTGGCCCTTCTCCATCACCTCGACTCCCTACTCAGCGTCTCCCCGGACGGTGAACCCAGCCGCCTCTTGGCCCTGGGTTGGGACGAAGCCACCCACCAACACCTACGAGCCAGTCACGAGGTGCATCCAGAAGAGGTTGCAAGCCGGGGTGCAAAAGACAGCGAGGCTGCCGAGTTCGACACTATCTTGTGGAACGAAGCCTCAGCCTCTCAAGACGATGTCTTCGCGACCGTAGCCAGCTATCAACATCGATTGCGCGACCAGGGCCGGCTGATCATCGTCTGCCCCTTGGGTGACCCCGAGCCCGAGGTATCTCGGCAGCGCGGCGCCCTGCCGTCACGGCATCAGGTGAGACTGAGGCAGGTCGTGCGGGCGCTTTCAGAAGCTGGCTTCGCGATCTATCGGGATCAGTCGCACCGAGACGAAGACGAAACCGACTGGAAAGTCCTGGTGGCCCGCAAAGACCCGTTTCTCATCCGCCCTTACCAAGCCGGGGACGAAGACGCTATCTTGCGTCTCTTTCAAGCCTGCTTCCACGTTGAGCGCGGACTCGACCATTGGCGCTGGAAATACGCCGACAACCCCTATGGCGGCACCCGGATCAGCCTCGCGGTTGCGCCAGGGAGTGCGCTGGCGTCTCACTACGGCGGCTACCCGATCCCAGTGTGGCATGAGCGTGGCCCCTTTCTCGCCCTGCAAATGGGCGACACCATGACCGACACCAGCTTCCGCAACACTGGACGCGGCAAAAGTAGCTTGCTGGCGCGCACCGTCCGCCACTTCTTCTCCATCCATCGTGATGGCAGCTTCGGGTTCTACTTCGGCTTCAACACCGGCCCAATTCAACGCTTCTGCCGCTGGTTCATTGGTGGCAGTCAAACTCTAGCGGTCGACTTCAGATCCTGTCCGCTCGCTGAGACACCCTCCTGGTCCAACCGCCGCGGTTATCGCATCGAACGGGTTGAACAGGTCGATGCTACTTGGGATCGGTTCTTTCGACGGGTGGCACCGCACTATCGATTCCTCGTCCAACGTGACGCGAAGTACCTCGACTGGCGTTATCTGCGCTGCCCCGACGCCAACTTCGTCGTGCTCGCGGTCCGGCGTTGGGGCCGGTTGGTGGGTTGGGGCGTCTTTCGGCGTCGAGGCGATCGCATCGCCTGGGGTGATGCCCTCTTTCACCCACGCCATGCCCGTGCCGCCGAAGCCCTGCTCGCTAGTGCCATCACCCAGCCCGAGCTCACCGGTGCCAGCCACATCGATGCCTGGTTCCCCAAACAACCCGTCTGGTGGGATCAACAGCTCCGCGCTCTCGGCTTCCAAGACCAACCCGAACCCGAGGGTCTAGGGATGGTTGCCCTCGCTGACACCGCCCCCGAAGCCTTCACCGACCTCGGTTCGATGTACACCACGATGGGCGACGGCGACTTGTTTTGAACCAGCACCCAGGGTTTACACCCTGGGCTACCGCGTGTCGCCCTACGGGCTCTGATTGACAGACTCCGAACTCTTGAGCCCGGAGGGCGCCATCCGATTGCCTCGGGTGTCAACCCGGGGCGGCAGGGGCGATGACCAAACCGGATCTCAAACGTAAAGATCCTCCAAAGAATGCCACAGGGTACTCGACGAACGATCGGACTTACCCGGCCTCGGCCGGCGGGTGAACACTCGTTGGCCGAGGGTTGCGTTGCGTGGGTTCGGGTAGTTTTCGACTTTCTGGGCCAACTCACGCTCCAGTCCGGCAGCCGACTTCACCGTTCCCCACTTGCATTCACCGAGGTCTGTCCAGCCATCGGCGCACCATCCCACAACATCGATCTGAACCTGCTTGGACCAGAACTCTCCGATTTCGTAAGCGGCTTGGACTCCCTCGCGTTCGTAGATCCAGGGTAACGCTTCGCGGCAAAGACGCTCGAAGCACTGCCCGAGATAAGCCTCGAGCTGAGGTTTGATGCGTTCGCTGAAGGCCCGCTCGGGACCGAGTCGCCGAATTTGACTCTGCTGCGGAAAGACGAAGCGAAACCAGAACCGCAGCAACGGATCGTCGAGGTCGTAGCGGACACTGCGAGGGTTTCGGTCGCCCCCGGTCAGCGGGTATCTCCGGGCGACGTAGCCGAGCTCGGTGAGCTGTTTGAGGTAGTAGGGCAGGCTGCCGGGAGGTATCCCACTGACACGGGCGATGTCGCTCGCCTTCTTGTAACCGTCGGCGATCGCTAACAACACGGCATAATAACTCTCGGTTTCGCGCAGCTCTTCCCGCAGCAGGAAGTCCGGTTCGCGATGGAGGGCCGCATGCTCGTCGAGCAACTGGTGGGTGAGGTTGATCTCGAACGACTGTCGTTGCGAAAACCTCCGAAGGTAGAAGGGAACCCCGCCGCAGAGAAAGTACGTCCGTGCCCGATCAACCAACGAGTAGTTGGGGTGGAACGCTCCAGCCTCCCGATAGTCGAAGGGACGCAGGAGGATCTGGGCTGTCCGCCGACCAAACAGCGGACTTTTGTGCCCCAGCACTTCGCGCTCCATGAATCCAACATAGGAGCCGCAGAGAATCAACAGGACGTTTCCCGAATGTTGCCAGTCACGATCCCACCGTTCTTGCAAGATCGATGGCAGTTCGGGACTGGCCTCGACGATCCACTGAAACTCGTCGAGCGCCAAAACCAGCTTTTCACCTTGGCGCCTGCGGGCCAACACAGCATCGATCGCATCGGCCCAGCCGCTGGCTGGATAGGTCGCCAGCAGAGGCTCGTCAACAACCGTTGCGGCGACTTGCAAGAACTCCCGGAGCTGAAGCTCTTCGGGCGCTCGCTTACCGACGTAGTAAAGCGCAGGCTTGTCTTGCAGAAAGCGCAGGATCAACTCGCTTTTACCCACTCGGCGGCGCCCATAGATCGGCACGAAGCCACTTTGGGTCGAGTCCCACTCTGCGGTGAGGGTCTGCAGTTCTTTACTGCGACCGATGAAGTCGCTCATGACTCAGTCTCCTTCACCTATCCATCTTACAGAGTTACGACTCACTGAGTCCAGACTCACTGAGTGGCGACTCATTGAGTGGCGACTCAGCGATGAAGCCAAGACGTTACATCCTGTGACAAGTCGTCAAATCCAGACGACATCTCCTCGCTAGGGTCACAGTGACCGGGCAGTACGCCCGAGTTGAATCACTGCCCCGAGGATGCGATGAGTAAGACACAGATTGGATTTGGCACGGCGATGTTGATCACCCTGGCAACCGCCCTGTGGTGGCAACGGGACGACATCACCGCCGAGGCCGCCTATGAGACGACCCGGGTCGACCGCGGCACGCTCGATCGTACGGTGACGGCAACGGGGGTGATCCGACCCGTAGTCGGCGCCGAGATTGTGGTCGGGTCGCGGGTTTCGGGTCGAGTCGAGCGACTGCCGGTGCAGGTGGGAGACGCGGTAGAAGCCGGCGACCTGCTGGCACAGCTCGACGCCAGCGTGCTCGACGCCGAAATCGACCAAGCGACAGCAGAGCTGGCGGTGGCCCAAGCCGAACGGGACGAAGCCCGAGGCGACTTCCAGCGCGCACAACAACTGGCGGACGAAGGGATCGTGCCGAAGCGGGAACTCGAACAGGCTCAGCGGGCCCTAACCGTGGCCGAGGCACGGGTCAAGAAACGCCAAGCGCAGCTCGCTTCAGCCGAGATCCAGCGTGGTTACACCCGCATCGTGGCGCCGATCCGTGGAGTGATCGCGGAGGTAACCACCCGCGAGGGTGAAACCGTGGCCGCCAGTTTTGCGTCGCCAGAGTTTGTCACCATCATCGATCTGGATCAGCTCGAGGTGCGGGCATTTGTCGACGAAACCGATATTGGCCGGGTGCGGGTCGGCCAAGTGGCGGCGTTCACCGTTGACACCTATCCCCAGCGCAACTTTGCCGCCACGGTCACCGCCATCGAACCCAAAGCCGAATTGCAGAACAGTGTCGTCAACTATGTGATTGTACTGACTTTCGAAACCGATAGCGACGTTGTCTTACGCCCTGAAATGACCGCCCGGTTGCGCATCGAACTCGAGCGTCGTGACGACGTGCTGACGGTACCGCGCAAGGCGTTGCACCGCCGCGACGGTCGCCAATTTGTCACCGTGCAGCGTGCCGGCGAGTGGATCGAACAAGAAGTCACCAGTGGCTGGCGCACGGACCAGGCGGTGGAAATTGTGACAGGCCTGGACGAAGGGGATCTCCTCCGTCTCCATCCCAGTTGAAAACCTCACGCCTGATGAGGCTAGCTTCCATCGATTTCGGTTGACCTCGTGGGCTGCGCAGCAGCTCCGAAAACTCGCGGGATCCCTTACGAGTTGCCTAAGTCCTGAGGATTCCAGCTAAACCGAGAAGCCAAGAGCATCCCAGCTCAAACACGCTCGCTGCTTGCTCGCTCCACGAGGCCTCCCTCCTTCAGCCGGATCTATCCAAGAACACCTGCAAACCATCACACAGATATCGATGGTGAGAATAGGGAGCAAAAACCATGATTCGAATGCGCAAGATCTGTAAATCGTTCCAACGCCCCGATGGGCCTCGGCTCGAGGTCTTGAAGGGTATCGATCTCGACATCGAGACCGGCGAGCTGATCGCGGTAGTCGGCCCTTCGGGGGCCGGCAAAAGCACACTGATGAACTTACTGGGTTTGCTCGATCGCCCCGATGCTGGCAGCTATGAACTGGCAGACACTTCGGTTGCTGGGCTTCCGTCCGACGCGCTCGCCCAATTGCGCAACCGCAAGATCGGCTTTGTCTTTCAACAGTTCCACCTGCTGCCGCGAGCGTCGGCAATCGAGAATGTCGAATTACCCCTAACCTATGCCGACGACGTCGAGGATCCGACGGCGCGGGCAATGGCGGCACTGCGCCAGGTAGGACTTGAAGACCGCATGACGCACTACCCGAACGAACTCTCTGGCGGCCAACAACAGCGCGTCGCCATTGCAAGGGCGTTGGTCACCAAGCCCGACTTGATCCTGGCGGACGAACCCACCGGCAATCTCGATCGCAGTGCAGGCGAGGGCGTCATGGGACTGTTTCGAGAGCTCCATGAGGACGGGCGAACGATCCTCTTCAACACCCACAATCCCGAACTGGCCCGGCTGGCGTCGCGGATTCTCCACATTGAAGATGGCCAAGTGACGCCTGGAGACTTGATGAAGTCTGAAGACGGAGTGAAGTCTGGGGACGATAGGACATCGGGAGACCGACTATGAACCACAAACTACTGGCCAAGAGTATTTGGCACACGCTGGTCCGTTCCAAGTTGCGCAGCGTTCTGATGAGCCTCGGCATCGTGTTGGGGGTGGCGGCGCTTGTCGTCGCTCGGGCTATGGGTGACGGCGCCGAGCAGAAAATGCTCGACAGCATCAGCCGAATGTTCAGCGCGTCGAGCCTGATGATCTCCGCTCGCGGCATGATGGGCCCGTCACACACCGGCCCGATCGCCACCCTCGAAGTGGTCGACATCGAAGCAATTGCCGCCGAGCTCGACGAGGTCATTGCTTGGGACCCGATACAAATCATCAACGCTCAAGACGTCCGCTACCAAGGTGAAGTCCGGCAGATGACCGTTTACGGCTATTCGCACCAAGCAGAACGAGTGTGGAATCGTAGCGTCACCGCGGGCGAGTTTTTCAGTGAAAACGACGTGCGCGATGCCGCTCGAGTGGCGCTGATCGGCACCAAAGCAGCGGCAGCTCTGTTTGGCGACGAGGATCCGGTCGGTCAACAGATCCACGCCGGCACAGTGCCGTTGCAAGTGATTGGAGTGCTCGAACCCTACGGCATCGACCCACATGGGGAAGATCGCGACTACGAGATCCAGGTACCGATCACTACGTTGATGCGGCGCATGAAAAGGGTCGATTACATCCTCGCCGCCAAATTGGTGGTTGACGACCCGGATCAGACCGAGGAGATCGCCGATCGCATCACCGACATCTTGCGCGAGCGTCATGCGTTGGTGGACGGCGAGCGCAACGATTTTGCAGTCACGACACCGGCCCTGGTGCGACGAATGGTGCAGCAGGCCAACCGCGTGTTGCAGGTCTTCTTACCCGCCGCCGCGGGTGTGGCCCTATTGGTGGCGGCGATGGTGATCGCCAATGTGATGCTGATGAGTGTCCGCCAGCGGATTGCCGAAATTGGGTTGCGCAAGGCGGTGGGCGCTTCGGACCGTCAGATCAGCTGGCAATTTATCGCCGAAGCGGTGGTCGTAACGTTGATCTCGGCCCTGGCGGGCCTCGGCATTGGCCTGGCTGCAATTACGGTGGCTTCGCGCCGTTTCCAGATCCCGATGTCGTTGACCGCCGAGACCGTGATCCTCGCCCTGCTGGCCGCATCTTTCGTCGGCATCTTGGCCGGGGTCCTGCCGGCACGACGAGCCGCTCGACTCGATCCGGTGGCCGCGTTGAAATGATGAGACGAAGGGCGTGGCGCAGGGCCTTGAAGCCGGCGGCGCTCGCAATCTGGCGCGAACGGGGGCGGACGCTGCTGGCGGTCAGCGGCTTGGCCATCGGGGTGGCGGCGGTTGCCTTGCTGGTGGCCCTCGGCGCGGGAGCCGAACGTGCCTTGCAGGCGACGCTCGAGCAGCAAGGGCGCAATCTGCTGGTGGTCAACGCCGGCCGCACTGAAACCGACGTCTTGCGTGGCGGTAGCCGACCATTCGAAACCCTCGAGTTGTCGGATTGGCAGGCGATCCGTGACCAAATCTCGGGGCTCGAACGTGCCGCGCCCATCGCCAGTGGTGCCAAGACCTTGTTCTACGACGGTCAGGTGCTGTCCACCAGCATCATCGGCAGCACCCCCGACCTTCAGCACGCCAAGAACTATCCGATGGTCGTTGGCCGATTCCTCGACGACTTCGACGTCGTCCACCGTCAACGGGTGGCGGTGGTTGGCGCGTTCATCACCCGCGAGCTGTTCTCGGGCGAATGGCCGCTCGGTGAACAGCTGACGATCGGTGGTGTGCCCTTCACTATCATCGGACTGTTGCAGGCCAAGGGCACCAGCCCGGACGGCTCGTTCGAAGACGACCAGATCATCATCCCGATCTCGACCGCTCAACGTCGGCTGCTCGATGTCGACTACCTCGATCGCATCTTCGTCCAGGCAAGCACACAAGATGCCCTGGGACGCGTCGAGCGTGATCTGCGAACGTTGTTACGGAGTCGCCATGGTCTGGACCTCACCGGTGCTGCAGACGATTTTGTGATCCGCGATCAAACCAGGCTGCTCACCGCTCAGCGCCAGACCGGCGGATCGTTCTCGCGTTTGATCGCCGGGCTAGCGGCGTTGGCCTTGGGCCTGGGGGGCGTCGGACTGCTGGCGGTATCGCTGTTGTCGGTTCGCGACCGTTTCGGCGAAATTGGTCTGCGGCTGGCGGTGGGAGCTCGACGACGCGATATCCTGTGGCAATTCCTTGGTGAGTCGATCATGACGGCGGCATTGGGAGGCTTGGCTGGGCTCGGCCTGGGCTTGGCGGCGATCCACTTCGGAGAAAACTTAAGCCGTTGGGACCTAGCGTTCACCTGGGCATCGGTAGTGATTCCGTTCGGAGTCTGTTTGGGGATCGCCATCGTGTTTGGCGCTTACCCGGCCGTGCGAGCCGCTCGCCTCGACCCAATTGCGGCGCTGCATAGTCCTTGATAGCTAGTCCCTATGCCCCACCAGGTCCTTGAAAAGTAGAGCACAAGATGCAAAGCCATAACCTACTGATCATCGATGATGACGACGGGTTGAACCGTCTACTCGAGGAATATCTCGGCAAATTCGGCCATCATTTGACCTGCGCCACCTCGGCAGCAGAGGGCCTACGGACCTTGCAACGGCAACCGCCCGACCTATTGATCCTCGATATCATGCTGCCGGATCAGGACGGGTTGAGCCTCTGTCGCGAGATTCGACGCGAATACGACCTACCGATCATCATGTTGACCGCTCGTGGTGACGTGACGGATCGTATCGTCGGACTCGAGCTCGGGGCGGATGATTACCTGGCCAAACCTTTCGAGCCCCGGGAACTGGTTGCCCGCATCGACTCGGTGTTGCGACGGGCGTCGGAGCGACATAACCGACGGCAGCTCAGCAAGCAGAACATCGCAACCTGTGGCGATCTGATCCTCGAGCCCGAGCGTCGCACTTGCTCCCTGGCCGGTGTCGAGCTCGAGCTGACGTCAACCGAGTTCGACCTGCTCCATCTTTTCATGCAAAGCCGCGGCTGTGTGTTGTCCCGCGATCAGCTGTTGACCAAGCTGCGCGGGGTTGACGCCGACGTTTACGATCGCTCGATCGACATGCTGGTCAGTCGATTGCGTCAAAAGCTGGGGGATGACTCGCGCTCGCCACGGTTCATCAAAACCGTGTGGCGCACGGGTTATCAGTTTGTGGGGTCGACTCGATGACACAACACAAGACGACGACACCCAAGATGACGACATACAGACCAAGCAAGCCGATCAAAACATCGAGTCTGCTCTCTCGTTTCACTGCCTCCACAGCGGCCCTCGCGCTAGTGGTTGCCGGTCTGGCGGCGCTGTTTACCGTCCTGATCAACAGCAAGTTGGTCAACGAAGCCATGGAGCGGACGGTCCGAGGTTACAGCACGTCCTTGGCGCGACAGATCTTGGCCTCGGATGATCCGGAGTTTTGGCGATCGATTGCCGTCGATCATCAAGTGGCTTTGTGGGTGCAGACCGCCGAGCAGGAGCGTGCTTTCAATGCGTATGGTGAGCCGACCACCGAAGATGCTATCCGGGGTCGAATCCACGGCTACGTCCAGGTCGACGTGCCGGCCAGCTCGTTTCAGGAAACGCTAGAGGCTTCGACGGACGGCGGCTCGGCCGAGGAAAACGTAGTCTTCTCCTGGAATCTCCGGCATTTTGCCCGGTTGCACGACCCTCTGGTCTACGGCCACCTGCTGCTGCTGATCCCGGTGATCGGGGCAACCTACATGTTTCAGCGCAGTCTGCTGCGACCGTTGCAGGGGCTGCGCGAGGGTGTCGAATCGGTGGCGACCGGCAATTTTGGGGTGCAAGTCCCGGTAGTGCGGATGGATGAGATCGGCCAAGTGGCAACTGCGTTCAATCAGATGACGGGACAAGTTGAACAGATGGTGGCCGATCGCGAGCGCCTGCTAGCGGACGTCAGCCATGAGCTGCGCTCGCCGCTGGCGCGTATCAAAGTGGCCCTCGAGCTGCTGCCGCCTGGAGATCCACGGGACGACAAGCGCGAGACGATCCAGAACGATGTGCGGGAGATGGAAAGCTTGATCTCGATGCTGCTCGAACGCGAGTGGCTGCGGGCCCGAGCGGATCGTCTGGTGACCGAGCGGGTCGACCTCGTTGCGGTGGTGCGACGGGTGGTCGACACCTTCGCCGAAGCGGATCCCGGCGTCACCTTTTCATCCGCGGAAGAGCCGCTGATCGTCCCGGCGGATGCCGAGTTGGTACGCCTGCTCGTCCAAAACCTGGTCGACAACGCCATCAAGTTCTCGTTGGCCGACAGCCGCCCGGTCGACGTGGAACTCGAAACGACGGGCGACACGGTGCGTTTGCTGGTGTCGGACGATGGCCCGGGTATCGCCACCGAAGATCGCGAAGAGATCTTCAAACCCTTCGTCAAACTCGACCCGGCGCGCGGTCACCGCTCAGGTTATGGCCTTGGGCTCAACCTGTGTTGGCGTATCGTCGAAGCCCATGGCGGGTCGATCGAGATGATGCCCAAGGGTTCGCTGGAACAACCCACCCGCGGGAATCTCGCTATCGTGGAGTTACCGCGCAATGCCGAACCGTAACCACAACTCACGAGGTGGTGGCAGCGGCTCGAAGGCGATGACAGGAAACCAGAACTCTTCCAGCGTCGCACAGGATCTCCGACCGGTGCAGAAGGGGGTCGAGTTTGCCCAATCGGATTTCCCACCGGTGCAGAAGGGGGTCGAGTTTGCCCAATCGGATTTCCCACCGGTGCAGAAGGGGGTCGAGTTTGCCCAATTGGATTTCCCACCGGTGCAGAAGGGGGTCGAGTTCACCCAATTGGATTTCCCACCGGTGTTGGAGTCGTTTTCAATCCCCAATTGGATTTCCCACCGGTGTTGGGGTCGTTTTTCAATCCCCAATTGGATTTCCCACCGGTGTTGGGGTCGTTTTCAATCCCCAATTGGATTTCCCACCGGTGTTGGAGTTGTGTTCAATCCCCAATTGGATTTTCCACCCCGTCGGAGTCGAATGGACTAACTACTTAGCCCTTTTTCAGGTCAACAGAAATTTTTCCGGCTGTTGGCAACCGCTCCGGGAAAGGTCGCAAGTGCACTTCGACGGATCAGCGTAGTGCCGCCAGCACGCGGATATCGGTCTGGTTGAGCTCGTAAGTCAGAAATCCAAGCCGATCAAAACCGGGTCGTGATCGGACGAGCGGAAGGGGTCGGCACGGTAGAGTTCGGGTGGATTAGCATCGATGCGGTAGTCGAGGAAAGTTGGCTCGTCGCTGTTGATGTGCCAGATAGCAGCACCTCGCACCCGCGGCGCCAAACTCGGCGTGGCGAGAGCGTGGTCGAGATAACCTGAACGGCCTTTGTAGACGTAGGAGTACCGTTTCGCCGCAGGGATATGGGTGGCAATCTGATCGACCAGCCCGCTATTGGTCAGGGCACGGATCGGATCCTCGCCACCATAGGCATTGAGATCACCGGTTACCAGCACGTCGGCATCACCGCTTACCTGCTGTAACTCGGCCACGAACTCAGCCAACCGCTGGGCCTGGCGGATGCGGAGCGGATTCCAACATCCCTGGCCATCCCCCTGGTCTTGCTCGGTCTCCACAACGTTGCGACAACTCTTCGACTTGAAGTGGCTGACGACCACGGTCAGGTGCTCGTCACCAACGGCAAAGGTCTGAGCCAAGGGTGGACGCCGGAAGACTGGATCCGGATCGCTTCGCGACGGACCCACCAGACCCACCCGGTCTGGTCGATAGAGAAAACCGACCCGGATGACGTCGTCGCCTAGGCCTTTGTCCGGGGGTGGCGTCGCCGCATAGGGGCGATCGGTGGCGTCATTCAATGTTGCCACCAATGTGTTGATGGCGGCTGGGTTGTTTTCGAGTTCGACCAACGCCAAGACGTCGGCATCGAGGGCCGTGATCGCGACGACGTGTTTGGCGAGCTGACGCTCGAGCTCGCGTTCGTCGATCGCACCACGCTCGCCCAAAGTGACGAACAGATTGAGCAAATTGAAGCTTGCGATCCGCAGGGTGCCGTCAACCGCAGGCGGCGACGAGGCGCGTGGATCGACCCGCTCGAAGGTCGGCGGCGCGGTCGGGTGCAAGACGTGTCCGTCTTCGGTTTGAGCCACGATACCGGTCAAGCCGCGCACTTCATCTCCGACCCGGCGGGTGCCCTCGTCGTCCAGATACGGCGGCAGCGCCAGGTTCTTGCGGCGGCTACCGTCGTCCATCAGCAGACCGGGAGCGGACATTTTGCCATCGCGACCGGCCTCAAACGATCGACCGCCAACCGCCAACAAGATTTGACCGAACTGGGCCAACTCATGGGTACCGACAACGGTCAACGGGTCGTCCACAGAGACCCACATCCCCTCGTAGGCTTCGAGGTCGACGCCATCGTGAAGTGCGAGCCTTCTTGGCTCGGGTGGTGAGATGTCCAAGGTCGAACAGATCTCGACCGACTCGAGATCGGTCAGCTGGGTGAGCTCGTGATGTTCACTCACTCGACCTCGAATCTGCAGATGCTCTCCAACCGCCACCTCGGGCCCCTTGGGGGCAAACACAAACAGCCCTTCCGAAGACCGGGGATCGTCATCAACCCCAGCATTCTGCACGAAGAACCCGCCGAGCTGACCTCGGCCCTGAAAGTCGCCAACCACCACTCCGCGCACGGTCACCTGTTCGCCAACCAACGGGCTGACGGTATCGACCCCCTGTACCTGATAGATCGGAATCGCCGGCTCGACGCAATCTGTCGGCACCAGGGTGAGATTACGGTGACGCTCACCACCGCTGCCACACCCCGAGAGGATCCAGGGCAATAGAACGACGGCACCGAAGTAATGTCGCGAACGGTTCAACTTGGCATTCTTGTCATATAGAGTTCTCGCGGGACCCTCGCAAGACCAACCTACATCTATCGCACGCCGCATTGTATCGTTTCCCCACCCACCCGATCTTGCTTGGAACAACCCACATCATGACAACCCACACCATTCACCTGGTTGATGCTAGTCCATACATCTTCCGGGCCTATTTCTCGATCCCTACCAAGATGGTGGGCCGCTCTGGCTTGCCGGTCAACGCCGCTTATGGTTTTGCACAATTCCTGCTACGTCTGATCAATCAGGAGAGGGTGACCCATCTTGGGCTCGCCTTCGACAAGAGCCTGACCACCAGCTTTCGCAATGACATCTACCCGCCGTACAAAGCGCAGCGGGACCTGCCACCGCCGGAGCTCGAAGCACAACAGGATTGGTGCCAGGAGATCGGCGAAGCCCTGGGAGCGGCAATTTACGTCGACACCCGTTATGAGGCAGACGATCTGGTCGGCACACTCTGTCGCCAGCTCGAGCCCGCGGGGCACCAGATTGTACTGGTGACCTCCGACAAAGATTTGGCGCAGCTAGTCAATGAGCGGGTCACATTGCTCGACTTCGCCAAAGACGAGCGTTACAACCCCGCGGCAGTGGCCGAGAAATTCGGGGTACGACCGGATCAGATCATCGACTACCTCGGACTGGCGGGGGATAGCGTCGACAACATCCCGGGCGTCAAAGGCGTCGGCAAAAAAACCGCCGTAGCGCTGCTGGCCGCCCTCGACAGCCTCGACGCGATCTACCAACGCCTCGACGAAGTGCCTACGCTACCGATCCGCGGCGCCAAGTCGTTGCGAACCAAACTCGACGAGCAGCGCGAAACCGCCTTGCTGTCGCGTCAGCTGGCGACGATCGCTCTCGACGCACCTGCCACCGCCGACCTCGATGAGCTACGGCTCGACGGTGCCGACCCAGAGCTCGTAGATCCGCTGTTCGAGGAGCTGAAGTTCGGTCGCATCCGTGATCGCATCACCCACTGGAAATAGCCGTGAGCCAGTGGACCCAGAAAGCGCTGCTTGCTGGCGCGACTGCCGTCTTGTTGACCGGCTGTCTGGCGACCTTGACGCCGGTTGATCTCAGGGACTTCTTTGATCCCGTTGCGGCCAAACGCTTTCCTGAACGCAACCCGGTAATCGTCATCCCGGGATTTCTCGGCTCTCGGTTAGTGGATGCAGAATCCGGCCGGGTGGTGTGGGGAGAGGTCGGCGGCCACTACGCGGCACCCAGCACGCCCGAGGGCGCGCGGATTATCGCCCGCTCGATGCGCGACGATGTGGCGTCTCCCAATGTGCAACCCGATGGCGTGCTTGATCACTTTCGCTTTCGCCACGTCTCCTTGCGACTGAGGCCGTACTTCAAGATTTTGCGCACCCTCAGCGCCGCGGGCTATCGCGACGAAGACCTCAGCCGACGATTGGGCGACGACTTTGACGGCCAAGATCTCAACTCCTTTCAATTCGACTATGACTGGCGGCTCGACAACGCGGCAAATGCCCAGCGCCTACACGCCTTCATTCGCGAAAAGACAAACTACTGCCGTCAGCAGCACCAGCTCAACGACGAGCCTGAACAGGAGATCCGTTTCGACATCATCGCCCATTCGATGGGCGGCCTCCTGACTCGCTACTATCTGCGCTACGGCCCGCAACCCCTGCCTGCTGACGGCTCACTGCCAGAGCTGACGTGGGAAGGAGCCCGTCACATCGGGCGAGTGATCCTGGTGGCACCACCCAACGCCGGATCCGTCAAGGCCGCCCTCAACATGATCGAGGGTGTGCGCCACGCACCGGGCTTTCCGTTTTACGACGCCTTGCTCAACGGCACGTTTCCCTCGGGTTACCAATTGTTTCCGCGGGCCCGCCACGACGCCTATGTTGATGCCGAAGATCCCTCCCGCAATGCAGGTTCGTTACTCGACCCGGACTTGTGGGAACGCCACGATTGGGGATTGGCGGCCCGTGACAAAGACACCATGCTGCAATGGCTGCTGCCCGACGTACCGGCTGCCGAGGCGCGACGTCGCATCGCGCTCGACTACCAGCACCGAATGTTGCGTCTCGCGGATCAGTTCCAGCGCGCCCTCGATTTACCAGCCACGCCGCCAGAAGGCACTGACATTTTCCTGATCGCCGGCGATTCGATGCCGACACCTGCTACTCTGGCAATTGATGCCGAAACCGGTGAGGTAGAGATTCTCACCTACGATCGGGGGGACGGTAGCGTATTACGCAGCAGTGCCTTGTTACACCAAGAACTCGCTGCAACACCGTCCGACGGTGTTGCGATCAGACCTGTTTCGCCGATCGCTTTCAAAGCCACCGTCTTCATCCCCCGCAAGCACAGCCGGATGTCCCTCGACCCGATTTTTGCCGACCGTGTCGTCTATTGGCTGCTGGAAGCCAAGCGGCCATAGGCTGCGATGCAGTGGCCGTGTTCGGCTGACCAAGACGGACATGAGATCCGCCACTCGGTCAGCCCAACTAGCCAGCATACATCTGCAGGTCCGTTCCGACCTTGTCGGCCATCACCATCGTGGTTTCGAGATCACGATGGCGGACAACAAGATGTCCATCGGAGATCAAGGTCGCCCGCCAATTACGGCGGGAAGCGCCGATCGGCAACAGGTCCACACAAGCCACCGAGTCACCAAACTCGTGCAGCAGAGGCTCGAGGCCAATGATGCGGCGTATCCGCCCCTGGCCCTGGGCACGCTTGAAGATCACCGCGGCGTTGTACTTGCGTTCGATTGTTTGACTGAACCGACCGTGACAAACCGCCTCCGCCCAGCCCGCATAAACATCGATGTCGTTGGCGTAATTCATGATGTCGACGGAGCGTGCCCCGGGAGGGCGAGCGCCGATCTCACCGAAGACGGCTTCGCCATCGGCTTTCAGGAACCACTCCATATGGGTGAAGCCGGTCCGGAAGCCCAAGGCCTTCAAGACCGCCTTGCCCATCTCGACCCCTGGGGCCAAAACCGGGTCCTCGACGTTCCGCAAGCTGATGGTTTGCGGGCTGATCCACTCCTCAGAGCGGGCGATCAAAGGTCGCGGTCGATACCAGGCAACGTTATAGAAGTGAATCTGACCACCCGAGCAAATCGTGTCGAAGGTGTACTCTTCACCTTCGATGAACTCTTCGACGCTGACCTCCGGAACGTGGCCGGTTTTTGCCAGCACATCCTCGAGCTGCTCGTCGTCGTCGACCCGGTAAGTGTCGGCCGAGCCCGCGCCGGCGATCGGCTTGATGCAGATTGGGTAGCCGATCTCCTCGACGCCTTGCCGTACCTGATCCTGGGTCGTTGCGCGCCGATGGCGAGGGGTGCGGATCCCCGCATCGTCCAACACCTGCTTCATACTCGACTTGTCGCGGAAGGGAATCGTCTCCGCCACAGTCAAGCCCGGCAATCCGAGGGCCTCGCGTAGACGGGCGGCGAGCAGCATCCCTGGCTCCCACAAACACTCGACCCGGTCGATTTTCACCCGTTGTGCCCAGCGTTTCACCTCCTCGACCACCGCAACCTCGTCGAAGAGATTGCGCACCCGCAGATAGTCAGACAGGCTCGAACGGGCAGCCTCCGGCAACATCTCCACCGGCTGATCGCCGAGTCCAAGTACCCGCGCTCCAACCTGCGCCAACCCACGGGTGAAGTAGGGCATCTCGGCCGGAAACCCGGGCGAGAACATCAGAACATTCATGATCGCGTGCTCCTTGACTGGATGACCTGAGGCTCTCGCAGCTCAGGGCATCCAAGAGCTGCGGCGGGTCCAGGCAGCGAGTATACAGCGCTCGGGGAACTCGTCGCGGTCGCGATCACTACTCGCGAAACCAGGGGCGCTGTCCCCACCAATTCAGCGTGAAGACAGCGCAGAAGCGCCTTACTTTCCGGTCGGACCCGTCGGTCCAACCGGTGGCAGCGTGAACTCGGTCACGGTGTCGGGCGCAGCACCAAATTGATTGTCGAGCAGCACGAAGCTGAAAGAATAGCCGCTCAATTGAGCGACACCATGGCAGCCCATGCAGCCACCCATGACGAACTCGTGCGGTGTATTCTTGTTGCCGCTCTGGGTCCGATACGCCAAGTTAGACGCACCGAACTGGAACTCGTTGGTAGAGAACGAGCTCGTAACATTGCCGGGATTGCCGCCCTTGTAATGTGGAATCACCTGGATAACATCGGTGTTGGGTGACGGTGGCAAGCCCTGGAAGTGCTGTAAGCCGACGTTGCTCTCAATGACCAGATTCGCCAAGTAAAACGGCTGGCCCGAATCGGCTGGCACCTCGATACCAGGATTGGGTGTAGCCGGCAACGCTCTCGGGAAGTCGCCCGCTGGCGCTGTCGCGGCCGCGAACTGCGTTCCGATCAACCGATAGTTGCACCACACCGAGGCGCCTGGGTTGGAGTCACAACCGAGCATGTTGTGCACTAACGTGTTGGCCGACACCGTGCTCGAAAGCGGATCGTAAAGCCGGTTGAGAGGGAGCGCGCTCGCTTTCTCGATATTCGGAAACGGAGCGGGCTCTTCGGATTTGCCAGTCGGACCAACATCCGAGTAGTTGGCGTAAGTGAATCCCAGGCTGTCGTTGTCGCTGTGCTCCCAAGTGGCAAAAATGAAGGTGCCGCCACGCGGCCGGCCGGAACCGTCACCGCCGTTGGCTTTGTCGTTCTGATGGATGCGTTGAATGATGTGGAGGCCGGACAAGCCATAGGTTGCCGGTTCTTTGCAGATTCCGCCCGGGAACGTCGTGCTCTCATCAACCGATTTGTAGTGGAACACATCGGCGATGTGGTATTTCTTCTTCTCGCTATCGCTGGCGTCGGTGAGATCGATCCACCCCGCCTTGAGATGCACCGACCCAGTACGGCACTGCTCGTTCTTCTGATAGTTGCCGAGACAAGTGCTCGCCTTGTAGTTCGTTGCCGTATAGGTGCTGCCCCCGCCTGGATTCGGGCCCGGCAGAGGTGGACCGGACGGGCCAGACGGCGCAGCTTTGCTACCTGGCACCGGTGGCATGGTTTCCTTGCTGGTCCGCGCCGGCAGCTTGACCTTGCCCTGGCTCGCCGCATCACGAACATTCTCGAAGTAGTAGTACTTGTGTTTGTCCGCCGTCACATAGTCGAAGAAGTCTTTGTTGACCTTCACTTCGTAGAGGATCGGAGTCGCGTTATCGTCCGTGAACGGATCGCCACGCCACACCCGCGGGCCGACCGGTGGCGCAATAAATCTTGCTTGCCCGTCGATGACTTGGCTCGCCTCGACAAAACCACAGCAAGTGTTGGGGGCTGGCGGTACGGTCGAGGTGCATGTCGCCGGATCGATCCAGCCTTTACAAAGCGCTTCGCGGCTTTCTATCGGCGGCGATTTGACTTCGGCAGTTTCGTCCAGGGTGTCGAAGAATAGCTTCGAAGCCGATCCGAGCTCACGCTGGAATACGTTGCCGCCGCTGTCGCAACCGCCCGTAGTACAACACGGGACCGGAAGATCCGCAGGTCCGTATTGCAGCGTATTCCAGGGAGCCGGAACATCGGTCACCGGAGCTGGCTCATTGTCGACATAGTCATACAGGAAGACCTCGCGCTTCTCTTTGTAGGTTTCCCAGACGGCAGTGGCGTCGTTGGCAGCAGTTGCAAACGACGCACCCGACGAGGTGTCGGGAATACCACGCTGATTACCCGCAACGGTCGGATCGGAGGCCGGCCAGTTCATCGCGACGAACGAGTTCCACGCCCACAAATCGTAATCGAGATAGATGTTCTTGGCAGTGCTGGCGTTGACTGCTCCGGTCTCGTCGACCATCTTGCCTAGCGCCGCGGTGTTGGGCAACGCCGGACAGTCGAGATCAACGGCGACGCCGGACCCACAACTCAGGGTGGCACTGGCACCAGCAACTAGATCGTCTTCCATGGGCGAACTGTTCTCCGTGCCTTGCTGGCACGCAGCCAAAATCAACGGTACTCCAGCCAGTATGGCCAACAACCACAACCGACGGCCAGCGTTCTTCATTCGCATGGTGTCCTCCTCTTCGGTTTGACGGCTTTGGGCGGACGACCTCGTGCCAGGCCCGCCCTTCTCCTTCTCGCCGTGGCTGCTGCTCGCCCCACAACCCAACCGCAATCACGACACCTTGAAAAACCACTGACCCGAATACAGATCTGCTTGGAAAGACCTATTGCGCCATCCCAGACATCCGACCGATTCGGGTGCCTTCAAGGGTTAGAAGTCTTTTGATAGCACCCGTCATCATAGGGGGAGACAGAGGTTCAGTACAAGGTACCGACCCCTCCTCGCCGTTATTCAGTCCTCTCCTATACCCCTCGCCCTCAGCGCGGACCACTTTCACCACGGTCTGCCAGATTCAACCGGAGGGCGCTTGGAAGCCCGGGAACCGCACCGATAAGATGCCGCGACTCGCCATCACTTCCGAGTTCGACACTTACCCAGCTCGCAGCCTCGAGACTCACTTCCACAGTGAGCGGTCCAGTTGCTGGAAAGGGGCGCCCCGCTTCGCTGGACCAGAAGTTGAACAGCAAAATCTCCTGGCTCTCGCCGGCCACAATCGGCTGCAGAAAGAGTTGGTCTTCGTAGACCTCGAGCGCGTTGTCGGCAACCTGGACCCGGAAATGAAACCGCGAGGCGGTGTGGCGACCACGATTACGCAAGTTGACTCGCAACCTGCAAAGGGTTCCGGGCCCTGGATCGAGGGGCTCGACCACAACCTTCTCGAGGATCAGGGGTGACGACGAGCGCGGGGCTTGTGCACTCGTCGTCTCACCGGGGGCAGCATCGGCCGCACTCTGATCGAATCCCCCGACGGCCAGGAAGGCCAGGATCAAGAGCCCGGTGAGGCCGCCGCTGGTCCAGCGTTTCATCCAGCGTTCTTCTTTGCCTTCTTCTTACCCCACGGCCGCCATTTCTCGGGGAAGAGCTTCAGGAAGACGATGCGGACCGCGATATCGCCTTCTCCGGGACCGTCGAGAGCATAGCCGAGTTCGAAGTTGGTGAGCAGGTTCCACGGCAGCGTAAGGGAACCTTCCAGGCCAATGCCAGCCAACAGCTCGTTGTCGAGTCCGGTCTCCTCGTTGGTGGCCCACACCGCATCACCCTCGATCTCGAAACGGAAGAGCGAGCCGGCATTGACGCCGGTCGAGAAATGCACGCCGGTGGCCTCGTCAGCGCGCACCAGGCCGCTCTGGTAACCGCCCACCGAGGAATCTCCAAAGATGCCGAAGTCGTAGCGCGAGAAGCGATCGAGATCGGAGCCGTTGAGATGCTCGACCGATATCCCGAAGTTGCGGAACTTCTCGAACCACCAGGTTTTGGCGAAACTCGCCTGCCAACGGACATAGTCCTCCTGGTCGGGAGTAAATTCTGTGTTGTCGGGCAGCCCCCAGAATTCCCAATCCGAACGCGAATGGAAGCTACCCTGGAGTTCGAGCTGGTAACCGGCGCGCTTGTATTGGAGTTCGGTCTGCAACGAGTGGGTGAGGGTATCGGTGGGCAGCACGAAGTCGGCCGCGGTGTCGTCGGCAGTATCGTAGTTGTCGAACTCCAAGCCGTAGGTGAAGTCGATCTTGCCAAAGTTGCCGAGCGGCCGGCCGAGGAAGACGGACGCCGAGCCGCTGAAGCTCTCGATTTCCTCTTCTGGGACTTCCCGGCCATCACGGTAGAGTTCGTCGCCGGTGGGAATCAGCAACCCGAAGACATTGAAGCCCGCGTCCCAGCGGCTTCCGAACAGCCGTGGCTCGGCGTAATTCACCGTCACCAAGGGGCCGGCAAAAAACACGTTGAGCTGATTGCCGGTCTTCTTCCAATCGAGGGACAGGTAGTTGATACCCGCCAGCGGAATCGGGAAGTCGGACGACTCGTCCCAGAAAATGCCGCCGACCAGGAAGTAGCGATCGGTATCCGGCTCCTCTTGGACAATCCGTTTGCCATCGTCATCCTTGACTAGGTACTTCATCCCCTTGTCAGTATCCCGCACCATGGTGAGCTCAGAGGCGAGGGTCGCGTTGCGCATCTGGTCGAATTCTTCACCGTTGATCCGGACATTGGAGAGTTTGGTCGCGGTCTCCACCGGCACCGTGGCGTTGAGCACCGACAGCAGTTGCTGGCCGACGACCTCCATCGGCAAGAAAAAGCTCTCGCGCGTCCAGGCGGCTGGTTGGCCAGCGGCGTCGAGGGGTGAGAAGGTCATGGTCTCCTCGTTCGAGAGCACGTTGCCTTCGAGACCAAGCTGGACGGCCCGCGTCTTCACCCGAGCGAAGATCTCGCGGTCGACCCACACTGTGCCTTGATGCAGACTCCGACCCTCTGGCGCTTCTAGCGGCTTGAAATCGACCACCCAACAATCGCGCCCCTCAACGGTGTCGGTTCCGCGGAGGCGGTAGCTGTACTCTTTCGAAAAATTGATCGTCAGCGGTAGCACCGCGGCTTTCTCGGGCTGGATCAACGGCAACTCAGGAATCTTCTTGCCACGCCATTTGACCCCGTCGACATAAAACGTCTCCCACGCCCAGTCGAAGCCCTCACCGCGCCGATAGAAAAAATCGCCCTCATAGGCCGCCTCGATCGAGGCTGGCCCATTTTGGAAACGAAGGTGCAAGATGTTGTCTGCCTGATAGTGGGTCAGGCGTCGGTCTTGGTCATCTTCGAAAGCCTGCAATCGGCGCAGGATCTCCTCGACTGGCATCTGACGTTCGTCGGCCACGTCGACCCGCTCCTCGAGACCCTCGAGTTCGGCAGCGCTCATGCGGGCCAAGCGCAGTAACACAACGGGGTTCGGCTCGTCGAACGGCAAGGCTAACCCAGTGGTCGTGCGACGTTGGCCATAAACTGAACCTTCGTCACCGTTCGTCAGGTCGATGGTGCTCGGGCTGCGTAGCTGAGGATCGTCGAACATCAGCTCCACCCGATCGCTGCCGGCAGGCATTTCTGCGATGACCCGCAGACCGAGATCCGAGCCACGCACGAAGGCCCAGGCACGCTCGGCACCGCGGGGCGTCGTCGAGGGATCATGGGACAGATCACCTTGGAATTCCTTAGCCAGCAACTTCAAAGGAGTGAGGTCCGAAGCCGGATCTGTCAGGTCGAAAAAGGTGACGCCGAAACCAAGGGTCGCGTATTCCGCGGCTCGGGCAAGGGTGCGTGTAGGCTCACTTGGCCACTCCAAGGCATCGAGCACCGCCGGCTTGCCGGGATCGAGCTCGCGCAAGGTAGTAATCGCCTGTTCGAGTTTCGGCATCGCTGCCGGGGCGAGGGCAATGCCGTCGACATAGGCTGCAATCTCCTCGCCGTAGAGCGCCTGCAGCGTGTAAGTATCGGCCGGCAGCGGGCCAGCGATCACCCGTGCGTCATCACGACTGCCAGTCACCGTCACCGCGGCACGTTTGAGTAGAAACGCAAAATCTGCGGGTTGTGTGCCGGCAGCGCCCCAGGCAATCTGAACATGTACTCGCTCACCCGATCCGCGAAGTAAGCGAGCCAGATCTTTGAGCTCTGCTTCGAGTTGTTCCAGATGCTGAGTGACCGGTGATGGCGTTTTGAAATGGGCGATCACCCAAGGTGTGCCACCCTGGGCGCGGACCGCGTCGAAGGCACCACCGTCCGCACTGCCATCGAGTTCGACCGGCCAGGCCACATAGAGCCGCTCTTCTTTTTCGAGACGCGGTGCCTGGCCGAGACTCTGGAGGATTGTATTCGGTTCCGTGACCCGCACACCGGCACAAGGCCGACACGGCGGGGTTGCCGCTTCCACACTCTGGGCAACGGCGAAGCACAGCACGCCGGTCGTCATGCAAATCTGCGAAAGATGTTTGATTAGGGTCTTCATTTTGATTGAGGTCATCATGAAGTGAGCATATGGCGAGGCGACAGCGTTTGTCACCTCTCCGCTGGACCGTTAGGATGCGTGAGTATGGAATTTTCTGGCCGTCTTGCTTCGTTTCCGATCGCCGAACTGCTGGGTTGGGCAGCTAACGACCGACGTTCGGGTGCGCTGGTCTTGCGCCGCACCAGCCGCGAGAAGCGTGTTTACTTCGACAGCGGCGAGATCGTCGCGTGCTTGACCGACTCGACAACCGAGTTCTACGGCCAGCACTTGCTGCTCGAGGGCCATCTCGATCCCAACACCCTGACACGCTGTCTGGTCCTTTGCCAGGAGAAAAGTAAACGCCTGGGAGTAGTGCTGGTAGAGCAAGGCATCCTGCCTCGCGATGTGGTCGAGTACACCCTGGCGGAGCAGCTCGAAGATCTGGTTCGCGACGTCTTCTTGTGGAATCGCGGCATCTTTTTCTTCCAAAACGAACTGCCACCAGCAGAGGATATCTTGGCTGAGCCGATCAATACCTTGGCCCTGGTCTTCGAGGGTGCACGTTGGATCGACGAACTCAAGCGCATCCGCGAAACGTTCACCCACGACAATCTTTTTATACGGCGAGCGACGAGTCAGGAGCCCGAAGGCCTTGGACCCCGCGCCGCGACCATCGTCCGCAAACTGAAGAACACGATGACCGTCGGCCAGCTCTATAAACTTACGGGAGGTTCCTACTTTCGGTTTCTCACTGAAGCCAACGAGCTCGCCAAGCAGGGTTTGGTGAAGGTGCTTGACCAAGGCAAGGCAACGCCCAAGTCGACCCACGAGCTGCCACTCTCCAACCTTCTGTTGGAGCAGGCCGCAGAAGAGCAAATGGCTCACATCCATCGTGATGCCATTCCATTCGACGTGCTAGAGCATCTGGTCCCAGTATGGGCCACCGCACCCGACGAAAACACGTGGCCCAGTCTGCAAGAGTCGGAACGCGCCTTCCTCTGTCAAATCGATGGACGGCATCGCCTCGGTGAGCTGTTGTCTCCAGATCGCGACGAGCGTCGCTTACAGACCGAGCTGCTGATCGTCCGACTGCGTAAAGGGGCGCTAGCGCTGATCCCACGCCCCGCTGAGGAGCTCGACGCTGCTGCCGATGAACTCGACACCCCCGAACCGCGGCGCTGGTGGCGGCCATTCTGGAAAAAGACCTGAGTCTCTAACCTCCCTCTCGGCTCTTGGCACGCCCCAGACTTTGCCCACTCCAACGACCGAGGCCCAGGACACCCGTCACCAAGATGGCGACGCCAAGAGCCAAAGAAAGCCAGACTGGCATGCCGAAAGCTGTCGGGATGTTGCCAATCAGAATCCCCAACAAGCCGACGGCAATGGCGTAGGGTAACTGTGTCCGCACATGCGCGATGTGATCGCTACCACTCGCCATACTGGACAGAATGCTGGTGTCGGAAATTGGCGAACAATGATCACCCCAGATCGACCCGGCGAGAACTCCGGCGACCGAAGCAGTCATGTAGAGCATGTAGGGCTCGCTGGCGACAGCGTGCCCCTCAGCTAATGACAGGCTGTGGCAGATGGGAATGATCAGTGGCTCGAGGATGCCCATTGCCCCCCAAGAACTGCCGGTAGCAAAAGCGGTAGCGGCTGCCAGCACAAAGGTGAGGGCCGGCAGCCAAGCGGGCCCCAGGTTGCCTTGCGTCAAGCCAACCAGATAGTCGGCGGTGTGTAGGCTGGTGCAAATCGAACTCAAGGACCAGGCCAAGATCAACATGACCAAAGCCATAAACATCGACTTGAACCCCGCCATCATAGCGTCGGTCGACTCACGGACCGTCAGCAGCCGCTGGCCAAGCGCCAACCCCATCGCGACTAGAAGGCCCGACAGACTGGCCCACAACAATGCCTTGTAGCTGTCGGCGTTGGCCAGAATCTCACGAAATGATGCCGATTCCGCGAGGCCACTGCTGCCCGAGACATACAAACCCAAAATCGTAACAGTCACCACCGTCAAGATCGGCAACAGCGCGTTGATCGGCCGCTTGGGAATTTCAGCGACGGGCTCGACCTCGTGCGATGAGTAGTCGGCGATCGGTGCCGCGTCCTCAGCCAGCACCAGTCCGTGCTCTTGAGCTCGCTTTTCTGCGCGGCGCATCGGACCGAAATCGAGACGGGTAACAATCAGGATGCCGACCAATAAGACTGCAAAGATCGAGTAGAAACGGTACGGGATCGTGGCGACGAAGAAACTATAGGGATCGAAAGGCAGCTCCAACTGCGCAAAGGCAGTGCCGATCAGGCCGATCTCGAAACCGACCCAGGTCGAGATCGGCACCAGCGAGACCATCGGTGCCGCCGTAGAGTCGACGATGTAGGCCAATTTCTCACGACTGACGCGAAGCTTGTCGGTGATCGGCCGCATGGTCGGCCCAACGATCAATGCGTTGGCGTAGTCGTCGAAGAACACCAACAACCCGAGCACATAGGTCGCCAGTTGTCCGCGCCGTCGGGTCGTAGCGTATGGCTTCAGGTATTCGACGATGCCGTGGGTGCCACCGTTCTTTGTAATAAGCCCCACCATGCCGCCAAGCAACAACGTAAAGACCAGGATCGAGGCCTGGCTGGTGTTGGCCAAAGACGGCACGATGAACTGGTCGATCGAACGAGCGAGGGCGACCACCGGATTCCACTCGAAGAGAATCAAGCAACCTCCAAGGATTCCGAGAAACAGTGCCACCAGAACATCTTTGGTGAGCAACGCGAGACCAATAGCGATCAGAGGCGGCAATACTGAGATCCACCCCGGAAGAATACGCAGCTGAGCCTCAGCGGTGAGCTGAGCGCCACCGATAGCGGTCAGTTTCACCGTATGTTTGCCCGCGGCAAGCTCGAGATCTTTGAACGAAAGAGGGTTGTCTCCTTCCTTCAACTCGTGCTCGCCTAGCTCCTGATCGTCGAGGTGGACTGAGACTCGTTGGCTGTCAGCCTCCTTCAGGCTTACCGCGAACTCGACGGGAAGCCCGGTCAGAGTGGTGGGTGCCGAGACCGAAAGCTCAGGCTCCGCAACACTAGGGATAGCAGTCAAAAACAGGACGAGAACGAGTAGCGAAAGCTTCGTACGCATCGGTTTCCTCACCTCGCGAGACAGGTTGGTGCTTGCTCGCAGGTGAGGATACCGCAAAGAAGGATGGAAGACGGTGCCTCTTGCCCCGTCGGGGAGCCGCTATGCCCCGCTAGGTCTCATCCAATATTGGTTTCGAGGGTTTCTCCGCGACCTCAGCCGCTGCTTCCATCGGCGGTAACCCCAGAGCCTCACGCAGCTTGGCCTCGAGCTCGTCAGCGAGGTCACCATTCTCGCGCAGGAAGCGCTTCGCATTCTCCCGTCCCTGGCCGAGACGAACTTCACCGCAGGTGTACCAAGAGCCACTCTTCTGGACCAGTTTATGATCGACCCCTAGGTCGACCAACTCGCCGCTCCGTGAAATACCCTCGTTGTAGTCAATGTCGAACTCCGCCTGACGGAACGGAGCAGCTGTCTTGTTCTTGACCACTTTGATTTTGGCTCGACTACCGACCACTGTGTCGCCATCTTTGAGCGACGCGATACGACGGATGTCGAGTCGAACCGAGGCGTAGAATTTTAGCGCACGGCCACCGGTAGTGGTCTCTGGACTACCGAACATCACACCGATTTTCTCGCGGATCTGGTTGATGAAAACCAAGCAGGTTCTGCTCTTGGCAACAATGGCGGTGAGTTTGCGCAAAGCCTGTGACATCAGTCGTGCCTGCAGACCAACGTGGGAGTCGCCCATTTCACCCTCGAGCTCAGCGCGGGGCACCAATGCGGCAACCGAATCGATCACGACTACGTCAAGAGCATTCGAACGCACCAACATCTCAGCGATCTCGAGAGCCTGCTCGCCGCTATCGGGCTGTGACACCAACAGATTGTCGATATCGACACCCAACTTTTGGGCATACTCGGCGTCGAGAGCATGCTCGGCGTCGATAAAAGCGGCGCTGCCGTGACGCTGCGCCTGACCGGCAACCGACAGAGCCAAGGTTGTCTTACCAGAGGACTCTGGGCCGTAGACTTCGACTACTCGGCCACGGGGAAAGCCACCGATGCCGATCGCAGCATCCACTGCCAGCGAACCGGTGGGAATCGCGGCGATACCCAGATTGTCCTGCGCTCCAAGGCGCATGATTGCCCCTTTGCCGAATTGACGCTCGATCATGGAGACCGCGCCTTCAATTGACCGTTCTTTATCGGGAAGGGGCTGTACTTTTGCGGTTTTCGCCATGGTTGACGGTACTCCTTTTACGGTTCGGTCGGCAGGTCAGGGCCCCTGAGGCAAAGCTAAGCGATATAATCGAACGCCATCCGGCGGATTGCTGACTGTGCCCGACTTTTCTCTTCGAATCGTCAGCGGCCCACGTGCCGGGGCGAGGCGAAAGGCCCTGCTCGGAAGGGATGCTATGAGAACGCCGAGAGGCATTCAAGAGGCGTAAGTCTACAGACTAAGAGGTAGGATGACCAAGCTTTCAGTAGTGATTCCAGCGTACAACGAGCGGCATACGGTAGAGAATCTCCTCAACCGAGTCGCTGGGGCGCCGCTACCCGACGATCTCGAACTCGAGATGGTGGTGGTTGACGACGGCTCGTCAGATGGCACCCGCGACCTGCTCCGCGAACTCGAGAAAAAGGCCGACCCACCATTTCAACTGGTCGAGCACCCGCACAACCGTGGCAAAGGCGCTGCTCTTCGGACCGGCTTCGAACATGCCACCGGCGATATTATCCTGGTGCAGGACGCCGACCTCGAATACAACCCGCGCGACTATCCGGTGTTGTTGCAGCCGCTGCTCGAAGACGAAGCTGACGTGGTCTACGGTTCACGGTTTCTCGGGGGCCCGCATCGCGTGCTGTTCTTCTGGCACTATGTTGGCAACCGGGTTCTGACCATGATGTCCAACATGTTCACCGACCTCAATCTGTCGGATATGGAGACCTGCTACAAGGTGTTCCGAAGCGACGTGCTGAAGGGATTGAAACTTTATTCCAATCGCTTCGGTATCGAGCCAGAGCTCACCGCCAAAGTGGCCAAAGCCAAAGTACGGATTTACGAGGTACCGATTTCCTACCACGGCCGCACTTACGCCGAAGGTAAGAAGATCGGCTGGCGTGATGGCGTCTCGGCCATCTGGGCGATCCTCCGTTATAATCTCCTGCCTTGACCCTTGCAGCTTGGGCTCACCAGACACCCGACCAGCGCTCTGCTCACGGGTCTGAGTTCGACAGCCTTGGGCTCGAGATTGCAAATTGGGCTCAACGGAGCCTGTTCCACCTGAAGTCGGCAGCGCCGTTGGCCGCCAGCACTTCTGTTCCTTCCGCCCCGCGCTCAAGGAGACCATCGTGCGCCAGAGAATTTCCCGCGTCTTGCTGTGTGTCGTCGCCGTGACTTGCATCGCCGTCCTCACCGGATGCGCGGCCAAGAGTCCCGAAGAAAAAGTTGCCGAAATCCGCTCTCAGTACACAGTGCGCTTGAATACCTGGGCACCTCGAGACCCCGAACCGATGGTCGACGAGGGGATGGGCGATCCGATGTCTGAAGACGGCGCGGAAGGTGCGGTAGCTGAGGTCGCCGAAGCTGCGGCAGAAGAATCCGCAGCCATGGCTGAAGGCGACGAATCGACAGAGGAAAGTGCCGAAGAGATGGCGGCTGATACCGGGCCACAGACCCGAGCGATCTTCTTCGACCTGATTGTCCGTTTCGATGGCCTCGAGTCGCTGCCGGGCATTACCGTCGATATTACTCACGCCGACGCATTCCAGAAAGAGAAAGGGCAGTATCACTACTGGCTCGACACCCCCGGCATGGTCAAATCCGATACTCGACAGATCGACTTTGAGCTCGAAGATGTCGAATTCATCGATGGTGATGTTTTCAGCGTTGCCCTGCGGACGCCGGTGGCCCCGGAAGAACGCGGCGATTATCGCGAATTCGCCGATGTCGCGCCCTGAGCCCGGAATTGGATAAACCAGCAGCGCTCCGGCTGCGTAGTTACTTTCGATGACTTCCTTGGCTACTGCCCCAAAATCTTCCCCGCAGGCTGTCGGCGATCGGCGCTCCGACCCAGGAGCACCCGACCGCAGACCGTTCAAGATCGAGCAACTCGAGCAATCGGTCGGCAGAGTCGTGCGCGGCAAGGCGGAGGTGATTCGTCTAGCAGTGGTGTCGCTGTTGGCCGGTGGTCATGTGCTGATCGAAGATGTGCCGGGGGTTGGCAAGACGACCTTGGCACAGACGCTGTCGCGAGCGCTTGGCCTTTCGTTTCAGCGCATCCAATTCACCAGCGATCTGCTGCCCTCGGACATCATCGGCGTATCGATCTTCAATCAAAAAAAGCAAGACTTTCAGTTTATGCCTGGGCCGGTCTTCACCAATGTGCTGCTGGCTGACGAAATCAACCGTGCGACGCCGAAGACCCAATCGGCGCTGCTCGAGGCAATGAGCGAACAGAAAGTGTCGGTAGAGCGCCAGCGCTACACGCTACCGGCTCCTTTTTTGGTGCTTGCGACACAGAACCCGCTCGAATACCAGGGTACCTTCCCACTACCCGAATCTCAGCTCGACCGCTTCCTCATGTCTCTCGAAATGGGTTACCCACCACGGGAGGACGAGCGTCAACTGCTGATGTCGGGTGGCGTCGATCACTTGGTCGAAACCGTAGAACCAGTGTTGTCGAGCGACGACTTGTTGCAACTTCAAGCTCGGGCGAGAGAGATCCAAGTCACCGAGAAGCTTGTCGACTACATTCTGACTCTGGCCGACACAACTCGCCAGTCGAGTGAGTTCTCTTTGCCGGTTTCTACTCGCGGTGTCCAGGGGCTCTATCGAGCGTCCCAAGCGCTGGCTCTGTGCGAAGGTCGTGCATACGCTGTTCCAGATGATGTTCAACGACTGGCAGTGCCAGTTCTAGGACACCGTGTGATGCTGAAGCGGAGTTCGGGTAGCATCGACGAATCCCGAGACGCGATCCGGCGCATCCTGGCTTCGACCCCGGTGCCAGTGTAGACCCATCCCATGCAGTCCGCCCGAGCCGCCCGACCTCGTCGACTAGCCCAGGCTTGCCTATGAGTCGCAGATCCAAAGGCGACGGTTTCCACATCACCAAAGTAGGGCTTTGGTTCATCGTCTTCTTGTTGATCGTGGTAGTTGCGGCTACCAACACTGGCAACAATGGACTCTTTCTGGTGCTGGCAGTCATGGGCGCCACTGTCGTCGTCTCTGAGATCGTCGGGCAGCTCAACGTCCGCGGTCTTGAGATTAGCTTGCGAGCGCCGCCTGAAATTTTTGCCAATAGCCCGTCACGTTTGGATGTCAGTGTTCTCAACCGCAGTCGCTGGCTGTCGCGATGGCTGCTGGTGATCACGGTCGAGCCAAGAGATGTCATACCCGCCGAGCGTCGCCCCAAACGGCGGATGAAACCTCATATGGTGGCTCATCTACCGCGACGCTCCCGGGTCGATGGTCATCTCGAATTGCTGATGGGCCGCCGCGGACGCCTGCGTCTAAGCCGAGTCCATGTCACTAGCTTGTTTCCGGTAGGTTTCTTCCGTAAAGGCCGTCGCTACCACAGCGATCTCGAATTGTTGATCTATCCCGAAATCTTTTCGCCCGCTGGTGCCCGACCAGCGCAGTTCGCCAAATCCGGTGAGGAGCCAACCCGTCGCGCCGGATGGGGGCATGAACTTCTCGGCTTACGCGCCTTCAAGTACGGTGACGATCCACGCAGCATTCACTGGAAGCAAACCGCACGCACGGGTGAAATGATTCTCAAAGAACGCGAAACGGAACAACTTCGTCGTTTGATGATCGTGTTCGACAACGCCGTGGGAAGTCTCACCAACTCCAACAGTCGAGCCCGGTTTGAACGCCTGGTGTCGGAGGCAGCAACCGCCGCGCTCGATTACTTGGACCAAGGCTTTGACGTAAGCCTGCTCACCCGAGAGGACCACTTACCGTATGCGAACGGCGCTCGACAACGGACGATGTTGCTCGAGTCCTTGGCCTTGATCCAGCCTCAGCCCAAGACTTCAGTCAGCCTCGGCCCACAGGACGCCAATGCGCCACACCTACGCTTCTCGATGGAACCCGGCTCCGATACCGAGCAACCGCCGCGCCGAGCACCAGATCTGGAGATCGTGGCATGAGTTTCGGCCGCGAGAAACGCTTATGGTTGGGATTCTTGGCTCTCTTGGCGCCGATTCCATTGCCGTTCAACTTGGTGCTCGAATGGCCCTTTCTGTTCGTTTATTCCCTTTTCATCATCTACTTTCTCCAACGCGCCGAGCAAGGCTTGTGGATCACCCTGGGAAATTGGGCGCTCAATCTTCTCGGCCTCGCCTACCTACCTATTTTCGCGTTCGATCTGCGAGCGGCTTTCTCCCGTGGCAACGCGGTCACAGCGCTGCTCCATCTGATCTTGTTCCTGTTGGTGGTGAAACTCTTCTCGATCCGGCGTGAGAAGGACAAATGGCACATCGTAGTCGCCATCTATTTCCTCTTCGTCGGTGCCATGGCGACAAGCTCCCACGTCAGCATCTTGCCTTATCTCATTGCGTTCCTGGCACTCAGCCTACTGCTCCTCGGACGTTTTGCTCACCTCCACATGGTAGCCAACGCGGATCAAGAGCCCACGGCAGTCCAACCCCTACCTTACCGCTCTCCACTGGCTCTCGGCACCCTATTGGTGGTATGCCTGTCGGTACCGATTTTTGCGACCATGCCTCGCATCCGTGAGCCCTTCATCTTAGGACGCGGCTCGGGTTCGGGCGGCATGGCACGCACCACCGGCTTCAGCGATTCGGTAGATCTCAGTATTACGTCCTCGATCCGCAGCAATCGAGATATCGCAGTACGGGTACAGTACGCCGACGACGTACTGATCGGTGACCCAGGAAATCTGCGCTTCAAAGGCGCGACCTATGATCGCTACCTGAACCGAAACTGGTACCGCACGCTCCAGCACGTGGACGTGCTGGAGCCGATCGTGTCGCCTTCGGTCGGAAGAGTCTTCTGGATGGGCAGCAAAGATGATGCCGTAAATACCGCAACGGTATTCATGGAACCGCTCAGTAGCGTGAGCCTGATCATGCCAGTCGAAGCGCTGAGTGTTCACATGGATCGCAATACTTCTCTCGGCATCGACCCTGGCGGCGCAGTTTTGGTACCGGTTCGCCCGATCGAGACAGTCCGCTATGATGTTGACCTCGCCTCGCGACCGACGATCCATGCTCGGCTCGATACCGATCCGGAGAGCGACCTGTCGGCCCTCGACCGTGGTGGTCTAACAGATGCCATCGCCAGTCTCGCTAGTGAAGTCATGGGTGACGGAACCGAAGGCGAACGCATCGATCGGCTCGAACAGCACCTTCTGACGCAATACGAGTACACCCTCGATTTCCTTGGACGAACCGGCGAGGATCCGCTGGCCGACTTCCTCTTCGTTTACAAGAGCGGTCACTGCGAGTACTTCGCCTCCGCCATGGTGATAATGCTGCGCTCACAGGGTGTTCCGGCGCGTTTTGTCACCGGCTTTCTGGGAGCTGAACTCAACCCCATCGAGGACTATTATGTCGTGCGGCAGCAGAATGCCCACGCTTGGGTCGAGGCCTACACCGAAGACCGCGGCTGGCGCATCTACGATCCGACGCCACCCGACGGTCGACCGACCATTGCGGCGCAGAGCTTGTCGCTACTTCTGAGCCAGGTTTACGACTACATTACCTTCCGCTGGGACCGCTACGTTCTGACCTATGGAGCAGACGACCAAAACAGTTTCTTTCGCCAACTTCGCGAGCAGCTGCAGGAGTTCTGGAGCCGCGTAACACGGGAAGAGTCCATCGAACCGCCGGCAGACACCGCGAGCGACTTCCAAAGTGAGGAACTGGCCGAGCATTCGCCATCGCCCTCAGTGTGGCAGACGCGCCAGCCTCTCAGCTTACTCGTAGGCCTATTCGGAGTCGCTGCAGCGATCATGATCGGCTGGAATCGCCGCCGACCGCTGAGTGGTCGAGGCGCCTATCTTTTGCTACGTCGCCGTTTTCAGAGCGCCGGGCTCGATATGCCCGACACTCTCCCGCCACTGGAGTTACAACACCAAGTGATCGAGCGCTTTCCTGGCACCGCTGACCCGACCCGGTACCTGATTGGACTCTACATTCGGGAGAGTTTTGCCGAGCTGCAACTGACCAAAGATCAGCGGCATGGCCTGCGCCTGGCCCTGCGCTCGATCGACGACGCGTTGCGCGAACACCACCGACGCCAGCGCCAGCAAAGGCGTCAAGGTGATGAAAATCTCCCGACCGCTGCTTGATCTCAGGGTAACTCGATCAATCGGCCACCCCAGACACCACTGGCTAGATCCTCCACCAAGAGTGCCAGCCAGGGCTCATCCTCGCCAAGGTCGACATCGAACCGATAGTGCCAGTTTTCGAGGTCCGCTAGGCTTTGAGCACCCAATGCACGGTGCTCGACCCGCGGTTCGATCTCGGGCCCGCCAATCGCTATTGTGAGACGCAAGACCACACTTTCGCCGTCGACGGCTGTCCCCTCACCCACCGCTGCGTCAGCAAGCGCTGTACGTTCGAATGAGCCAACCTCGAGATCGAGCGTGACAGCAAGACGCCCAGCCGTGGCTGTTGGACTCGAGATGGCATTCAGCTGCCAATCGCCACCACTTGGCTCGCCAGTCAACAACCGGCGAGCGCGAGCGGCAGCTATCGATTCGGGAATCGAGTGCCGCGCCCACAACGAGTGCCTTAGTTGCCGCGGGGGCCCGAGGTAACGAGCTTCGAGGGCGTGAAGCTTGCCATCAGGTTGTCCCGCTACTTGATACGTCAAACGCACCCGACGTCTCAGCTCGTCCAAAATCGTACTCAGCTGGTTGGCTCGACGCACGGTATGGCCAACCGTTGTATGTGCCATTTTACGCAGAGGAGCCAGCGGGTCGAGTAGCTCAGCGGTCGGCCCAATCGCTTCGTAGGTGAAGTTGGGATCGAGTTGATTAGCGCGTTTGAACGCTTCGGTGGCCTGTGGGGTCTTGTGCCGCAACTCCAACACTTTCCCCAGATAGACGTAAGCGGCGGCTTGTTGGTCTGCTGTCCGTGGGTCTCCACTGAAGTAGTAAATCGCCTGCTGGTAGGCATCAGTCGCTTGTTCGAGCTTGCCTTGCCCTTCGAGCGCCGCACCGAGTTCGAGATAAGCCTCAGCACGCTCCGGCTTGCGGTGCTCTTCGAAGGTTGCGCCCAAAAACTTGAAGAGGGTGCGGTTCTCGTCTTCATCGAACACGATGCCCGGCCCCGAAAGACGAAACTTGCCGATCCTCAGTCCAGGCTTGAGCACCTTGGGGCGGGGAGGGGCTAGGGCAATCGTCACCCAACCATAGGACGCCAGGGTCTGCGCCAGAATGTCGGTGGTCACCGCCGGAGATTGCGGGCGGGCCGGCACCGTCGAGGTCTCAGCAGCCAACGGTGGCGTCGAGGCGATCATTGGGACGGCTAGCCCGATATCACCCTCTGGATCCGCAAAAGACTCCCGAAGCTGCGCAATCAGCGGTTGATAGAACTCATTGGGGTGGAGGTCGAATCCACCGCTGGCCAGCACCAACAGACGATGAGCAGTGATCGTCTCGATGTCGACCAGACTCAGCAGCAGGTCGTCGTGCCGCTCACCAACCCGCAACGCTTCACCACGAGCCACCGACTCGAGATCGGCAACGGTGAGACCCGAGTCCTCACCGCGGAGTTCGGCGACAACCTCCGAGCGCAACGCGACCAACTCGTCTTGCCCTTCGAGGGTCTGAGTAAGCTGGGAGAGCACCGCGTGCACCCTTTCTGGATCCGAAGTGGACGACAACAGAGTCCTCGGTGCCGGATCGGCAACCACCACGGTCACCGGACCGAGTGCAGACAGCCCGACACCACTGTCCGCTAAAGCGGTCGCCGCCCAGCGCAGGTCGGCACCGCTAGTCAGGACGGCGTCGAAGTAGATTACTGTTTCCCACGGTCCCCCAAAGGACTCCACCGCCACGACTGTTCGTGGTTGGCCATCGAAAGAGACTTCGAAGTCTTCAGGGCGCAGCTGTTTCGGCACCGGCCCATCCTTGGCCCATTCGCGCAGGCCACTGGCATCGAAGTCGACCACCACGTCCATCGCCGTGATGCGCTTCCGCTCATCGAATGCGACCGGCTCCTCGGCCTTCGCCTGTTGTCCCACACATAGGCTACTCAGGGCCAGCGAAGCCAGGGCCGATGAGACCAGGGCCGAGAGACGGATTCGATGAGTTGATCTGGGCATCATGTGGCCTTTGGGTGCGCTGTCGCCGTTTCAGACGAGCAAATACAATGCCAACCCACACGATCTTCTATGAGCTGCAGCTTTGCCACACGACGCCGGCAGAGACGAGCTTCGAGGGGATCAAGGTGGCGCGAGGTAGTGCACCTGGCGTATCTCGGGATGATCGATCTGCTGCTCAGCCCCAGACAACCAGCGGATGATGAGCGCCGATGGCTGTGTCTCCTCACCGAGTCCAAACCGGAGAATCGGCTCACTTTGGGAACCGTAAGAACCACCGCTGACCAGCTGGCCATAACGTTCGGTGCCATCGCTGAGTCTTAAACGCACCTCGGCACCAAAGGCTGGTGCACCTGACGACAGCCGAGGAGCCGCCGCAATCCAGGCGCCAACGGGCTGACCAGCGTTGAGGAACAGCCCCAGCGGTTGGTCGAGCCGTGAAACGACCAAGTCGACATCACCATCGCCATCGAGATCACCGGACGCGATACCCCGTGCAACATTGGGCATCGAAAAATCGCCTTCGCGCTCCGGCCAGGGCCTAAAGCGGCCGCCGACGTTACGTAGCAGCAGATTGGGTTGCCGGAACGTCGTGGCAACCAGTAGATCGTCGGCCAGATCGTTGATATGACCGTTGGCAAATGCGAGATCGACCCAACCGTCGAGATCGAAATCTTCAGCGATGACTCCGAAACCCAGCAGGGACGCCGTAGTAGCGGCAAGCCCGGCAGAAGTTGCGATTTCAGTAAAAAAACCTCCTGGCTCGTGGCGATAGAGGCTGTATACCTCACCCGAGAAGTTGGGTACAACGGCATCAAGATCACCGTCACGGTCGAGGTCGGCCACGGCAATACCCATACTCGCCTCTTCCCGGCCATCACGACCCAAAGCGACACCGCGGATCAGCGCCTCGTCTTGGAAGTACCCGGCGCCATCGTTGATCCACAGCGTATTTGCGTTCGTGTCGTTGGCGACATAAAGATCGAGGTCGAGATCCCTATCGACATCAACCGCAACCACTGCCAGGCTCTTGCCAGCCGAAGCTTGGACTCCGCTTCTACCGCTGAACTCCGTAAAACCTCCGTCGCCATCGTTACGGTAGTACTGGTTGTCCGCTGAGGCAAAAAGATCCGGCGTGCAATAGATACGCAGGCCACCCAAGGTGCACGGTAACTCGTCGTCGGGATCGTACTCGACATAATTGGCGACATAGAGATCGTCGTCGCCATCGGCATCGGCGTCGAAAAAGACGGCGGCCGCAGACCATGCGTCGCCAGCAGCACCGCCGGCCTGGTCTACACGAACGAAATGGCCGGAACCATCGTTGAGGTACAGTCGATTCGGACCGAGACTCGTAACATAAAGATCGAGGTCGCCATCAGCGTCGACATCGGAAACAGCCGCCGCTAGGGTGAACGCATCTCCTGGCAGTGGGACGAGGCCAACCTCCACGGTGACATTTTCGAAGGTGGCACGACCATCGTTGCGAAAGAAACCTTGGTACGCACTCTGAGCAGTACTTGCTGCGGCGCTACCGCCCCCTGGGACGAAGACGTCGAGATCCCGATCGCCATCCGCATCAAACAGAACGACGCCGCCGCCCAAGGTTTCGTACATCAACTTGCGATTGGAAACGTCGCTCCGGAATCGAAACTTCAAGCCGCGAGCAGAGGCCACCTCGTGTAACTGGCCCGGCGCCAAAAACTCCTCAGTCTCCTCGGCAGATGGCGACAACGGCTTACCGCACCCGAGGACAACACCCAGGATGAGCCCCACGAAGAGCGTTCTGGCCGAGAACGTCCAAACAGTCATCGTGACGAGTCCTTCAAGGCTGCTCGCGCCTTTTCATGCAACATCGCTAACTGAGGATCATCAGGGAAAACCTCCGCCGCGCGATCAAGGTCACGGAGCGCCGACGCGGCATCCCCGGCTGCGAGATACTCCTGCGCCCGCACAGCGAGCGCCACGCCGCGTTTACGACGCGTCTGTTCATCATTTGACTGGCGCGAGATTTCGGCTGCACGGGCGAAAGCAGCTCGACCAGCCTCAGTGTCACCAGAGCGAATCATCGCCTGGCCAAGGTTGTAGTAGGCCGACCCTGAATTCGGGTTGCGCCGAACCGCCTCTTGCAACGCAATCGCAGCTTTGTCCGGCGAACCTTGAGCAAGGTGGAGCAGCCCAAGCTCATAAATCGCGAAAGTATCTTCCGGCGCGAGTTCAGCAGCACGCTGGAGATCCTCAACAGCACGAGTCTGCTGGTCTTGCTGCGCCGCCAGGAGACCTCGCACTGCCAGCACTCGAGCGTTGGCACCAACCATCGCTTCGCCCAGGTCCGCAATCACGGTTCGCGCCGTATCAAAACGCTCAGCTCGATAGAGGGCGATCAGTAGATTTCGCTGCACAACAACATCGCCCGGAACCAGCTCGGCAAGTCGCTGATATTCGGCAGCGGCACCCGCGAAGTCACGGCTCTGGAATCGAATCGCGGCAAGTTCAGCAACCGCCTTGGCAGTACCCCGGTCTGCGACCAAAGGTTCGAGGCGATCGAGCGCAGCTTGCGCCAACCCCGCGCTGACAAGGCGGCGAGCTTCGGCAATGGCCACCTCGACATCCG
This sequence comes from Acidobacteriota bacterium, assembly GCA_029263395.1. Taxonomy (GTDB): domain Bacteria; phylum Acidobacteriota; class Thermoanaerobaculia; order Multivoradales; family J023; genus JAAELT01. The sequence goes on along the minus strand of JAJCXO010000263.1, from coordinate 27,714 downwards.
AGGCAGCAGTCGGACACGCGGCAGCCAGGTGAACAATTAGCAGGCCTGCCAGAATGGATCTTGAAGGCATCACTCTTCAGCCCTTGCCTATCTTGCCAACATGCAAAAAGGCACGGCTTGCGCCGTGCCTTTTCAACTAACTGTGGCTAGCGGCTTCTACCTAGCGGCGGAAGATCATCCAGCAGCCAACACCAGCCAGCATCAGGAACAAGAGTGCCAAACCGGAGTAGCTCATCGTCGGAACGTCGATGAGGTTCGTCGGCGGCGTGCCACTGATGTTGACGGTCGCGCTGCAGATGTCGCCCGTGTCGCCAGCGGCCGAGTCACCAACGCAGACCATCCAGGTACCGGCACCATTCTCGCCGTTGAAATCGGAGAGATCTACGCCAGGGCCCATGTCCGGGAACGGTGAGTAGCTGCAGATGCCATCGTCTTGGCAGACGAATTCGGTGGCACCGATGGTCGTGCCCATAGCCTCGGCACTGTCACCAGCGGCGTTGTCAAAGGTGAACGGCGCCGTCTCGACGAGATCGGAACTATCACCACAGCATCCCGTTCCGTCATCCGCTGGCTCAGCGAAGTCAGGGCGGCTCATCATGGTGCTGACGGTACCCTCAGGACTCACAACCTTGACGACCAAGTCGCCAGCCCAGCTGTGGTTCATGGAGAGGTCGACGGTAACACCATCGATGATCAAGTCTGCGCCCGGGACAGAAAGACATGCCATCGTACCGATCGAACCATCGTAGGTATCGTCATCGATAATCGTGCAGGTACCGTCTGGGACGTAGGTGCCAACCGCTTCACCGCTGGCGACTTTTACAGGGTCAATTTGCGCCACCAAAGGCGCCGCGAGGATTGCTCCGAACAAGAGCACTAGGCACAGCTTACGTGCGGAGGTTGACATGTGAACTTGTCCTCCTTGAGGGTCGAGAATCGGGAATTGTTGGGTCCAAGAATTGGCGATCTTAGTGACAACCTTGGTACCTGTCAACAGGTTACGTGACTAAATTCTTGAGCGGGCGCCTTGAGCGAACGCGCTTCTGTGGGCACGGCCAATTAGTTATTGTTTCATTTCTTGCATCCGTCTGCAACTCCCTCGATCAAGGCGGCTTGAGGCCAGCGCCGGCCGTGCTCCGAAGGCGCTCGACGGATCTGCGAATGCTGCGGCCTAGCCTTGCTCAGATGCCGAGGCCGACATTGCCGTACGCACTTTACACCGATTCTTCTACGGTATCGCGTAGTGGTTGAAGTACGCTTTCAACTCGCTAGACATCTCATCCGAGGGTACCAACACCTGAGAACCAGCCGCCGGAAGCGGAATACGAACGGTTTCGAGCGCGGCGGCGACCCCGTCACAGGGCAGACTGATCAGCGGGATCAATGCCGCAGCTTCGCAAACCCCGACGATCTGCCCGGCAAGTTGACTCTTAATTTGCACCTCTGTCGATGGCTCGACAGTCACGATGGTCATCAGATAGCCACCGTCAGTAGGACTGAGACGAACAGTGCCGGCAGCACGCACCGTCTGACGTGGCGCCTCGACTTGATCGACAAAACGTCCAAAGCCTTCGACATCGGCGATTAACTGCCCGCTGCCTTCGAAGTCGACCTCGATTGCTGCGCCAACCGTGCCGTCCTCATTCGCGCTAAACCGCAGGCGATTGCCGAGAACTTCCAAACGGTGCTCGGGGGACGAGACGTGAATCACGATCGGCCCCTGTCGAATCGGCTCGAGATCGGAATCGAGATCCCGGTACACCTTGTTCAGGTAGCTGATCTCAATCGTTGACGGATCATCGGATAACGCTGCGGTTGAGACACCGGCTAGCGAGACCATGACGAAACCGGCCAACACCCAGATTACGTATTGGACACCCAACCGCGACGAGCGGTTCGAACTCAATAGACCGTCAGCAATCATGGTTCTCCCCGAAACGAACAGCATCTGGGAAACAAACGAGCGGCGTCTGGGAAACAAGAATCTGCGAAAACAACGGGCCCAGAAGAACAGCAGGCTCAGGAATAGTAGCCTCGGATCGTCCGAGCTTTCAACTTCCCGTTTTGAACCTTGATCTCGATTTCGTGGTATTCACCTGACTCGCCTTGCTGATCGGAGCCATAAGCCACCAGATACTGACTGCGCAACTCGCGCTCGATATCTTTATATACCGACGCAAGATCCGTGGCCTCTTTGATGTAGAAGGTGCGGCCGCCGGTCTCTTCGGCCAGTTTCTCGAGCTTACGCCTGACACCGATATCAGCTTTGCCAATCCTCAGGCCGATCGTGAACACCGCAACACCGCTACGTTTTGCATATTCCAGGGCTTCCGCGAATTCCAAAGAGCTCGAGGTGTCTTCGCCGTCAGAAAGCACGACCAAGGCACGGCGCCCGCGGACACCACGATAATAGTAGAGGCTGGTGACAATCGCGTCGTGCAGCGAAGTCGAACCGTTGGCAACCAAGTTCTCCAGCACCTGCGCTACCGCACCCACATCCGACGTCCGCTCCATGAGCAACGCTGGCTTGTCGGCGAAGGCCAGTGCGAAACATCGATCCCTTGGCGTGATGATGCTCTCGAGAAATCCCACTGCTGCCCGCTGCGCCTCGCCCAAAGATTCGAACATCGAACCCGAGGTGTCGATCGTGACCCCGAGGGTCAGCGGCAAATCCTCCACCAATTCGAACTTTACAATCTCTTGGGGTCGACCATCTTCCCAGACTTGGAATTCCTCGCGCTGCAATCCACGGATCAGCAGACCGTTCTTGTCGGTCACTGTGGTGTACAGCTCGACGAGATTGACATCGACCTCTTCGATATGATCCGGCGCCACCAAAAACCGGACGTCCTCCGCCCGAGAGCCATCATTGAGCTCGGCAATCACCGTCAGATAAACCAAGTCCTGGCCAGGCAGCACAGCGACCGAGGCTTCCCACGGCGGCTTTTCGACCGTCGCCTGAGGCTCGTCGTTGACCAGGAACTCCACCTTAGTGATCCGAGTTTCTTCGGGAATGATGATCTCCGCCTTGGCGGTGACGCTGCCGAAGGCGGTGCGGCCCCGGGGTGGGTCAGTAATACGAACACGTAACTCACCATGAGGTTGGTTGAGCACCACCTCGTCCGACGCCACCACCGTGCCGTGCTCGTCGTAGCCTTCCGCTTTCACCACTTGTTCGGTGGGGAACTCACTGAGTCGCAACTCGGCCGAGAACGGCGGCCGACGGCGAGTGAGTTGCACCGACTCGTCGAGAAAAAAGGCCACTTTGACGATACGTTCACCCGTCACCAGCGCCTCGGCTCGCCACAGCCCGAAGACAACGTCCGATTCGGGTGGCACCAACACCAGGCTGTCGTAACCCGAGATCCGAGTTTTACCGAGCTCGTTGCCAAGGGCAACAATCACATTGTCCGGCACCGGCGGTTCGTCCATAGGGGTGGGGTTGTTCGGTACTCGAAAACCATGATTTAGGACCAACTCTTTGCCCGAGACCTCTTCGATCAACTTGGCTCGCAACAAAAAGTCCTGCCCAGCCCGTAGCTTGCGATCAAACACCATAGCGATCGGCACTGCGGCGCCTTCGGCTGGAGCCGGCAGTTGGTAGCGCACACGGAATTCGTCGAAGATCTTGCCATCACGCTCGACGTGGCCTTCGATCTTGAGCCGCAGCTCCGATCGATCGCCGTCTTCGAACGGTTCGAGTTCGACGTCCGCAGGTAAGGTCACCACACCACGGGTCACCATACGCAACCCCGCGAGTTCTGGAAAAAACAGTTCGAGCTCACCACCTGCCAGACGCGGGATGTCTTCGACCTCTGTCTGAGCCGCTTTTCGTGCCCAAGCAGCGAGATCATCCGGGGGCTGCAAGAAAGCCTTGAGGTCGGCGTTCTTGGGCCGATTGGGCTGGAAGCCAAACAGGCCATCGATACCCGTCACCTGATCGACGACCAAAGAGTAATCACACACTGTACGATCGAATCGGCGGCCGCCGCGCAGCCGACTCCTCAGCTCTTCCCACTGCTCTAGCCAGTATTCCATCTCGGCGTTGTAGATACTGCGTTTGGAATCGATCGGCAACCACAATCGGTAGGGATCTTTGGGCTTGGGGCGATAGACCACCAGATGACGATGATTCTCAAGCGCAAACTTGGCCGCCAAATCTTCCGGTGTCTTGTCCCGAATCCGGGTTGGCAACACCGGCGATCTTGCATACTTGCCGCGGTAGGGATTGGTCGTTTGCTGGATCCGTCGCTGACGTTCTTGCTCGCTCTCTGCCGTCTCGCGAGCTTGGCCTTCACGTTCAGCGTCCGATGGGATCAGCTTGCGCCGGAGGGCGAGGTCGTCGGCGTAGGCGGTATCGGCATAACTCCAAATTTCGAGCGGTCGAAACGTCTCCGCGCAGTCGACCACGGTCCGGAAATCTGGACGACCATGCAGGAACATCAGTTGTGCCCGTACATCGAGATAAGAAATGAACTCTTGAGCCACCAACTCCTGCCGACGTCGGATCCCTTCGAGCAGCTCGTTTTCGGTCGTTTCCGGGATCGGATCATCATCCAGAAATTGGACGATGAACGCCTCGCGCCCGATCGCATCGCGATCGACCAGCGCCTCGACCTGGGTCGACGACAACAACAAGCCCGGGCCATCCTGCAGAAAAGCACGCTGATCTTCCGGCCACAACAACGGCAAGTTGTAGGGCACCGGTGACGTGAGACCCGGCAACGCCAATGCGGCCAGCAGGAGAAGCATCATCAAAAGGAACGAGCGTTTGGAGAAGCGGTGGAGTCGTTGCATAAACGGACCTCGTTGCACAGAAGATGCCACTCTTGGGAGTGGGTGGGTAGGGAGCTGAGCCAACGGCGGGCAAATGGGATGGCTTTGACGGAGTGGTAGCGGCGTTGGGAACCGACCTCTATACTAGCCGAGCGCTTCCGCTGTCGACAGCAACCCGAGTCTGCTCAGCCACGGTCTGGCCCGTTTAGAGTCCGCTTCGTTTAAAGTCCGCTCCGCTTAGCGTCTATTCGTCAGAGCCCAAGCAGAGGAGTCTACGGCAGAGCCGAGTGAAGCGATTCATTTCGAGTGGGAGAATCAAATGGGTGTAGTACGTCGTAATGAGCCTGTTTCCACCTGGGAAGATGGCGACTTCGTGCAGGGTTTTGCTCTGCTGAGTCGTAAAGATGTTCGTCAAGACCGCAATGGACGTGACTACATCGACGTCGAACTGACCGACTCAAGTGGCAGCGTCGCTGGCAAGGTCTGGCCTGATAGCCCAGCGATCAAAGGCCGTTTCTCCGAGAAAGACTTTGTAGCCTTCAAAGGTACGATCCGACTGTACCGCGATCAGCCGCAGATCAATATCGACTATTGCCGCGAGGCGACGGAGCGAGATCACGAGCAAGGCTTTGATCCAGCACAGCTGATCCCGTCCACTCCCGAAGACATCGACGACCTCTCGCGACGGCTCGAGGCCTTGGTTCCTGGAACCATCGCCAGGGAGCCCCTGCGGCAACTGGCGGAAGAAGCCCAGCGTCGATTCGGTAGTCGGCTACGAGAGCATCCCGCCGCCAAAAGTATTCATCACGCCTACCGCGGCGGTCTCTTGGAGCATGTGGTGAGTATGGCCGAGATGGCCATGAACATTTGTGATCACTATCCGGAGCTCGATCGCGATCTGCTGCTGCTTGGCGTCTACTTCCACGATCTCGGCAAACTGCGCGAGATCGGCCCAATGCCCAGGAACGACTATACGATCGAGGGTCAGCTCGTGGGACACATCGTGATCGGTGTCGAGATGCTGCACGAATGCTGCGCTGCGGTCGAAAATCTACCCCGCGAGCTCCGGCTCCACTTGGAGCACCTGATCGTGTCCCACCACGGCCGACGCGAATACGGCAGCCCGATCGAACCATCAACTCCAGAGGCTTTTGCCCTGCACCTGATCGACAACTTGGATTCCAAGATGCTCCAGCTGCGGGGCCTCAGCCGCTCCGGCATCGAAGGTATGCACTACGTCAAGCCATTGGGACGCTCGGTGTACTTCGATCGACCTGCCAAGCCGCCAGCCACCAACGATAGCTAACGTCCTCGGGGACACTCAAACTGTCCCCCTGCCTGGACGGTCTGAACCTGCCTACCGGAGTTGCCAACAACTCCGGCCACGAGCTATTTCCTTATCATCAGCATCGCGGACCAAGCTATGCTGCAGCGTTTCAAATGGAGGGACACACGAGGTCTGGTTGTTCGGCGTCTCTATGTAATCCGGCTCTATGCAGCCCGGCTCTTGGCAGCATCGTGACGTTAACCCATCCCCTTCATGGCCCTCGCCTTTGAATTCGACCTCTAACGCCGAGAGCTGCTGGCCATAAAAAACCTCGGGCTCCACCGCTTCGACCAGCGCGTTGATGGTCGCAACATGATTGAGATGTCCATTGAGATCCAGGTCGCCACGACGAACGTTGAGCCGCTGGCAAACCGTCGCGGTTTCAACCGCCGGCAAGCGCTGGAAGCTATCCACTAAAGCGCGAAGCGGCGGCTCGGGATGTAATGCTCGGATCTGAGCAGGGATTCGTCGAATCGGCCGCTTCCTCTCGGTGTCCATCAACAACCACGCCGAGGTCGCTAAACCGATCTCAGTCTCGCCATCGCGAATTCGGAAATCGCGAATAACGTAGGGCCGCCCGAGAGCGGACGGCCACGTTTCAATGGCGACCGTCTCTCCCCACCTCGGCCAGCGCGCAACCTGCAAATGCAAACGCCATAGAAACCAGGTCATACCCTGGGTTTGCAGCTGATCCACCGCAACTCCCAACTCCCGAGCATGTAACCCAGCCGACTCTTGGAGGTAATTACACAGCGCAACGATCGTCAGTCGTCCTCGAGCATCGACCTCGTAGGACCGAATCCGATATCGCTCGGTCGCGGATGGCACGGTCGCGGATGCCAAGGTCGCGGTTGTCACAGTGTCGAGCTAGACGATCAGGACGCGGCTCGTCTGAGATCGCGCTCGAGGGTGCGCAAGCTGACATAACCGCGGTGTAGGCTGACCACCTGGAGTGAGGAGTCGAGCACCAGAGTGTAAGGAATAGCCCAGCCATTGAAGCGCTGGAAGAGCGCCTTGTCACCGAGTAACACGGTGTACCCGATGTTGTGTTTGTCGACGAACGGCTGCACATCCGCCGCACCGTTGTCATCGATGGCGATGGTAACGACTCGAGCGCCGGAGTCCTTCGCCAACGTCTTGAGTGTCGGGATCTCCTTCACACACGGACCGCACCAGGTAGCCCAGAAGTTCAACACAACCGGACTTCCGAGCAAGGTGCTACTCGAGACAATAGGGCCATCCAATGACGGGATCGCAAATTCTGGAATCGGCTCGCCGACCCGGATATCCGGATTCGAGGCGGGCTGACAGGCCGTGAGCAGGACAAGAATACTCACTGAACTCAGTAGGATTTTGTAGATGCAATGCACGTTGGCTCTTTTCTCGAAGACTGCTTCAGACACCGATCGCCGTTGACCAGTGCTCGGAGGATATCAACTCCTCTCATACCTACAACGAGCCCGCGGGTCACGCCCACCGATGCAGACCTTACCCACGACCTGCCCAAGTCGTTGTTGAACGGGATCCAACTACGATACTTTCCTCTAGCGCGCCTCGGCGGGCAGACCATCCGTTCAAATTCACGCGATCAGCATTCCACATAGGAGCCTGTCCATGACGACGACAGCGACCCTCGGTCACGATCTAACCACAACGCGGGCCCCCTTTATCGAAGAGGCTCAGACCCGTGGCGAGCTCTTCATCAAACAGCCCTACCACCTCTACAGCGACGGTAATCAAGAGGCTTGGAAACGCCTTTACCAGCGGATGTTGCCGCGCTGGCAAAAGTTCGCCAACCCCAGATTTCTTCAGGGACTCGAATCTCTGGCGCTGAACGCCGAGCGTGTCCCGCGCCTCGATGAGGTCAACAGATTTCTAGAGCCGTTGAGCGGTTTCGAGTGTAAACCCGTCAGCGGTTATGTTCCTGCCTACCTTTTCTTCGATTGTTTGAGTCGTCGAGAGTTTCCCACCACTATCACTGTTCGTGACAAACAGTCTCTCGACTACCTACCCGAACCCGACATCTTCCACGACATCGCAGGTCACGTTCCGATGCACACGGACCGCCACTTCTCGGACGTTCTGGTGCGTTTCGGCGAAGTTGCACGGCTGGCGGCGCAACGTGCCGTAGAGATCCCGACCAAGGCGGAAAGGGTCAAAGTTGTCGAGAGCAACATCAAGGCGATGGGGAGGTTTTTCTGGTTCACCATCGAATTTGGCCTGATGCGCCGGGCCGAAAGCGGAACGGGAGCTGATGAGATCTGTGCCTACGGTTCCGGCCTTCTGAGCTCCTTTGGTGAGCTCGAGCACGGTATCGAGTCGCCCGCCGTCCAGCGTTTCCCTTTTCAGCTGGAGTGGGTCGTCAACCAATACTTCGAGATTGATCACTACCAACCCCTGCTTTTTGTGGTCGATTCGTTCGAGCACCTTTTCCAAGAAGTCGGCCGCCTCGAAACATGGCTCCGCGACGGCAAACTCGACCATGTCAGCCCAGGTGAGCCGGAAAGCAACGAAGAGGACCTGCGCAGCTTCCTCAATGCCACAATCGAGTGACACCGTTCGAGCGTAGCGCCGTCGCTACCGCTTTGAATCCGCTACCGACATGGCGGCGGATTCAGAGCCGACCCGTTCAGGGGCAGCGGCGAAGCACCGCGATGCGGGGAATCGAGCTGTAATCCTTGATGATCTCGACGACGTCCCAGGCCTCATGACCCTCAACCGTGGCCTCTAACCATGCACTTTGGTCGTAGCCGATTTCCAAGATCAAGTGCACCCCGGACCGCAGACTCGTCAACTCATCGAGCAATCGGGCCAAGATAAACCGACCTCGACTCGAGGCGAACAAAGCGAGGTGAGGCTCGAAGCCGCGGACCTCGATCGAAAGCTCCTCCAAGTCCCTCTGATCGACATACGGCGGGTTGGATACCACAAGATCGATCGCGTCCAATTGTAGTCCCGTGGCAAGGTCCGAGCCGATCAATGCCACTCGATCGGCGACGCCGTGGTGCCGAACGTTCGACCGCGCAACCTGCAACGCCGCATAAGAGAGATCTGTCGCCAGCACCCGAGCTGTGGCGAGTTCGAGAGCCAGGGTTACGGCGATACAACCAGAACCCGCGCCTACGTCCAAGATGGTTGGTTGCGACGGCAAATCCAAAGCCAATCCAGCTTCGATCGAATGTTCGGTTTCCGGTCGCGGAATCAACACTCGCGGGTCGACCCGGAACGATCGGCCGTAGAATTCCTTTTCACCGAAGAGATAGGCCACCGGCTCGCCGGTCAGTCGACGTTCGAGGAGCTCGCGAAACCACGCCACTGAGGTGGACGGAACCGTGGCTTCGGGGTGAGCCAAAATGCCAGCTTCACTTCGACCCAAGACGTGGGAGAGAAGCAAACCGCCCTCCCGTCCAGAGGCCTCGAACGGCGCCGCCGCCAAACCGTGGCGAGCTTCCCGCAGAAGCTCACCGATCGTTATCTCAGGTAAACCAACCATCTTGAGATTCTAGGAAATTCCAGCGACCTAGCCTCGGTCATCCTCTAAGATCCGACGGCTTCGATCTTTCAGAGACTTCATTGCAGGGACCTATTCCAGAGACCTATTTCAGAGACTACCCACTTTCAGAGACTACCGACTGTTGAACATTCTGATCATACGCACCAGCGCCATGGGCGACATTATCCATTGTCTGCCGGTGCTGACAGCCCTGCGTCGAGCCCTGCCCGAGGCAACCATTGCTTGGGTGGTCGAGCGAACCTTCGCGCCCCTGCTCGAAGGACATCCCGACATCGACGAGCTGATCATGGTGCGCATGAAGGCCTGGCGCAAGCGGTTGTTTTCGCCCTTGGTACGACAGGAGATTAGTGACGCCCGACGCGCCATGCGCCGATTCGGGGCAGACATCGCGCTCGAGTTGATGGGCAACCACAAGGGCGGCGTGTTGGCTCGCACCAGTGGCGCCCATCGCATCGTTGGCGCCGCCCGCCCTTTTCGTCGCGAGGGCTCGAGCGCGATCTGGATCCCAGAACCGGTCGACGTCTCGGGAGTCCATGCCGTCGATCGAGCGCTGTCACTCCTGCAAGGTCTCGATCTCGACCAGAAAGACGACACCGCGGACTTCGGAGGTCACAAACTACTCACCGAGGTTCCAGACGATGCGGCGGCCTTTCTCGAGGGCCGTGCACCCTTCGTCACAATCCAGGCCGGGGCTGGTTGGGCCAACAAAACCTATCCCGCCGCCTGGTGGGGAGAAGTTGCACGGGCGATCAAAGATCAAACCGCAATCGACACCTGGGTACCAATCGCTCCCGGCGAAGAGGAGCTGGCGCACGCCGTCGTCAACGCGAGTTCCGGCGCCGCACGTGCGGTCGACGCAGCGCCGTTTCCCTTCCTTGCTGCCTTGTTACGCGCCAGCTGCCTCGTCCTCGGCGGAGACACCGGCCCCATCCACCTCGCCCATGCGCTGGGAACGCCCGTGCTCTGCTTGATCGGCCCAACCGACCCCTACCGTAATGGCCCTTACGGCGCCCCCGAACAGGTCATTTGGAAACGCTTGCCTTGCTCCAATTGCTATAAGCGCTACACTGAGCCCAAGGCTTGCCTACTCAATATCACCCCGGATGAAGTCGTGCGGCGTGCGATCGAACTGCTCTCCAACTCATCTGAAAATAGCCCATGACGCTACATATCGTCTGGAATGTATAGAATACCGGGCTCTGTAGCAGCGAAAGATGCACCCGAGATCTTCAGCCACTGAAGCCAAGTTACTACTCGAGGGACGTTCATGAGCGAACGATTGGGAGACCTTCTCGTCAAAGCCGGTCAAATTACGCGGGACCAACTGCGTGCGGCTCTAGACAAACAGAAAGAAGAAGGCGGACGGCTAGGATCCAACCTGGTGAAGATGGGGCTCATCCAAGAGCCTGAGCTGGTCGAGTTTCTCTCGAAACACTTCAAGGTCTCGGCGATCAACCTCAGCCGGGTCGAGATCGACGAAGCGGTGGTCAAAATCATCCCCGCCGACGTCTCGCGTAAGTACACGATCATGCCGGTGTCGAAGGCCGGCGCCAAGGTTACGATCGCGATGCTCGATCCTACCAACGTCTTCGCCATGGACGACATCAAGTTCATGACCGGCTACAACGTCGAGCCGGTGATCGCGTCCGAGACAGCGATCCGTGCCGCGATCGAGAAGTACTACGGCTCGACCCACGCTCTCGAGCTCAAAAAGGTCATGGAGGACCTCGACGACGACGCCACCGATTCGCTCGAGGTGCTCGACGAGGAGCTCGAAGAGTTTGATATCGATGCCCTGGCCGACGAGTCCGACGAAGCTCCGGTGGTACGGCTTGTCAACATCATCTTGACCGATGCCATCAAGCGCGGTGCGTCCGACATTCATATCGAGCCCTACGAGAAGAAGTACCGCTGTCGTTATCGGGTAGACGGTTTGCTCTATGAGGTGATGTATCCGCCACTGCGACTGCGCGAGGCAATCACCAGTCGTCTCAAGATCATGGCGAAGCTCGACATCGCCGAAAAACGCCTTCCCCAGGATGGGCGCATCAAGATCAAGACCAAGGTCGGCGACAAAGACAAAGAACTCGACTACCGCGTTTCGGTGCTACCGACGATCTTCGGTGAGAAGATCGTCATGCGGCTGCTCGACAAAGACAATCTGATGCTGGATATGACCAAGCTCGGGTTCGAGGTCGAGTCGCTAGACAAATTCGAGCACGCCATCGCGCAACCCTACGGCATGGTGCTGGTGACCGGCCCGACCGGCTCGGGAAAAACCAACACGCTGTATTCGGCGCTGCAGAAGCTCAACACTGCCGAGACCAACATCATGACCGCCGAAGATCCGGTCGAGTTCAATCTAACCGGCATCAATCAGGTCCAGATGAAAGAGTCGATCGGCCTCAACTTTGCCGCCGCCCTGCGCTCGTTCTTACGCCAAGACCCAAACACCATCCTGGTGGGAGAGGTCCGCGACTTCGAAACCGCCGAGGTTGCAATCAAGGCAGCGCTCACCGGCCATCTAGTGCTCTCCACCCTCCACACCAACGACGCCCCGTCCACCATCAATCGCCTCATGAACATGGGCATCGAGCCTTTTCTGGTCGCCACCTCGGTTCATCTGGTGGTTGCCCAACGCCTGGTGCGCAGAGTCTGCAGCTTCTGTAAGGAGCCGGTAGAAGCCTTGCCTGCCACTCTCAAGAGTGCAGGTTTCAACGAGCGCGAATCACGTACCCTCAAGCTTTTCCAAGGCCGTGGTTGCGAACAATGCGGTGATACCGGCTACAAAGGCCGTGTCGGTCTCTACGAGGTGATGGAGATCGACGACGATATGCGGGAGTTGATCCTGTCGGGTGCCAGCTCTATCGAATTGCGCGAGAAAGCGGTGGAAAATGGCATGATCACGCTGCGGATGAGCGGTCTGCAGAAGATCCGCGACGGGGTCACGACGATCGAAGAGGTCGTTCGAGAAACTGTACTGTAGGCCTGACCTGATAGGCAGGCGATTCGTCACTCCCTGGCTACGGCCAGCGTCTCATGGGTTCCGATCGACGGTAGACTCAGAACCTCCTGGCTGGCCGGGCCGTAGGGTTCGGTATCGTGTCTATCATGCCAAGAGACTCTCGATGATCGAAACAACACATGCAAAGCCCCACCTCAAACGATGTTCTTTGCGTCGATGGTATGACCCACCCTCTTTAGCGCAACTCATGGCCGTGGTGACGATCATCGTTGCGCTCGGCATCGTATTCAGTAGCGCAAGCCGTGCTCAGGCGGAAGACTCCTCGACCTTGGAGGCCAAGGGCACCGCACCAAGCCTTGCTAGTCAGCCATCAGGCAAGTCGGTAGCAGGCAGAGCGGATGAGGACGAGACGCCCTCAGGGCTAGAACCCTCCAGCGCGCCTTCTCCAGGCCAGACCGGCACCACAGACGAAGCTTCTGCCTCGCCAGGCAGCGCCGGAGCCAGCGAACAAACCATTGCCGAACGTCATACCCGCTGGCTCGATGAGGTCACGCCCCTGATCTCCGGACCCGAGCGTCTACTCTTCACCTCACTCAAAAAAGACTACCAGCGCGACGCCTTCATTCATCAATTCTGGAAGGTCCGCGATCCTTTCCCCAAAACCTCGCGCAACGAGCTCAAAGAGCGCTGGCCCTTGCGCCTGGCGGAAGCTCGATCGAAATACGAGTCGCTCTCGGACGACCGAGCTCGTATCCTGCTGGTCCATGGATCGCCGACAGGTGGCTTCAAGGTGATGTGCACCAAAACGCGCATCCCAGCAGAAGTCTGGATCTACGACGGCAGCGATCAAGTGAGGGAGCCCGGCATCCTCATCTTCCTGCAGACGCAAGCGAGATCCGCTGCCAGAGTGTGGAATCCAGCCAGCGGCGGGCTGCTCGTGCAGCAGGTAATCGAGCGTTCCCGTACCTGCATCAATGGCAGCCGCCTGCAACAATTAGTTGGCCTGTTGAATTCCAACTACGACAGCTACATCCGCACCCTTCAACGGTATCTCTCTAAACCCAGACCGCGCAGCCAGGAATGGATCCACACCTTCGTCGCTTATTCGACCGACATGCCGATCGGAGCCGAATCGCTCGACGGCAACATCGAATTTGCCTTCCCAGGTCGCAACCAACATCGCACCGTGGTCCAAGGGGTGATTTCCATACCAGTCCAGGACGCCACGGTTGGTGAGTATGCGAGTTATCGTTCCCATGACTTCCTGCTCACCGGCGAGGTGTTGCGGGACGAGACGCTGTTCGAGAATTTCCGCTACAAGTTTGGCTTCCCCGAACAGGCCGCACCAGGCACCATTCCACTCGCCTTCCAACGTTTCCTGCGTCCCGGTGACTATCAGGTCATTCTGAAGCTGGAAGATCTCAACTCCGAGCGGGTACTGCGTCATGTGCTCGAACTGAACGTTCCACAGGTGGATGGAGTTTACGAGCTTCCAATCTTCCAGGATCCCCGCACCGTCGAGCTCTTCGAAGAGGCGACAGCGGCAATCGAAGCCGGCGAGACGTCACTACGCCTGATCCCACCTCAGAGCGGCTTACAGACCGGCTTGGTACGTTTCGACACCCTGGTCTCGGGTGACGAGATCCAGAAGATTCGCTTTTTCTTGGACGACAAATTTGTTTTGGCCAAGAATCGTCCGCCCTTCAGTGTCGAAATGGATTTGGGCTCCTACCCCGATATCCATACGTTGAGGGCTGAGGCCTATAACGAGGCCGGCGTGGAAGTTGCGGCTGACGAACTGCTGATCAACAGCGGTGGCTATCGCTTTGACATCAATCTGGTCGAGCCACGCAAAGGCAAACGTTACGCCAATAGCCTGCGGGCGCGAGCTGAAGTCGAGTTACCCGCCGGACGCACCCTAGAACGTGTCGAGTTTTATCTCAACGAGACGCTGGCCGCGACGCTTTACCAAGAGCCTTACGTCCATCCGATAGTGCTGCCAGAAAACGAAACCGTGGCCTATGTGCGGGCGGTAGCGTACCTGCCAGACGGCAACTCGACCGAAGACCTGGTGTTCATCAATGCCCCGGACTACCTGGAAGAACTCGAGATTCAATTTGTCGAGCTTTACACCACCGTGCTCGACAAACAAGGCCGGCCGGTCGAAGGATTGCAGAAAGAGCAGTTCGACGTCGAGGAAGACGGCTCCCGTCAAACCATTGCGCGCTTCGAGAACGTCGAAGATCTGCCGATTCACGTCGGGATCCTGATCGACAATTCAGCTTCGATGGTCGGGACTCTCGGTGAAGTGCGCAAAGCCGCTCTGGGGTTCTTCCAACAAGCAATCCAGCCCAAAGACCGGGCTGCGGTGATCACCTTCAACAGCTTCCCGCACCTCGCGGTGGAGCTGACCAACGATAAACGCACCCTCGGCAGTGGTCTCGCCGGCCTGGTGCCAGAAGGCCAAACCGCCCTCTATGACAGTGTGATGTTCGCGCTGTATTACTTCACAGGTATCAAAGGCCAGCGCGCTATTCTGGTGCTGTCCGATGGACGGGACGAGTCGAGCCGCTTCGATTTCAGCGAAACACTAGAATACGCCCGCCGCGCCGGCATCACGATTTACTCGATCGGGTTCAGGCTCCAAGATCTCGGCGCCCGCCAAAAGCTGAGCAAGTTGGCTGACGAAACCGGCGGTCGCAGTTTCTACATTCAGGATATTGGTGAGCTCGAGCCAATCTACGGACTGATCCAGCGTGAGCTACGATCCCAATATCTGATCGCCTATCAGTCGACCAATACCGAGGAAGACCAGGACTTCCGCACCGTTGATCTCAAAGTCGATGACAAGAGCCTGATCGTCAAGACCCTGAGCGGTTATTACCCCTGATCGTTCGAGGGTTACGGCCGGTCTTCTTCTCGGCAGGCCTCCTTCCTACCAGGTCTTGTCCTCGTCGGCGTCGTTAGTCACCGACCTCGAGGGGCCCGACCAGGGTTTTCTGCTCTCCGCTCTCTAGGTTCCGGCGAACGATCGTCTGACCAGTCGCCATAAACAACCGATCCGCTGGCATTTCGAGGGGTACCCCAAGCGGCCTCAAACCTGCTGCCATGACTTCGAGTGTGTGCGTGTCGACATCAAACAAGTAGGTTGTCCACGCACGATCCGGCAGCAAACCGGGAGTTTCAGGAGTCGGTAACGTGTCCCCGATCACTTCGTTGAAGGCGATCAAGACACGACCCGGTGAGACCTCTCCGCCCACTCGAACACCCACCAGAGCTTTCGGCGCCTCGATCGCCGCCACCTCCTGCTCACCGCTCGTCGACAGGACGGACAGCGAGGCATTGAAGTCATCACGAGCGATCAGGAGGGTCCTACCATCTGCCAAAAACAACGCATCACTGGGAAGAGGCGGCCCGGGGTGAAGTTCCCCCAACGGCTCCCCACGCTCACTATCGTAAAGCCCATAACCGTTGGGCGACGCTTGGGTGTAGACGACACGCTGATCCCGCGGGCTGTGGAAGACCCAATACCCGCGCGGAATCGTGCCGATTTCGGTCAGCTGTCGATCCCTGAGATCAAATCCCTGAATTCGCAAAGAGCCATAACTCGACTCATCGGCGAACTCAAAGAAACGCAACTGATCCCGAGAGAAGAAGTTGATCCTCGGGGGCTGAATGACATCGAGCGCTGCTAACAGATTGCCCGACGCAACCTCGTAAATCACCAGCCGCCGCCAACTGACATACACCAGGCGCGAACCATCGTCGCTGAGCACGAGCTGCTCCGGTCTGCCGTCGATCGGTACGGCCGTCCGCCGCGGCGCGCTGGCCACGTCTTGCAGATCTTTGGCCCAGACAGCACAGTCGGACTCGGTGACCTTCTCACAATGAATCCACACCACGGTGCTCCCGTCGTCTGAAAAAGCAACCGAAGAACGAACAACCCCCAGGCCGCCGAGACGCCAAGAACGCTCCGACGTCGTATCCAACAAGAAGGCCGCCTCGGACCGAGCACGGTGTTGCACCCGGCCTCCGACAACCAGCCAGCGGTCGTCGGGTGAGGACTTGATGAAGATCACCTCCTCGAGGTCGCCGATCCGGCTTGCCGCCACGAAGTGAGCGTAGCCATTGAAGGCCAACGCACCGAGGATCAACATCGGCCACAACACTGCCGACAGGGTACGATGCCCTAGCTTGAGATCTGTTCGACCCCGAGCGATCTGCACCCAGCCAGCCAGCACACCAGCCAGCAGGATCCAGGGCACCAGCAGCCACTCCGACCACACCAGGGCCCCGATCGCTTCCTCTCGGACCAACACACCCCGCGCTCCCCAACCGAGCACCACTACCACCGCCAAGCCGCCCAGGTCCGCCAGCGCCCAAGCGCTGCGTCCCCGCACGATCGTCGAAAGGGCGTGCACCAGCGCCAACAACGTCACCAGGATGGTCGCCAGGCCGCCCAGGCGCACCAGGCGATGCGGCACTTCGGGCAGCGTCCGCATTGTGCCTTCCAGGGTGTAGACCTCTCCCAGGCCGAGCAGTGGCCAGGCTCGACTCGAGCTCTGACGCGAAAATTCTTCGATCACAACCCAAAAATCCATCAGGATCGTCGGCAAGATCATCAACAGAATCGACGCGAAGAGCAGACCTGAGGCCGCGACGAGACGCGCTAACCACAACATCCCAGCGGATATTGGACGCGAGAAATAGAAGCCCAAGCGCCCCTCGCTGAGATCGCGTCCAACGATCGTGCTGCCCAGACCGACCAACATTGCGCCACCAAATAACAAGGTCACCAGCACCGTGGTGGCCAGCCTCACATCGCCAGGCTGCGAGCTTGTTGGGCTACCCGGCAGCCACGGCACCACCAGCGGCACGATGCCAAGGAACGCACTCGCCAACAGCAGGAGTCGGCGTTCGATCCACTCACGCCAAACCAAGGCAGCAAAAACTCTCATAGGTGACCGCCTCCATCGGTCAAGGCGATCACAATGTCTTCGAGAGTCGCCGGCCACTCTTCGATTCGGTCGATATCCGGGTTCGCCCGCAAGCGTTCGAAGGTCGTCTCGTCGAACCGCGACACCAGGGCCTCGACACCGCGACCGCGGGACTTCACCTCCAACGGCTCGAGTCCTTCGAGTAAATCCGAACCATCGACTTGGCGATCTCCCGCGCCGTTGACGCGACCGAACGCAACATGCCGAAACCGCAGCTTGAGCACTTCCAGATCCTCGTCGAGCAACAGTTCACCGGCCTTCAGCACCGCAACATGTGAGGCGATGCTTTCGATACCCGGCATATCGTGGCTGGTGATCAACACCGTCAACTCGCGATCAGCAAGCTCGACCACCAACTCCTCAAACACCGCTCGGCGGGCGACCGCGTCTAGCCCCAACGTCGGATCGTCTAGGATCAGCAACCGGGGCTTGGCAGCCAACGCGAGCGACAACATGACCTGCGCTCGTTGACCTTTCGACATGCGGGCAAAGGCCGTTCGCTGGGGGACCTCGAACCTGCGTAAACGTGTGGTGTAACTCTCTGCATCCCAACGTGGATACAGGTGGGAGCTGAAACGACCGAGTTGGTCGGCCGTCATCGTGGGGGGCGCGTCGGGATCTTCGGGCACTACCCCGACCTGTTGCATCAGCTCCGTTCGGTGGCTCCAGCTGTCGAGGCCCAGCAGTGCGACACGTCCAGAAGACGGCCGACGATGTCCGAGCAGACAGCGCACCAACGAAGATTTACCGGCGCCGTTGCGGCCAACGAGCGCATAAACCGCTCCCGGCGGAACGCGAATCGATACGTCTCGCAAAGCCAGAGTGTTACCGTAATGCACGCCGAGAGAGTCGACGTCAATCACCGTTTCGGGCATATCCTTCATAGTGTTCATTTCCGAGTGGAGGGTGACTTCGTTGAGCCATCGAGCTCGCTTAACGCCTGCCGAACCGCAGTCAAACTTTCCTCGTGATCGGCGCTCAAGGTGCGCGCTGTTGTGACATACCGCCGTGCAGCATCTCGCAACTTCCGAAACCGTTCTTCCGCCGCCATCGTCGGCGGCTGTGCCGATACGAACGTGCCTTCCCCGCGACGAACAGTCAGTACTCCGGCATCCGCCAGGCGGCGATAGGCCTTCGACACCGTCAACGGGTTGACCCGCAAGTCTCGGGCGAGCTCCCGCACCGAAGACACCGGATCGTTAGGTCCCAACGTACCGGTCGCGATCAGACGATGGACACCTTCTTCGATCTGCTTCCAGATCGGTATCGCGTCCGATGGATCAATCCTCAACATAGTGTATTACAGTAGTACTACACCAGCGTTCTGTCAACGCACTAGAGCTGTGTCAACGTCATTGTGTCAACACCGACGATCACTTTTTCTTGGTGCGAGCCGAGGTCGCCAGCAGTTGCACGTGCAAGATACACTCGCACCCTCTCAACCTCTGAGGATCCTACGATGACCAACGTCGTTTTTGTCGCTCCGTTCTCCTTCGACACCACCTTACGCTTCGTCAACGCGGCAGCCGATACCCCTGGCGTTCGATTGGCGATCCTGAGCCAGGATCGGCTGGAAAAGTTTCCAGCCGAGCTACGCCAGAAGCTGGCCGCTCATTGGAGGGTCGAGAACGCCCTCGACGCCGACCATTTGACCACCGGAGTGGAAGGACTCGCCAAGCAACTGGGTTCGGTGGATCGGTTATTGGGGACCCTGGAGCAATTGCAGGTGCCGCTGGCAGCCGTCCGCGAACGGCTCGATATCGACGGCATGGGAGTGGAGGCTGCAGAGAATTTTCGCGACAAGGGGCGGATGAAAACCGTATTGCGTGACGCTGGGCTGCCTTGCGCCCGGCATCACACGATCACTACCGAAGCCGACGCCGTCAGCTTTATCGATGAGGTCGGGTATCCGATCGTTATCAAACCGCCGGCTGGCTCCGGCGCCAAGGGCACGTTCTCGGTGGAAGACGAAGCCACGCTGCGGGATGCGCTGCGTCAAAACCCACCGCACCCTCAGCGTCCGCTGCTCGGTGAGGAGTTTGTCCAGGGCTCAGAACATTCCTTCGACGGGGTCTCGATCGACGGCAAGTTGGTGTGGCACTCCCTGACCCATTACACCCCAACCCCGCTTGAAGTCGTCCGCAACCCTTGGATCCAATGGTGTGTCTTGCTACCCCGTGAAGTGGACGATGCCGACTTTGACGACATTCGCGTCGCTGCCGCCAACTCCCTCGATGCACTCGGCATGACCACCGGCGTTTCGCACCTGGAATGGTTTCGTCGCCCCGACGGCAGCCTCGCCATCTCCGAGGTTGGAGCGCGCCCAGGCGGAGCCCAGATCTCGAAGCTCATCTCCTACGCCCACGACTTCGATTTCTATCGTGCCTGGGCCCAGTTGATGATCGACCACACCTTCGATCCTCCTGAGCGCCGGTTCGCAGCGGGCGCGGCCTTCCTTCGGGGCCAAGGCCAAGGCCGTGTCCAGGCTATTCGAGGGTTATCCCAGGCCCAAGAGGAGATCGGATCACTGGTGGTGGAAACCAATCTACCGCGCCTGGGGCAGTCTCCCTCGAGCTCCTACGAAGGCGAGGGCTTCGTCATCTTGCGTCATCGCGAAACCGAGGTGGTGGAGAAGGCCTTACGCCGCTTGATCACCCTCGTCCAAGTCGAACTCGGGTAAGCGAGACGATGCCAAGGACCTTCGAGGCCTGGAAAGCAGCGCTCTACCGAGCGTTGCGCGGGTAGATCACACACACCCGAATCAATCTTGCCCACACCCAAGAAACCCCCGGCACCGAAGCACCGGGGGTTGATCGCTCAACCCAGAACCTTGCGGCTCTGAGCCTTCAGGCAGCTAGTTCGAGCAGATCGACACGTCGTCGAGGCCTGCTTCGATCAGGTCGTCGCCACCAGTGGCGTCGGCGGCCTGCATACGGATCTGCACTGTCGAGCCGGCCGGGATCGGCGCCGTCGCATGGGTCCAGGCTGCGTTCGAGGTAGCGTCTCCGTTGGAGGCCAGGGTGTTCCAGCTACTTCCACCGTTGAGCGAATATCCGAGGAGGAAGAAGTCACCGGCATCGTCACCCACAGTTGACCTGCTGCGTTGGGTTACCGGTGATGTAAGCGCCGGTGGTGCAGGTGCTCGGCGCCGAAACACCGGTGGGTTAACCGTCGAGAGACCGCAGATAAGCGACCAAGTCGATCAGCTGCCGGACGGTCATGCTGGCGGTGAGGTCTCCCAGTGGTGAAAGATCGCCCTCTGCTTTGGATCGAATTTCCTTACTGACGAGATGTGATGGCGACACGATGGAGCTCGACAGCTTGCTTGGGCTCCGTTTCGCCAGCGCTTTGCCGAACACCGGAACCGACATGACTGCGACGGGTTTCGCTAGCTCGGTGTCACCATGCACCGCGTGACAGCTTGTACAACTCAACGTGATGAACGCTTCACGGCCGGCTTGCGCGTCACCGCGCGGAACCACCAGCTTGAGCGTCTCGTGCTCAGCGGCTCGAGCGACGAGCACAGGACAAGCCAGCAGGATCAGGAGGACACTCATCAGACTCTTCAACATGAGCTCACCTCGCGAGTTCGATGCATTGACGTTACCTTGCAATCTGATGAGTCTAGTTTCCAAGATGTCAGGGTCCGCCGTCTCTTCGGGTGTTCTTGGTGCCCGCGCCAGGGAGCAGGCAAGCTGCCCTATGAGGCAGGTGGCGTCCCGCACACCAAAAAACCCCCGGCGCCGAAACACCGGGGGTTGATCGATCCGCTCAGAGCCTTGCGGCCCTGAGATTCAGGCGGCTAGTTGGAGCAGATCGACACGTCGTCGAGTCCTGCTTCGACGAGGTCGCCGCTGGCCGTACCGTCGGAAGCCTGCATGCGGATCTGCACCGTTGAACCGGCCGGGATTTGCGCTGTCGCGTTGGTCCAGGCTGCATTCGAGGTGGTGTCTCCGTTGGAGGCCAGGGTGTTCCAGGTACTTCCGCCATTGAGGGAATACTCGAGGAGGAAGAAGTCACCAGCGTCACCGCCGGTGTCCCGCTGGCCGTGGAAGTAGGCGACGGACAGGGTCGACGCCTGGGACACACCCCACGTCGGCGAGGTCAGGATGCAGTTGCCGCCGTCGATGTCGTTGACGCCGGCACTGGTGTTGGTCGCCGAGAAGATGGCGGTGGTGCCGGAGTTGGCGCCGCCAACCTGGGTGGTGACACCTCCGTTGACCTGCTGGGTCGGGTTGCCGGTCACGTAGTCACCGGTGGTGCAGGTGCTGGCCGGATCGTTGTCCCAATCCGGTGCGCCGCCTTCGAAGTCATCGTCCACAACGCAGGATGGCGGTGTGGTCGGGCAGACTTGCACGTTGTCGATACCGGCCTCGACGATGTCACCGGGACCCGCAGCATCACTCGCCGACACCCGCAGTTGGATGTTGCCAGGGTTACTGACGGTGGTCGACGCGGTTGTCCACGCCGGGTTGGTGGTGACGTCGCCGATCGAAACGATGGTGTCGACCACCGAGCCGTTGTTGAGCACCTCGATGGTGAAACCATCATTGGCGTCATCACCGGCGTCACGCTGACCATGGTAGTAGTCGAGCGAGACAGAAACCGCGGCTTCACCGTTGGCGTTGACCGATGGTGAGAGCGCCACACAGGTGCCACCATCCACATCGTTGCTGCCGATGCCACCCGGATTCGGGGCGGTGAAGAAGGCCTGGCCCGGATTACCCGAGCCCAACTGCCAGGCGGTGGCGTCCGGCGTGCCGACCACGAAGTCGCCGGTGGTGCAGCTGCCGGTATTCCCGGTCCAGCCGCCCGCGCCGCCTTCGAAGTCGTTCTCCAACAAACAGCCACCGGTGCCTTCACAGGCGTTGGTGGTCTCGTTACAGGTCTGCGAGCCCGAGCATGGGTTGGTGCCTGCTTGACAGTCGTTGACCGCATCGCAGGTTTCCGAGCCATCGCAGAACAGACCGTTGTCGCACAGGCCGTCGTTCGGTGTGTTGTCGCAGGAATCGGTCAACTCGTTGCAGGAGTCGTCGGTGCAGCTCACACCGTCGCCACATTGCACTGCGCTGCCAGCCTGACAGTCGTTGATGGCGTCGCAGGTCTCGGCGCCATCACAGAACGCACCGTTGTCGCACAGGGCGTTGCTCGGCGTGTTGTCACAGGAATCGGTCGCCTCGTTACAAGCGTCGACGGTGCAGCTCACACCATCGCCACAAGCGATCGGGGTACCGGCTTCACAGACTCCGGTGCCGATGTTGCAGGTCTCGACGCCGTTGCAGAACGCACCATCGTTACATTGGGCGTCGCTGGTGCAACCCCCGCCGCCACCGGCGCCACAGAATTGGATGTTGTCGAGGCCAGCTTCGACGATGTCGCCGCCGGCTGCTGCGTCGGTCGCCCGCACCCGCAACTGGACGTTGCCAGCGTTGGCAACGGTCGTGAACGCAGTGGACCAGAAAGCGCTGTTGGTGACATCGCCGATCGACACCATGGTGTCGACCACCGAGCCGTTGTTGAGCACTTCGATGGTGAAGCCGTCGCCGGCATCGTCACCGGCGTCACGTTGACCATGGTAGTAGTCGAGGATCACGGTGAGGTCATTGCCGCCGCCGCTGACCACCGGCGAAAGAGCTTCGCAAGTGCCACCGTCGACGTCGTCAGTACCGATGCCGCCCGCGTTGTTCTGAGTGAAGAACGCTTGCCCCGGGTTGCCGCCACCAACCTGCCAGGCTGTGGCGTCGGGCGTGCCGACGATGAACGAACCGGTGGTGCAGGTGTCCGCACCTTGGGTCCAACCGCCGGCGCCGGACTCGAAGTCCTGACCGCTGATCTCGTTGGTGCATTCCGGCGGCGGATCGGTGCACGACGACGGCACGGCAAAACCGTTGGTTGGATTGGTGGAGTTGGAGCCACCGGAGACGGCGTTTTCGCCAAGGCCAAAGGCGGCAAAAGCCTCCCATAAGGTGCACACATCCTCACCGCCGAAGCTCGACGCCGCAGCTTGGATGATGCCGTTGCGATTGTCGACGAAGGTCGGCGAGCACGCGGTGTTCTTCAAGCCTTCGTTGATGTAATACATCGCCCGCTTGTTGCCGGCTTCGTTGGGGTCGTTGATGTCAAAGTTGATCAGGTCTTGCTCAAAGCCCCATTTGTCGACCAGGGCCCAATAGGCTTCCCAACCGGCCTGTGCCCAACGTGAGCCGACCCCATGAGGAATACCGGCGCCGCTGATCGACTCATAGGTCCAGTTGTTGACCGCGTTGTTGGTCGAGTAGGGCAAGTCCCGGATGCCGGTGGTCAACGAGGTGCCGAAGAGGTAGGCGCCGATGCCGCGGACGTCTGTGCCGGCATCACCTGTTTCGCCGGTGTACATCAGGGCGAGCAAGTCACTCCAACCTTCACCTGCCTGCTGACTGTTGCCCAAGCAGTTGACGTTGGAAGGACCGCCGACCTGACGGTTCGAGATGCCGTGACCGTACTCATGCACAATCACCCCATTGTCGTAGTCGCCGTCCCGATCCGGAGTTGTGTTGTCGCACAGGAACATCTGCATGCGCGGGTTGCCACCATCGGCTGGAGTGCCGAAGTTGGCGTTACAAGGGCTCGGGAACGAGGTGTCCTGAGCATCGGCGTTGACCGAGTCTGAACCAGCGCCACCACGGCCGAAGTTGTTCTCCTGGAAGTTGCCCCCAACTTCATCAAAACCATATTGGTATTGGATGTCATGGATAATGTTGTTCCAGTAGAAGAGGTTGGTGATCGCCGCACCCTGGGAAGCTCCCGGCTGCGCTGTCAAGTCGATTGCAAAATCACAGGTTCCACCGGAACAGGTCGGCTCCGGCGAATCGCAGACGTTGTTGGCGTTGACGTCGGCACAGGCATGGACGTTGTTGCCGGACATGATGCCGGAGCCCGAGAACCAATCGTTGGGGGACGCGGTGGCATCTTCCGGATTGACGATCAGCACGCGCGCGTCCGAAGGCGGTAACGGGCTGGTGTGCAGCGGGCTCTCTACCGGCTCGGGGTAAACCCGGAAGGAATCCGACGCAACCCAGTCGAAGCGGGTCCAGACGTCGCCGGAGGCGGCATCAACTGTCATGTCGTACCAGTGCAGTGAGTCAGGTGTCTGGAGCGAGAAATTCCAAACCAGACGCACTTCACTACCACGGATTGGCAGCCACATGAGCTGGGCTTCGATCGGCGAGCTGGAGAGCTGCTTGACCTCCATGTGGGTGAGTTGAGCGAGACCCGTTTCAGTGCTGAGAGCCTTCGGCATCACCTCGAGCGCGACGCCGAGATGGCGACCCGCGGCGGCGACGGCTTCAGCAGCACTCAGGGTCGGAGCAAGACTCTTGCGGTTCAACCCGACGTTGGGCACAAAGGCGTTGTTGACGCTGAGGATTCTGCCGTCGTCATGGATGTTGATGTGCAACTGCGCGTTGTACACCGGCAGGCCCAGATGCTGCTGTCGAAGATAGACGTGGGTGATACCGCTGAGCTTGGAGTAGACCGAGTCCGTGACCTCGTATCCTTCGAGATCGGCAGCGCTGAGCCCCAACGCCGGCAGTTGGGCTTTGACGAAAGCCAGCGACATCTCCACCGGTCCGCCCCCTGCTTTGCTGGGGACTTGGGTGAGAAAACCCGTCTTGTTGGAGAGTGAGCGAGTGACCCCGAGCGTGTCATCCAAGGTGATATCGAGATCGCGAACCTTGCTTCGCATCACTTCCAAGGCGGCGGACTGGGTGGCGCTCTTGGATGCCAAGAAACCTTGATTGTGTTCGATGCGGGCGTCGAAATTGCGCCCCTCATCGAAAGCCGGCTGGTGCGGGCCAGCGCCGACTCCACTCGCGACCAGCACAGCAATGGTCAGGATGCCTAAGAAGGATCTCTTGCGGGTTGAACTCTGCATCGACTTCTCCTTTGCAGGTTGTGAGGTTTCCAACCAGCGGCCCGGAATGCCAATGTTCTTGGCAACCCGATCACTCCGGCATCCGGGCCTCTCCAGGGCAAACCTCTCGGCACGACTGCCGAAAGGTCGACTCAACTATCGTGGTTTCAGGGAATCTTATCTCAGTCATATGGTCTAGCCTCGGGATCAAAGGGGAAGTGACACCGCTAAAGTGAATCGCTCCAAATATCAAATTTCTTCGCTCTCGTTTGCCGGCGATGCAACCGGCAGGCGGCAACCAAGAAACAACAACGGACCTCTCGGCATGAGATGCCGAGAGGCCAGTCTGAAAAGGGAGACGGGTGACCCGGCCCGAGGACCGGCGCCTACCAAGACGCCGAGTCTCCGGACCGACCGTCAACGGTTCGACTAGTTGTCACAGATCGACACGTCGTCGATGCCACACTCGACCAGGTCTCCCGGGCCGGCGCCATCGGAGCACTGGACCCGCAACCGGGCGTTCGAGCCCGCCGGGATCTGCGCTGTCGCGGTGCTCCAGGCGGGAGTCGAGGCGGTGTCTCCGTTCGACCTCAGGGTTGTCCAACTCGTGCCACCGTTGGTGGAGTACTCGAGCCGGAAGAAGTCGCCGCTCGCATCGTCACCGTTGTCGCGCTGGCCATGCCAGTAGGCGACCGACAGAGTTGATGCGTTGGTGACCGCCCAGGTCGGTGAGCCGAGGATGCAGTTGCCACCGTCGACATCGGCGTTGCCAGCACTGGTGTTGACCGCAGTGAAGATCGAGTTGGTGCCCGAGTTCGAGCCCACGATCTGGACGCCGCCGCCGGGGTTGGTCGGATTGCCCACCGTGTAGGCGCCGGTGGTGCAGGTTGAGGCGCCGTCGTTGGTCCACGCCGGTGCGCCACCCTCGAAATCGTCGTCGACGGTGCAGCCACCACCGCCGCCACCGGACTCGAAGACCCGGACGCAGCTGAAGTTGCCGTTGCCGGTCCCTGCATCGTTGTCGTTGGTGAACACCAAGCGACGGCTACCGGTGTAGGTCTGACCCACCGGAATCGTGAACGACTGGTTGTTGCCGCTGCCGTTGTACTGCTGCGCGGTACGGCCGACGTTACCGGTGCCGGTCCAGTTCTGGTTACCCCAGATCTGGAAGTGTGCGGCTTGGTTGTTCAAGGTGTCGTCGGGATCAAAACCGATGGCATGGATCTCACCCTGGTCGGTCGAGGAGTAGTCGAACTCGACGACAGTATTGGGGGTGATGTTGAAACTCTGGGTGGTGCGTACCCAGGTGTTACCCGTCATTTGCAGCGTGTCACCACCATTGGCAACCGAGGTCTGGTTCGAAGCGTTCTGGTTCGAGTACGACGTCAACGACAGACTGTTGAAGTCGAGGGAGCCAGCCGGGCAATCGGATGGCGGCGGCGGACCGTCGCAGGCTGCCGGGATGTTGAAACCATTGGACGCCGTGGTGCTGTTCGAGCCTCCGGTGGAGGCGTTGGTGCCGAGGCCAAAGGCCGCGAAGGCTTCCCAGATCGTGCACACGTCTTCACCGTTGAAGCTTGAGGTGGCGGCCTGGATAATGCCATCGCGGTTGTTGATGAAGGTCGGCGAGCAGGCGGTGTTCTTGAGGCCTTCGTTGATGTAGTAGAGGGCGCGCTTGTTGCCCGCCTCGTTGGCGTCGTTGATGTTGAAGTTGTGGAGGTCGCCCTCGAAGCCCCACTTGTCGACCAACGCCCAGTAGACCTCCCAGGCACCCTGCGCCCAGCGCGAGCCGATACCGTGCGGAATGCCGGCGCCGCCGATCGATGAGTAGGTCCAGTTGTTGACCGATGAATTGGTGGAGTAAGGCAGGTCACGGATACCAGGACCGTTGGCCGCCTGACCGAAGAGGTAGGTGCCGATACCGCGGGAATCGGTGCCGGCATCGCCCGGCTCATGGGTGTAGATCAGAGCCAACAGGTCGCTCCAACCTTCACCTGCCTGCTGGTTGTTGTTGAGACAACTCGAGTTGCCCGGGCCGCCGACCTGACGGATCGAGATCCCGTGGCCGTACTCGTGCACGATCACGCCATTGTCCAGGTCGCCGTCGCGCGTTGGCGAGGCGTTGGTGCAGGTGTACATCTGCATCCGCGGGTTGCCGCCATCGGTTGGCGTCGAAAAGTTGGCGTTGCAGTTGCCCGAACCGTCCTGGGCGTCGGCGTTCACCGAGTCGGAGCCGTTGCCGCC